>UQZR01000020.1 GCA_900545585.1 uncultured Eubacteriales bacterium
CATTTTATTGGGGAAGCCCCAGATGTTGCCCAGGCCGACTGCCGAACCGACAGACGCCATCAGGAATCCAAAATTGGTTCCAAAGCCTTTTCTTTCTTCCATTGTTTTCTCTCCTTACTAAATACTTTCCCTTAGCCTTCCCGTTCCGGTGCTCCCACACCGGAGCGGTTCCCTGCGCGAAAGTCTTTCGCGTCAGGTTACTTTGAAGTATAGCCCATCCCGCCGCTCCCCGCAATTAGCAATATTTATAAATTTTTAGCACAGTTTTCTGCTGTTTTAACATTTTCTTTATAGTAAACCACCATTCCTTTATGTGAAAAGTATAACATTTCATGCGGCAAAAATCAGATAATATATGCTAATATCTCGTAAAATACAGAATTTGTGCATGTATTTCTTATGAAGAAATGTGCGGGTGCTTTTTCTGTGCAAGCGCACGATTGTTAAATTTTCGCTAATCCGATGTTAAGACCCCGTTAATGTCGCGCTTGCCGGTATAGCGCCGCGCAAAAAAAGCAGTTGACAAACGCGGATTTTCTGCTATGATTTGAAAACGGTTTTCATTTTCAATTTCAGGAGGCATCCTATGACGTATATGACCAGACAGCAGCAGGCGATACTAACCTGCATCCAGTCCTGCGACGGCGGCATCGGCGCAGCGGAGCTGACGGAAACGCTGCACCGGCAGGGCGAGACGGTGGGACTGACCACCGTGTACCGCCATTTGGAGCGGTTGGAAAAGGCAGGCAAGGTTCACAAAATTGTGACGGATTCCGGCGCAAAATACCAGTTCTGCACATGTAACGCATCGGGTCGCGACTGTTTTCTGCTGAAATGCGAAAAGTGCGGTGAGGTGTGCCATGTGGACTGCTCCCATCTGGCGCCGCTGTACCGCCATCTGGAGGAGGAGCACGGCTTCTCCATCGACCCGCGGCGGACGCTGTTTTACGGCGTGTGCCGCCGGTGCCGGGAGGCGGCGGAATGAGGCGGCTCCTGGCGTTTTTACTGGCGCTGACGGTGGCGGCGGGGCTGTGCGGCTGCGGCCGGAAGCCCTTGCAGGACAACGGAAAGCTCCGGGTGGTATGCACGCTGTTCCCCTACTACGACTTCGTGCGGCAGATCGGCGGGGACGACGTGGACGTGACGCTGGTGGTGCCCGCAGGGCGGGAGACACACAGCTTTGAGCCCACGCCGCTGGATGTCATCCGCATCAGCGAGGCGGACGTGTTCGTCTACAACGGCGGCGAGAGCGAGCAGTGGGTGGAGAACATTCTGGACGCCGCAGGGGAAAATATCCCGTATGTCCTGTCGATGATGGGGGCGGCGGAACTGCATGAGGAAGAATTTTCCGAGGGCATGCAGGGACAGGACGCAAACGCCCACGAGCACAGCGATCACGACCACGGCCACGGCGAAAACGGCGGGGGCGATGATGCGGAAGATGAAGAAACCGAGTACGACGAGCACATCTGGACATCGCCGGTGACGGCCATGGCCCTGTGCCGCGCCATCGGGGAGACTCTGTGTCAGGCCGATCCCGACCACGCCGACAGCTACCGCCAGCGGCTGACGGACTATCTGACGGAGCTGGAGTCGCTGGATCAGTCGTTCCGCGACGTGGTGGCCGGCGGCAGCCGGAGGCTGCTGGTGTTCGGCGACCGGTTCCCGCTTTTGTATTTCTGCCGCGAGTACGGGCTGGACTACCGCGCGGCGTTTCACGGCTGCGCCGGCGACACCGAGCCGTCGCTGGCCACATTGAAGTATCTCATCGATCTGGTAAACGAGGAGCACATCCCCGTGGTATACACCATCGAGCTCAGCAGCCGGAAGGTGGCGGAGGCCATCGCCGAGACCACCGGCGCGGCGGTGCGGACGTTCCAGTCCTGCCAGACGGTGAGCCGCGCGGATTTTGATAACGGCGTCACGTATCTCCAATTGATGGAGGCCAACGTGGACGCATTGAGGGAGGGGCTGGCCTGATGGAAAAGCCGACGGAAAAGAAAATATTGCTGGACTGCCGCGATGTGTCCCTGGGCTATGAGGGGCAGGCGCTGTGGCAGGGGCTGACGTTCCAGGTGCGCAGCGGCGACTATCTTTGCGTGGTGGGCGAGAACGGCTCCGGCAAGTCCACGCTGCTGAAAAGTATGCTGGGCCTTCTGAAGCCCATGAAGGGAGAGATCGTGCTGGACCGGTCCCTGCGGGCGGGAGCCATCGGCTATCTGCCCCAGCAGACACAGGCCCAGAAGGACTTTCCCGCCACAGTGACGGAGGTGGTGCGCAGCGGCTTCCTCAACGGGCGGGGCGCTCACTTCTTCTACACGGCGCAGGAGAAATCCACGGCGCTGATGCACATGGGCAAGCTGGGCATTTTAGAGCTGAAGGACCGGTGCTACCGTGAGCTGTCCGGCGGGCAGCAGCAGCGGGTGCTGCTGGCAAGAGCGCTGTGCGCCGCCGGAGAGCTGCTGGTGCTGGATGAGCCGGTGACGGGGCTGGACCCCGCTGCGGCCCAGGACCTGTACCGCACGCTGGACTATCTCAATAAGAAGGAGGGGCTGGCCATCGTCATGGTGACCCACGACCTGCGCAGCGCCCTGCCCCATGCTACCGCCATCCTCCACGCGGGACACGGCGGCTGGTTCTACGGCGACACGGCGGCGTATCTGGCGTCGCCCTACGGAAAGCGATTCGGAGGTGACGGTATATGAGCCTGCTGCTGGAAATGTTCACCTACCCCTTTATCCTGCGGGCCTTTGTGGTGGGCATCCTGATCTCCCTGTGCGCGGCGCTGCTGGGCGTGCCGCTGGTGCTGAAGCGCTACTCCATGATCGGCGACGGACTGAGCCACGTGTCCTTCGGCGCACTGAGCGTTGCGCTGGCCTGCGGCTGGGCGCCGCTGCCGGTGTCCATCCCCGTGGTGGTGCTGGCGGCGCTGGGCCTGCTGCGGATGACGGAGAGGAGCCGCATGGGCGCGGACGCGGCCATCGCCGTGGTCAGCGCCTCCTCCCTGGCCGCCGGTGTGGTGGTCACCAGTCTCACCACCGGCATGACCACCGATGTGGACAGCTTTATGTTCGGCTCCATCCTGGCGCTGGACCGCGCCGACGTGGCGCTGTCCGTAGGGGTGTCGGCGGCGGTGCTGGTGCTGTACGTGCTGTTTTACCACCGGCTGTTCGCCATCACCTTTGATGAGAGCTTTTCCCGCGCCACCGGCATGCGGGTGGGGCTTTACAACACGGTGCTGTCGGTGCTGACAGCGCTGACCATCGTGCTGGGCATGCGGCTGATGGGCGCCATGCTCATCTCCAGTCTGGTCATCTTCCCCGCCCTGACGGCGATGCGGCTGCTCCGCAGCTTCCGCGGCGTGGTCATCTGCGCGGGAGTACTCAGCGTGGCATGCTTCTGCGCGGGGCTCACCGGCTCGTATCTGTTGAGCACCCCCGTGGGCGCTACGGTGGTGCTGGCGGATCTGGCGGCGTTCCTGCTGGCCTGCGGTGCGGCGGGGCTGAAAAAACGGGCATAACGGCGCGGCGGCGCGGGTCTACACCCGCACCGCCCTGTCTTTTTTTGCAAAACGCGCCTTTTCGACGGGTTTTTTGCAGAAAAATACTTGCGTTGTTCCTCTTTTTATGGTATGCTACACACGTAAGTAAGGTATTGACTGGGAGTGGGCTTGACTGTCCGCTCTTTTTGTTGGGCATTTTTGATTTGTTAAAAACAGGAGGATGCGCCGTGAAGAAGATCACAGACGTTGTCTGGGAGCTGGCGGAGCCGGTGGTACAGGAGCATGGCTGCCAGCTGTGGGACGTGGAATATGTACGGGAGGCGGGCCAGTGGTACCTGCGGCTGTATCTGGACAAGGACGGCGGCGTGGACATTCTGGACTGCGAGGCCATCAGCCGGAGGGTCAGCGACCTGCTGGACGAGGCCGACCCCATCGAGAGCAGCTACGTGTTCGAGGTGGGCTCCGCCGGTCTGGAGCGGCAGCTGAAGCGGCCCTCGGACTTTGCCCGCTTCATGGGCAGCCCCGTGCTGGTCAAGACCTACCAGAACAGGGACGGGCGCAAGGAGTTCGCCGGTAAGCTGGCGGGCTATGAGGACGGCGCGGTGCTGCTGGACATGGGCGGCGCGGAGCCGGTGCGGTTCGAAAAGAACGAGGTGGCGCTGGTGCGCCTGCGCGTGGAATTCTGATACGACTATCTGACGATGAATAGAAGGAGAAACGACCATGAAATGTGATGAGATCTTCGCCGCACTGGCGATGCTGGAAAAGGAACGCGGTATCCCCCAGAGCTTTATGATGGGCAAGATCATTCAGGCGCTGACCACTGCCTATAAGCGGGACCACGAGGGCGTGGAGAACGTCATCGTGGACGTGAACGAGGAGAAGAAGGATCTGAAGATGTTCGTCCAGAAGGAGATCGTGGAGGAGGTGGAGAACCCCGGCTCCCAGATCTCGCTGGAGGAGGCCAAGCACATGTCCGCCAAGAACGAGCTGGGCGGCATCGTCAACATCCCCGTGGAAAGCGTGGAGTTCGGCCGTATCGCCGCCGGAAACGGCAAGCAGGTCATCATCCAGGGCCTGCGGGAGGCTGAGCACGGCATGGTCTACGATGAGTTCAACAGCAAGCAGCACGAGATCCTCACCGGCACCGTCAGCCGCATCGATCCCCGGACCGGCAACGTCAGTCTGCGTATCGGCACCGGCGCCGAGTCCACCGAGGCGGTGCTGACCATGAACGAGCAGGTCCCCGGCGAGGAGCTGCGTGAGGGCCAGATGGTCAAGGTGTATCTGGTAGAGGTCCGCCGCAGCACCCGCGGCCCGCAGGTGCTGATCTCCCGTACCCACCCGGGCCTTGTGAAGCGGCTGTTCGAGCTGGAGGTGCCGGAGATCTATGACGGCACCGTGGAGATCCGCTCCATCGCCCGTGAGGCGGGCAACCGCACCAAAATGGCGGTGTGGTCCGCCGACGAGAACGTGGACCCCATCGGCGCATGCGTCGGTCCCCGCGGTCAGCGCGTCAACGCCATCGTGGACGAGCTGCGGGGCGAGAAGATCGACATCATCAAGTACTCCGAGGACCCTGCGGAGTTTATCGCCGCCGCGCTGGCCCCTGCCGACGTGGTCAGCGTGCAGCTGGCCGACGAGGGCAAGAGCTGCCGCGTGGTCGTCCCCGACGACCAGCTGAGCCTTGCCATCGGCAAGGAGGGGCAGAACGCCCGTCTGGCCGCGCGGCTCACCGGCTATAAGATCGACATCAAGCCCGCCAGCTACACCGGCGAGTAAGATCGGACAGAAAGGAGCGGCAGAGATGCAGAAGCCCCGCAAAATACCGCAGCGGCAGTGCGTCGGCTGCCGCGAGATGAAGGAGAAGAAGGCGCTGCTGCGCATCGTCCGGACGCCGGAGGGCGAGATCCTGCTGGACAGCACCGGCAAAAAATCCGGACGCGGCGCCTATGTGTGCCCCGACCCCGCCTGCCTGAAGAAGGCACGGAAGAACCGGTCGCTGGAGCGGGCCTTTGACACCGCCATCCCGCCGGAGGTCTACGACGCGCTGGAAGCGCAGATGGAGGGCGGCCTATGACAGAACACATCCTATCCATGCTGGGCCTCGCCCTGAAGGCGGGCCGCGTGGAGGTGGGCGAGGAGCCGGTGGGCGCCGCCGCCCGCGCCAAGAAAGCCCGCGTCATCTTCGTGGCGCAGGACGCCGCGCCGTCATCCGTGCGGCGGGCCCAGTCCTTTGCCCGCACCGGCAGCACGCTGTGCGTGACGCTGCCTGCGGATAAGGACGCGCTGGGACGCAGTCTGGGACGCAGCAGTGTGGCCATGTGCGCCGTCACCGACATCGGCTTTGCCGAGTCGCTGGTGAAAAAGCTGGCGGCGCTGGACGGCGGCGCCTATCAGGAGGCCGCCGACACGCTGGCCGTCAAGGCCAGACGGGCGCGGGAGCGGAAAGAGGAACGGCTCCAGCATGAGAAAAACCTGCGGCAGGGCAAAAAGCGTGTCCATGCCGAGAAGCCCGCGGCACCGGAGCCTCCGGCACCGCAGGCGCCTGCCAGACCCGCGGCGAAGCGGCCGTCACGGCCCGGCAGCGCCCGCAGGCGGCAGGAACGGCCCCAGCGCCGGGCAGAGACATCCAGCCAACGGTTCGCCGGCGCGCTGCCGGTGAAGAAGGGCAAAGGAAGCCGGAAAAAGTCCGGCAGATAAACAGCAGCAAACGGAACTTGCGCGGCATGCCACGCGGCAGGCCGATCACTAAGATGGAGGTGGCTTTATTTGGGTAGTATCGTCAACAAATACAGAGTGCATGAGGTGGCCAAGGATTTCGGGGTCTCCACCAAGGAGATCACGGAGATCCTGGCCAAGTACGCCGAAACGCCCAAGAATCACATGCAGGTGCTGGAGGATCGGGAGCTCAGCCTCATCTTTGAGTATCTGACCCAGCACAACCCTGTCTCCAATATCGCGGTCATCTTCGCCGAGGGCGCCAAGCCCGCGGAGAAGAAGGCGGCCCCTGCCCAGAGCCAGCAGGCGGCCAGGCCCGCCGCGCCGCAGCAGGGCAATAGGCCCGCACAGGGTACGGCTCCCGCCGGTAAGGCTCCCGAGAAGGCCGCCGAGCCGGTGAAGCAGCCCATGTCCCGCGTGCCCCAGAAGCAGGTGGTGGATACCCGCAAGGCCACCAACGTGAATCTGGACAAGTACGACGAGAAGCTGCAGGATATGGCGGACGCCCGCGCCCGCGGCGGCAAGCGGGAGCAGCAGGCCCCTCAGGGTAAGGAGAAATTCCGCAATAACAAGCGCCGCGACAACAGCTTCGCCAGCAACAAGCGCAAGCAGGAGGAGGCTGACCGGCTCCGCAAGCTGCGTCTGGAGGTCATTAAAAAGACGCCCGTCACCGTGCAGATCCCCGATGAGATCTCCGTGGGCGAGCTGGCCAGCCGCATGAAGAAAACCGGCGCAGAGGTGGTCAAGTGCCTGATGAAGAACGGCGTTATGGCCTCTCTGAGCCAGATGATCGACTTTGACACCGCCGCCATCATCGCCGAGGAGATGGGCTGCAAGGTGGAGAAGGAAGTGGTGGTCACCATTGAGGAGCGCCTCATCGACGACCACCAGGACAAGGACGAGGATCTGGTGCCCCGGGCGCCTGTGGTGGTGGTCATGGGTCACGTGGACCACGGCAAGACCAGTCTGCTGGACTATATCCGCAACGCCCATGTGGCCTCCGGTGAGGCCGGCGGCATCACCCAGCACATCGGCGCATATCAGGTGGAGATCCACGGCAAGCCCATCACGTTCCTGGACACCCCCGGCCACGAGGCCTTTACCTCCATGCGCGCCCGCGGCGCCATGGTAACGGATATCGCCATTCTGGTGGTGGCCGCCGAGGACGGTATCATGCCCCAGACCGTGGAGTCCATCAACCACGCCAAGGCCGCCGGTATCCCCATCATCGTGGCCATCAACAAAATGGATAAGCCCGAGGCCAACCCCGAGCGCATCAAGCAGCAGCTCACCGAGTACGGTCTGGTGTGCGAGGAGTGGGGCGGCGACACCATCATCTGCCCCATCTCCGCCAAGACCGGTATGGGCATCGACAACCTGCTGGAGATGCTGACCCTCACCGCTGAGGTGGGCGAGCTGAAGGCCAACCCCCACCGCGCCGCACAGGGCACCGTCATCGAGGCCCGTCTGGACAAGGGCCGCGGCCCCGTGGCCACCCTGCTGATCCAGAACGGCACCCTGCATCAGGGCGACATCATCATCGCGGGCACCTCCGTGGGCCGCGTCCGCGCCATGGTCAGCGACAAGGGCCAGCGCATCACCGAGGCGGGCCCCAGCGTGCCCGTGGAGATCACCGGCCTCAGCGAGGCCCCCTCCGCCGGCGCTACGTTCAATGCCGTGGCCGACGAGAAGCTGGCCCGCGAGCTGGTGGAGCAGCGCAAGGCCGAGGAGAAGGCCAAGGCCAACGCGCCTGTCACCAAGGTGTCTCTGGAGGATCTGTTCAGTCAGATCCAGGCCGGTGAGATGAAGAACCTGAACCTCATCGTCAAGGCCGACGTGCAGGGCAGCGTGGAGGCCGTGAAGTCCTCTCTGGAGAAGCTGAGCAACGACGAGGTCCGCGTCCGCGTCATTCACGGCGGCGTGGGCGCCATCAACGAGTCCGACGTGATGCTGGCCTCCACGTCCCAGGCCATCATCGTGGGCTTCAACGTCCGTCCCGATGCCGCCGCCCGCGACAGCGCCGCCCGCGCCAACGTGGACATGCGGATGTACCGCGTCATCTACGATGCCATCAATGAGGTCGAGGCCGCCATGAAGGGCATGCTGGCCCCCAAGTTCCGCGAGGTGCTGCTGGGCCATGCCGAGGTGCGCCAGACCTACAAGGTGTCCGGCGTGGGCACGGTGGCGGGCTGCTACGTGCTGGACGGCAAGCTACAGCGCAAGGACTGCCAGGTCCGTCTGGTCCGCGACGGCATCGTGATCCACGAGGGCGTGCTGGCCTCCCTCCAGCGGTTCAAGGACTCCGTCAAGGAGGTCGTGGCCGGTTACGAGTGCGGTCTGAGCATTGAGAAGTTCAACGATATCAAGGAAGGCGACGTGGTGGAAGCCTTCACCATGGAGCAGATCCAAGTGTAACTGACGAGGGGGTGGGCCGACGCCCACCCCCTGTTTTTCGAAAGGAGCGATATTATGGCATCCAACCGTATCGGACGCATCAACGAGGCCATCCGCGAGGCGCTGGCCGGTCTGCTGCGCACCGTGAAGGACCCCCGCGTCACCGAGAGCATGCTGACCATCACCCATGTGGACACCACCAGCGACCTGCGGTACGCCCGGGTGTATATCAGCGCCCTGAACTGCCGGGATGAGAAGGGCCTGATGAAGGGCCTGAAGTCCGCATCCGGTTATCTGCGCCATGAGCTGGGGCAGAAGGTGGACCTGCGGTACACGCCGGAGCTGCAGTTCATCATGGACGATTCCATCGCCCACGGCGCACACATTCTGGACCTTCTGAGCCACGTGAAGCCCGCCAACCCCGCCAACGCGGACATCGTGCTGCCGGAGGATCGGGAATGAGCGGGAACAGACTGACCGCGCGGGAGACGGCGGCAGCCCTGCGGGGCATGGACAACGTGCTGATCCTGACGCACGTGCGGCCCGACGGCGACACCATCGGCTGCGCCGCCGCGCTGTGTCAGGCCCTGCGGGACATGGGAAAGACGGCGTACCTGCTGTATAACCCCGAGATCACCGCCACCTATGCGCCCTGCGCCGCCCCCTACTGGGCGCCGGAGCGCTTTGCACCGGAGCACGTAGTGTCCACCGACATCGCGGCGCTGAACCTGCTGCCGGACAACGCGGCCGCCTACGCGGACCGCATCGAGCTGGCCATCGATCACCATGGCTCCCACGGGTTCTTTGCGGAGCAGGTGTGTCTGGATGCGGACGCCGCCGCCTGCGGCGAGATCCTCTACGGCATCATCCGAGAGCTGACGGCGGTAACGCCGGATATCGCCATGCTGCTGTACGTGGCCATCGCCACGGACACCGGCTGCTTTGTATACAGCAACACCACTGCCCAGACCCACCGCATTGCATCGGAGCTGTTGGGCTGCGGCATCGACGTGGGGCCGGTGAACAAGGCGCTGTTCCGCACGAAAAGCCGGACGCGCCTTGCCATGGAGGCCCGGATGGTGGCGGACATGACGCTGTTCGACCAGGACCGCGTGGTGGTGATGACTATCCCCCTGTCCCTGCGGCAGGAGATGCACGCCACGGAGGCAGACATCGAGGAGCTCAGTTCTCTTGCGGCGCTGGTGGAGGGCACGGACTGCGGCGTGACGCTGCGGGAGCTGCGGCCCGGGGTCATCAAGATCTCCCTGCGCACCGGCCCCCGTGTGGACGCCTGCGCCGTGTGCCAGAAGCTGGGCGGCGGCGGTCACAGGGCCGCGGCGGGCGCTACGGCGGACGGCACCATGGACGAGGTGCGCAGCGCCGTGCTCCGCGCCTATCAGGAGGTCGTGGGGTAAGACATGGCAAACGGTATCGTGATTATCGACAAGCCCGCAGGCTGGACATCCATGGACGTGTGCGGCAAGCTGCGGAGCGTCCTGAAAACCCGCAAGGTGGGCCACGCCGGTACCCTGGACCCCATGGCCACCGGCGTACTGCCGGTGTTCGTGGGGCAGGCTACCCGCGCGGTGTCCTTCGCCGAGACCGGCGACAAGGAGTACGTGGCGGGGCTGCGTTTAGGCTGCGTCACCAATACGCAGGACACCTCCGGTGATGTGCTGGAGCAGCACCCTGTCCACGTGACGCGGCAGGAGCTGGAGGCGCTGCTACCCCGCTTCACCGGTGAGGTGATGCAGGTGCCGCCCATGTACTCCGCGATCAAGATCAATGGGCAGAAGCTGTACCAGCTGGCGCGGCAGGGCAAGGAAGTGGAGCGCCCCGCCCGCCCTGTGACCATCCATGAGCTGGAGGTGCTGGGGCAGGACGAGAGCGGCAACTGGCTGCTGCGCATCCTGTGCTCCAAGGGCACCTACGTCCGGACGCTGTGCCACGACATGGGACAGGCTTTGGGCTGCGGCGGGTGCATGAGCTCCCTGCGGCGCACCATGGCCGCCGGCTTTACGCTGGCGGACAGCCATACCATCGAGGAGGTGCAGGAGCTGGGCGAGGCGCTGCTGGCCCCCGCCGACTCCCTGTTCCGGCAATACCCCGCCTACGTCATCCCCACGGAGGGGGCAGAGCGGCGGTGCCGCTGCGGCAATCCCCTGACGGCGGAGGTGCCGGACGGGCTGTACCGCGTATACGGGCGGGACGGCAGCTTTCTGTGCCTGAGCCGCGGGGAGGGCGGCGTTTTGACCTCCCTGAAAAACTTTTTCGGAGCGTGAACACTTTGGAACGAACTGTGATAGCCCTTGGCTTTTTCGACGGCGTACACCGCGGTCACGGCGCCCTGCTGCAAAGGACAGCGGAGCGGGCCCGTGAGCTGGGCGCGGAGCCGGTCGTCTTTACCTTTGACCGGCCGCCCAAGGAGGTGGTCACCGGTCAGCCGGTGTACCTCATCAACTCGGCGGAGGACCGGCAGGATCTCATCCGCCGCCTGTACGGCATTGACCGCATCATTCTGGCCCCCTTCGACCGCGAGATGATGACCATGTCCTGGGAGGACTTTGTAACGGAGCTGCTGGTGAAGCGCTGCGGCGCGGTGCATCTGGTGGCGGGCCATGACCACCGGTTCGGTCACAAAAATGCCGGAAACGCCCAGCTTCTGCGGGAAAAGTGTGCCCAGCTGGGGCTGGGCTGCGACATCATTCCCGAGGTGGTGCACGATGGCATCACCGTCAGCTCCACCTACATCCGCAAGCTGGTGGCGGCGGGGGACGTGGAGCGGGCGGCAGAGTTTCTGGGCCATCGCCACTGTCTCAGCCGCACGGTGGAGCACGGTCAGCGCATCGGCCGCACCATCGGCATCCCCACGGTGAACCTGACGATGCCGGAGCACGTGCTGGCCCCGGCTCACGGCGTGTATATCACGCGGGTATACCTGCCGGACGGGCGGAGCTTCGCCGGTGTCACCAATGTGGGCACGCGGCCCACGGTGTCCGACAGCGGCGCGGTATCGGTGGAGACCTTCCTGCTGGACTTCGACGGCGACCTGTACGGCCAGACCATCCGCCTGGAGTTCTGCCGCCGCCTGCGGGGCGAGCGGAAATTCGACTCGCTGGAGGTCCTGCGGCAGGAGATCCAGCACAACATTGCGCAGACGCGGGACTATTTCTGCGGTGAGGCGTGAAATTGCGTAAAAAAAAGAGCCTGCGGCTGTGCCGCAGGCTCTTTTTTCGCCGTAGGGGCTGTTGTGCCGCAGGGGCTTACGGGAGGTCCTCCAGCTCCGGCTTACCAAGGCGCATCTCCCGCCAGCGGCGGGGCAGGCCCGGGGCGATCAGCGGAAACAGGTGCTCCGTATCGCCGGTAGGCTGGATGTTGTAGGTGCCGTACATATTCACCAGGTCGAAGCAGCTCTCCGGCACGCCGCGGAACTGGTGGACATCCGGCGTGGCATCGTAGGGAAAGCCGCCGCTCTTTTTGGGCATGAAAAATCACCTCCGGCCTTAGTATGGCCGGAGGTGCGGGGTTTCTTTCGTATTCAGCGGTAGACCTCGGCGTCGAAGTCCCGCACGATCTCGTCCCGCTGGATGTCGCGGACGTAGACCAGATTCGTCTCATCAAAGGCCAGACGCATGGCGAAGTCCTTGGCCTCGTCAATATCGTTGGTCTCGAAAAAATCGCGGTAGGCCGACTCCGGCTCGTGGCTTTTACGCCAGACAACATGAAATCGCATGGGTGTTCCTCCTTTAGGGGTGTATTTTTTAGTATACCCTGTTCGCTGCGCCGGCGCAACAGTGGGTTTTGCCAAAAAAGCGAGGACAAGTTCGGCTATTTTTCCCTACCGGATTTGGTGATTTTCGCTTTCCTGCGGACACAGGATGTTGTATAATGAGTCGAGTTTTTGATGTAACGGGGGTCACGGAGATGAAGATCGGATTCGACAACGACAAGTACCTGCAGCTGCAGGCGGAGCATATCACGGCGCGGCGGGCCCAGTTTGGCGGCAAGCTGTATCTGGAGTTCGGCGGCAAGCTGTTTGACGACTACCACGCCTCCCGCGTGCTGCCGGGGTTTCAGCCGGACAGCAAGATCCGGATGCTGCGGACGCTGAAGGACGACGTGGAGATCGTGATGGCCATCTGCGCCGGCGATATTGAGAAGAACAAGATGCGGGGCGACCTGGGCATCAGCTACGACGCCGATGTGCTGCGGCTCATCGACGTGTTCCGCGATCTGGGGTTCTATGTGGGCTCCGTGGTCATCACCCAGTACGCCGGCCAGCCGGCGGCCGACGCCTTTATCAAGCGGCTGAGCCAGCTGGGGGTCAAGAGCTACAAGCACTATCCCATCGCCGGATACCCCTCTGACGTGGCGCACATCGTCTCCGACGAGGGGCTGGGCCGCAACGATTATAT
Organism: uncultured Eubacteriales bacterium; assembly: GCA_900545585.1. Taxonomy (GTDB): domain Bacteria; phylum Bacillota; class Clostridia; order Oscillospirales; family Oscillospiraceae; genus Vescimonas. The sequence goes on from UQZR01000020.1 coordinate 13,033, forward strand.
TGAGACCACGCGGCCCCTCATCGTGGTGACGGCCCCGGGCCCCGGCAGCGGCAAGATGGCCACCTGTCTGAGCCAGCTGTACCACGACAACCGCCGCGGCATCCCTGCGGGCTATGCCAAGTATGAGACGTTTCCCATCTGGAACCTGCCGCTGAAGCATCCGGTAAACCTGGCCTACGAGGCCGCCACCGCCGACCTCAACGATGTGAACATGATCGATCCGTTCCATCTGGACGCCTACGGCATCACCACCGTCAACTACAACCGCGATGTGGAGATCTTCCCCGTGCTGGCCGCCATGTTCAAAAAGATCCAGGGCGAGTGCCCCTACAAGTCCCCCACGGACATGGGCGTGAACATGGCGGGCTTCGCCATCGTGGACGACGAGGCGTGTCAGGAGGCCAGCCGCATGGAGATCCTGCGCCGCTACTATGCCGGCTGTGTGGAACGCGCCAAGGGACAGGCCGACGAATGCGTGGTGCGGAAGCTGGAGCTGGTGATGCAGCAGGCCGGCGTCACGCCGGAGCTGTGCCCCGCCGTGGGCGCGGCGCTGGAGAAGGCGGCCCAGACCGGCAAGCCCGCCGGCGCCATGGTGCTGCCGGACGGCTGCGTCGTCACGGGCAAGACCTCCCCCCTGCTGGGCGCGTCGGCGGCGCTGCTGCTCAACGCTCTGAAGCACATGGCGGGCATCGACCACAAGCTGGACCTGATCCCCTCCTCCGTCATCGAGCCCATCAGCGCCATGAAGACCGGCTATCTGGGCCATCACAACCCTCGCCTGCACTCCGATGAGGTACTGATCGCGCTGGCCATCTCGGGCCTGACCAACCCGCTGGCCGCCATGGTGCAGGAGCAGCTCAGGACCCTGCGGGGCTGCGACGCCCACTTCTCCGTCATTATCTCGGAGGAGGACGCCAAGCTCTATAAGCGGCTGGGCATCAACGTCAGCTGCCAGCCCAAGTATGAGGTCAAGTCCCTGTACCACAAAAAGTGACCCTCCCTTTGCCCGCGCTGTGCGCGGGCAAAGTCATTCCCGTACCGACATCTGCGTATTCTGAAAGGAGCCTTCATGCAGACCATTCCCCAGATACTGGCCAAGGAGCTGGGCAAGCCCCAGCAGGCCGTGGAAAACGTTATCGCCCTGCTGGATCAGGGCAACACCATCCCCTTCATCGCCCGCTACCGCAAGGAGCAGCACGGCTCCATGGACGACACCGCCCTGCGGAAGCTGGAGGACCGGCTGCGCTATCTGCGAAATCTGGAGACGCGGCGGCAGGAGGTGAAGTCCGCCATCGACGGGCAGGGCAAGCTGACGGAGGAGCTGTCTGCCTCCATCGACAACGCCGCCACGCTGGCGGAGGTGGAGGATCTGTACCGCCCCTATAAGCAGAAGCGCCGCACCCGCGCCACCATTGCCCGGGAGAAGGGGCTGGAGCCGCTGGCGGAGCTGCTGCTGGCACAGGCAAAGGACTGCCCCGCGCCGGAGGAGGCCGCCCAAGCCTACCTCGACCCGGAAAAGGGCGTGGAGACAGCAGCGGACGCCCTGCAGGGCGCCAACGACATCATTGCCGAGCTGCTCAGCGACGACGCCGACCTGCGCAAGGCGCTGCGCGGCCTCCTGTCGCGGCAGGGACACCTGCGCAGTCTGGCCGCCAAGGAGGAGGACAGCGTGTACCGGCTGTACTATGATTTCGACCAGCCGCTGCCCAGGCTGGCGGGTCACCAGATCCTGGCCGTCAACCGGGGCGAAAAGGAGGGCTTCCTCTCCGTGACGGTGCTGCTGGATCGGGAGGCGGCGCTGTACGCGCTGCGCACGGCAGTGGTCAAGCCCCGCACACCGGCGGCGGCGTTCGTCAGCGCCGCCTGCGAGGACGCCTACGACCGGCTCATCTACCCCTCGCTGGAGCGGGAGGCCCGCTCTACCCTGACCGATACCGCCAGCGAGGGCGCTATCGGCCAGTTTGCTCTGAACCTGAAGCCCCTTCTGATGCAGCCGCCGGTGAAGGGCCACATCACCATGGGCCTGGACCCCGGCTATGCCCACGGCTGCAAGGTGGCGGTCATCGACGGCACCGGCAAGGTGCTGGACACCACCGTGGTCTATCCCACCTACGGTGAGCGCCAGAAAAAGGACGCCATCGCCAAGCTGACGGCCCTGTGCAAAAAGCACGGCGTCACCCACATCGCCATCGGCAACGGCACCGCCAGCCGCGAGACGGAGCAGATGACGGTGGAGATGCTCCGCGGCCTGCCCGGGGTCAGCTATATGATCGTCAACGAGGCGGGCGCCTCCGTGTACTCCGCCAGCAAGCTGGCAGCGGAGGAGTTCCCCGACTACGATGTGAACCTGCGCAGCGCCGTATCTATCGCGCGGCGGATGCAGGACCCGCTGGCGGAGCTGGTGAAGATCGATCCCAAGGCCATCGGCGTGGGCCAGTACCAGCACGATATGCCCCAGAAGCGGCTGGACGAGGCGCTGTCCGGCGTGGTGGAGGACTGCGTCAACGCCGTGGGTGTGGACGTGAACACCGCGTCCGCCAGTCTTTTGAGCCGTGTGTCCGGTCTCACCGCCGCCACGGCGAAGAATATTGTGAAGTACCGCGAGGAGAACGGTGCATTCCCCGACCGGAAGCGGCTTTTGAAGGTGCCGAAGCTGGGGCCCAAGGCCTTTGAGCAGTGCGCCGGCTTCCTGCGGGTGCCGGAGAGCAGATCCATACTGGACAACACCGGCGTCCATCCCGAGAGCTACGGTGCGGCGCAGCAGCTGCTGGCCCTGTGCGGCTACACGCTGGAGGACGTGAAGAACGGTGACATCCCCCTGCTGGCCCAGAAAGTAAAGCTGCTGGGTGAGGAGAAGGCGGCGCAGCAGCTGGGCGTGGGCCTGCCCACCCTGCGTGACACGGTGAAGGAGCTGATGAAGCCCGGGCGGGATGTGCGCGACGACCTGCCGGCTCCTATCCTGCGCACTGACGTGCTGGAGCTGAAGGATCTGAAGGCAGGTATGGTGCTCACCGGCACCGTCCGCAATGTCATCGACTTCGGCGTGTTCGTGGACATCGGCGTCCATCAGGACGGTCTGGTCCACATCTCTCAGGTGTGCAGCAGGTTCATCAAGCACCCCTCGGAGATCGTGGCCGTGGGTGACGTGGTGAAGGTGGTGGTGCTGGACGTAGACGAGAAGAAAAAACGCATCAGCCTGTCCATGAAGCAGGTGCCCAAGGACGCGCAGTGAAAAAACGGCGCCCCGTCAAGAGACGGGGCGCCGTTTTTATGTACCCTTGTACTTTTTCCGCGTGGCCAGACCACCCCGGATGTGCCGCTGGGCCTTGTTCTCCTCCATCACCGCCTTGACCTGCAGATACAGCGGGCGGTCATACAGCGGCAGCCGCTCCGACAGGTCCTTGTGGACAGTGGACTTACTGACGCCGAACTTTTTGGCGGCGGCGCGGACCGTGGTCCGGTTTTCTATGAGGTAATGGGCCAGCTCCACGGCCCGCTGCTCCAGATTGTTGCGAATAGAGCACCACTCCTATACACGTTTGCTGCTGGTCTATGTCTATGCGGCGGCAGGGGCGGTTATGCAGTATGGATGCATAAAAAGGAGCGGTCTGCCCCCCCTTTGTCCGCCGTGCCGGGTGGAAACCCGACTGTCCGGCGGTCATGGCGGCAGCCAGGCGCACCGCCTCCGCCTGCTCTGTTGTGAAATTGCACGACAGGTCGGCTCCGCGCAGGGGCGAGTGTAAGTATATCCGACGAAAACGCTATTTTATGAATATTTATTCATATTGTCCCTTGACTTTCTGCATAATCAGTGGTAGAGTATGCAGCATCGACGAAAGAGACACGCTCCCGCATCCCGAAAGCTCCTGCGGGGACGGCAACACAGGAAGGATGGACAGACCCATGAAAAGGAATTGGCCCAGAGCGGTATGACCATGGTGGTGGTGACCCATGAGATGGCCTTTGCCCGCGAGGTGGGCAGCCGCGTACTGTTCATGGACGCCGGTAAGATCGGCGAGCAGGGCACGCCGGAGGAGATATTCGATCACCCCCAGAGCGCCAGATTGCAGGATTTCCTGAAAAAAGTGCTATAAAAAAAGGAGCTGGCTATGGATAACGCAAAAAAGGCGGCACTGGCTGCCATTGATGAAAAGAACGAGCTGATCGCGGAGGTGGCAGATTCCATCTGGGACTACGCGGAGCTGTCCATGCAGGAGGTAAAGTCCGCCGCCCTGTTCGTCAAGGTCCTGAAGGAGGAGGGCTTTCAGGTGGAGGAGGGCATCTGCGGCATCCCCACCGCCTTCTCCGCGTCCTACGGCAGCGGCAAGCCGGTCATCGGCTTTCTGGCGGAGTATGACGCCCTGTCGGGCCTGTCCCAGGAGGCGGGCAGCACCGAGTACCACGAGCTGGTGAAGGGAGGGAGCGGTCACGGCTGCGGCCACAATCTGCTGGGCGCCGGCGCCATGGCCGCCGCCATCGGTCTGAAGCACTACCTCACCGAGACCGGCAAAAGCGGCACCGTCATTCTGTACGGCTGCCCCGGCGAGGAGGGCGTGGCCTCCAAGGCCTACATGGCCCGCGATGGCTTGTGGTACAATCTGGACGCAGCACTGACCTGGCACGCCGGCGACTGCAACGAGGTGGCCACCGGCTCCACCAACTCCTGCATCCAGATGCTGTATACCTTCCACGGTCTGGCCTCTCAGGCGTCTACTGCCCCGGAGCGGGGGCGCAGCGCTCTGGACGCCGTGGAGCTGATGAACGTAGGCGTGCAGTTCCTGCGGGAGCACATGCCCCGGGACGCCCGGATACACTACTCCATTCTGGACGCCGGCGGCGCCAGCCCCAATGTGGTGCAGCATCAGGCCAGCGTCCTGTATATGATCCGGTCCAACTTCGTGAAGGACTGCATCACCCTGCACCAACGGGTGGACAAGATCGCCCAGGGCGCGGCGCTGATGACGGACACCACCATCGAGCGGCGGTTCGTGGACGGCCTGTCCGACACCGTGTGCAACCACGCGCTGGAAAAGGTGCTGTACGACAACTTCGCGGAGCTGGGCGTACCGGCGTGTACGCCGGAGGAGCACGCCTTCATGGAGAAGCTGTCCGCCACCTACGCCGGCAGCGACATCCCCAGCGGCGTAGGCGCGGAGAACGATCCCGCCTTTGCCGAGAAGGTGCAGGCTCTGCGGACCGGCCACTTCAACGACTTTCTGGTGCCGCTGTACCAGGGTCCCGCCTTCAACGCCGGCTCCACCGACGTGGGCGACGTCAGCTACCAGTGCCCCACGGCCCAGATCCACATGGCGGTGTGGCCCAACCACGTGCCCTGCCACAGCTGGCAGGTGGTTTCCTGCAACAAGACGCCGCTGGCCCATCGGGCCACCGTCCATGCAGGCAAGGTGCTGTGCGCCGCGGCCATTGACCTCATTGAGCAGCCGGAGCTGCTGGAGCAGGCCAAGGCGGAGTTCCGGAAGCGCACTGCCGGAGGCTACACCTGCCCCATCCCTGCCGACGCCGTACCGGCGCCGCTGGACTGAGCGCGACAGCAAAAAAAGAGCCGTATCCTTTCGGATACGGCTCTTTTTTGCTTATTTCTCCTGAGCTGCGGTCTGGTACTGACGCTTCAGGAAGGCCAGGAACAGCCGTGCCGGCGAGTTGGCCGCAGGCATGGACTTCACCGCCACGCCCAAACGGCGGGACAGGGGCCGGTCCAGCGGGATGACCCGCACCCGGTTCTCGTACCCCGCCAGAGAGAAGGCGGACAGCACCGACACGCCCAGTCCGCCGGCTACCATGGACAAAATGGCGCCATCGTCGGAGGCCGCTACCTCCAGACGCGGCGTGTCCGCCGGAAGATACTGTTCCACATACTGCTCAGGACAGGAGAGGAACGGCTCTTGCAGCAAGCGGGCCAGAGAGATGGTGCTCTCCGTCCACGGGAAGTCCTTGGGCGTCACCGCCACCAGAGGCGCGTCTGTCAGCGGGGTCCACTGGAAACCGCGGGCGCAGTTCTCGTCCACGATGGCCAGCTGGATACGGTCCTCCTCCAGGGCGGCGGCCAGCTCGCTGCCCTGCACCAGCACGTCCACCTTGATCTCGGGGTGGAGCTTCCGGAACTTCCGCAGCAGCTCCGGCAGGCTGGCCCTTGCGATGCTGGCAAAGCACCCGATGCGCAGGGCGCGGCCATAGACCTCTCCCTGTTCCTCTGCCTCCTGCCGCAGGGCGTCGCAGGCATTGATGACGCCGTGGATATAGGGCAGCAGGTGCTCCCCCTCCTCCGACAGGCAGACGCCCTTGCTGCTGCGCAGCAGCAGCGTACAGCCCAGCTCTGCCTCCAGCTTGCTGACCAGATGGGTCATGGCCGACTGGGTATACCCCAGCTGAACGGCAGCTTTGCCAAAGCTGCCGCACTGCACCGCGGTCAGCAGCGCCCGCAGCTTGCTATCATCCATAGGAACCTCGCTTTCGACGTTTTGCACAATTATTTCAAATTTATTTTTCAATATATCACAAAGTGCGTTGCTTTTCAATGGGATTTTTGTGAATTCCCCGTCAATTCTATGATATTTTCTGTCAATCCTCTTTCTACCATCACTTTTTTTAATGGGGTCATCAATAAGGGTCATTTCCGGAGTCATGAAAAAAATGATACCCTATATTTAAGTTTTGCATGACTTGCAAAATTCGGGAACAAAAGAGGAGAAAAGGAATTATGCAGAAAAAAACCAGTCTCGTCCGAGACATCATCGTGGTTGGCTTCGCGCTGTTTTCCATGTTTTTCGGCGCGGGCAACGTGATTTTCCCGCCCTATCTGGGCCTGGAGTCCGGCTCCCAGTGGGTGTCGGGCTTCGCCACCTATTTCATTGCCGACATCGGCCTGGCCATGCTGGCCATGTTCGCCCTGCTGCGGGTCGGCAGCAGCGAGGCTGTGGTCAGCCGTGTGGGCCAGATACCCGCAGCGGTACTGATGTCCGCCATTATCCTGTGCGTGGGTCCCATGGTGGCCATCCCCCGCACCTCCGCCACTACCTATGAGATGGCCATCGTGCCCAACCTGTCCGGCGTGAGCCCCGTGGTGTTTTCCATCCTGTTCTTCGCGCTGATCCTGGCGCTGTGCATCAAGGAATCCGCCGTGGTGGACATCGTGGGCAAGATCCTGACGCCGCTGCTGCTGCTGGGCCTGTTTGCCATCATCATCAAGGGCGTCATCACCCCGCTGGGTGAGCCCTCCGCCCTGCCCCAGATCGCCAACGTGGCCGTCACCGGCATCAAGGCCGGCTATCAGACCATGGACGCGCTGGCCGCCCTGCCCTTCGGCATCATCGTGCTGCAGAGCGTCACCGCCAAGGGCTATGACAGCGGCAGGAAGCAGTTCCGCGTGGTGGGCGGCTCCGCCGTGCTGGCGGGTATCCTGCTGCTGGCCGTGTACATGGGTCTTGCCTATCTGGGCGCCACCGTGTCCGCCCAGTATACCAACGACATCGGCCGTGCCCAGCTGATCATGGCCATCATTGAGGCCCTGATGGGCAAGGTGGGCATGGTGCTGTTCGGTGTGGTGGTAGGTCTGGCCTGCGTCACCACCGCCGTGGCCCTGACCAGCTCCGCCGCCGCCTATTTCACCGAGCTGTGCCGCGGCAAGGTGAGCTACAAGGTGTTCGTCATCGCCATCTGCGTGTTCAGCGCCGTGGTGTCCAATCTGGGTCTGGACCGCATCGTGGCTGTGGCCGCGCCGGTGCTGGATGTCATCTATCCTCCCACGCTGGTGCTGATCTTCATCTCCCTGCTGGCGCCCCATCTGCCGGACCGCATCAGCCGCGGCGCCGCCATCGGCGCCCTGCTGACCAGCATACTGTGTACCCTCACCGCCAACGGCGTGGCCATTCCTCTGGTGGAGAGCCTGCCCCTGTACGATCTGGGCCTGAGCTGGCTGATCCCCGCCGCCGTGTTCGGTCTGGCCGCCTCCCTGCTGCGGAGCCATGCCCGCAAAGCGGAGAAGGTCTTTTCCAAGCCCAACGAAGAGCTTTGATCCGGCGCGAGCCGTCTCTCCTGAAGCAGGGGACCGTCCATCAGACGGTCTCCTGCTTTTCCGCGCTTTCCCGCATCCTTAACGCTCTTTTAACGCCCGTCTGGCATATAATCAGGGCATCAAAACGGTGAAATGGGGCGAACGCATGGATATTTGGAAGGAATTGCAGGACGAGGGTATAGACGCGGCGCTGCTGGAGGAGATACGGCACTTCCGTGAGGCCCACCCTGTGCCGCCGGAGGCGCAGCCGCGCATCCCCGCACCCCAGTGTCTCTACTACGGCAAGGAGGTCTGGGAGAGCGCGGCGGCGGCCCTGCTGTGCGGACAGCACCTGCTGCTGGCGGGGCCAAAGGCCACCGGCAAGAACGTGCTGGCGGAGAACCTGGCCGCCGTGTTCGGCCGCCCCGTGTGGGATGTGTCCATGTACGTCAACGTGGACGCCGCCGCCCTCATCGGCGCGGATACCCTGCAAAAGGGTGAGGTGGTGTTCCGCGAGGGTCCCATCTGCCGCTGTGCGCGGCTGGGCGGCTTCGGTGTGCTGGACGAGGTGAATATGGCCAAGAACGAGGCACTGGCCGTGCTCCACGCCACGTTGGACCACCGCCGCGTCATCGATGTGCCCGGATATGAACGCATCACGCTGGACGATGCCGCCCGCTTTATCGGCACCATGAATTACGGCTACGCGGGGACCCGCGAGCTCAACGAGGCGCTGGTGTCCCGCTTCGTGGTGCTGGACATGCCGGTGATCTCCGATGCGGATCTGCAGAAGCTGCTGCGCCGCACGTTCCCCGACCTGACGCCCAAGTGGGCCGAGCAGTTCGCCCTGCTGTTCCACGACCTGCGGCAGAAGTGCGACAGCGGCGAGATCTCCACCAAGACGCTGGACCTGCGGGGCCTGCTGGCGGCGCTGCGGCTGATACGGGAGGGTATCCCCACGGGGCAGGCCCTGAAGCTGGGTATCATCAACAAGGCCTTCGAGCCCTTTGAGCGGCAGCTGGCGGCGGATACGGTGTGGGCCCGCATCCCCCAGGACGCCGGACGCAGCCAGCTGTTCGGAGTCTGATATGGACCGGCAGGAATTGCAGAGCCGCCGCGCCGCCAACCAGATCTGGAACGGTGCGGGCCGCTACGACGTGCCGCCGGAGCAGGCCGCCTTTGACGCCGACGGCGACCCCCGCCTGTATATGAACACCATCATCGGCCTTGCCAGCCGTGACTACGACTTCACCCGTTTCCAGCCCATGCTCCACACCTTTGAACAGCAGCCGCAGGGCGGCGTGTACGCCGATGTGTTCTGGATGGGGCTGGAAAACGCGCTGTACGAAAAGGAAGCGCCCCGACGTCCCGTGCTGACGGCCCTGCGGCAGGAGTACGCCCGCGCCCTGCTGGCGGAGGGCGGCGAGGGCGGGCCTCCCCTATCGCCGGAGGCGGTGCGCCGCGGCTGGGCCCAGCGGGTGCTGGGTCTGCCCCAGGACGGAGACGCGTCGCTTCGCGCCCTGCTGGACGGGCTGGCCTTCTCCCCCGACTGGGATGAGCAGGCCGTGACCCGCCGGACGGAGGAGCTGCTGTACCAATACTTCCATCGGGCGCGGCGCAGCGTCACCGACCGCCAGTGGGCGGCATTTGCAGGCCGCTCCCTGACCAAGGGCGGCGGCATCCGGTTCGTGAAGCCCAACGCCCTGCGGGCCCTGTCCCATACCGAGGGCGGCGGCACAGGCGGCGTCCAGACGCCCCGCATCCTGTCGTTTCTGCAGGGCCGCACGCCGGAGCCTATCCTGCGGCGCTACGTGGAGGACTGCTTCGGCGTGTCCATGCTGACGCCATCGGAGCTGGCGGAGGCGGAGCGCCTATTGTGTACCGGCCCCCATCGGAACTGCCGCCTGCACTTCACCCGGGGCACGCCGCCGGGCCATCCCCCCAGCCCCGCCGCCGCGTGGGACGCGGAGCACTTCCGGCAGCAGCGGGCCAAAAACCGCGCCTACTACCAGGCCCATCTGGCTCAGAATCAGATGACGCTGCACCAGCTGACTCAGAAGCTCCAGAACGTCCTGCTGCTGCGGCAGGACGAGGATGGCGCAGCCGCCCGCAGCGGCCGCCTGCGGCCGGAGCTGACGTGGCGGGCCGCGGCGCTGGACGATGAGCAGGTGTTCCTGCGCCGCCAGCCGGACCAGCCGGACGAGCTGTCAGTGGACATCCTGCTGGACGCCTCCGCATCCCAGAATCTCCAGCAGGAAAAACTGGCCACCCAGGCATACCTCATCGCGGAGAGCCTGACGCGATGCCATATCCCCGTGCGGGTCAGCTTTTTCTGCTCCGTCAGCGGCTGCACCGTGCTGCGCATCCTGCGGGACTTCGGGCATCCCGAGGAGAACGACGCCTGCTTCGACTACACCGCCGCCGGATGGAACCGCGACGGACTGGCCCTGCGGGCCATGGGATGGCTCATGCGGCGCAGCACCGTGGAAAACCGGCTGCTTCTGCTGCTGTCCGATGCCAGCCCCAACGATGACCAGCGCATCCCCATGGGCGCCCTGCCGCTGGGCGGGTACAGTTACAGCGGCAAGCGGGGTGTGGAGGACACCGCCGGCGAGGCGGCGGTGCTGCGGCGGCAGGGTATCCGCCCTGTCTGCATCTTCACCGGCTCCGATCAGGAGCTGGACAGTGCCCGCCGGATCTACGGCGCGGCGGTGGAGCGCATTCCCACCGCCGGATGGCTGGCCGACGCTGTCAGCCGCCTGCTGTGCGCCCAGCTGACACGCACGTAAAAACAGGACCTCCGGCAGTGCCGGAGGTCCTGTTTCTCGCTCTTTTCAGTTTTCCCAGCGCACCTGCATCTCCGTCACCAGCGGATAGCTCACCGGTGCGTCGCCGTCCAGATCGGCGCGGTGCATGTCCACGGCGGTGATCTGCCCGTTGTCGTAGGTGGTGTAGTAGTACACGCCGCGGTCGGCGTTGCAGCAGCCGGTGTACAGCGTCAGCTCGCAGGCCCCATCGCTCAGGCGGCAGCAGCCCCGCTGCTGCTCCACGGAGCCCAGGATGTGGAACAGCTGGCTCAGGCTCTCCGCCTCACCGTCGCCGGACACGGAATTGGCCCGCACGAAGGCAGCCCGCACAAAACGGGACTGAGAGGACAGGTCCCCGGGCAGGCCCATGGCCCCCATGCCGCGGCTGTATGTCTCCAGCGGCAGCTCCGGCGCGAAGCGGTTCACCGGCGGCTCCGGCGACAGCTGTGCGTAGTTGTTCAGGGCAAACAGCTGCATGGGAAACGGCGGGTTGTTGGTCAGCACCCCCGCCGGATCGTCGTAGACACGGACGCCGTCGGCCACCGACTCCACCACGAGACAGCCGGTCCGGTCCGCTACCATCCAGTGGAGCTGGGCGGCAGGCAGTCCGGTGCAGAAGGGCGTGTCGGTGATGTTCACCTGCTCCAGCAGCTGCCGTGCCTCCGTCAGCGTGGCGCAGCGCCCCAGCAGCCACGGGATCAGCTCGAACTGGGCCACATTCTCCCGCTCCGCCACAGGCGGATGGTATACCGCGTTGCCCACGAAGTTCAGTCCCGCGATGCACAGGCCCTTCTCGTTCACCGCATCGTAGTACAGCGGGAAGCCATCCTGCATGTGGGCCACGCCGATCATGGCGTAGTGGGTCTCCATGACCGCGCCGCGGCGCAGCGCCAGTGGCCAGTTCCGGGGCGTGATGACCACACTCTCCCCGTAGGATCGCTCATAGTCCAGGTTCCGCCCGAAGTAAAAATTCCTTGTCTGATATGTTGCCGCCGTACACATGGCGCCGCCTCCTTTGTTTTTTTACAGTATGCCCCGCGGCGAGGGAAAAACTCGCCGTTGGGCTTTTTCCTCACATTCGTTTGTCCTTGTCCAGCACGGCCTGCACCGCCCCGTGGACTGCGGGCTCGAAGCCGCCCTGCTGGAGCGCCAGTAACCCCTCCACCGTGGTGCCGCCCGGAGACGTGACCTGATCGATCAGCGCCCACGGGTGCTGGCCGGACAGGCGCACCATGCGGCCGCTGCCCTCCGCCATGGCCGCGGCGATCTCCACTGCCATGCCCTTGGGCATACCGGCCTGCACCGCCGCCTCCGCCAGCGCGTTGATGTAGAGATATGTATAGGCCGGTGCGGCGCCGCCGATGGCGCCCACGATACCCATAAACTTCTCCGGCACCTCCACCGCCGTGCCGAAGGTGCCCAGCAGCCGCGCCGCCAGCGCCTTCTGCTCCTCCGTCACCTGTTCGCCGGCGCACCAGCCGGTGACGGATGCGCCTACCACGGCGTTGATGTTGGGCATGGCGCGGACGATGCACCCATGGCCCAGCCGGGCCGACAGCCATGCCAGCTCCTTCCCCGCCGCCACGGACAGGAACAGCTTCCCCGCCGCCAGCGGCGCGATCTCCTCCAGCACCCCCTCCAATATCTGGGGCTTCACCGCCAGCACCACCATGTCGCTGCGCTCCAGCACCTCCCGGTTGGACGCGCACAGCCGCAGGCCGCAGCTCTCCGCCAGCGCCTTCGCCTTTTCGGGATGGGGGTTGTGGCCGCAGAGGGCCACGCCCCCCAGCTGCGCCGCCGCGATGCCCCGCACCATGGCGGACGCCATGCTGCCAAGACCGATAAATCCGATGACCATATGCGTTCCCTCCTTAGTGCGGCATGACCTGCACGATGCCCCGTGCGCAGTCCACGGACACCTGCACGCCATCGCTGAGACGGCGGGTGGCGTGTACCGCGCCGATGATCACCGGCTTGTGCAGCAGCAGGCCCACCGTGGCCGTGTGGCCCTCGGGGCTGATCTCCTCGCTGATAACGGCCGCCGCCTCCTTCATATAGGGCAGCAGGTCGTTGTTGGTATAGGGCACCACCAGCACGTCACCGGCGCGGAACTTGTGGGGCACCTCCTCCGGTGTGCGGCAGACGCACAGGGGGCCGGACACCGTACCGTCCCCGATACCGGTGCCGTTGACCAGCGCACCGCCCACCTGCTCGATACGGATCATATTGGTGGTGCCGGACACGCCCACCGGCACACCGGCGGTAATGACCACCAGATCACCGTGCTTCACAAGACCGGCCCGCTGCGCCGTCTCCACGGCGGAGTGTACCAGCTCATCGCTGTTCTCGGCCCGCTTCATCATGATAGGCACCAGGCCCCAGTACAGCGCCATCTGACGCCGGATCTGGGGGTCCAGCAGCAGGGCCACCACCGTGGCCTCCGGCCGGAAGCGGCTGACCATCTGGGCCGTGATGCCCCCCTGGCTGACGGTGAGGATGGCGTCGGCGCCGATGTCCTCCGCCGTGGTACAGGCGGCATGGGCCGTGGCCGCCGTCACAGACAGGTGGGTATGGGCGGGCAGCACCGCCACGCGGGAACAGTCGATGCTGCTCTCGGTCTTGCGGGCGATGGCGTCCATGGTCTTGACGGCCTCCACCGGATACCTGCCCGCCGCCGTCTCGCCGGAGAGCATGATAGCGCTGGTGCCGTCATAGATGGCGTTGGCCACGTCGGTGATCTCGGCACGGGTGGGACGGGGATTTTCGATCATGGAGTCCAGCATCTGGGTGGCGGTGATGACCGGCTTGCCGCAGGCCACGCACTGGGCGATCATATCCTTCTGGATGGCGGGGATCTCCGTAAAATCGATCTCCACGCCCATGTCGCCGCGGGCCACCATGACGCCGTCCGCCTCCGCCAGGATCTCCCGCAGGTTGCTGACGCCCTCCTGGTTCTCGATCTTGGCGATGATGCGGATGTGAGAGTGTACGCTGTCCAGCACCCGCCGGATCTCGCGGATGTCCGCGGCGCAGCGAACGAAGCTGGCGGCGATAAAATCGAAGCCCTGCTCCACGCCGAACAGGATGTCGTCCCTGTCCTGCTGGCTCATGTAGGGCATGGACAGCGACACACCGGGCACGTTGACGCCCTTGTGGTCCTTCATGGTGCCGTCGTTCTCCACGCGGCAGCGGATGGTCTTACTGGTGGTCTCCAGCACCGTCAGCCGCACCAGTCCGTCGTCCAGCAGGATGGTGTCGCCTACGGTGACATCCTGGGGCAGCGCGGCGTAGCTGATGGCGCAGCGGGTCTCGTCGCCCTCCACCTCCTCATCGGTGGTCAGGGTGAACTCCTGCCCCGCCGTCAGCTCCACGGAGCCGTTTTTGAAGTTGCGCAGCCGCACCTCCGGCCCCTTGGTGTCCAGCATGGCCGCCACCGGCAGGTCCAGCTCCTCCCGCAGGGCCTTGACGGCGTCCAGCCGCACCTTGTGCTCGGGGTGGGTGCCGTGGGAGAAGTTGAAGCGGGCCACGTTCATACCGGCCAGCATCATCTCCCGCAGTACGCCCTCCCTGTCCGTGGCCGGGCCCAGCGTACATACGATCTTGGTCTTTCTCATGTTTTATGTGCTCCTTTCCAACGCGGGAAAGCGTTTGGTCATGTGATCGTTCCCGTTCTCTTTTTTCTGCTGCCTATTTTAACAGTATCTGCCGCTGTGGGCAAGAGGATTCCTGACAGACAAAAGGCGACATTTGTCCGTCCCCAGCGTCTGCTCCACCGTCCGGCGGAACATCTCGCGGCGGTCATCCGGCACGAAGGCCAGCGCCGTACCGGCGAAGCCGCCGCCGTGTACACGGACGGCACCCTGTCCGCCCAGGGCACAGCGGCACACGGCCAGCGTCACCGCCAGCGCCTGCTGCCGCGGGTCCCCCGATGTCACGTTCTGGAGATACTGCCATGACGACGCGCCGGAGGCGTTGACCAGCGCCAGAAACGCCGGAAAATCCCCTTTTCGCAGTGCCTCCGCCTCTGCGGCGGCGCGGCGGTTCTCGTCAAATACGTGGATGGCACGCAGCGCCGCCCGGTCTCCCGCGGCGGCCCGCACCGCCGGCAGGCGGCGGTAAAACTCCGTCTCGTCTACCTGCCGCAGCACCTCCGCGCCAAAGACGCGGCACACCTGCTCCAGCTCCGCGGGAATGGCGGCGTAGTCCGCCGTCAGGTCCGCATGGTCTGCGCCGCTGTCCACGATGAACAGGCCGTATCCGCTGGCGCCGAGATCGCAGTCGATACGCTCCATCGCCGGATGGACAGGGTCCGCAAAGTCCATATACACCAGCCCGCCCACGCTGGAGGCCATCTGGTCCATCAGGCCGCAGGGCTTGCCGAAATAGTCTCTCTCCGCCGTCTGGCCCATGCGGGCGATGTCCTCCGGTGATACGCTCCCGCCGCAGCACAGGCCGCTGAACACCCTGCCCAGCAGCACCTCAAAGGCGGCGGAGCTGGAGAGCCCCGATCCCACCGGTACCTGAGACGTGACGCGCACGTCCAGCCCCGTCAGGGCCGCGCCCCGCCGGACGAACTGGGCCGCCATGCCCCGCACCAGCGCCGCCGTGGTGTTCCGCTCCTCCGGCCGGGGCGTCCAGTCCCCCAGCGCCACCTCCACCGGTGCAAAGCCCTGGGAAAAGACGCGGATCACACCGTCATGGTTGGGCGTCACCGCCGCCCGCATCTCCAGATCCACGGCGGCGGCCAGCACGCAGCCGTGCTGGTGGTCGGTGTGGTTGCCGCCCAGCTCCACCCGTCCGGGTGCGGAAAAATACTGCTCCATCTCGGTCCCTCCCGTCTCGTTCTCCCTGTATCATAGCCCGCCGTTCCGCCGCTGTCAACCGCTCTTGCATTTCCTACCATATCGGTATATAATAGGGGTATCTTATGACAAGGGGGCGTTCCCATGATCTCCACCAAGGGCCGCTACTCCGTCCGCATCCTGCTGGATCTGGCGGAGCACCACAACGGCGGCTATATTCCCATGAAGGAGGTGGCCGCGCGGCAGGACATCTCCCTGAAATACATTGAGCGCCTGATGCCCGCTCTGAAATCGGCAGGGCTCATCGACAGCGTCCACGGCGCAGGCGGCGGCTACCGCCTGACCCGCCCGCCGGAGGAGTACAGCCTCTGGGAAATTCTGACGCTGGCGGAGGGCGACCTGGCGCCGGTGTCCTGTCTCCAGCGGAACGCCGCACCCTGCCGACAGGCGGCGGAGTGCCGCACCCTGCCGGTGTGGCGGGGATACTACGACATGACACGGCAGTACTTCTCCGGCATCACGCTGGCGGACCTGATGAACGCGCCTCAGGGCGACAACTACGTCATCTGAAAAAACCTCCCACGGCAGGGCCGTGGGAGGTTTTTTGCGCCGCAAAAGGCAGAGTGCCGAAGCACTCCGCCTTTCTATATCGCTGCGTTATCAGTCCGCGAACAGCGGCGTGGACAGGTAGCGGTCGCCGGTATCCGGCAGCAGGGCCACGATGGTCTTACCCTCGTTCTCGGGGCGCTTGGCCAGCTCGATGGCCGCCCACAGCGCCGCGCCGGAGGAGATACCCACCAGCACGCCCTCGCTGTGACCTACCTCCTTACCCAGCTTGAAGGCATCGTCGTTGTCCACAGGGATGATCTCGTCATACACCTTGGTATCCAGCACGTCGGGCACGAAGCCGGCGCCGATGCCCTGGATCTTGTGGGAACCGGCCACGCCGGTGGACAGCACGGCGGAGGACTTGGGCTCCACCGCCACCACCTTTACGGCGGGGTTCCGGGACTTCAGGTACTGGCCCACGCCGGTGACGGTACCGCCGGTGCCGACGCCGGCCACGAAGCAGTCCACCTTGCCGTCGGTATCGGCCCAGATCTCGGGGCCGGTGGTCTCAAAGTGGGCCTTGGGGTTGGCGGGGTTCACGAACTGGCCGGGCACGAAGCTGTTGGGGATCTCCTTGGCCAGCTCGTCGGCCTTGGCAATGGCGCCCTTCATGCCCTTGGCGCCCTCGGTCAGCACCAGCTCCGCGCCGTAGGCCTTCATCAGCTGGCGGCGCTCCACGCTCATGGTCTCCGGCATCACGATGATGATCCGGTAGCCCCGGGCGGCGGCCACGGAGGCCAGACCGATGCCGGTGTTGCCGGAGGTAGGCTCAATAATGACGCTGCCCTCCTTCAGCAGGCCCTTGGCCTCGGCGTCGTCGATCATGGCCTTGGCGATACGGTCCTTGACGCTGCCGGCGGGGTTAAAGTACTCCAGCTTGGCCAGCACCCTGGCCTTCAGGCCGAACTTCTTCTCGATATGGGTCAGCTCCAGCAGGGGGGTCTTACCGATCAGCTGGTCAGCGGAAGTGTAAATGTCAGACATAACGATTCTCCTTTTCGATATCACATATGTTGCTTATTCAGATGGTCTGCGGTGCGCTCCGGCGCGGAAAACAGCTGCCGCCGCAACATCGGAGATACGTATGCCCTTTCCGGCGTCTCATGGCCCGCCCTCCCTTTTGTTTCGTAATTACTACCTATCCGGTAGGTTGGTTACGTTATACCACGCCTGCCGGTATTTGTCAACAGGGAATTTGCATTTCGCGGAAATCTTTTCACCCGCCGCGGCGCAGGGCATAGAATGAGAACGGAGAGGCTCTCTCCGTATTTTTTGTGACAGGAGGTCACAGGTTTTATGAGCATACATCTCCGTCATGCTGCCGCCTGCTATCAGGCTCCCGACGGGGAGGTGGAGGCGGTACGCGACGTATCCTTTGATGTGGCGCAGGGGGAGTTCGTCAGTCTGGTGGGGCCCTCCGGCTGCGGCAAGTCCACGCTGCTGAGCGCCATCGCCGGGCTGGAGCCTCTGACCGGCGGCACCGTCAACGTGGCGGGCCAGCCGGTGACGGGTCCCTCCCGCCGCGTGGGGTTCATGCCCCAGCGGGATCAGCTTTTCGAGTGGAAAAACATCTGGGACAATGTGACGCTGGGTCTGGCGGTGCAGCGCGAGAGAGGGAGCGCCGCCTATGACCACGTGCGGGAGCTGCTGGACCGCTACGAGCTGTCGGGCTTTGCGGGAAAGCGGCCCTGCCAGCTGTCCGGCGGCATGCGGCAGCGCTGTGCGCTGATCCGGACACTGGCCTCAGATCCGGAGATCCTGCTGCTGGATGAGCCGTTTTCCGCGCTGGACTATCAGACGCGCCTTGCGGTATCGGCGGACATCTGGCGTATCATTCGCCAGGAGGGCAAGACGGCTCTGCTGGTGACTCACGACATCGCGGAGGCGGTGAGCATGTCCGACCGCGTGGTGGTGCTGTCCGCCCGCCCCGCCGTGGTGAAAACCGTGCTGGACATGGGCGCGCTGCGTGGCCTGCCGCCGCTGGAGCGGCGAAGCACACCGGAGTTCCACCGCTATTTCGACTTGATATGGAAGGAGCTGGACGTTCATGGCTGACACTTCCCTGTCGCCCCGCCGTCTGGCGTATCTGGCCGGTGTACGGCGGCAGAAGCGGCGGGTCCGCATCTGGCAGCTCGCGCTGCTCATTGGCCTGTTCGGCTTTTGGGAGCTGAGCTGCCGCACCGGCCTGTCCGATGGCTTTCTGGTCAGCTGCCCCAGCCGCATGGCTACCACGTTCTGGTCGCTGTGCCGCTCCGGCCAGCTGCTGCACCACATCGGCGTGTCGTGTCTGGAAACGGTGCTGGGCTTCACTGCCGGCACCCTGCTGGGCACGGCGGCAGCCATCCTCATGTGGTGGTCGGACACGGCGGCCCGCATCCTGGACCCATACCTGGTTGTGCTGAACGCCCTGCCCAAGACGGCACTGGGCCCCATCTTCATCGTCTGGATGGGTGCGGGGGCGGGAGCCATCGTCACCATGACGCTGGCCATCTCGCTGATCGTGACGATCCTGAACATGTATACCGGCTTTCGGGCCACCGATCCGGAAAAGGTGCGCCTGATGCGCACGCTGGGAGCCACACGGCGTCAGATCCTGTGGATGCTGGTGTTTCCCGCCAACTGCCCCACCCTGTTTTCCACGCTGAAGGTCAACGTGGGCCTGTCGTGGGTGGGCGTCATCATGGGTGAGTTTCTGGTCTCGCGGGCCGGTCTGGGCTATCTCATCGTCTACGGCTCTCAGGTATTCAACATGGATCTGGTGATGACCAGCGTGCTGATCCTGGCGGCTGCGGCGGTGCTGATGTACCTGCTGGTGCTGCGTGCGGAAAATATCCTGAATCACTATTGGGGGGTACGATCATGAAGAAACTGTTGACATTTTTCTGCGTCGCCGCCCTGCTGCTTCCGGTGCTGCTCACCGGCTGCGGCAGCGGCGGCGCCACCACGGTGCGGCTCAACGAGGTGACACACTCCGTGTTCTACGCGCCGCAGTACGTGGCCATGAGCCTGGGCTTCTTCGCCGACGAGGGGCTGAACGTGGAGCTGACCAACGGCGGCGGGGCGGATAAGGTCATGACCGCCGTGGTGTCCGGCAGCGCCGACATCGGTCTGGCGGGGCCGGAGAGCTGCATCTATATCTACAATCAGGGCAAGGACGACCACCCCGTGATCTTTGCCCAGCTCACCAAACGGGACGGCTCGTTCCTGGTGGGCCGCACCGGCGGCAGCTTCTCCTGGGAGGACCTGCGGGGCGCCACGGTCATCGGCGGCCGCAAGGGCGGTGTGCCGGAGATGACGCTGGAGTACGTCATGAAGCAGAACGGCGTGGTGCCGCAGGTGGACGCGGTGGTGGACACCTCCGTGCAGTTCAACATGATGGCCGGCGCCTTCACCGGTGGTCAGGGGGACTATGTGACGCTGTTTGAGCCCACCGCCACCGAGGTGGAGCGGGCCGGTCACGGCTACGTCCTGTGCTCCATCGGCGAAGCCTCCGGCGAGATCCCCTATACTGCCTATTTCGCCAGCCAGAGCTATATGGCCGCGCATCCCGACGTGGTGCAGGGCTTCACCAACGCCATTGCCCGGGCCCAGCGCTGGATCGCGGAGCACACGGACCGCGAGGTGGCGGAGGCCATCTGCGATCAGTTCCCCGACACCAGCCTTGACGTGCTGGAGGCCGTCACGGCCCGCCACCGGCAGATCGATGCCTGGAACGAGGTACCCCGCATGGAGCAGTCCGCGCTGGAGCGTCTGGAAACGGTGATGACCGAGGCCGGTGAGCTGCAGAAGGAGGACTGGGTGGACTTCACCCAGCTGGTAGACAACAGCTACGCGGACAAAGCCGCCGCACAGCTGGGATGACCCGTCTGCGTCAGGCGTAACACATCATGAAAAAGAGGGAGAACGCTCCGCGTTCTCCCTCTTTTTTTATTTACGCATCGTCCGCCTCCTTCGCAGGCCGCGCTGCCTGCGGCCAGAGCGGTGCTTCTTCCCCGCTGCTGGCAACGTACAGGTCCTCGCACCTCTGCTGGGTCGCTGTCAGTGTCTCGATGGCCCGCTCCATGGCATCCATGGCCGCCAGATACATCGCCTTATAGTCCGCCATTTTCGTCCTCCCTTTCTTATTTGATATCTTTTTGATATCATTTTGAATTCTTATTATACAGCATCGGAATGATATCATCAAGCCATCAAATTGAAGTGGGTGATGTCATGGCAAACTACTATACGCCGTTTTCGCTGCGGGTCTCCGAGGAGCTGCTGGACAAGGTGAAGCAGCTCGCGGCCGCGCACAAGCGCTCCGCCAACAAGGAGATAGAGTTCGCGCTGGAGCAATACGTGGCCGCCTATGAACAGGAGCACGGGAGCATCCGCCTGCCGCCGCAGGCGTAACACATCATGAAAAAGAGGGAGAACGCTCCGCGTTCTCCCTCTTTTTTCAGCTCAGTGCGCTGATGATGCTCTGGTACTTGTTGATGTCCGAGCCGCCGTTCCACGTCATAAAGCCGCCGCTGCAGCCGGTGTCCCGCAGAGCTCTGACCTCCGCCGCCACCTCCTCCGCGCCGTAGGTGTTGTACGGCTCGCGGATGGCGTTGTAGGCCTGTATCCACGTGCGCACCGCCGCCGGAGAGGCTGTCTCCGCCTGCCGCGCCGCCGCGGCCGCGCCGAACATGTGTACCGTGTCGTAGGGGTGCTCCCAGGGCTTGTAGTCCCCCTGGGCGCTGTAATGGTCGGGATAGGGCATGCCGGAGATGGCGTCCACCGCCGCGCTGATGGCCGGCCAGTACTGGCCGCAGGCGGTGACGTAGGGATTGGCGCACTCGCCGAACACGTCGCCGGACAGATAGTACCCCGCGCTGTGGAGCCGCTCCGCCGCGTACAGCAGGAACCTCTGCACCGCTTGGGCCTTGCTCTCGCCGTAGGCGTTGCGGTAGTCGATGGTCCCCGCCTTCTCGTAGCTATACGCCCCATCGGGGAAGCGGATATAGTCGAACTGGATCTCGTTGAAGCCCAGAGCCGCCGCCTCCAGCGCCAGATCCACCTTGTACTGCCACACCGTCCGGTCGTAGGCGCTGGGCCAGTACATGGAGCTGATCTTCAGAGGCGTACCCTCCAGGTCGCAGATGACCTGCTCCGGATGGTCCGCCGCCAGATGGGCGTCGTTGAACACGGTGATGCGTCCGATGAGGTAGTATCCCGCAGCCTTCAGCTTCTGAATGTTGGTCTGGAAGTTTTCTCTGGTGTCCATGGCCGCCGCGTAGGCGGACGGACTGTACTGCTGCATCACCGGTGAGGCGTAGGACACGGCGGTACCGTCTACGATGTCCACCACGAAGGCGTTGACGCCGCTGCCCTCCGCCACGCGCAGGTAGCTGTCGGCGTACTGGACGGCGGAGCCGTTGAGGTACAGGGCCCGCACCTCATCGGGCATGACGTTGCCCTCGATGGCCCCCTTCTCCACAGGGTAGTAGTCCAGCCCCGCTGCATCGCCGCCGCCCCAGCTGTCGCCGCGGGAGGCGTGGAGCTGATACAGCTCCGCATCGTACTGGGCCAGGGCCTCGTCCTCTGTCATGCGGACGTTGGCAGCGGCGATATAGCCCTCGCCCCGCTGGCAGGACACCTGCCAGCGCAGCACCTCGCCGTTTTCGTCCAGCCCGTCGAAGCCGGTGACGGCGAGGGCCATGCCCTTTTCCACGGCGCAGCCCGGGACAGCCCCGGTCTCATCCAGCAGGCTCATGCCCCGCAGGGCGTACACCGTCTCCACCTGTACCGTCCGGCTGAGATCATCGGCCAGATGGGACGCGTCCAGCAGGACGTACCCCTCGCCGTTGACCACGCGGACGCGGCCGTCCTCACGGGGCGTCTCCACATCTGCGGCCACGTAGGCCACCTGACTGCCCCGCACCAGTACGCCCAGCTCCGCGCCGCTGTCGGCGTCGTACACCGGCGCGGACGCCGTCTCCGACGCCACGTAGCCGATGGCCGTCTCCGGCGCCTTCGGCGGCTGCAGCTGCCGGTAGATATACACGCCCAGAACGGCCACCGCCGCCAGCGCCAGCAGGATAAAGAGGATCCCCGCGGTGCGGCCGGCGCTGCCGGTTTTCTCTTTTGTTGACATAGGCAAATTCTCCTTGTGCTCGTTGGTGTTACAGCGGACATTATACGATATTCTCCGCCATATTTCCACCCTGTTCTTCCTGCGGCGGCAAAATTTCCCCCCTTTTTCCGTTTTTCCCCACATTTCCGGTAGACAACGGTGGGAACGAATGGTATACTGTCAGTGATTATGTAAATCAGCGGCGTTCTCCGCCGCTTTGACGACTACTGAAAAGGCAGGGTGTATGCGATGAAAAGGATGAAGCGGAGCACCGCCATGGTGCTGGCCGCCGCCGTGGTGCTGAGCCTGCTGGCCACGGCGCTGCTGGCCGCCAGCAAGAACTGGCAGGACGCGGGACTGGGCGACCTGAGCCAGTACTACGAGACGGGCAACAGCGCCGACCCAGGCTACGTCTCCACCGTCCGCGGCGACAGCGGCGGCACGTCCTACGGCATCTATATGTTCGCCAGCAACGCCGGCACGCCCCTGAGCTTCGTCCAGTGGCTGCAGGAGTTCAAGTCCGGCTCCATCTACCGCGACATGGGCGACACGCTGTATAACGCCTACGCCTACGACCGCAACGGCAAGTACTCCCCCGGCTACGGCAGCAATTTCAACGCCACCTGGCGCAGCGTGGCCGACGACTACCCCGACGAGTTCATGCAGTCCCAGAAGGACTATTGGGAGACCCACGCCTATGCGGACCTGCTGAAGAACATCAAGTCCGCCGTCCCCTCCTTCGATCTGGATGACTACTCCGTGGCTCTGCGCAATGTGTTCTGGAGCCGCAGCGTCCACCACGGCGCAGGTGTGATCCGCGGCGCCAGCAGCAGCGATGGGCGCAGCGGCGCCACCGGCGTCATCCTCCGTGCCTTCGACTCTCTGGGCGGCTTCAAGAACCAGAGCGAGGCCCAGCTGATCCAGGCCATCTACGCCGAGTGCAGCCGTCTGGACAAGACCCCCGAGCCCAAGCGCATGACCGGCGACGCCGCCAGCAAATACGGCGTATCCGGCCAGTCCATGGCTTATTTCAGCGCCAACTCCGGCGACGTGCAGCTCAGCGTGTACAGCCGCCTGCACGTCAATGAGCCGGCGGACGCGCTGGTAATGCTCTACGCCAACTCCGATGCCCCGCTGGCCGACGGTGCCTACCGCCTGTCGCCCCGCGGCACTACGGACCGCGGCATGGCCGCCGACCTGTCGGGTCTTACCAAGATCTCCTCCGCCGCCTCCGTGCAGCTGACGTACTTCGCCAGCGGCTACTACACCCTGACGGTGGGCGATAAACGCCTCAGCGATAACGGCGGCAAGGTCACGCTGGCCTCCGCCACTGCCGGCAACGAGCAGCTGTGGGCCCTCACCGGCGACAGCCCCTACTATCTCCAGAACCGCGCCACCGGCCGCTATCTGGCGCTCGCGGACAACAGCGTGTCCACTGTGAAGGACACCGCCGGCGCCACCAAGCTCCAGCTCACCGCCGATGGCAGTGTCTGGGGCGCCGAGGGTCTGTTCTACCCCGGCAGCGAGGGCAATGAAACCCAACTGCTGGCCAATAAATCCTCTTACCCCGTCCGCGGCGTCATCACCAGCAGCCTGCCCATCACCAGCGTCACCGTGAAGGCGGTGTCCTCCAGCGGCAGCACCGGCTTTACCGCCACCAGCAGCATCAAGGGCACCGTCTACTCCTACGACCTGTGGAAGCTGGACAGCGCCTGCGCCTTCAGCCGCCTCAGCGTCGGCGAGTACACCCTGACCATCACCGCGACAAACAGCGCAGGCACCGTGACTCTGGCGGAGTCCCAGTTCAAGGTCAACGCCAACAGTTCCTTCAGCCCCGGCGACCTCTCCGACGAGGAGTACGCCGTGTCCTTCCAGATAGGCGACGTGGTGGTCGAAAGCCGCATGTACCGCCTTACCGACACCTACGGCGAGCTGCCCACGGTGGACGAGGCCGGCTTCCAGGGCTGGTACCGCGAGGACGGCACGGAGATCTCCCCCAACTCGCCGGTGGCCGCCTCTAACCACACGCTTTACGCCCGCTTCGGCGACCTCTACACCGTCACCTTCCAGGTGGACGGCGAGACGGTCCGCACCTTCAAGCTGGCCCAGGGCGATCTCATCACCGCCCCTGCCAACCCCGTGAAGGCGGCGGACAGCAAGTACACGTACAGCTTCAAGAACTGGGTGGATCAGAACGGCGACGTTTTTGCCGCCAAGGCCACCTACATGGGCACCAAGGACATCACCTACACCGCCCAGTTCACCAAGACCGCCAAACCCGACCACGGCAGCGGCGATCCCACGGAGCCCTCCGGCGCGTTCCTCACCGGTATCGCGCCCCAGACCTCCGTCAAGACGCTGAACGACTCCGGCTACACCGTGTATGACGGCAAGAAGGAGATCACCTCCGGCTACGTGGGCACGGGCATGACCGCCGTCGACGGCAGCTCCAGCCTGACCATCGTCGTCACCGGCGATGTCACCGGCGACGGCCGCATCACCATCACCGATGTGGTCAAGCTCCAGAACTACGCCGCCGGCGCAGGCGACCTGAACGAGGCCGCTCTGAAGGCCGCCGACATCAACGGCGACGGCCGTGTCACCATCACCGATGTGGTCCAGGCGGCCCAGGTCACCGTGGGCCAGCGCACCATCTGAGCAGGAGGTACTCTATGAAAAACAAACTGCTTCGCACCGCCCTTTCCCTGGTCACAGCGTGCCTGCTGGTACTGGCCATCCTGCCCCAGCGGGCGGAGGCCGCCGGCGCGTCCCTCTCCGGCAGCAGCAGCGTCCAGGCCGGCAATTCCGTGACGCTGACCCTGTCCGTGGACAGTAAGATCCTCGGCCTGACGGCGGACCTGAACTGCGGCGACGGCCTGACCTTCACCAACTACTCCTGCTCCGTCAGCGGCTGGAGCATCCTGGTGAACCAGAACCATTTCAGCGTCTATGGCACCAACAGCGCCAGCGGCGGCATCATCACCGTGACGCTGAAGGTATCCTCCAGCGTTCAGGGCGGCGCGGCCCTCAGCGCCAGCTTCAGCAACATCGTAGCCTCCGACGGCGAGACCGACATCGACGTGGGCACCGCCAGCTGGACCGGCAGCGTGGCCGCCGCGCCCAGCGGCGACTGTACCCTGTCCGCCATCATGTGCGGCAACGCC
Source organism: uncultured Eubacteriales bacterium (assembly GCA_900545585.1). Classification (GTDB taxonomy): domain Bacteria; phylum Bacillota; class Clostridia; order Oscillospirales; family Oscillospiraceae; genus Vescimonas. The sequence goes on from UQZR01000020.1 coordinate 38,523, forward strand.
ACCCTGTCCCCCGCCTTCTCCTCCGGCACCACGTACTACACCGCCAAGGTCCCTTATAGCGTGTCCAAGCTGAGTCTGGATTATAACCGCAACGACAAGGGCCAGACCGTCAACATCAGCGGCAATGACCTGGCCGTAGGCGTCAATACCGTCACCCTGAAGGTCACGGCGGCCAACGGCACCACCAAGTCCTACGTCATTGAGGTCACCCGCGAGCAGGACCCCAACTACAAGGCCTCCACCGATGCCGCTTTGTCGGCGCTGGGCATTGAGGGTGCGACCCTCAGTCCCGCCTTCAGCAGCACCGTCCACGACTATGTGGCCTATGTGCCCTTTGAGACAAAAACGGTGAAGGTCAACGCCTCCGCCAACGACAGCAAGTCCAGCGGCATCACCGGCACCGGCGACATCACGCTGGACAAGGAGGGCGACAACCCCATCTCCGTGGTATGCACCGCCGAGGACAAGACCACCAAACTGGAGTACACCGTCCATGTGGTCCGTATGCCGGAGTACACCGGCACCCTGCCCGTGATCTCCGCGGCGGAGCCGGAACCGGAGCCGGAACCGGAGCCCGAGCCCGAGCCGGAGACTCCCATGCTCCAGATCCCCGTGAGCATCAAGCTGCCCCTGCTGGGTGAGGTCCGCACCGTGGTCGCCCTGATCGGCGGCGTGGTGCTGGTGGCCGCCCTGCTGTTCCTGCTTGGCCTGTTCATCGGCCGCGGCACCGGCGGCGGTCCCGATGATGACGGCAACGGCCCCGATGACCGCGATGACCGCCCCGACCGCGGCGGCAGAGACCACCGCGAGGAGCGCGAGGAGCGCCGCGAGCGCCGTCACCCTGCGCCGGAGCGTTCCCGCCCCGCGCCCCGCATCGTGCCCCGTCAGGCGGAGCCGGTACAGCAGCCCGCTCCCAAGGCCCGTGACTGGAAGGACTTCGACATCCCGCTGGACGATGAGCCCACCGTCAGGCCCGCGCCTCAGCCCGCCGCTCCCGACAAGGACCTGCTGGCGGACACGGTGGATCAGGTACTGGCGGACGAGCCCACTCCCAAGGATGAGGAGGATGTGCGCACCATGTCTCTGGAGGACCTGCTGAAGGATATTCGCAGCATGTAACAAAAAAGAGTACGGACGCTTTCGCGTCCGTACTCTTTTTTTTCTCACAGCGCCCCCTTGGGGCAGCTCTTCACACACTCCATGCACAGGATGCACTCCGTGCCGTTGGCCCGCCGGCGGGAGTTGTCCGTCATGTCCACCTCCATGGGGCACGCCCTTCTGCACCGCCCGCAGGACACGCATTTGCTCTTGTCGCAGGTGATACGGACCAGGGAAAAATAGCTCATGGGCTTTAAGAACACCGTCACAGGGCACAGGTACTTGCAGAAGGCGCGGTTGTCCCGAAACGCAAAGGCCAGCAGGATACCTGCCCCGTAGTACAGTGCGTTGCCGATGACAAAGGCCCAGAACATGATGCGCTCCAGGTGCCCCACATTGGCCAGAAACAGCGTCGCCACAAAGGCCAGCGACAGTGTGAACGTCACGTACCGCAGCCAGCCGATGGGCTTCCGCGGCGTCTGCGGCACCTTGTAGGGCAGGAAGTCCAGCACCATGGCCGTCCAGCAGGCGTACCCGCACCAGCCTCGCCCGAACAGCAGCGGCCCGAAGATCTTGGCCACGGCGTAGTGGATGGTGGCCGCCTCGAACACGCCGGTGAACAGGTAGTACCAGAACCCCTCGATCTGCATATTCTCCCCGCAGATCAGGCCCAGATACACCAGCATATACGATCCCACCAGCAGCTGCGTCACCCGTCGGGCGTGCTTGTATTTTCCCACGAACAGCGCCGTCCCCAGGGCGATAGAGCCGCCGATATAGCTAAAATTAAAGAGGTAGAACAGGTTGTCCTTGGTGAGCCACAGCACCACGGCCACCGTCTCGAACACCGCCAGCAGCGCCAGCGAGGGCAGATACTTCTTCATACCCTTACTTCCCCGCTGCGGAGCATGGACGCCGCCTCGCGGGCCGCCGAAGCCGCGTCCTCGGTGTAGGCATCTGCGCCGATCTCATCGCAGAAGCTCTGGCTGATAGGCGCGCCGCCCACCAGGATCTTCACCCTGCCGCGGATGCCCATCTCCTCCGCCAAACGCACCACGTCCCGCATCTCCTGCATGGTGGTGGTCAGCAGGGAGGAACAGGCGATGATGCCGCAGTTCTGGTGCATCGCGGCCTCCACAAACTTCTCCGGCGCCACGTCCACGCCCAGGTCCACCACCTCAATGCCGCTGCCCTCCATCATGATCTTCACCAGATTCTTGCCGATGTCGTGCATATCGCCCCGCACCGTACCGATGCAGGCGCGGCCCAGCTTCTCCGTGCCGCTGCCGGCCATGCGGGGCCGCAGCAGCTCCAGAGCTGCCTGCATACACCGCGCCGCCATCAGCATCTCCGGCACGAAGGCGATACCGGCGGAGAAGTCCACACCCAGGCGGTCCATGCCCCGCATCAGCCCGCCGGACAGGATGTCCGCCGCCGCAATGCCCTGATCCAGCGCCTCCCCGCACAGGGCCAGCACCTTTTTCTGCTGTCCCCGCTGCAAAGCCGCCGCCACACGGTCCAGCACGCCGTCGCCGCCGCTCTCCGCAGCCCAGATGGCATCGCCGCTCCCTTTTTGCGCCAGCACCCGCCGCGGCACCGGCGGCAGATCGAACTTCGGCAGGTGTACCTGCCGGTTATACCCGTCGATGGCCTCGTCGATATACCGGTCCACGTGGGGATACACCGTCCCCGCCAGTCCGTAGGTGATGGATGGGATGAAGTGCCCCAGCGGCCCGCAGGCCGCCAGCACGTTCTTTGCGTAGTCCCGTATCTCCTCCGGCGACGCGTCGGCGCGGTCGATGGCGGCGCCCATGCCGCCCATCAGCACCAGTCTCCCCCTCAGCTGCCGCTGTAAGGCGGGGATATCGTTCTCCGGCAGCACGCCCTGCCACACCTGGATGCCGAGCTCCGCCATGTCCTCCACGATAGGCGCCAGATAGGAATCGGCGTGGTGGACGGCGATGCAGCCCCGGGACCGGATGTACCCATAGAACCGGCGGTACGGCTCCTTGAAAAACTCCCGCCACATCTCCGGCTGCATGAACAGGGCGTTCTTGGTGCCCCAGTCGTCGTGGGAGAAGATGACGTCCGGCTGCAGGTTGTTGATGAGCAGCTTCACATATCCCAGCCGGTACTCCGTGATGTACTCAATGAGCTCGTGCATCTCCTGCGGGTGCTCGTACAGCGCCGTCAGCGTATCCTCAAAGCCCATCAGGAAATGGCACTGTTCAAAAATACCGGTGCCCATGAACCCTGCCAGCAGCTTCTCCTGCCCGCATGCCTCCCGCGCCTGCTGCCGGACGGCCTCCCAGCCCTCCGTGCAGTTGGCCGCCAGATCCGGCGCATGCACCGTCTCCCGCCACCGCGTCACATCGGGGCACACCGCAAGGCCATCGTGGGTGACGGGCATGGGCCCCGGCGCGTCCTCCGGAAAGCTGATGGTGGTGCCCCACCGGTCCACGCTGACGGTGCCCCGCTTCCGGTTTCCCCGCAGGTAGGTGTTGATGGGATCGCCCAGGCACATGTGCAGCGCCTCGTACTGCCGCAGCAGCCGGTCCGGCTGTCCGTCCGGCTTCAAAAGCTCCAGAAAGATCTCTTTCGCTGTCATCATCGCGCTCACCTCACAAAGACTCTTGACAAAGCAGCCCCGCACTGCTTAAAGTAGTGGTATCATTATAGAAATCTGGTTCCCCCCTGTCAAGTACGGCGCGGCCCTTTCATCCCATCACGGAGGTATTCACATATGGAACTGCATTTTCCCCTTATTCTGGACGGTGCCACCGGTACGGAGCTGCAAAAGCGCGGCTACACCGGCGATGTCAGCGCGGAGCAATGGGTGCTGGCCCATCCGGACAGCATCCTGTCCATTCAGCGCGATTACGTGGCCGCCGGCAGCCAGGTGCTCTACACCCCCACCTTCGGCGGCAATGCCGTGAAGCTGGCGGAGCACGGCGTAACGGAGGACACCGCCGCCTATAACCGCCGTCTGGCGGACCTGTCCCGTCAGGCCGCGAACGGCAAGGCCCTGCTGGCCGGCGACCTGTCTCCCACCGGCCTGTTTCTGGCCCCTCTGGGCAGCGCCTCCTTCGACCAGCTGGTGGACGCCTACGCCCAACAGGCAGCCGGACTGGAAGCCGCCGGTGTGGACCTGTACGTCATTGAGACCATGATGACCCTGTCCGACGCCCGTGCCGCCGTGCTGGCCGTGCGCAGCGTCTCCGCCAAGCCCATCTTCGTCACCTTTACCTGCGACCAGAATGGCCGCAGCATCTCCGGCACCGACATCACCGCCGCCCTGCTGGTATTGCAGGGCATGGGCATCGACGCCTTCGGTCTCAACTGCTCGGCGGGACCGGACCAGATGCTGCCCCAGCTCCGCCGTCTGCGGGAGTACGCCCGCATCCCCCTGATCGCCAAGCCCAACGCCGGCATGCCCACCATCGTGAACGGCAAGGCGGTGTACGACTGCACGCCGGAGCAGTTCACCGCGCTGGTGCCGGACATGCTGGCCTCCGGCGTCATGATCTTCGGCGGCTGCTGCGGCACCACGCCGGAGCATATCGCAGCCCTGCGCGGTGCGCTAGACGGCGCGGCCATCACGCCTCCCGCCCCGCTGCACACAGATCTGCTGCCCGCCGCCACAGAGAAGCTCCCCGCCCTGCTGCCCGCCGACGCTGCCCACGGGCCGGTACTGGACGTGACCCCCGGTCTGGAGGATGCCCTGTCCGACGCGCTGGAGCGGGACGACCCCATGGTGGCCCTCCGCGTTGCCTCCATGGCGGACGTAAACGCGCTGGCGGACTGCCAGTACCTGCTGACAAAGCCCCTGTGCCTGGTCTGCGGCGATGCCGCCGTGCTGGAGCAGGCCCTGCGGGTCTATCAGGGCCGCGCCCTGTACGAGGGCGGCCTGCCGGAGTCCGTTCTCCGGCCCCTGTCCGACAAATACGGCCTGCTGTTCTGAACCGCATAAAAAGAGGGGCGCTTCCCTTGGGGAAGCGCCCCTCTTTTTCTCATTTTTCGGCCTTCATGCGGAAGGTGTAGATGCCATCGGCGCACACGGTGCCGCCGTCGTCCTCCACCCACGCCCGCATCACCACGATGCTGTGACCCATCCGCACCGCCTCCGCGTGGGAGGTCAGCGTACCGCCTACCGCGCCCGCCGCCAGAAACCGCACGTCGCAGGTGACGGTGCGGCACAGCGCGCCGCGGCTGCATGCCGCCGTCCCCGCCACCTGATCCATCATGGTGCAGTACACGCCGCCGTGTACGATACCCATGGGGTTGCCGTGCCGCACCTCGGTGTGCAGCTCCCCACGGGCCCAGCCCTCGCCCATGGCCACGATGCGCATGCCGTTCTCCACGCCGAAGGTGTCCTTCTGGTTGGCCCGCTCCATCACGGCCGCATACAAGCTTTCCTTTTCCTGCTCTGTCATTTGCTCCTTATCCTTCCGCTATCAGCGTCATCTCGCCCAGCACCACATACCGGTAGTTGTCCGCCTCGTAGGAGCAGGTGCACAGCCCCACGATGCGTCCCGTGGGGATGCCCCGTCCCGCGTAGAACGTGGACTGGCTGATAAACCGCTCCAGATCCACAGTCTGGAACGATGTGTTGAATACCTCGTGCTCTCCGGGCACAATGAGGCCCGCGAACAGATCCACCCGATACGTCCCCGCGTTGGTGTAGACGTAGAGACACGGGTGCGCGTCGTAATACCACTGCTCCTTGTAGCCGTCGATGGACGCGAACATGGTGCGGTCCTTCATGTGGTGGCCGTACAGCATATTGCACTGTGCGCTGAAATCCCGCGGCGCCCGGGCGTCCAGAAAGATGGTGCCGTACTCGCTGTAATTGCCGTCCAGATCGTGATGCAGGTAGTATTCGTTGTTGCCATCGTAGGCGATCGGATAGCTGATGGGCGTCCCCGGACAGTACACGTAGCCGATGATGTCGGGATAGCGGGCCTGCCACCAGCTCAGGTCGATGTCCGCCGGCGGGCCGCTGTGCAGCGCCTTTTCCACCGTCTCGTCCACACTGTCCCGCAGCTGCTGCACCGCCGCATCCAGCGGCTCTGCGGCGGACAGTGCCGCCTCCATCGCCGTACCGGCCCGCACCGCGGCTGACGCCAGCACCGGTACGGCATCCTCCCCGGCCGCGGGCGCCGCCGCCCCCGCCAACTGCACCGCCAGCCATGACGGCACGCCTACCACGGCCAGCGCCAGCAAAAATGCCGCCCAACGTCTCCTCATACTCCACGCGCCCCCACACAAAAATATGCTCCATTATACGCGGCACGGCGGCGCACCGTCAAGCACCGCGCGGAAAAAATCTCCATTTTCCCGCCCTATGCCGCCGCGTCCTCGCCGCAGAAAGCCGCCGCATCCCCGCACGGCCACCGCCGCCCGCCCTCAACAGCCGCTCGCCGCGCTCCCAACACAAACGCTCCCGTTTCCCCTAAAAGCTCCCCTCGTCTCCGCAGCAAAAAAGGACCGCCGCGCTTACGCGCGGCGGTCCTTTTTTATCGTATGTCCGTGAAGGGGTGCGACTTATTTGTCGTACATCTCCACCAGCTTCTGCAGGTGCTCGAAGCGGGCCTTGGCCTCGTCCTCGTTGCGCTGGAACAGCACGTCCGCGCGCTCGGGGAACTCGCGGGTCAGACGGGAGTAGCGGGCCTCGTTCATCAGGAACTCCTGATAGCCGCCGGCGGGAGCCTTGGAATCCAGCGTGAACTTCTTCTCGCCCTCGGGGTTGTAGCGGAACAGGTTCCAATAGCCGCACTCCACAGCCTTCTTCATTTCCTTCTGGCAGTTCATCATGCCGCCCTTGATGCTGTGCATCTCGCAGGGGCTGTAGCCGATGATCAGGGACGGGCCGTGATAGGCTTCGGCCTCGGTGATGGCCTTGATGGTCTGCGCGGGGTTGGCGCCCATGGCCACCTGTGCCACGTACACATAGCCGTACTGCATGGCGATCTCAGACAGGCTCTTCTTCTTGATCTCCTTACCGGCTGCGGCGAACTGCGCCACCTGACCGATGTTGGAGGCCTTGGATGCCTGTCCGCCGGTGTTGGAGTACACCTCGGTGTCGAACACGAAGATGTTCACGTCCTGCTTGGAGGCGATGACGTGGTCCAGACCGCCGTAGCCGATGTCGTAGGCCCAGCCGTCGCCGCCGAAGATCCACATGGACTTCTTGGCCAGATATTCCTTCTTGCTGAGGATGTCAGCCGCCAGCGTGCAGGCAGCGCAGTCGCACAGCAGAGCGCCCTTGTCCTTCAGCTCAGCGGCGTGCGCAGCGAACTGAGGCACGGCAGCCAGCTCTTCCACGGTGCAGATGCTCTCCTCCAGGGCCTTGACATAGGCCTTGGCGGGCTCAGCGTTGGCGGTACCGTCGTCCATGGTGTCCAGCCACGCCTGAGCGGCGGCCTTCAGCTCCGGACGGGCCCACTCCACAGCGATGAGCTCGCGGGTCTTGTCGGCCAGATCCTGACGGATCTTGTTCTGGCCCACGAATATACCCAGACCGTGCTCCGCGTTATCCTCGAACAGGGAGTTGCACCATGCGGGGCCATGGCCCTCCTTGTTGGTGCAGTAGGGAGAGGTAGCCGCAGGACCGCCCCAGATGGAGGAGCAGCCGGTGGCGTTGGAAACGTACATATGGTCGCCGAACAGCTGGGTGACGAGACGGGCATAGCTGGTCTCGGCGCAGCCGGCGCAGGAGCCGGAGAACTCCAGCATGGGCTGCTTGAACTGGCTGCCCTTGACGGTGTTGTCCTGCATATCCTTCTTCTCGGACACCTCGGCCACGCAGTAGTCGAACACATCCTGCTGCGCAAGCTCGCCCTCCTGAGCCACCATGGTCAGCGCGTTGACGGGGCATGCGCCCACGCAGACGCCGCAGCCCATGCAGTCCAGCGGGCTGATGGCCATGGTGAACTGATAGGTGCCCTTGCCCTTGCCGGCCTTCACGTCCACGATCTTGGCGGCCTCGGGAGCCTTGGCGGCCTCATCGGCGGTCAGTGCGAAGGGACGGATGGTGGCGTGGGGGCAGACATAGGCGCACTGGTTGCACTGGATGCACTTGGTGCTGTCCCAGGCGGGGACGGACACGGCCACGCCGCGCTTCTCATAGGCGGCAGCGCCCAGCTCGAACTGGCCGTCCACGTGATCGACGAAGGCGGAAACGGGCAGGCTGTCGCCGTCCATCTTGCCCACGGGGTTCAGAATGTCCTTGACCATCTTCACCAGCTCGGGCTTGCCCTTGAGCTGCTTGGGCTCCTTGGTATCCACGGCGTTGGCCCAGTCGGCGGGCACATCGATCTTCTTGTAGGCGGTGGCGCCCAGGTCGATGGCCTTGTAGTTCATATCCACCACGTCCTGGCCCTTCTTCAGGTAGGATGCCTTGGCCTTCTCCTTCATGTAGGTGATGGCCTCCTCCTCGGGCATGACCTTGGCCAGGGAGAAGAATGCGGACTGGAGGATGGTGTTGTTGCGCTTGCCCATACCGATCTCGATGGCCAGGTCGATGGCGTCGATGGTATAGAGCTGGATGTTGTTCTGCGCGATATAGCGCTTGGAAGCGGCATCCATGTGGTGGTTCAGCTCATCGAAGTCCCACTGGCAGTTGATCATATACACGCCGCCGGGCTTGACATCCTGCACCATCTTGAAGCCCTTGGTCACATAGCTGGGGTTGTGGCAGGCCACGAAGTCGGCCTTGTTGATATAGTACGGAGAACGGATGGGCTTGTCGCCAAAGCGCAGATGGCTGATGGTGACGCCGCCGGTCTTCTTGGAGTCGTACTGGAAGTAGGCCT
>UQZR01000021.1 GCA_900545585.1 uncultured Eubacteriales bacterium
CACCACCAGGAACACGATGATGGCGATGTTGCCCGCATCGGACACGGTGGTGACGATGCCGTTATCGCCTTCCACCAGCTGCACCAGCGTCTCCCAGGGCTTGTAGTTGCTGACCAGCAGAGCGCCTACCAGGCAGCCCAGGAACAGAGAGGAATACACTTCCTTGCTGATCAGGGCCAGCACGATAGCCACAATGGGGGGCAGCAGGGACCAGAAGGTGCCTGCGAACGGGGTGGTCGCATCCTCAATGAGGATAGGTGCATCTTTATAGCTGATGCCCAGAATGACCAACAGCACGATAAAGATACCCAACGCAACGAAATACGCGATTTTGGTACTTTTCTTTTCCATGTGTGTGATTTACCTCCTCACAAAATGTGCTTTCATCTTAGCCGGTTTTTAGCAGATTGTCAACGTTTCAGCAATCTGGAGGGCGGGTAATTTTGAACAAATTATGAATCGCACTTTCTCCCTTTTCCCCAATTTCGGGCTGATTTTTCGGCTTCTTATCGGCATTTTGCCTTTTCTTAACATAGCCTTAGCGGGTATCCGTATCCGCTTTTCTGCCTGTTTATAACCCGATTTCGTCCACATGGCCGGCATTTGTAGCGAAATATCGCTATCGTATTTTCGCTCGCGTTAAGATATTTGCGCGGTTCAGTGTTTTATAAGCACGTAAAAAATGGGAAGTCCCTGCGGACTTCCCATTTTTTACGCGGTTCGGTATAGGAGGACGCCTTACTTGGCAGCCAGAGCCTTGTCGGCCTCGGCCATCTCCTGGAAGATGCCCTGATGCTTCTTGGCCATGATGGCCTTGATGACCAGCAGGGTAGCCACCATCAGCACCGCAGCGATGATGAGGCAGATGACCACGTTCTGGATCAGGCCGGCCAGAATGAAGCTGACAAAGGAGACGCCAGCCACGGTCAGCGCATAGGGGATCTGGGTGAACACATGGTTCAGGTGGTAGCAGTGGGCACCGGCAGAAGCCATGATGGTGGTATCGGAAATGGGGGAGCAGTGGTCGCCCATAACGCCGCCGGCGCAGGCCGCCGCCAGACCGATGGTGCACAGCACAGGCTGCTGATCGTAGTTGAACACCTGGACCACGATGGGGGCCATGATGCCGATGGTGCCCCAGGAGGTACCGGTGGCGAAGCCGATGGCCGCGCCGATGATGAAGATCATGGCGGGCAGGAACTTAGCCAGGCTGCCGGCGCCGGACATGGCGCTGATGACGAAGTCGGCGGAGTTCATGCCGTAGCGGGTCAGGCCGCACAGCGTCCAGGCGAAGGACAGGATCAGGATGGGGGAGATCATCTGGATGAAGCCCTGAGGCACGGACTCGAAGGACTTCTCAAAGCCAATGGAGCCCCGCAGCCAGTAGTACACATAGGTGAACACCAGAGCCAGCATGGAGCCGATAGCCAGGCCCGCGCCGGAGGAGGCGTCAGAGAAAGCGGAAGCGAACGCATGGTAGTTGCCGCTCTCGGTATCGAAGAAGCCGCCGGTGTAGATCAGGCCGATGATGCAGGTGGCGATCAGAACCACCACGGGCAGGATCAGGTCGATAACGGAGGACTTGCCCTTGGAGCCGGTCTCGTAGTCGTCAGCGCCGGCGAAGGGGCGCTCGGGAGTGGTGAACAGGTCGTCCTTGACCTGCGCGTTGTACTCATGGGTCAGCATGGGACCGTAGTCGATGTTCAGGATGGAGATGACCACGATCATCAGCAGGGTCAGCAGGCAGTAGTAGTTCCAGGGGATCTGGGCTACAAACAGCTGGATTCCGTTGACGCTGTCGGACTGGACGTAGCCGGACACGGCAGCGGCCCAGGAGGACACGGGAGCGATCATGCAGACGGGAGCGGCCGTGGAGTCGATGACGTAGGCCAGCTTGGCGCGGGAGATCTTGTGGGACTCGGTGACGGGACGCATCACGGCGCCCACGGTCAGGCAGTTGAAGTAGTCGTCGATGAAGATCAGCACGCCCAGCAGCATGGTCATCAGCTGTGCGCCGCCGCGGGTCTTAACGGACTTCTTGGCCCAGCGGCCGAACGCCTCGGAGCCGCCGGTCTTGTTCATCAGGTCCACCATGATGCCCAGTACCACCAGGAACACGATGATGGCGATGTTGCCGGAGTCGGACACGGTGGTGACGATGCCGTTATCGCCTTCCACCAGCTGCACCAGCGTCTCCCAGGGCCGGAAGTTGCTGACCAGCAGAGCGCCTACCAGGCAGCCCAGGAACAGAGAGGAATACACTTCCTTGCTGATCAGGGCCAGCACGATGGCTACAATGGGGGGCAGCAGGGACCAGAAGGTGCCTGCAAACGGGGTGGCCGCGCCTTCCACAATGATGGGAGCGTCCTTGAATGTGAAGCCGAGGATCGCCAGCAGCACCACAAAGACACCCAGCGCAACGAAATACGCTATTTTGGTACTTTTCTTTTCCATGTGTGTGATTTACCTCCTCACAAATTGTTCTCTCATCATACCTGCCTGTTAAGATATTGTCAACCTCTTAACGTCATATTCCATTATTTTAACAAATTGTAAACACGCTTTTCCGTCATTCTCACAAATTTTCAGGTTCCGTGCTTGGGAAAACCTGCATTTTCCTCTCCCCCGCTTTTGGTATTTTCCCTGTAAAATCAAGACTTTTTGTTACGTCAGCGCATAAAAGTATGCCGGAGCAAGCTGCTCCGGCATACGGATTTTGTATGTATTTTGTCGTTAATTCCGCGTTAAGACTGTTTAGAAGAAGAACTGCTTGATCTGCCCGTACAGCACCAGCAGCAAGCCCAGCGGGGCAACATAGCGAACGCAGACGTTGTAGAACTTAAAGGCGGTAAACTTGTTGCCGCACTGCTCGATCTCATCCTTGACCACATCCGTACCGATCTCATAGGCCACCATGAAGGTCATCAGCAGCGCTCCCAGCGGCATCATGACGCCCTCCGAGACGGCATCCCAGAAATCAAGCCAGTCGGCAGCCCAGGCCTTCGGCTCCGCAATTCCCAGCAGATCCGCAGGCGAGAAGTTACTGTTACCCAGTGCGTCCGCACAAACCAGAATGCAGCCCAGGCTGACAGCAGCCGCAGCAATGAGGGTATATACCTTGCGCTTGTCTCCCTTGCCCGCGTCACGGGCTTTGTCAACGAAGTGCGCCACGATGACCTCCAGCAGGGAGATGGAGGAGGAGATGGCGGCGAACACCACCAGCAGGTAGAAGAGAATGCCGAAGAGCGGGCCCATACCGCCCATACGGCTGAACACATTCTGCATGGTGACGAACAGCAGGCCGGGGCCGCCCAGATCGCCGTTGGGGTCGAGGGCGAAGCGGCCGGGCAGCACGCACAGAGCCGCCATGAAGGCCACGATGGAGTCCATGATAACGATCAGCAGGCCGTTCTTCTGAATGTTCTCTTTCTTGCCCAGATAAGAGCCGTAGGTGATCATAGCGCCCATGCCCAGAGACAGGGAGAAGAACATCTGGCCGCCGGCGGTGGCAAATACCTGGAAGATGTTGGGTGCTTCTTCGATCACGCCGTTCGCAACAGCCCAGCCGGGAACAAACATATACTTCAGGCCGTTCACCGCGCCGGGCAGGGTACAGGCGCGGATGATGCAGATCAGCAGCGCGACAAACAGTGCGGGCATACCCACGGAGCAGACCTTCTCGATACCGCCGCCCACGCCGCCGAGGACTATGAGCATGGTCAGCGCCACGAAGATCAGGCCATAGATAACAGCCTCGGTGGGGTTGGCGATCAGAGCCGACCAGGCCTCGGCGCCAACGGAAGTGCCATTGGCTGCCGCAGCCTCAGCAAATACATTTGCACCAAAACCGGCCTTGAGCAGGTCGCCCACATTGAGAATGACATACTTGATGCAGTAGCCGCCCAGCGCGCAGTAGAAGAACAAAATGAAAAATGCGGATGCGATACCCATCCAGCCCATCCATTTGAACTTCTTGGAGACCATCCTGTACGCCTCGACCGCGCCCTTGCCGGTCTTACGGCCGATGGCAAGCTCACTGATCATCACGATGAAGCCGGTGGTGACACCCAGGAAAATATACACCATCAGGAACGTGAAGCCGCCATTGGCACCCATCTTATAGGGGAAGCCCCAGATGTTGCCCAGGCCGACCGCCGAGCCGACCGCGGCCATCAGGAATCCGAAATTGGATCCAAAGCCTTTTCTTTCTTCCATATCTTCTCTCCTTACGATTTCCCCCGCCTTCCCAGCGGGCGTATTTGTATCTTACCGCGAGAAAAAAGTCTTGTAAATAAGAGTAAACGTTTCTTAACGTCCGCTTCCCGAAAGTCATATTTTCCTTTATTTACAACATATAAAAGCCCTGTGAAGTGTCGATTTTCGTCGCCGCATTTTTTCTTGTAAAGAAACTCGCAAATCAGAAAGAAGCACCCCTCCTCGAGGGGTGCTTCCGGTTTGATCCGGTTGTTATGCGGCGCTCAGTCGCCCTCCCGCATGCGGTAGCCCACGCCCACCTCCGTGAAGATGTACTGAGGGTTGCCGGGGGTCGGTTCGATCTTGCGGCGGATGTTGGCCATGTTCACCCGCAGGATCTGGTTGTCGGTCTTGGCCTTGGGGCCCCACAGCTCGCGGATGATAAAGTCGTAGGTCAGGACCTTGCCGGCGTACTTGCCCAGCAGGGCCACGATCTTGTACTCGTTGACGGTGAGACCGGCGTTTTCGCCGTGCATCAGTACCTGATGCTTGTCGTAGTCGATGGTCAGGTCGCCGGTGACGAACTTGCCGGACTGGGCGATCTGGGTATTGGACAGGGTGGTGCGGGTGTGGCGGATGGCGGTGCGGATGCGGGCCAGCAGCTCCGACGTGCCGAAGGGCTTCACCAGATAGTCGTCTGCGCCGTAGTCCAGGGCCTCCACCTTGTCATGCTCGTGATTTCTCGCGGAAACCACCACCACCGGCAGATTGGACCACTTGCGCACGGACTTCAGCACCTCCATGCCGTCCATGTCCGGCAGTCCCAGATCCAGCACGATCATGTCCGGGCAATGGGAGGCGATCATGGTCAGGGCCTCCTCGCCACTGCGGACGATGATGGTGTCGTAGCCGTTGGCCGTGAGGATCATGGAGATGAAGTTGCTGATGGACTGCTCATCCTCCACGATCAGGACCTTGTCTTTAATCTTCATCGTCGTCTCCTTTCATGGGCAGCGTCACGGTAAAGCACGCGCCGCCGTCTTTTTTATTCTCCCCCCGTATCGTCCCGCCGTGGGCCAGCACCACCGTCCGGCACACAGACAGGCCGATGCCCATGCTGCGTTTGCCGTCGCTGCTGCGGTCACTGCGGGCCGCTCCGTCGAACAACTTATTCAGAAGGTGCAGCGGGATGCCCCTGCCGTTGTCGGCCACGGTGAACACCGCATTGCCCCCCTGCTGGGACAGCGTCACATCGATACGGCTGGTGCCGCCGTGGATCACGGCGTTTTCCATCAGGTTCACCAGCACCTGCTCGATGAGCAGCGGGTCCATGGGCACCATCATCAGCTCATGGGGCACCGACACATGTACCTCCACGTCAGGGTAGTGCTTCTGCGTCTTGGCCACGGCGCTGCCGATGACCTCCTCCGCCGCCTCCGGCGCCTTCTTGACCCGCGCCTCCTCGGAATTGTGAATGCGCGTGATGGACAGCAGGTTCTCCACGATGCGGATGAGCCACTGGGCGTCCTCGTTGGTGGAGCGCAGCAGCTGCTGCCGCTGCTCCTGCGTCAGCTCGCCGTCCTGCTCCAGCAAAACGTTGGTAGCTCCCACGATGCCGGTCAGCGGTGTGCGGATGTCGTGGGACACCGCCCGCAGCAGGTCGGCGTACATCTTCTCCCGTTCCGCCTCGCGGCGGACGGTCTCCGTCTGCTTGGCGCGGCTGGTGACAGCCGCCGTCAGCACGGAGATGGTCATCATCACCAGAAACGTCAGCGGAAATCCGGTCAGCGTGAAGCTGATGTGCCAGTAGGGATACGTGAATATGTAGTCCACGCTGAACACACCGGCCACGGCGGTGATGATACCCAGGATATAACCGTTGGTCCAGTAGGCCGTCAGGAACACGTCCAGCAGGAAGATCACCGCCACGTAGCTGGTGTCCCGGTGCAGGTCGATGTTCCGCAGGAACAGGCACAGCAGCACCGCCGCCAAATACAGTCCAAAGGCGATGGCCAGATCCCGTCCGGAGTAGGGCAGACCCAGACTGGCCGCGGTGCGCTCCCGCTTATCCTGGCTGCGCAGCCGGTCCCGATAGGCTTTCTTATCCACCGGCGCTCCCTCCCCTTTATATGTCTGGCGCTATTGTATCACACTATCGCGTTAAGAAAGCGTTAAAATGCCGTTAAGACTTACCCTTTTTTCTCTTTCTCCCGGGGCCGCTTGACAAGGTATCCCTGTATTTGCTATTCTACAGTATTGTATGTAAAGAGATGGCAGGCGGGGCGCTCCCCCGTCCGCCGGAAAAGAGGTAATCGCAATGTATGATGCCGTGATCATCGGCGGCGGCGCGGTAGGCTGCGCCGTGGCCCGCTGGCTCAGCCGCTACCGCCTGCGCATCTGCCTTTTAGAGCGCGGCGAGGACGTGTGCATGGGCACCAGCAAGGCCAATTCCGCCATCTGCCACGCCGGCTTCGATGCGCCGGTGGGCTCCGCCAAGGCGCGGTTCAACGTGGAGGGCTCCCGCATGATGGAGGCGCTGTCCCGCCAGCTGGACTTCCCCTACCGCCGCTGCGGCGCACTGGTGCTGTGCTTCAACGAGACCGACATTCCCCGTCTGGAGGAGCTGAAGGCCCGTGGTGAGTGCAATGGTGTGGAGGGTCTGACCGTTCTGGACCGCGACGCCCTGCGCCGTCAGGAGCCCCGGGTGTCGCCGGAGGCTGTGGCCGCGCTGTATGCGCCTACCAGCGCCATTATCTGCCCCTTTGGCATGACCATCGCGCTGGCGGAGAACGCCGCCGCCAACGGCTGCGAGTTCCGCTTCGACACGGAGGTACAGCGCATCCGCCGTCAGAACGGCGGCTTCCTGCTGGAGACCAGCCGCGGCCCGCTGGAGAGCCGCACGGTCATCTGTGCCGCCGGTGTCCACGGCGACACGCTCCATAACCAGCTATGTGAGAGTCAACTGCACATCGTCCCCCGCCGCGGCGAGTACTGCCTGCTGGACCGCCGCGATGGCGGCCTGGCGCGGCACACTATTTTCCAGCTGCCCTCCGCCATGGGCAAGGGCGTGCTGGTGACCCCCACGGTCCATGGCAACCTGCTGGTGGGCCCCACTGCGGAGGATCAGGAGGACAAGGGCTGCACCGCCACCACGGCGGCGGGTCTGCGCCGCGTGGCGGAGACAGCGTCGCGCAGCGTACCGGACCTGCCCATGCGGGATGTCATCACCAGCTTTGCCGGCCTTCGCGCCCATCTGGTGGGTGGTGACGACGACTTCATCGTGGGCGAGAGCGCCGACGGCTTTTTTGAGGCCGTGGGCATCGAGTCCCCCGGCCTGTCCTCCGCCCCCGCCATCGGGCAGTATCTGGCCGGACTGGCCGCCGAAAAGCTGGGCGCGGCGGAGAAAGATGACTTCATCGCGGAGCGCCGCGATATCCCCCGTCCCCGCGAGATGGACTTTGCCGCCCGACAGGCGCTGATAGAAAGAGACCCCGCCTACGCCACGGTGGTCTGCCGCTGCGAGGAGATCACCGAGGGTGAGATACGGGAGGCCATCCGCCGGGGCGCACGGTCGCTGGACGGTGTGAAGCGCCGCGTGCGGGCCGGCATGGGCCGCTGTCAGGGCGGCTTCTGCACGCCGCGGGTGCTGGAGCTTCTCCACGAGGAGCTGGGGACTCCCATGACCGAGCTGACCAAATGCGGCGGCGAGAGCCGCCTGCTGGCGGGCCGCACCAAGGAGGTGCTCTCATGAAAACTGTACAGCTGGCCATCGTGGGCGGCGGTCCCGCCGGACTGGCCGCCGCCGCAGCCGCCTACGACGCGGGTCTGCGGGATATCCTCATTCTGGAGCGCAGCGGCGAGCTGGGCGGCATCCTGAACCAGTGCATCCACGCGGGCTTTGGCCTGCACACCTTCCATCAGGAGCTCACCGGCCCCGAGTACGCCCAGCGCTATATCGACGCCGTACACGAGCGGGGCATCCCCGCCTGGACGGACTGCATGGTGCTGGACGTCACGCCGGACCGTGTGCTCACCGTCACCGGCCGCGCCGTAGGCTTGCAGCAGATCAGGGCGCAGGCGGTGGTGCTGGCCATGGGCTGCCGTGAGCGGCCCCGAGGCGCGCTGAACATCGCGGGCACCCGCCCCGCCGGCATCTGGTCGGCGGGCACCGCCCAGCGCATGGTGAACATGGAGGGCTATCTGCCCGGGCGGCAGGTGGTGATCCTCGGCTCCGGCGACATCGGCCTCATCATGGCCCGCCGCATGACGCTGGAGGGCGCGGAGGTCAAAGCCGTGGCGGAGGTCATGCCCTATTCCGGCGGTCTGAAGCGCAACATCGTCCAGTGTCTGGACGATTTCGATATCCCCCTGTATCTGTCCACCACCGTGGTGGAGATCCACGGGCAGGAGCATCTCACCGGCGTGACGCTGGCGCAGGTGGACGACAAGCGCCTGCCCATCCCGGGTACGGAGCGGTACATCCCCTGCGACACCCTGCTGCTCAGCGTGGGTCTGCTTCCGGAGAATGAACTGACCCGTCAGGCGGGCGCGGCGCTGGACGCCGTCACCGGCGGCCCCGTGGTGGACGAAACGCTGGCCACCTCCCTGCCCGGCGTGTTCGCCTGCGGCAACGTGCTGCATGTCCACGATCTGGTGGACTTCGTCTCGCAGGAGGCGGCCGCCGCAGGCCGCAGCGCCGCCCGCTTCGTGCTGGAGGGCGCAGAGAGCGGCGACAGCATCCGGCTGGAGGGCAAAAACGGCGTGCGCTACACCGTGCCCCAATCCCTGCATCGGGGCGGCGGGCCGGTGACGGTGCGCTTCCGCGTAGGACAGCCCTACCGCAGCGCGGCGCTGTGCGCCTATGCGGGGGACACGCTGCTCAAACGCATCCCCAAGCGCATCCTGACCCCCGGCGAAATGGAGAGCTTTCCCATTGACCCCGCTGCCATCCCCGACGGCGCGGACACCGTCACATTTGTGGTAGAGGAGGCGCAATCATGAAGCAGGAGCTGATCTGCATCGGCTGCCCCATGGGCTGCCAGCTCACCGCCGAAGTAGAAAACGGCGCGGTGACCTCCGTCACCGGCAACACCTGTCCCCGCGGCGACGCCTACGCCCGCAGGGAGTGCGTTGCGCCGGTGCGCACCGTCACCGGTACCGTGGCCATCGAGGGCGCGGCCCTGCCGGTGCTGCCGGTCCGCACCAGCGGCGAGGTCCCCAAGACACAGGTCTTTGACGTGGCCCGCGCCCTCCGCACCGTCAAGGTCCAGGCCCCCATCGCCATCGGCGACGTGGTACTGCAAAACGTCTGCGGCACCGGCGTGGACGTGGTGGCCGCCAAGAACATGGCGCGAACCTGACCCTCGCCGTATGAGCGCAAAAAAAGAGACGCAGGCTTTCAGCCTGCGTCTCTTTTTCGCTTGCGGATCTTGTATGAACAGGGCGAAAAAACGCCCATAAAAAGCAAAACGCCACGCACATGGCGTGGTGGTCATCCTTTGTGGGTGGGACGTTTACCGCTCGCTGACCTGCTGCCGGCAGTCGCCGAAGATCATATCGTCCAGATCGCCCATGATCCAGTTGTTCATCATAACACTATCACGCTCCTTTCTTCATTTGATTACACAGATAGTATATGCCGTTTTCATCCCCTTTGCAACCCCAATTTTATACATATCTCACAATTTGTATTTGCTATTTTTTGATAGTTTGCACAATGGCACTTGCCGTCCATACCATATATAATGACTGCATACCATCGGTTGATAAGGTACGAACGTATTGGGGATATACTATGAGAGAGTTTCACGCCGGAACATTTGACATCGCCGTCATCGGCGCCGGACATGCCGGCATCGAGGCGGCGCTGGCGGCGGCGCGTCTGGGCATGCGCACCGTCTGCTTCACCATCGATCTGGACGCGGTAGGCAACATGCCCTGCAACCCCGCCATCGGCGGTACCGGCAAGGGTCATCTGGTGCGGGAGCTGGACGCTCTGGGCGGCGAGATGGCCCGTGCGGCGGACCGCGCCTGCATCCAGTACCGCATGCTCAACCGTGCCAAAGGCCCCGCCGTCTGGTCCCTGCGGGCTCAGGCGGACCGCCGGAAATATCAGCAGGTAATGAAGCACACACTGGAGCGGCAGGAGAACCTGACCCTGCGTCAGGCGGAGGTAACGGAGATCCGCTGTGAGGATGGCCGCGTGGCCGCCGTGGTGCTGCGCACCGGCGCGGTATTCACCGTCCGCGCCGCCATCCTCTGCACCGGCACATACCTGACGGGCCGCACCATCGTGGGCGAGTGCATCGAGTCCTCCGGCCCCGACGGCATGCACGCCGCCAACGCCCTGACGGCCAGCCTGCTGGCACTGGGCCTGCCCCTGCGCCGGTTCAAGACCGGCACGCCGCCGCGGGTGAACCGCCGCAGCATCGACTTTTCCAAAATGGAGATACAGGAGGGCGACCCCGCCCCCCTGCCCTTCAGCTTCACCACGGCCCAGCCGCCGGAGAACCGCGCCGTGTGCTACCTGACGTACACCAACGCCGAGACGCACCGCATCATCCGCGAGAATCTGGGCCGCAGCCCCATCTACTCCGGCGTCATCGAGGGCGTCGGCCCCCGCTACTGCCCGTCCATCGAGACGAAGATCGTCCGCTTTGCGGACAAGCCCCGCCACCAGCTGTTCATCGAGCCCATGGGGCTGGACACCGAGGAGATGTACATTCAGGGATTCTCCTCCTCCATGCCGGAGGAGGTGCAGCTTCAGATGCTCCACAGCGTGGCCGGACTGGAGCACGCGGAGATGATGCGCCCCGCCTACGCCATCGAGTACGATTGCATCGATCCACTGGCCCTGCGGCCCACGCTGGAGGTCAAGACCGTCTCCGGTCTGTACGGCGCGGGACAGTTCAACGGCTCCTCCGGCTATGAGGAGGCGGCGGCCCAGGGCTTCGTGGCCGGTGTCAACGCGGCCCTGGCCCTGAAGGGCCAGCCCCCCATGCTCCTCAAGCGCAGCGAGAGCTACATCGGCACTCTTATCGACGATTTGGTGACCAAGGGCACTCAGGAGCCGTACCGCATGATGACCTCCCGCTCCGAGTACCGGCTGGTGCTGCGGCAGGACAACGCCGACCAGCGTCTGTGTCCCATTGGCCATCGCATCGGCCTGGTGTCCGATGCGCGGCTTCAGGCCGTGGAGGAGAAGTACGCCGCCGTAGAGCGGGAGATCATGCGCCTGACCCACACCGGCGTGGCCGGCAGCGACGCCCTCAACGCCCTGCTGACAGCCCGCGGCACCGCACCGGTAGCCGACGGTGCGCGGCTCATCGACCTGCTGCGCCGTCCGCAGGTGTCCTACGATGACCTGCGCCCCTTCGATCCTGCCGCGCCGGAGCTTCCCGGGGCGGTGCGGGAGCAGGTGGAAATATCCGTCAAATACGAGGGCTATATCCGCCGCCAGCAGCGGCAGGTGGAGGACTTCGAGCAGCTGGAAAAGCACGCCCTCCCCGACCGCATGGATTACAGTGCCATACAGGGCCTGCGTCTGGAGGCGCGGGAGAAGCTGGACGCGGTGCGTCCCCTGAATCTGGGGCAGGCCAGCCGCATCTCCGGTGTCTCACCGGCGGACGTGGGCGCACTGATGATCTGGCTCCAGACCCATCGAGATAAGGAGGAATGACCATGGGTAAACTGCGATTTCTCTTTGCGCTGTGGATGGCCAAGCTGTCCATCCCCGCGCTGAAGATCACTCACCACAACGGCACGGACTTCCCCGGCAGCCTTGCCGTCAGGCTGTGCCCCGACTTTCTGCGCTACGTGGGCAAGCCCAAAACCATCGTGGCCGTCACCGGCACCAACGGCAAGACCACGGTGTCCAACATGCTCAACGACATTCTGGAGGCCGGCGGCCGCCGCGTGCTGAACAACCGCGCCGGCAGCAACATCGTCTCCGGCGTGTCCACCGCCTTTATCCGGAACTGCGACCTGCTGGGCCGCGTGAAAAAGTGCGACATGGCGGTGCTGGAGGTAGACGAGCGCTCCGCCCCCAGAATTTACCCCTACGTGAAGCCGGACTACATCGTGGTCACCAATCTGTTCCGCGACTCCATCATGCGCAACGCCCACCCAGGCTACATCGCGGACATCCTGACCCGCTCCTTCCCCAAATCGTCCAAGCTGATTTTGAATGCCGACGATCTGATCTCCTGCTCCGTGGCGCCGGAGAACCCCCGGGTCTACTTCGGCATCGACCGCCTGCCCACCGATGTGACGGCGTGCGAGAACCTGCTGAACGACATGCGCATCTGCCCCCGCTGCGCCGGTCCGCTGCGCTATGAGTACCGCCGCTACCACCACATCGGCCGCGCCGTCTGCGAAAACTGCGGCTTCCACTCCCCGGACTGTGACTATCTGGCCACCTGCGTGGACGTGGCGGGCCGCACCATGACCCTCCGCGAGGGCGGGCAGGACTACCCCTACACCCTGATCGCCGACAGCATCCACAACATCTACAACATGGTGACGGTCATCGCCGTCCTGCGCCAGCTGGGCTGGTCCCACGCCGACATCGAGCAGCGCCTGTCCCGGGTAAAAGTGCTGGCCTCCCGCCTGTCGGAGGAGAAGATCGGCGGCGTCAATGTGATCATGCAGATGTCCAAGGACAAAAACGCCCTGGCCTGCTCCCGCAACTTTGACTACATCCGCTCCAAGCCCGGGAAGAAGGAGCTGCTGGTGATGATGAACTGCATGGGCGTGGCGAAGAGCTGGTCGGAAAACCCCAGCTGGATGTACGACACGGACTTCGAGTTCCTGAACAGCGACGATGTGACCTGCCTGGTCTGCGCCGGTCCCCGTGCCTACGACTACCGGCTGCGGCTGCTTCTGGCCGGTATCCCCGATGAAAAGATACGGCTGGAGGAGGACGAGTTCGCGGCGCTGAAGCTGCTTCCCCTGCGCTCCGGCGATGACGTGTATATCCTCTACGGCGTGGACGGTATGCCGCTGGCGTTCCGCGTAAAGGCGAAGCTGAAGGAGATGCTGCTGGCAAAGGAGGATGGACAATGAGAGCTGAAATTCTGTTTCCGGAGGTCTGCAACCTCTACGGCGACCTGCAAAACGTGTACTACCTCCGGCGCTGCTGCCCCTCGCTGGAGATCGTGGAAACGGATCTCCACAGCCGTCCCCGCTTTCTGGACGGAGAGGTAACGCTGGTGTTCATGGGCAGCACCACCGAGCAGGGCCTGCGCCTGGCTGCCGATGCCCTGCGGCCCTACGCTGCGGACATCGCTGCCCGCGTGGACGCGGGCCAGCTGCTGCTTCTCACCGGCAACGCCCTGGACGTGTTCGGTCAGGCCATCGAAAGCGACAGCGCCGACACCATTGAGGGCCTGGGCCTCCTGCCCTGCCGCGCCCGTTACCAGATGATGAAGCGCCACAACAGCTTCTTCCTGGGCTCTTTCGAGGACATGGACGTGGTGGGCTTCAAAAGCCTGTTCGGCCACAGCTACGATGCGCCGGAGCGGGACGGCTGGTTCCGCGTCACCCGCGGCGTAGGCCGGAACCCTGACACGCCGCTGGAGGGCTACCGCCGCGGCGGCCTGATGGCCACATACCTCATTGGCCCGCTTCTGATTTTGAACCCGCCGCTGTGCAAGTGGCTGCTGCGCCGGATGAACG
This sequence comes from uncultured Eubacteriales bacterium, assembly GCA_900545585.1. Taxonomy (GTDB): domain Bacteria; phylum Bacillota; class Clostridia; order Oscillospirales; family Oscillospiraceae; genus Vescimonas. The sequence continues at coordinate 13,870 of UQZR01000021.1, forward strand.
CCCCCTCCGATGCCCTGGCCTTTGAGGAGGCCGCCATGGCCAGCTACGAAAAGCGTGTGGCGGAGTTCCGGCAGGAAAGCCGCAATTACCTCTATTGAGCCGCGCACACCCGCTCAACGCGCAGAAGCCTCCCCTGCGTCCCCCAAAAAGCGCAAAAAAGAACCGCCCGCGGGCGGTTCTTTTTTATCGTTTTCAGCCGGCTCAGATGTACTGGCGCATGCCCTCGGTGGCCACGTCCTCATCGGCGCTGACGGTGACGGTGAACTTCACCTCGTTCTCCTCGCTGAAGCGGTCCAGCCAGTGCAGGAACTTCTCCACAGCCTGCCAGTCGCTGCTGCCGGCGATCTTGCACAGGTTATCCACGAACACATGGGAAATATCAAAATTGCCCGCGTACATACCGCACAGGAAGCCCCGCAGGCAGTCAAAAGAATCCACATTGTAGTCGCTGGCGTTGACCAGACGGACGTTATAGCTGATGTCGTAGGTCATGTCGCGGCTTGGCTCGATGCACACAACGCTGCCGCTTTCAGAGTCCACGCTGGCATGGATCAGCTCGATGAGCTGCTTCGTCTTACCTGCACCGTTCGCGCCCATGATCAGTCTAACCATAAGAAATCACTCCTTTGTCATAGTGGAGCTGGCTTTACTCCTGCTTGTAGCATATCATACCAACGGGAAAATAGCAACGGAAAAAAACCGGCCCCTTTTTTGGTCAAAACGCCTTAGCGGCCCAGCTTGGCCAGCAGTGCGGCCCGCATCTCCTCGTACCCCGGCTTGCCCAGCAGGGCAAACATGTTCTTCTTATAGGCCTCCACACCCGGCTGGTCGAAGGGATTCACATCCAGCAGATAGCCGCTGAGACCGCAGGCATACTCGAAGAAGTAGATAAGCTGGCCCATCGCCTTTTCGTCCAGCCCGTCGGTGTACAGTGTGACGTTGGGCACGCCGCCCTCCACATGGGCCAGCAGGGTACCGTCCATGGCCTGCTCGCGGATGAAGTCCATGCTCTTTCCCGCCAGGAAGTTCAGGCCGTCGCCGTCCGTCTCGTCGTAGGGCACGGGATTCTCGTGCCGGGAAGCACCAAAGCGCACCACCGTCTCAAAGAGGTGCCGCTCGCCCTGCTGGATATACTGGCCCATGGAGTGCAGATCGGCGGTGAACTCCACGCTGGCGGGGAACAGGCCCTTGCCCTCCTTGCCCTCGGACTCGCCGTACAGCTGCTTCCACCACTCGGCCATGAACCGGAAGCAGGGCTCATACGCCGCCAGGATCTCGATCTTCTTGCCGGTGCGGTACATCTCGTACCGCGCACCGGCATACTGCCACGCAGGATTGGCGTCCATCTCCGCCGCGGTGCAGATGTCCATCATCTCCCGCGCACCGGCCATCAGCGCCTCGATGTCGATGCCCGCCACGGCGATGGGCAGCAGGCCCACGGCCGTCAGCACGCTGTACCGGCCGCCCACCTCGTCGGGCACCACAAAGGTCTCATAGCCCTTGGCGTCCGCCAGCGCCTTCAGTGCGCCTCTGTGGCGGTCGGTGGTGGCGTAGATGCGCTTGGCCGCGCCGTCTGCGCCGTACTTCTTCTCCAGCATCTCGCGGAAGAAGCGGAAGGCCACCGCCGGCTCCGTGGTGGTGCCGGATTTGGAGATGACGTTGACGGAGAAGTCCACGCCGTCCAGCAGCTCCACGATCTCGCTCATATAATCGGAGGAAAGCCCGTTGCCCACGAAGTAAATGTTGGGCGTTTCCTTCTTTTTCAGGTTGTAGTTGGGCGACCGCAGGCACTCGATGACGCCCCGCGCCCCCAGATAGGAGCCGCCGATGCCGATGACCACCAGCGCCTGGGAGTCCGCCTGAATGCGCTTGGCCGCGGCCTGGATGCGGGCGAACTCCTCCTTGTCGTAGTCCTGCGGCAGGCGTACCCAGCCGGTGAATTCGCCGCCTGCGCCGTCCCCCTTCTGCAAATGGTCATGAGCGATGCGCAGACGGGGCGCCAGCGCCGCCTCATAGGGCAGCGGGATAAAGCTCTTGCAGCTGTTCAGGTCCACTCGGATCATATGTCATTCCTCCTTGGTAAAGTCCGATCTTTTTCGTACTCGTATCTTACAACGATTGCGCCCAAATTACAAGGGAAAAAGGGCGCTCACCCTGCAAAAACCGCCAGCCGCAGCAGCTGGGTGAACACCTGGCCCCAGCTGCGCCGCATCACGTCCTCCCCCGCCGTGATAGGCACCGTCAGAAGCACCGTGTCCCCGTCCAGCACCGTCAGCTCTCCCAGCGGCTGACCCGCCGCCACCGGCGCGGTGACCCGCGGCTCCAGCGTCACTTTTCGCTCCAGCATGCCCGCCTTCTCCTTCTCCACCAGCACCGTGTTCCCCTCCGATGCCAGCACCGGCTGCACCGTATCCGCCGTGCCCATGTCCACCGGCACCGGCATCAGCGGCTGCTCCGGCGCCGCCGTCACCAGCGCATAGGAGGAAAACCCGTAGTTCAGCAGGGCCTTGGCGTCGTTGTTGCGGGTGTCGCGGTCCGGCCCCTTCATCACCACGGCGATGAGCTCCATGCCGTCCCGCTCCGCCGTGGCGCTGATGCAGTACCCCGCCGATGCGGTGTAGCCGGTCTTGAGTCCCGTGGCCCCGTCATAGAAGCGGATGAGCTTGTTGGTGTTGGCCAGTTGGAATGCCCCGCCGCGGATGGTGTCCATCCAGATGGTGGTGAACCGCCGGATGTCCGGATGCTTTAAGATCAGCTCGCGGCTCATGACGGCGATGTCGTGGGCGCTGGTGACGTGGCCCTCCGCCGTCAGGCCGGTGCAGTTGGCGAAGTGGGTATCGTTCATGCCAAGCTCCGCCGCCCGCTGGTTCATTTTTTCCACGAACCGGTCGCTGACCCCCGCCACCTTTTCCGCCAGTGCCGCAGCTGCATCGTTGCCGGAGGCCACGCACACCGCCTTCAGCAGCTCCTCCACCGTGATCTGCTCTCCCTCCGCCAGATAGACCTGGCTGCCGCCCATCCCCGCGGCGTAGGCGCTGACCGTCACCACGTCGTCGTAGCCGATAGTCCCGCTGTCGATGGCCTCCATGGTCAGCAGCAGCGTCATGACCTTGGTAACGCTGGCGGGCTCCAGCTGCTCGTGCTCATTCCGGGCATACAGCACCTGCCCCGTGGTTTTTTCCATCAGCAGCGCCGCGCGGCTCTGGATAGGCAGCTCCGCCGCCTGCGCCTGCACCGGCCACAGGGTCAGCACGCACATCAGCGCCGTCACGCCCGCCGCCAGTCCCGTCATCCGCCGCCCCCGCCGCCGCAGCGCCGCCTGCTGCTTCTTCTGTTTATCGTCTATATTGCATCTTTCCGAACGGGAACACGCTCGTCCGTGTCCTGTCCGATGCCGCGCTCCCCCTGGTACGACAGGCATTACGCGCTTCTCCGCATCCACCATTTCCTGCTTCTTCATCATGCAGTTCCTCCCCCGCGTTTTTTCCATCTCTATGCCGCTGCGGGAGAAATCATGCTCTCGACAGAATTTTCGGTTGCAAAACCCCCGCCGACCTGCTATAATAGCACCGTTCGCAGGGTTGGTATATCGGTATTACAGCGGCTTCCCAAGCCGTTAAGGCGGGTTCGACTCCCGTACCCTGCTCCAAGTGAACAAACAGGTTTAGATGCCATGCGGTGAAAACCGCATGGCATCTAAACCTTTCCGGGGTTTCCCATACCCCGATTTTAACGGTTTCAAGCATGGATGTCAGAGCCGCCTGAGAGGCGTTCAACGTGATTTGAACCCCTCTTTTTCTGCTTTCTGGCGAAATAATCGGATGCAGCCCCCTTTTGTACGAGGATTTTCCTCGCAAAGGGGGCTTTTTCATAAAAAAGATTCACAAAGCTTAGAGCGTCGGTTGATGGTTTTATGAAACCATCAACCGACGCTCTTTTGCGTTTCAGGACAGATCAAGGGCGGCAGCCCGGAGAGGAGCAATATGTGAAAACCAGCAAGACCGCTGGCGCGGCGGATCGACGAGCGGCAGCCAGTGCCCTACCATCAGAGCTCGCCGGAGCCGGTATTCTGCAATGAGCACGAGAGGTGTCAGGGCTGTCCCTACCCACGCCACGGCATCGTCTGCTGGCAGAGGAGGACGGGATGTTCACAGAGGAGGACGGGATGTTCACTGACCGGGGATACATCGCCTATAAGGGTTATTACAGCATGGAGGAAGTGATGAACGGCGGTCAAAGCAGCCACATGGTGCTGGGAGGGCTTTCACGATGATCATTCAGACGGAACTGAAACGGAAACAGTCCGAGTACGAGGGGGAACCCTGTGCCGTGGATAAGGTCATTGAGCTGCCAAGCCAGCGGTTCCGGCAGTTCAGCCGCGCACTGCTGGCTGACTATGATTTCATCGCAGAGAACAAAGACGCCATCCAGCGTGATGAGGATGCCAGACACTGCCTGCTCATCCTCGACGCAGAGGGAACGGACGGATTCCTTATTGACCCGCAAGGCTACAACTATGCCCGGTACAGTGCCTTTGTCCCCAATGCCCGCAGTTTGCTGACGCCGGATATGGGGATCGACCGCAGCTACCTTTCGCTGGCAGAGCCTTGGCGGGATGAGAGCAGGGATGAAATGCTCCGCATGACGCTGCGTGTCGATGGAAAGCCCGACTACACCCTCGTCCTCCCCGCTGACGAGGAATACCTCGATGCGGTGAAAAACTATCTTGATATCGATGTTTTCGCGGATGCCATGCTCTGTGATATTCACTTCAAGGTACCATACATCGGTGAGCTGATCCGCGACACGGATTGCCCCGCCGTGGAGGATTACAACGATTTTGCCGAAGCCTTGGAGGACATCTGGCAGAAGGACGGGATGCTCCTGACCTACGCCGCCGTGCTGGAGGCAGAGAAACCGGAAACCCTGCACCGTGCCTGTGAACTCCTACAAGATCTGGACAACTATCAGCGCATCACGGAGGATGCCTACGGTTACGGTCAGCATCGATTGCAGGAAACACTGGGGCTGGATGATGAAGCCATCTACGAGCTGGAGGGCTACATGGATTTTGAGAAATACGGTCAGGACTGCATGGAAAACGACTGTGTGACAAAAACGGAGTTCGGCCTGCTGCGCCGCTTGGACCCGCCCTTCCCGGAGCAGCGGCAGGGACAGAGGATGATGTAAGCAAAAGCGGCTCGATCCATTTGAATCAAGCCGCTTGATAGAGGACGGCATAAGCCTGCTCATCTATGTTCTCTATGCAGGCTGAGAAAAAACCATACGCAAGACCTCTCTGGAAACAGAGAGGTCTTATCTTTTGTAGAGGAGGAAGCCATTTGAAAGCATTCAAACACATGACAGCCTTTGTGCTGGCGTTGGTCATGGCGGCAGCACTGGCGGTGACCGCCTATGCTGCCAGCGTGACGGTCAAGTACAGAGTCTACGTCTATACTGACGAGATCACATTTCGTCAGTATGATTATAGCCAAAGCACAACGCCATCCATTACAAATCTGACCATCTCGGCTACCAGCAGCCTCGGCAGCGGCAGCGCCCTCTACCACATGAAATATGCGGATGGCGCGGTGGCCTACTGTATCGAGCCGGGTGTTCATTCCGATGACAGCGGCACCTACAAGGAGGGATCCAGTGCCAGCTGGTATAACCTGCCCGCTTCTGTGCAGAGCGGCATCGCGTTGGCGATGTCCCTGGGCTATCCCAGCGCCGACTACAAAATCAAAGCCATGGAGGAGAAGGGCAGCATCACCGTCCGTAAGGTGGATGTGACAGGCGGCCCGCTTGCTGGCGCGGAGCTGATGTTGGAAACTTCCACGGACGGCAAGACATGGACGGAGGTGGGCAGAGTGACCACCGACAAGATCGGCGTCGCCAAGTGGGAGAATCTTAAAACCGGTGTGCAGTACCGTGTGACGGAAACCAAATCTCCCGCAGGGTACACGCTGCTGACCGAGCCGCTGTTCACGGGAACGCTGGACAGCAGGCCGATGATCATATTGACCCGGACCTTCGTCTTTGATTTGGCAAATTCCGCGTGGGCGGCGTTCTCGTTATCCTGCTCCAGCGTTTGCAGGTACTCCCGCTCGACGTGGTTGACCTTGGTGGTCGGATACCCGTGGATCAGGTTGCCGATCATGACGTTGAGCTTTTCCAGCGCCATCGTATAGAGGTTTGTCCGCTTTTCCAGCGCCTGCCCCTGCACGGCCGAGGCGACGATGGGACACACGGTGGAAACGATGATGATCATGGCCAGATAAAATGACAATAAAAACCACGTTTTCGCCTCCTATGGTGAAACGTTGTTGTTTCACAGTATCGTATGTTGTATAAATCGGACGCCGCCTGCGCAAGACCCACCGGATTCGATCATAACAGAAACGGGCGCGGAAGTCCAACAGCTTCAAGAGGCGAAAACAGCTTTGCTGGATAAGGGAGCTAAATGGGTCTGCTCCACGCTCTTTTTAGCCAACTGCCTAAGATGCATTGCGCTCTTGCAGAAAAAATTAGTGATACAGCCAAAAAGACCTTGACAAACACGGACGCCTTGTGTAATATAAGAGTGCGTATATAAGGAATCAATACGCATATACGTACAGACACTACAAAAAAAGGAGAATCAAAATGAAAAAGACGCTTTCTTACATCCTTGCAATCGTAGTATGTCTTGCAACGCTTTGCGGCTGTGGCGACACACCCAGCGGTGGACAGACAACAGATGGACCCAGAGATTCCGTGATGCTGCGGAATGCCCTGGGTATGCAGACCACTGACCCGGCAGATACCAATGAGACGGATGTCCTTACTGTAAACGAGCAGATTTATGAGGGCCTTTATACTCTGGATGAGAGCGGCGGCGGATATCAGCCCTGCTTGGCAAAGCAAATCGATATCAGCGATGATGCCACAGTGTATACGATTACGCTGCAGGACGGCGTGAAGTTCCACAATGGCGAGACCCTGAAGGCCTCTGACGTGGTGTTCAGCTATCAGCACTTTATGGACAATCCCAAGTACAACAGCTATACGGACATGATCGAAAAGGTGGAGGCTTCGGACGACTCCCACGTTGTGATCACCATTGCACGTCCGTATTCCCCGATCCTTCACACGTTCTTCAAAATCAAAATTCTGAGCGAGAAGGAAGTGACCTCTCAGGGGAGCGACTTCGGCACCATTGCTAACCTGGCCGGCACGGGTCCTTATTACATGGATGCGGAGACTTATCGGCCCAACAGCGGCTGGACTTTGTATGCATTTGAAGACTACTGGCAGGGAGCACCCCAGATCAAGAAGATCGGTTATGTAGTGATCGAGGACAAATCCTCCGCAGTTATCGCACTGAAAAACGGTGATATCGACTACCTGTCGGTTCCTCTCTCCAACTGGGCGGATATCAAGGACTCTGGAAAGTTTGCGACCAATGAAATGGAGTCCAACGATATTCAGTTTATGTGCATCAACTATGAATCCAGCGAAGTCCTGAACAATGACAAGGTCCGTCAGGCGATCGTTCACGCAACCAACCGGGAAGCCATGAACATGGTTGCCACCGACGGGCTGGGCAAGGTTACGGACTTCTACATCAATCCTCATTATGCGGAGGCAGCTCCTACGGAATGTGATGTGGACCTCTCCTATAACCCGGAGCTGGCCAAGTCTCTCCTGGCGGAAGCCGGCTATCCGGACGGTGTGGATGTAGGCGAAATCCTGGTAGGTACCGGTTCCTCGGAGCCCTACGCCACGGTTCTCCAGTCGAACCTGGCTGAGGTGGGCATCACCGCGAAGATCACGACCCTTGAGTTCGGCGTGGCAGTGGACCGGATGGCGTCCCAGGACTACAACATCTGCATTGTCGGCGACAACGGCAACTATGACTTCAACAACTTCCGCCAGCAGGCTCATAGCGGCTCTGTCGGCATCTACAATGTGAGCTTTGTCGGAGACAAGTTCGACTACAAGCACATTGAAGACCTGTTTGCGCAGGGCGAGCAGCTCACTGACGAAGCCGCCAGAAAGGAAATCTATACCGAGCTTTATAATGAGGTAATGGCCACCTACTGCGTGATTCCGCTTGTAGCGCCCCCGGCCTGCACCGCATGGAATCCTGATTTGAACGTCGTTAATGTTCCGACCTACTACAGAGTTGCGCAGTGGAGCTGGAACGCCTGACACTATAAAAATTATCGGATGGAGGGTGAAAGGTGTATCGCTATGTCATAAAGAGAGTACTTTTTCTAATCCCCACAATACTTGGCGTCACATTTATTATCTTCTTTGTCATGGGGCTTACACCGGGAAACCCAGGTCGGATGATCCTTGGGCCAACGGCGAAGCAAGAGTCCATTGACGCGCTCAACCATGACCTGGGCTACGACCTTCCCATTGCGGAACGGTATGTCAATTACTTGAAGGATATCGTTACAGAAGGCGATTTCGGGATGTCGTACTTCAGCGGCCGGCCGGTGTTCGACGAGATCTGGCCGAGATTCCTTGTGACCATCCGGATGTCGCTGCTCATCCTGGTGATATCGGTATGCGTAGGAGTACCAGTGGGAATTTACTCTGCCGTCAGGCAGTATTCCCTCTGGGATACCGTGCCAACCATGATGGCGTTTTTCCTGGCGGCGGTGCCAAGCTTTGTGATAGGAATGGTATTGATGTACTTTTTCGCGCTGAAGATCAACATATTCCCATCTTTTGGCTTGTCTGGTCTGAAGAGCTACATTCTCCCGGTGAGCGCGGTCGCCATTTCAGAAGCGGCTGCATACCTCAGATTTACGAAATCGTCCATGCTTGAGGCGATACGGCAGGACTATGTCCGGACAGCCCGCGGAAAAGGAGTTCCGGAGCGGACAGTTATCTGGAAGCACGCTATGCGAAATGCGCTTCTGCCTGTCATTACATGCGTGGGCATGCGCTTCGGAGTCCTTTTGGCTGGAATGGTGACGACAGAACGACTGTTTTCCATTCCGGGAATAGGCAGCCTTATCGTGGACAGTATCAGTAAAAAGGACGAGCCGGTCATTATTGCAGCCAGCATCTTGATCGCCTCTGCATTTACCATGCTGATGCTTTTGGTCGATATCGCGTATGCTTATGTAGACCCCAGGATACGTGCCAAATATAGCAGATTGGAGCGGTGAATATGAGTGGGATAACCGGACGAGTAAAGGGCGCCGACAGAGGAGAATTCAAAAAGGCAGGGCAATTCCACGAAATCTTCAGACGCCTCCGAAAAGATCGGGGCGCGATGGTCGGACTTGTAATTCTGATCGTACTAATTCTTACCATCATATTTGCGGATGTGATCATCCCCTATCAAGCTGCCATTTCTCAGGATGTCATGAGTAACTTTGAGGCTCCATCAGCGAAGCATCTCATGGGTACGGATATGTATGGACGGGATGTTTTTGCAAGATTCGTACATGGAGCGAGGACTTCCTTGGCCATATCGCTGTTTGCTTCCATGACCTCCTGTATTTTTGGAAGCTTGCTCGGTGCGGCCGCCGGATACTTCGGCGGGAAGGTGGACATGGTGATCATGCGCAGTCTGGATATCTTTATGTCGGTGCCAGACATCCTTTTTACCATGGTCGTAGTGGCGGCGCTGGGTTCCAGCATTCCGGTCCTGATCGTGGCGATGACGCTGGCATACTTTACCAACTATGTCCGCCTGGTGCGTTCTGAGGTCCTGAACCTTTGCGAGCAGGAGTATGTGGAGGCGGCCAGAGCCGGAGGGGCCAGTTCAGCGCGTATCATTTTAAGCCATATTATCCCGAACGCTTTGGGAATCATACTGGTCAACCTCACGCTGAATGTGGCGAGTCTTGTGATTTATCAGTCTTCTCTGAGCTATATCGGACTCAGCCTTCCGCAGCCCACGCCGGAGTGGGGAAGTATGCTCTCTGAGGCCAGAGAGTTTATGCTGAAAGCTCCGCACCTGGTCTTTTTCCCGGCAGCAGCCATTGTTTTGACCGCATTTTCGGTTAACTTGCTGGGCGACGGACTTCGTGACGCGATGGACCCCAGACTGAAGAATTAGTACATGCGAATTTCAGAAGACTACATTACAAAATTTGTTAAGGAGCGCTTAATATGAAGGAGGATGTCATTCTTGCGGTAAAGGATTTAAGCGTGATTTACCAAACGGATCTTGAAACGGTTTATGCGGTGAACGGAGTTTCGTTTACGCTGGGACGAGGAGAAAGCCTCGGACTGGTCGGCGAGACGGGAGCCGGGAAGACTACGCTGGCACTTTCCATAATGCAGCTGCTTCCGGAGCGGACGGGAAAAGTGACCGGGGGAGAGATCTGGTTTGAAGGAGAAGAGCTGACGTCCCTTTCCGAACAGAAAATGCGCACGATACGCGGAAACAAGGTCGCCATGATTTTTCAGGATCCGATGACTTCCTTGAACCCCGTTCTGACGGTAGGCGAGCAGATCGCAGAAGCGCTGCTGGTGCATAATGAAGCCGGCTGGACAAAGGAAAAGATCGACCAGCACGTAGACGAAACGCTAAATATGGTAGGGATTCCGCCGGCCCGGAAACATGAGTATCCGCATCAATTCTCCGGAGGAATGAAGCAGCGGGTGGTGATCGCGATGGCGTTGTCCTGTGAGCCGGATCTGCTTATTGCAGATGAGCCGACGACGGCGCTGGATGTGACGATCCAGGCTCAGGTCCTGCTTATGATACGAGAGCTGAGAGACCGGCTGGGTACGTCTATGATCATGATCACGCATGACCTGGGCATTGTGGCGCAAACCTGCGATAACGTGGCGGTGATGTATGCGGGCGAAATCATTGAGATCGGTACGGCAGAAGACATTTTCAACGGGAAAAACCATCATCCCTATACAGAAGGGCTTTTTGGGTCAATTCCTCGTCTGAACACAAGAGTTAAACGCCTGACCCCGATCGACGGCCTGATGCCTGATCCGACGGTGTGCGAACCGGGCTGCAAATTTGCACCCCGCTGCTCAAAATGCATGGACATTTGCCGGGAGAAGAGTCCGGAGGTCCATTATGAGGGTACACACGCAATTCGTTGCCATTTGTTTCAACAGACCGGACAGATAGGAGAGTAGTGCCAATGGAAGTAAATACACCCTTGATTGAAGCAAAAGCATTAAAAAAGTATTTCAAATTGGGGGAAAACCGCTATTTGCATGCTGTTGACAATATCAACCTGCAGATCTATAAAGGCACTACGGTGGGAATTGTAGGAGAGTCAGGATGTGGAAAAAGCACATTTGGGCGTACGCTTCTGCGTCTGACCGAAGCGACCAGCGGAGAGATACTCTATTGCGGAGAGAACATCCTGACGTTTGGGCGGCAGAAGATGAAGCAGATGCGCAAAAATATGCAGATCATCTTTCAAGACCCGTATGCCAGTGTAGATCCTAGAAAATCCGTGGTTGAGATTATTGCCGAATATATGCTGATCCACCACACCTATCCTACCCGGCGGGAGATCTTTAACCGGGCAGCGCAGCTGATGGATATTGTGGGCTTGGCCAGACGGACTGCGAATTCTTATCCCCACGAATTGGACGGCGGCAGACGGCAGAGAATCGGCATCGCGCGGGCCTTATCCCTGAATCCGCAGTTTATTGTGTGCGATGAACCGGTTTCAGCGCTCGATGTTTCTATTCAGGCACAGATCCTGAATCTGTTGATGGATCTTCAGAGCGAGATGGATCTCACCTATATGTTTGTTACCCACGATCTGAGTGTAGTTAGACACATTTCGGATCATATCATGGTCATGTATTTAGGTGAGAGTCTGGAGTACGCCGAAGCGGATGAACTGTTCAACTCTCCACTTCATCCCTATACCCGTGCGTTGCTTTCTTCTATCCCCGAACCGGATATTTCCATGCGGAACAAGAAGATCTCCGTGATCAAAGGCGAGGTCGTCAGCCCGATCAACCCCAAGCCGGGCTGCCGATTCGCGCCCCGTTGTGAAAACTGCATGGAAATCTGCACACAATGCTCCCCCGAACTGAAGGAGGTGGCTCCGGGACATCTTGTCGCGTGCCACAAATATGCTTGAGACCATATGAAAATAACAAAAAGCGATGATATGCCGAAAGGAGGGACCCCCTATATGCCGTCACAATATCTGCTTGACGCATATGAACCCCGGAGATATATGAGGTATTTTGAGGAAATCACGAGGATCCCGCATGATACCGAAGACGAAGCACATCTTGCAGCATACATCAGAGAAGTCGCAAAAACCGCAGGGCTGGAGTCGTATCAGGATCCGCACGGGAACGTGTTAGTGCGTATGCCTGCAACGGAGGGATATGAGAACGCCCCGGCAGTCCTCTTTCAGGGACATATGGACATGGTGTGTGTAAAGGACGAAGGCGTTGTCCATGACTTTTCCAAGGATGCGCTGGATCTGTATCTCTATCGGGACGCGGACTATGGGGTCACCCTGGCGGCACGGGGAACCAGCCTGGGAGCGGACAACGGAGTCGGTTTGGCCATGATGCTTACGCTGATGACAACGCCGGAGCTGCTGCATCCGCCGCTGGAATTCCTGTTCACCGTGGAGGAAGAGAGCGGACTATGGGGAGCCAGAAAGTTTGACTATACCCAGATCCGGGCGCGGCACATGATCAATATGGACAGCGGTGACGCTGACATGATGTGTGTGTGCAGCACAGGCGCCGTACACAATCGTTTTCACATGACCTACAAAACTGTACCGCACCGAGGTACCGTATACAGCGGGACTATCGGCGGGCTGCTGGGAGGCCATTCCGGCAACGATATTGCCAAGGGACGCGCTAATGCCATTTCACTGCTGGGCGAATTCCTGGAAAAGCTTACAGGATGTGAAAATGCTTGGCTGATAGATGCGGATGTACAAGAAAGCCAGGGCATCCCGGATCAGGCAACAGTCCGGCTCTGTGTGGAGAACGGTGAAGCGGAGAAGCAGCTGCGTCAACTGGCAGATATGCTGCAGAAAAGCTGGAGAAGTGCATACCGTGCGGCAGGCGAGGACAACATTGCGCTTCGCTTGGAGCAAGTGGAAGAGGAAGCACTTGTACATGATTGTATAAGCTGCGAAGATCTCCGGAAAATTGGAGCACTTTTGCAGGGCATACCGTATGGTGTCATTGAATACGGTGGCAAGAACCAGAGCATTCCGTTTTGCACCGGATGCACATCCAGATTCTGCGTAAAGGAGAATGTCTGCCAGCTGTGGTTCAGCGTACGCTCGCTGTCGGAGGCGCTGAAATGGGATACGGAAAAAAGCGTGAAAGAACTGGCATCACAACTGGGTGCTGATGTTGAGATCCTGGATCAGTATCCGGGATGGCCGTACCGGACGGATTCTCCCATGCAAGAGCTATGCAAGAAGCTCTTCCAGGAGATGTATGGCGAGGAAATTAAAATTGAATATGGACAGGGCGGATGTGAGCCGGGAATTATAATTGATAAGCTCCCGGACATGGACGCTTTGGGGTTAGCTCCCACGTCGAGAGGAGCCCATACCACGAGAGAAAGGTTCTATATTGAGACGGTGGAGCCGACCTATCAATTGTTTGTACGGATGCTGCGGCAAATTGCGGAAAACGGCATATAAGGACTTGTATCACGGGCACCACAAAGGCTGCGGATATTTGGATTATCTTCAAAACTTATTATATGAGGAGGGCACTTCAATGATTATCGGAATTCCCAAGGAACTCAAAGACAAAGAGACTCGTGTCGGTTTGATCCCAAAGTGGGTCCAGCAACTGGTAGCACAGGGACACACCGTCTATTTCCAAAAGGATTTGGCATTACCGGCGGGAATTTCAAACGAGGAATATATGGCTGCGGGCGCGCAGATGCTTGATACGATGGCGGAAGTATATGAAAAGTCCGATATGATCGTAAAGTTTAAGGATCTGATGCCCGGAGACCTGGAAATGCCCTTCCGGAAAGGTCAGCTTCTGTTTACCGCGTTCCATATGGCGGAGGGCACGGCGAAGCCGGAGCAGGTAAAACGACTGCGTGAGGCAGGTGTGACCTGCGTTTCCTACGAGGTTACGCGCTTCCCGGATGGCAGCAGAGCACTGACCCGCCCGATGGGTGAAATCGCCGGACGGATGGCACCGATTCTGGGAACTCAGTATATTCAGAGACAGTACGGCGGCAGTGGCGTGAGTATCGTCCCGATTACCGGAGTAAAACGCGCACGGGTTGTGATTATTGGCGGCGGCCATGCGGGATTGGCTGCGGCTCAGGTTGCTGAGGGCCTTGGAGCAGAGGTCATTGTCTTTGAAAAGTCGATTGCGCGGTTGGAGTATTTGAGGACGGTCCTTCACCACACTGACCTGCGCTATATGGACAAGAAGGCATTCGCTGAAGAGGTAGCACTGGCCGATATGCTGATCAACTGTATCTACTCCTATCCGGGAATGGAAGTTCCGGTGGTGACACGGGAGATGGTCCGTAGTATGCGGAAAGGCTCTGTGATTGTGGACCTTGAGGGTGAGGGCATTATTGAAACGGCTCAGTACACGACGATCAGCAATCCGTATTTCATTGAGGAAGGGATCGTCCATGTGGGCATTACGAATATCCCGGCGATGGTGCCTGCGGCAGCCAACGAGACTTTCTCAAGGGCGATTTATCCCATGATCGAAGATACGGCAAACTACGGACTGAAAGAAGCGTGCAAAAAGAACTTCGTACTGCGTTCCGGTATCATTATGGTAGACGGAAAGATCACCCAGAAGGAAGTGGCAGACAGTCAGAAAGAGGCGTATATCCCGCTCGATCCGGATACAATGCTTTCCTAAAGAAGCAGGCTGACCTGCAAGGCGCGGGATCCGCAGGATCCTTTGCAATTGCAATTTCGACACCTTAAACATAGGAGAGGATGATAGTTTCATGCGTACTGTGTACGAGGAAATTCACAGGATCGGCATTATTCCGGTAGCAAAGCTGGATAAGCCGGAGGAGGACTCTGTTCTGGTGGCAGAAGCACTCCGGGAGGGCGGAATTCCGTTGATCGAAGTTACTTTTCGGGCAAATGGAGTCGCCACAGCCATAAGAAAAATAAAACAAGAGGTATCAAATTTCACAGTGGGCGCAGGGACAGTCCTGACCATTGAACAAGCTGAGGAAGCAATTGAAGCGGGAGCCGAGTTTATCGTTTCCCCGGGCCTGGACCCGTCTGTTGTGGAATACTGTAACCATCGGAGAATCCCAATCGTGCCTGGATGCGCGACGGCGTCGGACTGCCAAGCTGCTTACAACATGGGGCTGCAAATCGTAAAGTTTTTCCCGGCAAATATCGCGGGCGGGCTGCCGGCACTTCGTGCGCTGCATACGCCATTCCAAAAGCTCCAATTTATTCCTACTGGAGGCATTTCCTTAGACAATCTGGAAGAATTCAGCGCAAGTCCATTTGTATTTGCGTGCGGAGGGACATTCCTTGTGTCAGAGGAGCTTATCCGGAGCCATAATTGGGCAGAGATTACGAGAAGAAGCAGACAAGCCGTTGAGCTTGTGCTAAAAGGACGAAAACATGGCTAAAATTGTTACTTTTGGAGAGCTGATGCTGAGATTGAGCCCCGTAGGCTACAACAGACTCTTCCAGACTGAATCGCTTGAAGGAAGCTTCGGCGGCGGGGAAGCAAATGTGGCAGTTTCGCTGGCCCAGATGGGGGATGATGCAGCTTTTGTATCAAAATTCCCGCAGAATATGGTAGGCGAGGCTGCTCTGAGGAAGCTGAAGGCCTATGGGGTAAACACTTCGCATATACTCCGGGGCGGAAAGCGCATGGGAATCTATTATATGGAGAAGGGTGCGTCCCAGAGACCCAGTGTTTGCATCTACGACCGGGAGGGATCCTCCTTCCAAACGTCAAAGCCGGAGGAGTATTGCTGGAAAGAGATTATGCAGGGCGCGCAGTGGTTCCACTTTACGGGGATCACACCGGCGCTGGGCAAAGACATGGTTTCCGCCTGCCTCGATGCCTGCAAGGCTGCAAAAGAGGTCGGGGCAACAATTTCCTGCGATTTAAACTATCGCGGGAAGCTTTGGAGCCGAGAGGATGCCATGGCAGCCATGAGCGAGTTGTGCCAGTATGTGGACGTGTGTATTGGCAACGAGTCAGATGCAGCAGATGTATTCGGGGTGAAGCTGAATAACAGCCAGATTGTAAAAGGAAAGCTGGATATGGACGAATACCGGAAGCTTGCAGAGACGCTTATGGATCGCTTTCCGTTCCGAAAGGTTGCAATGACGCTGCGTGAATCAATCTCTGCCTCGGATAACGACTGGTCGGCCATGATTTACGATGGAGAGCAATGCTATTTTTCCACAAAATATCATCTTCACATGGTTGACCGGGTAGGCGGCGGCGATGCATTTGCCGGAGGTCTGATCCATTCGCTTGCAGAGGGAAGATCTCCCAAATATGCGTTGGAATTCGCCGTTGCCGCCTCAGCCTTAAAGCATTCCATCAATGGCGACTTCAACTTGGTCACACCTGCTGAAGTTGAGACATTGATGAACGGGGACGGTTCGGGCCGGGTACAGAGATAGACGATACCGAAGGCTGTCTCGCTTTTGTGGCAGCACGGTATGTCCGGAGCTGCAGCGACGCCTTGACACGTGCGACCGGATTTCACACAGAGCAGCCACCCGTGAGGCGGTAGCTCTGTGTGAAATTTTTTCCGCCGGTTTTCACAATTTCCGACTGGTAGAATGGGAACATGAAATTCTTAGTGGAAACTTCGAAAACTTTGTGTTATTCTATGTAATTATAGTGAATATGTTTAGCAAGCTGCTCTGCCTGAAACCGCACAGATAAAAATTGATATGAGGTGATACTTATGCAATCGGACCACCGCTCAACAGAACGAGTTTTGGATATTTTGGAACTGCTCGCATTTCGTGACGCATCGGATGGGCTGACACTGACGGAAATATCCAATTCCCTTCAGTCCCCTAAGAGCAGCATATCACCGATCCTCCACACGATGGCTAAGAAAAAGTACTTGTCATACAAGCCGGGATCCTCTACTTATACGTTGGGAATCCGCACTTTGGAAATCGGAAACGCCTATATGCGGAAGGAGTCCTTTTTTGAACGTGCGCTGACAGAATTGCAAGAGGTTGTGGACGCATGTAATGAGACCTGCCACTTGGCAGAACTGGATGGATGCAATGTGCTTTACTTGCTTAAAGTGGACGCGCCTCAATCGATACGCATGTATTCCGCGCCCGGGAAAATGCTCCCTGCAAATGCTACGGCGCTTGGGAAAGCGCTCTTGTCCGGCTGTACAAGGGAGGAATTGAGCGAGATTTTTAAAGATGGCGTAAAAAAAATGACAGACAGGACCATTACGGATCTGGATGAACTATATCAGCAGATCCAGGGGGTAAAGAAGCGCGGGATCGCTTATGAACGTGAGGAAAACTCTGAATTTATTCAATGTATTGCAACACCCCTGCTAAAGGATGGCGTACCTGTGTTTGCCTTGAGTATTGCAATCCCAACCTTCCGTTATACAGAAGAAAAAGAAAGTCAGGTGACGGAACTGCTCCTGACTGCGCGCGCAAAGCTGGAAGCGCTTCTTTTGACGAGATGAGGACAATGGCTGCCTCTTTTCGCTGGCAGGGAAATGGTCACATTTTGCGCTGTTGGAAACAATAAAAGGGTATCAAAACGAAGAAATAGAGCCACCGGGTGGAGAGCAATGCTCCCGCCCGGTGGCTCTGTAGATTCTTGGTATATGATGAGGGCCGTCAGGCAGCCTTTTCCGTCCTGCTTCCGCAGATCACAGAAAGAGGTGCAAAAGCGCAGGGAATCCTCCCTACAAATCAATGTCAGGGGTATCGCCGGAAGTGCCTTCGAGCAGCGGGCGTACCTTGCGCAGGAACGTGTCCACCTGCTCCGGGCAGCGACCGATATAGGCCTCTGGCCTCAGCAGAACGGCGAGGTCTTCTGTATGCATGGAAAAAGCCGGCTCTGCCGCCAGTTGCTCCAGAAGGTCGCAGGGCTCGCCTTCCTTCATCCTTGCGGAGGCCGCGTGGGAACAGCGGCGCAGAGGAATCCCTCCGGCATGGAGATGCGGCGGTTGGCGGAGTCATCCAGCGTGCGTTCCAGCCACTGTACGGACGCCGTCATGGAGGCGTTTACGGCGTCCGAGATCAGAATGCGGGACAAAGAAAAGATTCGCTCACTGCGCATGGGGTTTCGCTTATACGGCATGGCGGAGGAGCCAATCTGGTTTTCTTCAAAGGACTCCTCTATCTGCCGGTCATGCTGCAGCAGGCGAATATCGTTTGCCATCCGATAGGCACTCTGCGCAATAGAAGACAGACAATTCAGGATGCGGCTGTCCACCTTTCGGGGATATGTCTGCCCGCAGACATCAAAACACGCTGCAAATCCGAATTCCGCGCTGATCTGCCGGTTCATCTGGTCGATCTTTTCGGTATCACCATTGAATAGCTCCAGAAAACTGGCCTCGGTACCGGTGGTCCCACGGCAGCCGAGGAATTTCATGTGTGCCAGTACGTGCTCCAGTTCCTCCAGGTCGGAAAGAAAATCCTGCATCCAGAGTGTCGCCCGTTTGCCCACGGTAACAAGCTGCGCGGGCTGATAGTGGGTATAGCCGAGGGTGGGCAGCGACTTGTATTTCTCCGCAAAGTCCGCAAGATTTTTCAGCACGTCCAGCAGTTCCTTGCGGAGATGGCGCAGACCGTCCCGATAAAGGATCAAATCCCCGTTATCGGTTACATAACAGCTTGTGGCCCCTAAATGGATCACGCCTGCGGCGCCGGGGGCCGCTTTTCCGTAGGCATAGACGTGCGCCATCACATCATGCCGTACCTCTCGCTCCCGTTGTGCGGCGCATGCAAAATCAATGTCATCTATGTGTGCTTCCAACTCTGCGACCTGCTCTGCCGTAATGGGCAGGCCGAGATCATGCTCCGCCCGGGCCAGCGCGGTCCAGAGCCTTCGCCAGACCTGAATGCGCTTTTTCTGGGAGAATAGATACAGCATCTCCTCTGATGCATACCGGGATGACAGGGGCGATTCATATTTTTCGTACATCGTGCTGCCCTTTCTCTGCTTTATTCCGCAGTGACGACCATGCTGCGCGTGGTTTTATCGATATCATGAATTGATACCGAGTACGAAGAATTTGAGAAATGCAAGTCTGTTTGTAGGGACTGTTCACTTTTTCGGCAGCAACCGGAAGGAAAAGGTGTAAGCATATTAAAACTGCCGCCATCTATTCGAAGGTATCCTACTTTTTTGAGGAAACACAAAATAATAAATAAAGACCAAGAAAAGCTGCTGAGAAAGCTTATAATTGATGCACAAAATGATAATCTACGAAATGATATGATGCACGGGAAAAACGGAAGTGTTACTTTCTATCAGGTTGAGGAATGCAGAAAAACCATATACAGACTGAATGAACAATTCCTTGCTATTGCGAACAAATGTGCTGTAAATTAAATAAGCCCCGCTTTTTGAATGAACTCCGCCTTTCAAAGCTTGGAAGAGAGATGATCTTTCGAAAGGGCTCCGTTTCCCGGATATTCTGTCGAGAAACGGAGTCCTTCTTACATATTTTCTCTCGACGGACAGGGCCTCATTTGCTATACTTAAAGCAAAGATAATAGTTGGGAGACACCACGATATGAAGAAAATTCTATTCGTTTGCCATGGAAATATCTGCCGCAGCCCGATGGCTGAGTTCGTGATGAAGGACTTAGTAGAAAAAGCAGGACTGGCAGCACAGTTCCATATAGAGTCCGCTGCAACCAGCCGTGAGGAGATAGGCAACCCCGTCTATCCTCCGGCGCGGTGCAAGTTGGCGGAGCATGGGATCGCCTGCGGCGGCCACGCGGCGCGGCAGCTCACCAAAAACGATTACAAAGAATTCGATCTGCTCATCGGCATGGACAGAGCCAACCTACAGAATATGCGGCGTATTTGCGGTGGTGACCCAGATGGCAAGATACATCTGCTGCTGGATTACACCGGCCATCCCCGCGATGTGGCCGACCCGTGGTACACCGATGATTTCGAGGCCACATGGCAGGATGTGATGGCAGGTTGCCATGGATTACTGAGAGAGTTATTGCAGAAACGAGGTGAACAGAATGGCACAAAATGACAATATCCAACTATTCGACGACAAACGCATTCGCACCGCATGGGACGAAGAAAAAGAAGAATGGTACTTTTCTATCGTCGATGTTGTAGGTGTGCTGACGGACAGCGTTAACCCTGCGTCATATTGGCGCAAGCTCAAGCAGCGTTTGAAAGCTGAGGGCAATGAAACCGTGACAAACTGTCACGGTTTGAAAATGACCGCCTCAGATGGCAAAAAGCGTCTGACCGATGTAGCCGACACTGAGCAGCTTCTCCGTATCATCCAGTCCATTCCTTCCCCCAAAGCGGAACCGTTCAAGCTGTGGCTGGCACAGGTCGGCAGAGAGCGCATTGAGGAAACCATCGATCCAGAGTTGACCATTGAACGGGCGCTGGAGACATACCTCAAGAAAGGCTATACCCGCGAGTGGATCAACCAGCGGCTGCAAGCTATCCAGGTCCGCAAGGAACTGACGGATGAATGGGATGCCCGCGGTGTACAGAAAGGCGTGGAGTATGCAATACTTACCGATGAGATATCCCGTGCATGGTCGGGAATGTCTACACGACAATACAAGAACCTCAAGGGCTTGAAGAAAGAAAACCTCCGCGACAATATGACTACGTTGGAACTGGTGCTGAATATGCTGGCGGAGGCGACCACCACGGAGATATCCAAGCAGAAAGCTCCGGAGACATTTTCGGAAAACATTGATGTGGCGCGTGCCGGAGGAAAAGTGGCCGGTGATGCACGGAAAGCCATTGAAAGCCAAACCGGTGTCCCCGTTATTACCTCCAAGAATGCTGCCCAGCTCAATCAGGTCGTGACAGATCTGCTGGAAGGAGCTACTACGTCACCGGAGAAACAAGACAAAAAGCGCTGATTCACAGGCAACAAAAGTGGTGGGTGGTCACAAAAAGAAAGACACCCTCACGGGTGTCTTTCTTTTTGGAGCAGGGATTTTGCTGTGCAAAATCGTTTGCCTGCGGGCGGGCAGCGGAACGCGCAAGGGCTGCCGCCTGCACACCATCACCGCCTCCAGCGGCGAGGGCATGCCGGGCGGCGAGCGCATCCAGGTCACTATGGTCTTTGAGAAGATCATCTGATTACATTTGGAGCCATATACGAAAACGGGAGACTGCGGTGCGGTCTCCCGTTTTTTGTTATCGCCGCAGGGCGGCCATAAAGCGCAGCAGATTGCCCACGGTGAAGCGCAGGTCCTCCTCGCTCCGCGCGGCGGCTTGGGGCCAGGTGCACAGCGCCGGATGGATGGGGAACACGCCGGACACGCCCTCCGCGTACACCGCGTCCAGCGCCGTCTCGCAGCCGCCCACCAGTGCCGCCGCCGGTACACCCAGCGCCCGGGCGCGGCGGGCCACGCCCACCACCGTCTTCCCCCGCAGGCTCTGGCTGTCCAGATGACCCTCGCCGGTGATGACCAGCGATGCGCCGCGGCATTTCCGGTCAAAGTCCGTGAGATCCAGCACCACATCAATGCCCATGCGCAGCTGTCCGCCGAAAAATGCCGCCGCACCGGCCCCGAAGCCGCCGGCTGAACCACCGCCCGCCAGTGTCAGCACCTCCATGCCCACGTCTTTTTCCAGCGTCTCCGCCAGATGGCGCAGGCCCGCGTCCATGCGGGCCACCATGGCCGCGTCCGCCCCCTTCTGAGGTCCGAACACCGCCGCCGCACCAGCGGGACCGCACAGGGGGTTGTCGATGTCGCACATCACCGTGACCTCCGCGCCCGCCATCGTCTCCCGCAGCCCCTTCATGCGGATATGGGCGATTTGGGTCAGCGTCCCGCCGGTAGGCACGAACGCCCGTCCCTCCGCATCCAGAAACTCCGCGCCCAGCGCGGCGGCCGCGCCGCAGCCGCCGTCGTTGGTGGCGCTGCCGCCCAGCCCCAGCACCAGCCGCTTTGCTCCGCGGGACAGCGCGTGGGCCATCAGCTGGCCCACGCCGTAGGTAGTGGTCTTTTCCGGATCGCGGCACGCGCCCGCCAGCGGCAGGCCCGCCGCTGCGGCCATTTCCACCACCGCCGTGCCGTCCGGCAGCAGGCCGTAAAAACCCATGACCTCCTGGCCGCAGGGCCCTGTGCAGGGCACCTCCGCCCGCGTGCCGCCCACGGCGGCCAGAAAGGCGTCCACCGTGCCCTCGCCGCCGTCCGCCACCGGAATGGCGCAGATCTCTGCCTCCGGCTCCAGCCGCAATATCTCCTCCGACGCGATACGGCAGATGTCCTCCGAGGACAGCGTTCCTTTGAAGGAATCCGGTATCAGCACATATTTTGCCATGGTCTCCGCTCCTTTCCGAAAAAGCGAGCCGCGGCGTCTGCCGCGGCTCACGGGTTTGCTGCTTACAGCGTGTAGAACAGCGCTGCCATCTGGGCCGTCACATCCTCCGTGTAGCTGCACAGCGTCACGCAGTAGATGTAGTTGCCCTCCTTCATGCACACCAGCAGCTCATACATGGGGGTATCCTGTACCGTGGCGGTGATGGCGATCGCGGGACACTCCGCACCGGCGAACTCCGCCGTGGTCACGGACGCTGTCACGTCCTCAAAGCCGTAGGTGCCCATGGCGTCGGGCAGCTGCTCTGCGGACAGCTCCACGTAGTCCTGAGCGCTCATGGTGGTGCCAAACAGCAGTCCCATGTTCTGGAACACCACGTTCATGGTCATCAGTCCATCGGTGGAGGAGGCGTACATATCGTACACGCTCTGGTTCTCCTCCATCAGCTGGCGCATATCCTCGTCGCTGGTGCCCTCCGTCAGGAAACCGTTGATCTCCGCGATCTGCGCCTCGGTGTAGAACGTCCAGGTCTCGTCCAGCGTGCAGCCGATGCCGGCGAACTCGTTGGTGTAGGTGCCGCCGTTGACGCTGCCCAGCTCCGGCGTGCCGGCGTCATCGGCGGGCATGTCCACCTGACCTGAGGTGTCCTGATCCGCCACGGCGCCGGGGTCCACGGTGCCGCCGGCCTCGTCCGTCGCCTGCTGTCCGCAGGCGGCCATGGTCATTAATATCGTCAGTGCCATCAGCAT
This sequence comes from uncultured Eubacteriales bacterium, assembly GCA_900545585.1. Lineage (GTDB taxonomy): Bacteria > Bacillota > Clostridia > Oscillospirales > Oscillospiraceae > Vescimonas. Next base: position 37,074 of record UQZR01000021.1, read on the forward strand.
GGCAAACAGCTTTTTCATGGGTCTCCTCCTGTACGAAGTGTGTCAGTTTCTGTCAACGGCATTGTACCAAATCGGCGTGGGAAATACAACAGCAAAATTTTCCGCCGCGGCGGCCGGCGGCTTTGGGATGCGCCGCCATTTCCCGACAGGATGCGTCCGCCGTTCCGGTTACAATAGGCGTGAAAGGAGGGACAAGCCTTGAAAACTGTCACCGAGGCCGTCCGGTCCGTCCCGCTCCGCTCCCTGCTGACGGGGTTTTTACCGGCGGCCGCCGCGTTTCTGCTGTCCGGTGCGGCGCTGGACGGCCTGTACAGCCCATGGGCGCTGGCGGCCGTCTCCGCCGCAGGCGTCAGCTGGCCCGGGCTCAGCGCCCTGCTGGGCGCGGGACTGGGCGCTTTCCTTTTTCTGGATTTTCAGGCGGGGCTGCGCCACACCGCCGCCGCCATCCTCATCTTCTGTGCCAACACGGCGTTTTGCACCACCCGCCTGTACCGCCGTCCGGTATTCCGGCCTGTGGCTGCCGTGTTGATGACGCTGCTGGTGCAGTCGGCCTATCTCATCCAGCGGCAGCCGCGGCAGTGGGCGCTGTGCGCCGCTGCCTGTACCGTGCTGTACGCTGCGGCGGCGCTGCTGCCGTCGCTGTCGGACGCCAATGCCCCGGCGGCGAGCCGCGGGCAGGCGCTGTTCCTGCTGGGTCTGGGTCTGTCCCTCACCGCCTACGGCTGGTCGTTCTCCGGCTTCCGCGTGGGCGGCGTGCTGGCGGCGGCGCTGCTGATGGCCGCGGCGAAGTGCCTGTCCCCCGCCTCCGCCGCGGCGGCGGGAGCCGTGGCCGGTCTGACCATGGATCTGTTCACCGGCGATGCGGTGCTGCTGACCGCAGTGTGCTGCGGCGGGATGGGAGCCGCCTCCGCCGTCAGGGAGCGGGGCCGGTTGGCCGTGCCGCTGGTGTATACTGCCGCAGCCATGGCCGGATATACGCTGCTGGACGGGCCGGACCCGCTGCCCCTGCTGTTTCAGAGCATGGCGGGTGCGGGGCTCTATCTCCTGCTGCCGCAGCGCCTGCCGCTGCGGCTCGCCCAGCAGGCGCCCGCGCCGCCGGCCCAGCCGGAGGCCACCCCCGCCGCCGCGTTCCGTGCCGTGTACGACAGCTTTTTCACCGAGGTGACGCCGCCGCGGCCGGAGAACCCCGCCGTGCTGTTCGACCGCGCAGCGGAACAGGTCTGCGCAGGGTGTCTATTGCAGCGGGATTGCTGGCAGGCACACTACAACGACACCTACAATGCCTTCAACGACGCCTGTCCCCGCCTGCTGCGCCGCGGCAGCGCCTGCGCAGAGGACTTCCCCCTGCATTTTGCCAGCCGCTGCCTGCACTTCCCCCAGCTGCTGGAGGCGCTGAACGACCAGCTGCACCAGTTCCTGCTGCGCCGCGCCCACCGGCTCCAGCTGGAGGAGGCGTATCAGATGGCGCGGCAGCAGTACGCCCAGATGTCAGAGGTGCTGTCCCCCGGTATGCCGGTGTCGGCGCCGCCTCGCTTTGCCTGCCGCACCTCCATCGCCCTGCGGCCCAAGGAAGGCGAGACACTGTGCGGCGATCAGGCGGCGTCCTTTGAGGCGGGCGGCGCGGCGTGCCTGCTGCTGTCCGACGGCATGGGCAGCGGCGAGGCCGCCCACCGTGAGGCCGCCATGACCGTGCGGTTACTGAAGCAGTTTTTACAGGCGGGCGTGGAGCCGCTGCCGGCCCTGAAAACACTGAATACGGCGCTGCTGCTGCGCTGCCGCGAGGGCGCAGGCTTCACCACCATCGACCTGCTGCGGTTGGACCGCAGCACCGGTGAGGCCGCGCTCTATAAATACGGTGCTGCACCGTCGTATCTGAAAAAGCTGGGCCGCGTCACGCGGTACGGCGGCGCGGCGCTGCCCGCGGGACTGGAGGGTGCGGACCGCCAGCCCGATGTCATCCGCTTCGTCCTGCCGCCGGACGGCTGGCTGGTGATGGTCTCCGACGGCGTGGTCGGCGGCGACGGGGACGAGTGGCTTCAGGATCTGCTGGCCGGTTGGGGCGGCGGCACTCCCGACGCCCTGGCCCGCCGCATCCTCACCATGTCCGCCGAACACGGCGGGCGGTCCGATGACTGCGCCGTGCTGGCGCTGCACCGGCTGCGGGGCGAAGAAAATGGCCCCGCGCAGGTATAATCCGCCGCCGCGCCGTCCATACTACTACCGTCGCCCGATGCGATAGGGCGGCGCAGTAAACGGACAGCAAGGAGGGCATATGCTTGGTTAAAGGTATTTCCCGCCGCGTCATCGTGGTGGATTCTCCGGACCCCCAGATCTTCGAACAGGCCATTTTCATTCTGCGCACCGATGGCGGCGGCGTCAGCTCACAGCAGCTGGTGGATCAGGCCGTCCGCATCGCCAAGAACTATGCCCGCTGTCAGGGTCTGCCGCGCCGGCGCGTCCGCGTCCCCGGTTGGCTGTGGGCCGCCATCGGCGCGGCGGCCATCGGACTGACGTGGCTGCTGTGTACCCTGTTCTGATCTTCCCATGTTTTCAGCGGGCAGCGCCCGTTTGAAATTAGTTTTCCATCATTTTTCTCCTCACTTGGAGCGGACGTGACCCGTCCGCTTCCTTTTTTTGCGCAAAAAACCGCAGGAGGGGCTTACCCTCCTGCGGTTTCGTGTCTCAGTGCTTCTTTTTCCGCATCACGACGATGCCGATGATCGCCGCCACGGCGATGACGCCCAGCAGCACCCACAGCCATGTGAGCCCCGCGCTCTGCTGAGGAACGGCGGCGCTGTCCTGTGCGCCGGTCTGGCTGTCGGCAGAGTCCGGCAGGTCGTCCACGGAGACGGTGCCCTCGTCGATGCCGGTGTCCTCTGCGCCGCCGGTGCTGCCCGTGGTACCGGTGGTATCGCCGGCAGTGCCGGAGTTGTCCACGTCCACGGTGCCCGTGCCGGCGCCGGTGGTGGTGCCGGAGCCGCCGTTGTTGGGTTTGTTGTCGGCGGGCTTATTGTCATCGGGCTTGCTGTCGTCCGGCTTGCTGTCATCGGGCTTGCTGTCATCGGGCTTGCTGTCGCCCGGCGTGTTGCCGCCGTTGACGTTGCTGTTGTAGTTCACCGTGATGCCGGAGGCGAAGGCCCCCTCCTCCACGGCAGTGATGGTGTCCGGCAGGTCCACCGTTTTCACGTTGTCATTGTCCGTGAACGCGCCCTTGGCGATGGTGTTCACAGGGATACCGGCGATGCTGGCCGGCACGGTGACTGCGGCGTCCTTACCGAAATAGCCGGTGATGGTGATGGACTCGTCCGCGATGGTGTAGTGCAGCGCACCCTCGGTGTAGACGGTGGCAGCCAGCGCTGTGGCCGTCATGGCCAGCGCCATGAACAGCGACAGCAGTACGGGGATGAGTTTTTTCATAAGTCGCTCCTTTGCTTTGCGCACAGGGGCATAGTCCGCGCGGACTATGCCCCTGTTTTGGGTTAGGGTCGGAGATGGCGGATCAGCCAAGATCGATGTCGCCGCCGTCCGGTTCTCCGGACGTCGTGATGATATCCTCACCGTTGGTCAGGATGACCTTCATCTCCGGAGTTTCATACTGCTTCTTGTCCATTTTCAGTTACCTCCATTAGTAGTCAGACTGTTGTAGCTGCCGGACAGGATCGTATCGCTGTACACGTACACCATGGCGCCGCTGCTGTCGCGCAGGATCATGTAAGCGCGGCCATACACCGTACGATCCGCAGCCGACACGGTACCATTCAGGACTGTTACGCCCGTCGCGTCAGTGTTGGTTGCCTTCAGGATAAACGTATCATCGGGCTTGGCGCCATTGGCATCCAGCTTCATGGCGTCCAGCGCATCCGACTGGCCGTACCGGCTGTTGGTGCTCACCAGAATGCCCTGCTCAGTGACCGTGTAGCCATCGGGCACGGAGCGCGTTGCCGTGAAGGAGACTGCGTACTTCGCGCCCTGCTGGCTGGCGCTGATCTCCGTCAGCGCGATCACGGGCAGACGATCCACTGTGGTGCCGGCATCAACATATTCAGCCGTCAGGGTCAGATCGCCGCGAGGCGCGATCTTCAGGGTCTCCGTGTAGCCAAGCACGGTGTCGCCGTTCTTCCAGCACTTGAAGACCTTTCCGTCAATGCTCTTCGCTGTTACCGTAGTGATCTTGCCGACTGTAGCCGTGTAAGTTGCCGTCTCGTCATTCGGGTAATTGACGGTTACCGTGTAAGAGCCCGCGCTGAATTCGTACACCGGCTCCACAACGATGATACCCGTCGTGGTAGTGGCCATGGCCGCGCGAATCTCAGCTTCCGTCATGGACCAGCGCACGAAGGTGGCGCCCATCTTGATGGGAGGCTCGGGGAACTGGATCTCCTGCGTATCCGTGTAGCCCTTGGAGCTGATGACCTGCTGCGTGTGGGAGATGAAGACCACCATGGCCTGGTGCTCTTCCTTCTCGGCATACACGGCCTTCAGGGTCGTGGCGCTGCCCATGGAGAAGGTGTAAGTCTTCGAGGTGGAGACCACCTTGCCGGACTCATTGACCCAGTACAGGAAGTTCTCGCTGCCCTTGAACACAACGGTGACCTGCGTGCCAACGGGCATCTTCTCCAGCAGGTAAGAGCGCTGCGTCGCGCCGCCGTTGACCGTGAATTTGGAGGCGGAGACCTCCAGTGCGAACACGCCGCCGCTGATGGGCTCATAGACCGCGATCATGGTCCAGTCATCGGTGGGCTTGACCTTGCAGGTCAGGTCGGTGCTGTACGGCGTGCCGGTGTACTCGTTGACGAACCAGCCCACGAACTTGTAGCCGCTGATGGCGGACGCCGTGACCTTGGTGCCAACCGCGTAGGTGATGTCGCTGCCGCCGCCGGCCACATTGGCCACGGGGCTGTCGCTGCCGGTGGTGCGGGACGTCACCATGACGGTGAACTTGCCGATCTCCACGCCGTAGGTGCCGTCAGCGTTCTGGGTGGGAACGTAACCCGCAGCGCACCACTCCTTCTTCACCTCCGTCTTGAAGGTGCCGCCGGAGATGGCATAGGAGCCCTTGTCAAAGACCTTTTCAACATAGCCGCTGTCGATCTTGACCAGAGAACCGTTGTTGCCGAACTTATCCAGCTTGTCAGCGGCCTCTTCCTCACCGGAGAGGTAGGTGATCTTGGTCTTCTCGCCCGTGATGGTCAGCTGGCCATGGACCACGCCGTTGGTAGCCGTCGCGGAGGGAGCGGAGTTGACGAACACGTTGCCGATCACGGAGTTCTCCACCGTGACGTACACGTTGCCGCCGACCCACAGGTCGTTGGCCGCGTAGTAGTTCGCATTGTTCAGCTCCATCGTGCCGGTGCTGCCGGTCAGCGTGGAGTTCCTGATGGTGGCGTGAGAGCCGCCGCCGGAGATGTGGATGCCGCTGCCGTAGGCGATGCCGCCGCCGTTGGTGGAAGTAACGCCATCGAACACCGTCTCGCCTGCACCGCCCTCATTGAGGAAGATCTTGGAGACGCCGCCGCCGTCCAGCGTGACATTCAGGAAGGTCAGGGTGCCCTTTGCGGACTGGGTGCGGTAGAACATACCTGCCTTGCCATCCGCGCTCGCCAGCTTCTTGACCGTCTTGATGGTGTACTTGCTCTGGCCGTCGATGGTGATGGCCTTGCCGGTGGCGATCTGTGCATCCAGAGCGACATCCGCCAGCAGTCTCACGGTCTGGCCGTCCTGCGCCGCCGCAACGGCCTCGGCCAGCGTGTTGTACGCGTTGACGGAATTGCCGTCCTTGTCCAGAATCTGGGCGGTCATGCCGGCAGCCGCCGTGAAGGAGCCGTTCTCGTTCTTGGTGATACCAACGCCGGGAGCCGCGAAGCTGGGAGTCTTGCCGTCCACCTTCTGCTCGGGGGAGACGTTGGGGTCGAAGCCGACGAACGTACCGCCGCTGATGGCGACCTTCGCATTACCAGAGGTGAACTCGCTGTCGATGCAGTTGAACAGATACTTGCTGCTGCCTTCCCACTTCTGGTGCAGGTCGAAGGTGCCGCCCTTGACAGACAGGGTACCCTCCTGCACCTGAACCACGCTGACGTTGCCATAGAAGGTGCCGTTTTCGATGGTCAGGTCGCCCTTCACCACGTTGATGGTATAGCAGTCGTTCGCCTTGGCATCCATGATGCCGTTACCGGTGATGGTCACCTTGGCGCCATTCGTGATGGACAGGATGGCGTTGGCAGTATCGCCCCAGATGTCCACCGTGTTCTTGATGGTCTTGCCGTTCAGGTCCAGCGTGATGCTCTTGCCGATGGTCAGCTGGGTGTTCTGCTCCACATCCGCCAGCAGTCTCACGGTCTGGCCGTCCTGCGCCGCCGCAACGGCGTCGGCCAGAGTGCTGTACGCCTTGATCTTGGATTCGCCGCTGGCCTTATCCGCCACAATGACGGCAGGAATCAGGTCATCCACGTCCGCATCCGCCTGGCTTCTCGCCGGATAGATGAGGTCGCCTCTGTTGTAGTGCACACCGCCGTTCGACAGCGTGATGGACACCGTCTCAGGATGCTCCATGTAGTTGCCGTCCACCTTCAGCGTGCTGTCGGTGCCGACCCACCAGATGCCCATGCTGGCGTCACCGCTCACGGTGCCGTGCAGCTGGTTATCCGTGACCGTCAGCTTGATGTTCTGGCCCTCGCAGTCAAATCCGCTACCATAAGCCATCTCAATGTGGATATGGCGCACCTGCGTGCCGTCAGCCTTAGCCTTGAACACGTTGCTGCTGACGTTGACCTCCGCACCCTCCATCGGTGTGACCTGAATCGCCTCGTACTCGATGCTGTCAAAGGTGCAGCCGGTGATGGTCAGCTTGCCCTTGACCTGGGAGAAGTAGAATGCGGAAAGCTTATTGCCGTTGGCAATGTCCTTGAAGTTCACGTTTTTGATGGTCACATCCGCGGCGGCATTACCGGGCATGTTCACAGAGATGCTGGAATTGCCGGAAATGGTGTGGCCGCCGCCATCCAACGTGATGTTCTTGCTGATGGTGAGGCTGCCGCAGTCTGCCACATCCGCCAGCAGTTTCACGGTCTTGCCCTTTGCAGCCAGACGGATCGCATCGGCCAGGGTCTCATACTTGGTGGTGCCGACCTCTGCCACGTAGGTGGTCGTATCGCTGGGCATCAGCTGCGTTACGCTGGTGGTCAGCTTATCGCCAGCCGCGACAGTCTTCGTGCCCTGCTTGCTTGCGTCCGTCGTGCCGTCTTTGCCGTAGTAGCCCGGCTGCTGCGCCTGCACAGTGGCCTTGGTGCTCTCCACAGTCAGCGCCACATCGTTGGAATTCTGGTCCACGCGGCCATCGCCCAGCAGGATGTCGCCGTTGCTGCCCACCGTGTCGGTGAAGGTGCAGGTGGCCACGGTGGTGGTCATCGTGCCGCTGCCGCTGTTGACAAAGCGCACGGGCGCAGCGAACTGCTCCCAATCACCATTGTCGCCGCAGTTGGTGAACGTGCTGTTCTGGACGGCAACAGTCTGCGTACCGTTTGCCTTGTGGTTGAAGTTCACCGGCACCTGTGCCCCCGTGAAGGAGCAATTGTCGATGACCACTGCACCGTCCGCATTGGAGTAGACGGAAGTAGCCTTTGTGCCAAAGTCGCAGCCGGTCAGCGTGATGTCGTTCACGCCGGTGGTTCCGCTGATATACACGCGCTGGACGGTGATACCGTCGGTGCTGTCGCAGTCGGTCAGGTTCACAGTCACCTTATGATCGGTGTGCCGCTGACCCCACACGCCCAGATTGTCCAGCTCATAGGCCGTGACGGTGATGTCCTTCTCCAGATAAGCACCGCCGGCCTCGACCTGCTTGCCGGTATCGCGGCTGAACGTATAGGTGTCGACCTCCAGGTCGCACTCGCCGCTGGAAATATAGGCATTGTTGCCATAGATGGTGATATCATCCGCCACGTGGCCGTGGGTCAGCGTGCCCACATCCGCGCCGGGACGGCACACGATGGTGATGGCACCGGCGTTGGTCTTATAGGCCGCGGTCAGGGCATCCGCCAGCGTGGCAGCATAGCCGCTCTGCGCATCGGCAGCCCAGTATACAGGGGTAGCCGCGTCCCAAGCAGTATCGTCCAGCAGCTCCAAGGTGTAGCTGCTGCTGCTCAGTGCCACGATGGCATCGTCCAGCGTGTCGTACTCGATGCCGCCCACCTTGGCCACGGTGGTGGCAGTGGGCAGCACCGCATCCCCATCATCCTGCGGGTCTGCGGAATCGTTTCCGTTCACAGAATCGGTAGGATCAGCGCCGCCCTCAGTACCGGTGTATCATCCGCCGTGCCGCTGCCGTTGCTGCCTTCGACCTGCTGGTCGCCGGTGCCATCGCTGTCCTTGCTGTCTCCGACCTGCAAGTCACCGGTGTCACTGCTGCTGCTGTCGTCGGACACGTCCGTTCCGTTTTCGGAGACGATCGCGCCCTGGGTTTCGACGCCGTCCGCCATCGCAGCGTACGCCGCCGTCGGCAGCAGAGACAGCATCATTACCAGCGAAAGCAGTAATGACGCTGCTCTTTTGCCCATTCTTGTTTTGTTCATGTTCCCCCATCCTTTCATGTGATTTTTTGGTCTGTCTGCGGAATCATGCTGTGCGCTGTCCGCACCGTGCCCGCGGCACTGCACCGGCGAGTCCGCACCCCCTGCGGATCAGTGGCAGGCCTCGCCGCGCGGAACGCCGTCCCATGCGGAAAAGCCATCGTTTCAACTGGGTTGAAACGAGAAAAGGGTACCCTTTTCTGCCGGTATCTCCCTCCAATGCAGGCGCCCCTTGCACCTGCGCGGGCTGGAAAATCGTCCCTTTGCGGGGTGATTTTCCTTTTTTGGATATACACGGGATAGCATAGCACCATTTCGACAAACAATCAACTTTATTTCCGCACAAAATTCTTCGTTTTTTTCTATTTAATATCGACAAAACCCGGAGCATCGTGTGTCAAAGGCCGTCTCTCCGCACAATTCCGGCGTTTTCCCGCCGCCTGTGGCCGGCTGCGCGGGCATCTGCCGCAAAAGCGGAGCCACCGGCGAAAAAAAAGAAGCCATGACAACGTCATGGCTTCTTTTGGCAGGGGCAGAAAGGCTCGAACTCTCGACACGCGGTTTTGGAGACCGCTGCTCTACCAACTGAGCTATACCCCTGTGTGGTGGGCCTTCGGGGACTCGAACCCGGGACCGGACGGTTATGAGCCGTCTGCTCTAACCAACTGAGCTAAAGGCCCAAGTCTACGCGGCTGACCTGAATAAGAAATGAGCCGCCACCTTACGGATGGCGGCTCACCCTTTGGCTCCCCCTGTTGGGCTCGAACCAACAACCCTTCGGTTAACAGCCGAATGCTCTACCATTGAGCTAAGGAGGAGTGTTGGCGCTACCTATTTTCCCGGGCCGTCTCCAGCCAAGTATCGTCAGCAGAAGCGAGCTTAACTTCCGTGTTCGGGATGGGAACGGGTGGACCCTCGCCCTAATCAGCACCAACTACCGATCGCAGCCACACATGCGGCAACGACCTATTCAATTCGGAGAAAAAGTGGTGACCCGTACCGGATTCGAACCGATGTTAAAGGCGTGAGAGGCCTCTGTCTTAACCACTTGACCAACGGGCCGCATTTTTTCTTCTATTTCATCAGCCGAAGCTGTTGAAATCGTGGTACACCTTCAGGGACTCGAACCCTGGACACCCTGATTAAGAGTCAGGTGCTCTACCAACTGAGCTAAAGGTGCA
>UQZR01000022.1 GCA_900545585.1 uncultured Eubacteriales bacterium
CGGGGTAGAACCCCACCCCTACGGAGGATCAGACGAGAGTACACCGGTATCCGGTGGTGCGCCGATGCGGGCCGTCGAGGCCGCCGGCCCCTACGGAAGGATAGACGAGAGTGCGCCGGTATTCGAAGGTGCGCCGATGCGGGCCGTCGGGGACGCCGGCCCCTACGGAGGGATAGACGAGAGTGCGCCGGTATTCGAAGGTGCGCCGATGCGGGCCGTCGGGGACGCCGGCCCCTACGGAGGATCAGACGAGAGTACACCGGTATCCGGTGGTGCGCCGATGCAGGCCGCCGGGGACGCCGGCCCCTACGGGGTGCGCGACCGGAGACATGACGAGATACGTGTGGGCGGGGTGTGCCCATTGGGGCGTTCAAACGCGGGACGCGGGAGCGGGTGGCGTTTTCCGGCGGGCTGTGATAGAATGGAGACGCAAACCACAAAATCAACACAGGAGGGCTCTCAGATGAACATCAGATATGCGGATATGTCCGACCTGGCCGCTGTGACCGCGGTGGAGGCGGCGTGTTTCCCGCCGGCAGAGGCGGCCACCCAACAGGACTTCGCCCAGAGGCTCCGGTATTACAGCGGCCACTTCTGGCTCATGTTCGACGGCGGCACGCTCATTGCCTTTGTGGACGGCTTTGTCACGGACGAGCCGGATCTGACCGATGACATGTACGAAAATGCGGCGCTGCACAACGAAAACGGCGCGTGGCAGATGATCTTCGGCGTCAACACGCTGCCTGAGTACCGGCAGCACGGCTACGCCGGAGAGCTGCTCCGCCGCGCCATCGACGACGCGCGGAAGCAGGGGCGCAAGGGGCTGGTGCTGACGTGCAAGGAGCGGCTCATCCACTACTACGCCAGGTTCGGCTTCGTGGACGAGGGCGTGTCCGAGAAGTCCACCCACGGGAACGTGGTGTGGCACCAGATGCGGCTGACGTTCTGACGGGCCGCACGGATACGAATTTACGAAGGTAAGACGATGGACGTCAGGCCGTTGGACAGGGAGACGTATGCGGGCAGGCGGTTCACCGTCTGCTGCCGGACCCGTGGACGCCGCGGCATCCGCAGCTGCGCGGGCGGGTCCCGGATGGACTATGTGCCGTTCGGAACGCCGGCGGAGCGATCCTTCGACGATACGTTCTTCGGCGAGCGGCTGGCACGGCAGGAGGGGAGAGGCAAAGCCTCTCCCCTCCTGCCTTTTTCGGATGCCCTGTTGACTTTTTCGGAAAATATGGTATAGTAAGCTGAATTGAGGGAGTAGTCGGCGCCATTGGGCGCGGTATGTCAACATGCTGGTGCTGCGCACCTGGCATATCTTAATTGATGAGACTCATGTACGAGCTTGGCATTGTGCATGCAGTTTTTTTGTGCATGGACAGCGCGCCATGCGCTTTTTTTGTGCCCGCGGCAAGTGAATGCAGGAGGAAAAGTATGGAAAGTATTCTGATATACGTACTGTTCGCGGTGGGCATCGTGCTCATCGTGAAGGGCGGCGACTGGTTCGTGGACGGCGCCGTGTGGGCCGCGGAGATCACCCGCATCCCCAAATTCATCATCGGCGCTACCATCATCAGTGTGGCCACCACCCTGCCGGAGATCTTCGTGTCCACCATCGCCGCCGTGGAGGGACACGGCATTCTGGTGTCCCAGGTGGGCGACTACATCGCGGCGTCACAGGACAAGGTGGGCATGGCCATCGGCAACGGCATCGGCTCCGTCATCTGCAACACCGCCATGATCCTGGCCATCAGCATCATCTTCATGCCCATCGCCGTGGACAAAAGGAGCTTCGCACCCAAGGGCATCCTGCTCATCGCGGCGGTGTGCGCGCTGTTCCTGCTCTCCCGCAGCGGCAACTTCTCCATCGCAGGGGCGGCGGTGCTGCTGCTTATCTTCCTGCTGTATATCACGGAGAACATCCGCTCCGCCAAGCGGGACACCGGTGCGGAGGAGACTGGGGAGGCTCCTGCCAGCGACAGGAGATCCATTGTGCTGAACATTCTGCGCATCGTGGGCGGCGCGGCCTGCATCGTAGTGGGCTCTCAGCTGCTGGTGAGCAACGGCAGTCTCATCGCCGCGTCCTGGGGCGTGTCCGAGGCCATCATCGGCGTCACCATCGTGGCCATCGGCACCTCCCTGCCGGAGCTGGTGACGGCTGTCACGTCGCTCATCAAGAAGCAGTCGTCCATGTCCGTGGGCAACGTCATCGGCGCCAACGTCATCGACACCACCCTCATTCTGGCGGTCTGTTCCTTCGTGTACGGCGGCAAGCTGCCGGTATCCGCCCAGAACATCTATCTGGACTTCCCCGTGGCCATCGTGGTAACGCTGATCGCCATCATCCCCACCATCGTCTGCCGGAGGTTCCAGCGGTGGCAGGGCGTGCTGATGCTGGCGGTGTATATCGCCTATCTGGTGGTCGTGACCACGGGGCTGGACTGGTATCTGGCTCTGGTGGCGTGAGCACATACGCAAAAAGCGGTGTGGCATTTGGCCACACCGCTTTTTTATTCTACCAGGCCGTATTTCGTTTTGATGCGGTCCAGCTTTTCCAGCATGGGCTCCGCCAGCACCCAGAGAAAGAACACGGTGGCGGCGGCGTGGACGCAGTCCACAGGGAAGCCGGTGAGGTAATAGCTCACCAGCACCTGCCAGTTCAGCTCCCTGCCGTAGATCAGGGCGGAGGTGGGGTTCATCAGGCCGCCGTAGATGAGGATGGCGGCCAGTGCGCCGTAGACGCACAGGGCGGCGCGGCTGCGGCGGAGCCAGCCCTTGCGGAACAGGACGCCGGCCAGGAAGCCGATGATGCCGGCGGCAAACATCTGGAACGGAGTCCAGGGCCCCTGAGAGAACAGGAAGTTGCTGGCCAGCATGGTCATGGCGCCCACCAGAAAACCGGTCTCGCCGCCGAAGGCCACGCCGGAGATGATGGTCAGGGCCAGCACCGGCTTGAACTGGGGCAGCATGAAGAAGGCAGCGCGTCCCGCCACGCCCAGAGCGCAGAGGACGGCGATGATCACCAGCTCGCGGGCCTGGGGCTTACGGCCCTCGAACACCATGAAGAAGGGCAGCATGCAGGCCAGCAGCACCAGCAGGGCCATGAGGTAGTAGTTTTTCAGATCAAAGTAGCAGCTGCCCACGAACAGGACGGCGGGGACGCCCAGCAATATCAGGGCGGCGGATACCTTGGTGCGGCGGGACAGCTTCCGCTTCTGCACCGGCGTCTGGAGCTGCACCGGCGGGGGCGAGCGGCGGCCGATGGCCGCGGCGGTGACGAACAGAGCCGCGATGAACAGGGCATACTCCCCCACCGCAGACCAGCCGGCGGCGGACACCACGCCGCCGCCCACCAGCGCCGTCAGGTCCGTGTATTTGGCGGCGTGCCAGAAGATGGCCAGCGCCACCAGACCCGACACGGCGGCCAGCGCCTTTCGCCACCAGGGCAGTCTGGGCGCCTGCCACGCGGCGGACTCCTCCGCCACCGGCGGCAGCGGGGCGTAGATCCGCTGGGGCTCCGGCTCCGGCGGCACGTCGCCGCCGATGACGGCCATGACATCCTCCGCCGTCACCGCGCCGGCGCACAGGCCGCGGGCCATGCGGTCAGCGGAGGTGGTATAGAAGCTGTTGCCGGAGAAGAAGGGGCGGGGCGCGCCCTCCGTCACCACGCTGCCGTCGAAGAACAGGGCGCAGCGATGGGCGCAGCGGGCGCAGAACTCCACGTCGTGACTGACCATGACCACCGCGACGCCGCCCGCTGTCAGGGAGCGGAGGATGGCGGCCAGTTCCTGCTTGAACTGGGCGTCAAGGCCCTTGGTAGGCTCGTCCAGCAGCAATATCCCGGGGTCAAGGAGCAGGACCTTACACAATGCGGCGCGCTGCTGCTCTCCGCCGGAGAGGTCGTAGGGGTGGCGGTCCAGCAGGGGCGACAGGCGGCAGAGGGCCACCGCCTGCTCCAGCCGCTTTTCCCGCAGGGCGGTCTCCAGCTTCTGGCCGTCAAATGCCTCGTACAGATCCTCGCGGACGGTCTTTTTCACAAACAGGGCCTGGGGGTCCTGAGGCAGGACGCCGATACGGCCGGTGCGCTGCACCGTGCCGCGGTAGGGCGTCAGCGCTCCGCTGAGCAGGTGGAGCGTGGTGCTCTTGCCGGCGCCGTTGCCGCCCAGCAAGGCAAGCAGTTCTCCCTGATACACGGTGAGATCCAGGCCCTTCACCACGTCCGGCAGATCCGGCTGGTAGCGGAACCAGAGGCCCTCCGCCGTCAGGACGGGGCCGCCGTGGGGGTGTGCCTCCGCTTCGGGCAGGGGCAGCAGCGGGTGCTGCGACGCCCAGCGGTGCAGGAAGTCTCTGCCCTCCCGCACGGTGACGGGGGCGGGATCGGCGCTATGGACGGAGGCCCAGATCCGCATGGCGGCGGGCATGGCCAGAAACATGCCGTGTCCCCTGCCCCGCAGCCGGCGGCCTACCTCGGCGGGAGAGCCGGTACACAGCAGGCGGCCGCCGTCCAGCACGGCGGCGTGGGTGGCAAGGGGCAGCGCCTCCTCCAGCCGGTGCTCCGTCAGGAGGACGGTGGTGCCCAGCTCGCGGTGGATGCGGCCCAGCGTCTGCAAAAAATCGGCGGCGGCGATGGGGTCCAGTTGGCTGGTGGGCTCGTCCAAAATCAGCACCTTGGGCTGCATGACCATGACGGAGGCCAGACTCAGCAGCTGCTTCTGGCCGCCGGACAGCTCATCCACCGACTTGTGGAACCAGTCCTGAATGCCGAAGAAGGACGCCATCTCCGCCACACGGCGGCGGATGGACGGGGTATCGCAGCCCAGACTCTCCAGCCCGAAGGCCAGCTCGTGCCAGACCTTGTCCGTCACCACCTGATGCTCCGGCGACTGGAGGACGAAGCCGATGTCCGCCGCCTGCTGCCGCAGGGGGACGTCCCGCAGAGGCGTGCCCTGAAAGTACACCTCGCCCTCGGTGACGCCGTGGGGCGTCAGGACGGTCTTGAGCTGGCGCAGCAGCGTGGATTTGCCGCAGCCGGAGGGGCCGCACAGCACCCAGAATTCGCCGGAGCGGATGGTGAGGTCCACGCCGGTCAGGGCGGGGCGGCGCTGCTGGGGGTAGGTAAAGCCGAAGCCGGAAAGGCGGAACAGCTCGTTCATTTGTCAGGCACCTCCCTTCTCAAGACGGTGGAAACGGCGCTGTGAGACCCACGACAGCAGTGCGGGCGTCAGGCACAGCAGCAGGTATACCGCGTAAAAGCTGACGGTGATGGGGCGCAGGGGCGCGCCCCGCAGCATGGGGTAATACTGGAAGAACAGGCCGCGGCTCAGGGCGGCCGCCAGCAGGTATGTGCCGCAGAAGGCCAGCCACAGGAGAAGGCTCCGGTCGCGGCTGTCCAGACGGTAGATGGAGAAGGCGGTGCGGCCGGGCTGGCCGTAGCCGCGGCTGCGCATGCTGTCCGCCGTGTCGATGGCGCTCTCCAGACTCCAGGTGACCATGATGGAAAAGACCTTCATGGCGTTTCTGGCACGTTGGAGGGGGCTGCCGCTGGAGGTGTCGCGGCCCATAAAGCGCTGGGCCTGGGCTACGGTATGGAACTGGCGGCGGAAGCGGGGCACGAAGCGCAGCGTCATGCTCAGCACCAGCGACAGGGCGGGAATGGCGCGGCCAAAGAGATAGATGAATTTATCGGAGGTCATAACGGCGCTGAAGCAGCGGAACCACAGCACCACCGAGGCCAGCAGCAGCGCCGCGGCCAGTCCGTAGAGGATGCTCTCCAGCGTCAGGGGGTTGCCGGAGGGCAGGTAGGTCAGGATGGTGACGCCCTGATGGACGAAGGCGGGGTTCACCAGTGCCGCCAGCAGCGCCATGGGCACCAGCCAGCGGGCGCTGTGTCCCAGCTCTCGCAGGCCATGGAGCCGCGCCAGACAGCAGCAGGCGCCGGTCAGGGAGATCAGCAGACAGACAGGGTGCATCAATGTCATGGAGAAGGCCAGCACCAGAGCGAAATAGGCAAAATTGACCGCCGGATGGCAGTCGGAAAACGTATCGCGCACGGGTGGCACCTCCCTCCCCTGTTTTGCGCACAGATGTCTTAATTATACCGGCTCCGGAGAGGTCCGTCAATCCCTGTCGGGGCAGGGATGTTTTTGGGGTTTGTATTTGCAGGCAAGTATGCTATAATCGTTCTGAAATATCTGTAAGGAGGAGCTGCTTTGGAACGGAAGGAGCTGCGGGGCAGGCTGCATCTGTCCGGCATCGACGGGCAGGCGGCGGCGCTGGCCGGAAAATGGGGGCTGGGCTTCGAGATCGCGGAGTTCTGCTGGGCCCCGCGGCTGGAGCAGCCGGACGCCATGGAGCTGGTACGGCAGCAGATCGCGGGGGTGGAGCGTCTGTGGCTCCACGCGCCCTTTGCGGAGCTGGCCCCCTGCGCCATCGACCCGCTGGTGCGGGAGGCGGCGCTGCGGCGGTTCCGGCAGACCATCCGGACGGCGCGGATGCTGGGCGTGAAGCGGATAGTGGTCCACGGCGGGTATATCCCGCTGGTGTACTTCCCCGAGTGGTACGTGGAGCAGTCGGCGGTATTCTGGAAGGAGCTGCTGACGGACGTGCCGCCGGACATGGTGCTGGCGGTGGAGAACGTGATGGAGCCGGGGCCGGACATGCTGGTGCAGATCGCCGAGCAGGTGAACGATCCCCGTCTGGGGCTGTGTCTGGACGTGGGCCACGCCAACACCTCCGTCAGCAGGACACCGCCCATGGAGTGGATCGGTCCCATGGCCCCGTGGCTGAGGCACGTACACCTGCACAACAACAGGGGGGACTGGGATCTCCACGACCCGCTGGGACAGGGGGACATCCCCATGGCACAGGTGCTGGACACGCTGCTGGACGTCTGTCCGGCGGCGACATATACCATTGAGAATCAGAACTGCGCGCCATCGCTGACGTGGCTGGCGGAGCAGGGCTATCTGGAGGAGCGAGCATGACAGAGCAAGAGCTTTCGGCGTACATACAGGCCATACGGCCCGCAGATGAGGCGGCCATGGAGGCGGCGCGGCGGCGGCAGGCACAGCTGGCCAAGCCCCCGGGCAGTCTGGGGCAGCTGGAGGAGATATCCATCCGGCTGGCAGGCGTGACGGGGCAGGTGTGCCCCGCCATGGGCAAGTGCCGCGTGGCGGTGTTCGCCGCCGACAACGGCGTGGTGGCCGAGGGCGTGTCCTGTACGCCGCCGGCGGTGACGCTGCAGCAGGCGGTGAACATGACCTTCCGCAAGACCGGCATGTCCGCCATGGCAGCGGCCTTCGGCGACGATGTAAGCGTGGTGGACGTGGGCATCGACGGCGACGTGCCGCCGGTAGGCGTGCTGGACCGCAAGGTGCGGCGGGGCACCGGCGACATCGCCCGTGAGGACGCCATGACGCGGCAGCAGGTGCTGGACGCCATGGCCGCAGGCATGGAGCAGGCGGCGCGGGCCAGAGCCGACGGTGTGACGGCGCTGGGCATCGGCGAGATGGGCATCGGCAACACCACCACATCGGCGGCGGTGCTGGCGGCGCTGACCGGCGCGGACATCGAGGCCGTGACGGGCCGCGGCGGCGGGCTGACGGATGAGGGCTTCCTGCGGAAGAAGGAGGTGCTGCGGCAGGCGCTGGCGCTGCACCGGCCCGACGGAAGCGATGTCATCGGCGTGCTGGCCGGTGTGGGCGGACTGGATCTGGCCGCCATGACCGGCGCATTTTTAGGCTGCTCCCATGAGCGGGTGCCGGCGGCGGTGGACGGGTTCATCTCCATCGCGGCGGCGCTGTGCGCCGTGCGGCTGTGTCCCGCAGTGCGGGATGTGCTGTTTCTGTCCCACGACTCCTACGAGGTAGGCTACCGCATCGCGGCGGAAACGCTGGGGCTCCAGCCCTGCCTGCGTCTGGGGATGCGGCTGGGCGAGGGCAGCGGGTGTCCCCTGCTGTTCCGCGTGCTGGAGGGCGCCTGCGGCGTCATGCGGGGCATGGCCACGTTCGGCGAGGCTTCCATTGAGGACAGCTATCTGGACGAGATACGGGCGATGGACGCCTTTACGGTGGAGGGCGCATGAGACTGTTGTTTATCGGCGGCTGCAAAAGCGGCAAGAGCAGCACGGCCCAACGCATGGCGCGGGCGCTGGCCTGCGGCAAGCCCATGTACTACTGGGCCACCATGGAGCCACACGACGGCGAGGATCTGGCCCGCATCCGGCGGCACATCGCCGACCGCGATGGTTGGGGCTTTACCACCATCGAGCGGGCGCGTGACCTGACGGCAGGGCTGGAGGCTGTCCGACCCGAAGGCACGGTACTGTTCGACAGCGTGACGGCGTGTCTGGCGGCGCAGATGTTCGAGGACGGCGGCATGGACATGGGTGCGCCCCGGCGGGCGGCGGAGCAGATCGCGGCCATCAGCCGCGTGCCCGCCCACTTCGTATGCGTGTGCGACGGCATCTGGCAGGGCGGCGAGGACTACGACCCCTGGACGGCGGCATACACCGCCGGTCTGGCCGGTATCTGCCGGACGCTGGCGGCGGAGTTCGACGTGGTGTGCGAGATGACCATGGGGCTGCCCCATGTGTGGAAGGGGGAAATGCCCCGTGCGTGACTGGATCTACGGGTTCTTCATGGCGTGGGGGATGTTTCTGGCCATCCCCTGCCCGAAAAAAATATGGAGCGAGACGGCGCGGCGGAAAATGCTGGCCTGTCTGCCCTTTGTGGGCATCGTCGTGGGTGCTGTGTGGGCGCTGTGCGCGTGGCTGGCAGGGTATCTGCCCCGGGCGCTGGGCGCGGCACTGTGCGCGGCGGCGCCGTGGCTGGTGACGGGGTTTCTGCATCTGGACGGGTTTATGGATGTGTGCGACGGCATCCTGTCGCGCCGCGATCTGGAGACGCGGCGGCGCATCCTGAAGGACTCCCACTGCGGGGCCTTCGCGGTGATCTGCATGGTGCTGCTGGCCATGGCTCAGTGGAGCGCGTTTCTGTCTGTGGAGAACGTCCCCCTGCTGCCGCTGGCGCTGGTCCCTGTGGCCAGCCGTGCCGCGGCGGCAGTGGCGGTGCTGACGCTGCGGCCCATGAGCACCAGCCAGTACAGCGCCATGGTGCGCGGCGGCGCGCCGCTGTACGTGGCGGCGGCGCTTTTGGCGGCGGCGTGCGCCGTACCGGCGGTGCTGTGGGGCAGCTTTGCCCCGCTGGCGGCGGCAGTGGGCTACGGGCTGGCCGTGTGGCACGGGTTCCGGCAGTTCGACGGCATGTCCGGCGACATCTCCGGTTTCGGTCTGGTGCTGGGCGAGCTGTGCGGCGCGGTGGTATTGGCGATAGGAGGGTAATGCGATATGGAATTGGTGATCGGCGGCGCGTTTCAGGGGAAGCTGACCTGGGCGATGGCGCACTACGGTCTGACCATGGACGATGTGTGCGATCTGGCGGTGTCGGAGCCGCGGGCGGGTGCGAAATGCTACTGCCACCTGGAATCGCTGAGCCGTCGGGAGGCGGACATGGAACGGTATCTGCCGCTGTTTGAAAACGCGGTGGTGGTCTGCCGTGAGGTCGGCGGCGGCATCGTGCCCATGGACGGTGAGGAGCGGGCGTGGCGGGAGCGCCACGGTACGTTTATGCAGGAGCTGGCCCGCAGGGCTGACCATGTGACCCGCGTGTTCTGCGGGCTGACGGAGGGATTGAAATGAAGCTGACATTACTGCGGCACGGCGACACCGCCGGAAGTCGGGACGATCTGTACTACGGGGCGGCGGATATCCCTGTGCTGCCGGATTCTCTGGAGACGCTGGCGCAGCGCGCCAAGACCGGCGTGTACCCCACGGCGGCGCGGTACTACACCAGCGGCCTTCTGCGGACGGAGCAGACGCTGCGGGCACTGTACGGCGATGTGGCCCACACGCAGCTGCCCGGTCTGCGGGAGATGGACTTCGGCGATTTTGAGATGAAGAGCTACGCCGAGCTGAAGGACGATCCCGCGTTTCAGGCGTGGTGTGAGGACGCGGAGCACAATGCCTGCCCCAACGGGGAAAGCGCGCCCCAGGTGCTGGCGCGGAATCTGGCGGCCATCCAGCCGGTGCTGGACGCGGGAGAGGACGCGGTATGCGTCATTCACGGCGGCGTCACCGCTGGGCTGCTGATGCACTGGTTCGGCGGCATCCGGTACGACTATCCGGTGGCCCCGGGCACCGGCTATCAGGTGACGTTCGAGGACGGTAAGCCGGTGTCCTACCGGCCGGTGCCGTAAGTCACAACGCAAAAAAGGGAGCGGCGGGATGACCCGCCGCTCCCTTTTTGCTACCGCACCAGCTTGCGGCTCTCGGAATAGGCCGCGTTCAGGTCCGCCAGCTCCACCTCGCCGTCGATATACGGCTGATAGATGGCGTCCACGCGGCCGCCGCCGGAATTGCCGCAGCCATTGCAGCCCTCGCAGCTGCCGCCGCAGGCCGCCAGCGCCCGGCGCACGATCTCCTCACGCTGTGCCCGGGTGGTGTCCTTAATGAGCAGGGACTGCATGCCTCCACCTCCCTTTTACCCCGCCATGGCCAGCATATTCTCCATGAGAATGCCGTAGCCCTGGGTGGGGTCGTTCAGCAGGACATGGGTGACGGCACCCACGATCCGTCCGTCCTGGAGGATGGGACTGCCGCTCATGCCCTGCACGATGCCGCCGGTGGCGTCCAGCAGGCGCTGGTCCGTCACCTTCAGCAGCAGGTTGCGGGTGGACTGGCTGCCGGAAAAGACGCGGACGATCTGCACCGTGTATTCCGCCGTGTCATCATTGGAGATGGTGGTCAGAATCGTGGCAGGTCCGGTCTTGACCTGGCGGGCCGTGGCCACAGGGACGGGCGTGCCCGCCCGGAGAAAATCAGGGTCCGCCACCGTGCCGAAAATGCCGCCGTCGCTGTTGACAGAGACGGTGCCCACGTCACGCTGGACGGAGAAGTCGCCCTTCAGCTCGCCGGGGTCGCCCCTGGCGCCCTTTTTCACCGCCTTCACCGTGGTCTCCATGATGGAGCCGCAGGCCAGCGGCATCAGCTGCGCCGTGTCCACGTCGGTGATGCCGTGGCCCAGTGCGCCGTAACTGCCGGTGGCAGGGTCGTAATACGTCAGCGTGCCGATACCGGCCATGCTGTCGCGTATCCACGCCCCCAGCTGCCACGCGCCATCGGCGCCCTGTGTGGGAACAGCGGTGACGCGGAGATCCCTGCTGCCGCGGCGGATGGTAAGTGCCAGAGGTTCACAGCCGTTGTCCTGCAGGACTTGGCGAACCTGCTCCGTGGAGGTGATCTTGGCGTCACCCATGGTGAGGATCAGGTCCCCTTCCTTCAGGCCGCAGTCCCGGGCGGGACAAGGGCCGTCCTCCGACAGGCCCACCACCAGCGCGCCGTCGGCGAAGAGCTTGATGCCCACCGCCTTGCCCAGCGGGATCACCGTCCGCGCCTCCGGTGCGGCCCAGACCTGCTGGAGACAGAGGGATAGGGTAAATACCAGAGCAAGCAGCCTTGCAGTGCTCTTGCGGAGACTGCCTGCGGGATGCGTTTCTCGCAGTTCATACAAGCGTCTCACCCCTTTGTGGAATTGTCGCCGGCGACAGCGTTACTTTGTGCCGGAACGGGGCGAGGCATACGGTGTAAATTCAGGGCGAATTGGCAGGGCGGCGCCGGAAATTTTTTCCGTCAGCTGTTGTCCCTGCTGATGGGTACGCGGTGCAGAAGGCGCTTGAGCTTTTTTCCGTCGAAAGGGATGAGGGGGTAGAGGTAGCCCTTGCCCACCAGAGGCTTGGTGGTGGCCATCAGCGTCAGCGTGCCCACGATACCGGCGAGGAAGCCCCAGAGGTCGAAAAGCCAGATCAAAATCAGCAGCAGCATGCGGCAGAGCTTGGTGGCGTAGCCCATCTCATAGCTGTGCTGGGCGTAGTTGGCGATGGCCACGAAGGCCATGTAGACCAGCACCTCCGGCACCAGCCAGCGGGCCTGCACGGCAAAATCGCCCAATATCAGGGCGCCGATCATGCTGAAGGAGTTGCTCAGCACGTCCGGCGTGTTCAGGGACGCCAGCTTCAGCACGTCAATAATGAGCTCCACCAGCAGGAGCTGGATGATAAGGGGGACGTAATACGCGTCCTGCACCAGCAGGAAGTGCAGGTTCTCGTGGAGTGTATCGGGGTTCTTTACCAGCAGATACCACACCGGCGTGACGAACACCGTCAGGAGCAGCACCACCATGCGGACAATCTGAAGATAGGAGCCGATGAGAGGCGGAAAGTAGTAGTCGTTGATCTCCTCGGTGAATCGCAGCAGCGTGGTGGGCAGCAGCAGGGCCGACGGGGAGTTGTCCACCATCACCACCACGTCGCCTTCCATGATGCAGGCCGAGGCCACGTCCGGGCGCTCCGTATAGCGGACCTTGGGAAAAGGGTTCCAGAACTGGCGGGGCGACAGCGCCTCGGCCACCGATTCCTGGCTCATGGCGATGGAGCCCACCTGCATATTTTTCAGTTTTTTCCGCAGCTCCGTCAGCAGGTCGGGATCGGCCTCGCCCTCCATATAACACAGCGCCACATCGGTGTGGGAGCGGTTGTCCAGCTGCACCCGCTCCAGCGTCAGGCGGGGGTCGCGGATGCGGCGGCGCAGCAGGGCCGCGTTCTGCATCAGGTTCTCCACGAAGCCGTCGTGGCTGCCGCGGAGGACGCGGCTGGTGTCCGGCTCCTCAATGGAGCGGGTGGGGAACTGCTTGACATCCATGAGGATGCCGCCGCAGAAGCCGTCCACCACCAGAAGGGTCCTGCCGGAGAACACGCCCAGCACCGCCTCCTCCCTGCTGCGGCAGACGGCGGCGTCGCAGGCAGTGACGCAGCGGCTGAGAAACGCGTCCAACGTGGGGATGGCCGTCAGCTCCGGCAGAGACAGCCACTGGGCGATCATGCGCTCTAAAATGTTCTCCTGGGCGTAACCGTTCACCACCCAGAGGCGGGCGCGGCGGCCCCCGATGGTGAGATCCCGGGCCGTCATGTCGAAGCAGCGCCCCACGCCCAGCCGGTCATCCAACGCCGCCGTTCTGGCAGAAAATTCCTGTTTCATTCCGCGGTTCCTCCCCGCACATTTTTGGATAGTATGGGAAAGAAGCCGGAAAAATATGCGAAAACGGCGCGTCCCGGACGCGCCGTTTCTGGTATCAGCTTTCGTTTTCGCAGAGGATGTCCCGCGCCACGGGGCGGTAGAACAGGCGCTCCGCCTCATCGAAGTCCCGTGTCTGGCCCAAGATCCACATGAGCTTGGCCACTGCCGACTCCGTGGTCATGTCGTAGGCCTCCAGCAGGCGCAGGGTGCTTTTCAGCCGTCCGCCCACATGGTACACCGTCAGGTCACTGCCCTCGTTGGGCACCTGGGTGGTCATGACCACGATCTTGCCCCGCTCCACGCCGCGGCGCACCGCATCGTAGAACTCGCTGCCATGATACTCCGGCAGGCCGCCCACGCCGAAGGACTCGATGATGAGGCCGTCGCTGCGGTCCAGCATGAAGTCGATCAGCTGGCTGGATGTGCCGGGGATCAGCTTCAGCAGGCTGACGCGGTCGTCCAGCGTATTGTAGAACACCGGTCGGGGATAGCAGGTGCAGCGCATGTATTGCAGCAGGCGGCCGTCCTGCACCACCGCCAGATCAGGGTAGTTGACGCTGGAGAAGGCGTGGTAGCTCTTGGAGCAGGTCTTGCGGGCGCGGGTGCCCAGAATGACCTTGCCGTTGAACACGATCTGGACGCCGCCGCAGCCGCGGCAGGCGTAGAGGAACGCATCGGTGAGGTTGCGCTTGGAGTCGGTGCCGTCGAACCAGATGGGCTTCTGGGCGCCGGTGAGCACGATGGGCTTGGGACTGCCCTGCACCAGATAGCTGAGGGCGGCAGCGGTGTAGGCCATGGTGTCGGTGCCGTGGGCGATGACGAAGCCGTCATAGTCATCGTAGCGGTCGCGGATGGCGGCGGCCAGACCCAGCCAGTGGCGGGGACAGATATTGGTGCTGTCCAGAGAGTAGAGCTGCAGGCAGTCCACATGGCAGAGGTCCGCGATGCCGGGGATAAAGGACAGCAGCTGCTCCGTGTTCAGCTCCGGCGTCAGGCCGGAGGGGGTCTTTTCCGAGGCAATGGTACCGCCGGTGCCGATCATCAGAATGTGTTTCACGGTCATACCTCCCGATCATCGATGGCGGCCAGGCCGAAGGCCGCGGCCTGCTCCATCAGGCGCTGGGACTGGGGATCCGCGCCGCAGGTGCTGCGCAGCTGCTGCAAAAACAGGCCCCGCAGGGTATCCTCGCCGCACTTGTCCCACAGCTCCTGCCGGGCGGTGGTCTTGTCCCGCACCTGCAGGGCGCAGCACCGGCCGGACAGGGCCGACTGCACCCGCTCCGGTGACACCGGTGCGGCGGGGCTGCCGGTGAGGACCACGCGGTAGATATCCTCCTCCGTGCCGGCGGGCAGGGCGGCGGACACCAGCGCCGCCGGGTCGCCATCGGTGACGTCCACCTCCATGATGCGGTAGCGGCGGCGGGCGAAGGGCACGAATTGCAGCTCTGCGCCCTCCGGCGACACCTGACCGGCGAGGAAGCCCTTGTCCCCCAGCTCGTCAAAGCCCCGTCCCTCGGGGCAGCCGCAGTAGGCGTAGGGAACGCTCCCCATCCGCAGGACGCCGGTGCAGCCGTGGACATGGCCCAGGGCCAGATAGTGCAGGCCGGAGGCGGCCACGGCGGCGGTGGTCAGGGGCCGGTAGCGGCTGTCAGAGCCGGTCAGCTCTCCGTGGAGCAGGCCGATGTGTACCAGCCCGTCGTCGGGGGCGGTGAAGCCGGACAGCACGCGGTCAGCCGTCTCCTCCGGCGCGGTAAAGGCGGCGCCGTGGACGGCGCAGCCGTACTGGGGGAACGGGATGGTCTGCATCCGGTCCTCCGTGAAGATATGCACGTTGTCGGGCCACAGCGTGCGGGCGTAGGCACTGCGGGCCGTGTAGGGATCGTGGTTGCCGGGGGCGATGACCACCTGCCCCTGAAAGCCGCCCAGAGCGCGGGCCAGCAGCTTGGCGGTGTCGCCGCTGAGGTCGTCGCCATCGAACAGGTCGCCTGCCAGCAGCAGGAGCTGCACGCCGTGGTCATTGGCCCAGTCCACCATGCGCTCCGGCATGCGGCGGCTCTCGGCACGGCGCTGGCGGGCCTGCTCCGGCGTCAGGGCGCCGAAGGCGCTGTCCAGATGGAAGTCTCCGGCGTGAAGGATACGGACCATCACGCTTCCTCGGGCTGCCAGCCCTTGCAGACATCCACCCACTGGGTGAAGTTTTTGCCGCAGCAGCGCTCCAGCTCGTCACAGGTCAGCTCGATGGCGCTGGCGGCGCTGCCCACGGCGGGGAACACCGTGTCAAAGCGCTTCAGGGACACGTCCAGATAGGTTTTCACATCCTCCGGCAGGGCGAAGGGACACACGCCGCCCACGGCGTGGCCGATGCGCGCCACCGCCTCGTCGGCGGTGAGCATCTTGGCCTTGACGCCGAAGAAGTGCTTATACTTGCTGTTGTCCACCTTGGCATCGCCGGCGGCCACCACCAGAATGGGATCCTCCCCGATCTTGAAGCTCAGAGTCTTGGCGATGCGGGCGCCCTCCACGCCGACAGCCAGAGCGGCCAGCTCCACCGTGGCGCTGGATACGTCGAATTCACGGATGCGGTCGGCCACGCCGTAGGGCTCCAGATAGGCTCTTACCTTTTCCACAGACATGATACAGTTTCTCCTTTTATTTGATCTCGATACGCTCCACATCGGTGCAAAGGCCGGTGTCGCTGTTCAATGTGAAGATGCAGCCCTGCGCGGAGCAGGGGCCGTCCGCCGCCTGATAGCGGCCGGGGAGGCCGCCCAGAAAGAACTCCATGGACTGCTGGGGACGAACGCCCAGCACCGACTCGATAGGGCCGGTCATGCCCAGATCCGTGACGTAGCCGGTGCCCTTGGGGAACACGCGGTTGTCGGCGGTGGGCACGTGGGTGTGCGTGCCCCAGAGTGCGGAGACGCGGCCATCCAGATAGTAGGCCATGGCCAGCTTCTCGCTGGTGGCCTGGGCGTGGAACTCCACCAGCGTGAAGGTGGGCTTGTCCAGCGTCTTCAGCAGGCGGTCCGCCGTGGTGAAGGGGTTGTCGGCGTTGAAGTCCAGATCGCAGCGACCGATGAGCACCAGCACCGCCACGGAGAAGGCCCCGCAGTCGTAAGCGGCGCAGCCGCGGCCCGCAGCGCGGCCGGTGAAGTTGGCGGGCCGCAGGATGTAGCCGCTCTCGTCCAGAAACGTGGCGATCTGGGGCTTGCCGAAGGTGTGGTTGCCCAACGTCACCACGTCCGCACCGGCGGCCAGCAGATCCTCCGCCTGGGCCCGAGTCAGGCCGCTGCCGGAGATATTCTCGCCGTTGACCACGGTGAAGGCGATGTTCTGCTCCCGCTTGAAGGTGCGCAGCTTCTTCTCCAGCAGCTGCAGGCCCGTCTCGCTGGCCACGTCGCCCAACGCTAAGATGCGATAGTCCATGTGATCTCCTCCTTTGAGGTCAGTCATTCCAGCCCAGTATCTTCGTGAGCTGGCGGTTGGTGTAGTAATAGGCGGAAGCCGGATAGTTCCGCAGGTTGGCGGTATTGGAGCACAGCAGGTAGTCCACGGTGCGGCCCTCGCCGTCGGCCACAAGGCCGCAGATGACGGTGGTGTGGTGCCGCGGCTCCTCCACGCCCATGGTGATGATGTCCCCCACCTGGCCGGTGAAGTAGGGTGCGCCTACCACCGCCACAAGGCCGGAGCCGGTATGCTCGGCCGCCAGATCGAGGAAACCGCCCACATTGACCCACGGCAGCGAGACGCTGCGCTCGCTGTTGTAGAACCAGCCGTCCCGATAGCCGCCGGGGAGGGCGGGGATGCCGCCGGCGGTCAGCACCTGCGAGCCGAAGTTCATGCAGTTGCCGCCCAGATCGTCATACGCCTTGTAGGCGGGGTTCCGCTGGGCGCTGTACGTCAGCATGTAGTCCAGCGCGGCGGCGCGGTCGTAGTCGTGATCCCACGTGACCGGCGGCGTCCAGAGCTCCCGCGGGCCGCTCTCCCGCGCCTCGATGCAGGCAAGGAGCTGGGGCAGGTGGCGGTCCGTATCGGTGACAGGGTCGTAGTCGGCGCTGTAATAGGGGTTATCGTCGGAGTCGTGGGACGCGATGCGCCAGCGGTCGCCGGTGATGCGTTGGAGCCGGAAGGTGTGCTGCACGTTCCACTGCTCCGAGGGCAGGCCGTTCAGGCCGTTGAAGTAGACCACGCTGCTCTCCAGCAGCGTCAGCTCCGCCGTGTCGCCGTCCCGCGTCAGGTCCGTGCAGCGCAGGGAATAGCTGTACGAGCCGGCGCGGAGGTCGATGGGCGCCCGCAGGCGGATCTCTGCCAGCGTGCGCCAGACGGTCCTGTGGTAGTCGGACTGGGCGCGGTCCGTGAACAGGTCGGTGCAGTCGATGACCTGCAACCGGGTAACGGACTGATAATAGCAGTCCATGAAGTCCAGCAGCAGCAGCTCCTGCCCCGCGGTCATGCCGTGGGACGCGGCGCCGGAGATGCGTTCGAAATCGGCGCTGACGGTGACAGGCTCACTGCCCCAGACGGATCTGTGCTGCCGCGTCCAGATCTCCGTTTCCGGTACGGCGGGGACGGCCTGCGAGTCCTCCGGTGGAGGGGACGCGCCGCCGGTGCCGGAAACAGGGCCGCAGGCGGCTGCGAACAGGGCCACGGCCAGCAGGAGCATCAACAGGATCAGGCGTTTCAAGGGTGTGTCCCCCCTCTCTGTAAAGTGCCATTTGTTGACAGGAAAACCCTGTCGGATGATGGCATTATACCAAAAAAAGCTCCGGAGCGCAACGCGCTCCGGAGCCGGTGGGGTATTTATTTTGCGTATTCCACGACCTTGGTCTCCCGCAGGACGTGAACCTTGATCTGGCCGGGGTATTCCAGCTCGTTCTCGATGCGCTTGGCCAGCTCCCGCGCCAGAATGACCATCTGGTCCTCGGACACCTGCTCGGGCTTGACCATGACGCGGACCTCGCGGCCGGCCTGAATGGCGTAGCTCTTCTCCACGCCGGGGTAGGTGCCGGTGATCTCCTCCAGCTTTTCCAGACGCTTGATGTAGTTCTCCAGATTCTCGCGGCGGGCGCCGGGGCGGGCGGCGGAAATGGCGTCGGCTGCCTGCACCAGGCAGGCCACCAGCGTCTTGCACTCCACGTCGCCGTGGTGCGCCTGAATGGCGTGGATGATGTCTTCCTTCTCGCGGTACTTGCGGGCGTACTCCACGCCCAACGCCACATGGGTACCCTCGAACTCATGGTCAAGGGCCTTGCCGATATCGTGGAGCAGACCGGCGCGCTTGGCAGCCTGTACGTCGGCGCCCAGCTCGGCGGCCATCATGCCGGCGATATGGCTGACCTCAATGGAGTGCTGCAGCACGTTCTGGCCGTAGCTGGTGCGGTAATGCAGGCGGCCCAGCAGCTTCTGCAGCTCGGGGTGCAGGCCGCGGACACCGGTCTCCAGCACGGCGCGTTCGCCTTCGGCGCGGATGACGCCGTCCACCTCGCGGCGGGCCTTCTCCACCATCTCCTCGATGTGGGTGGGGTGGATGCGGCCATCGGCGATGAGCTTCTCCAGCGCCAGGCGGGCCACCTCGCGGCGGACCGGCTCGAAGCAGGAGACAGTGATGGCCTCGGGGGTATCGTCGATGATGAGATCGGCACCGGTCAGGGTCTCCAGTGTCCGGATGTTGCGGCCTTCGCGGCCGATGATGCGGCCCTTCATCTCGTCATTGGGCAGGGGAACCACACTGACGGTGATCTCGGCCACATGATCGGCGGCGCAGCGCTGGATGGCGGTGGCCACGATCTCGCGGGCGCGCTGGTCCGCTTCGTCCTTGGCGCGGGCCTCAATCTCCTTGATCTTCAGCGCCGTCTCATGGGTGACCTCGGACTCCACCTGGGCGATCAGGTACTCCTTGGCCTGATCCGCCGTGAAGCCGGAGATGCGCTCCAGCATCTCGGTCTGGCTGCGCTTGATGAGCCGGATCTCCTCCTGCTCCTTATCGGCGGCGGCGTGCTTCTGGGCCAACGCTTCCTCTTTCTTTTCGATCATCTCGGTCTTGTGATCGAGATTTTCCTCTTTCTGCTGTAAACGGCGCTCCTGCTTCTGCTGCTCGGCGCGGCGCTCTTTGACCTCTCTCTCGTATTCGCTGCGGTTTTTCAAAATCTCTTCTTTTGCTTCGAGAAGCGCTTCCCGCTTTTTACTCTCAGAGCTTTTAATTGCCTCGTTGATGATGCGCGTGGCTTCTTCCTCCGCGCTGGAGATTTCTTTTTCCGCTACGCGCTTGCGGTAGCGAATGCCGAGGAGGAAAAAGACCACCGCCGCCACAGCGAACGCGGCTGCTGCCACGATCCAACCTGTTACGGTCACTGTTCATTCCTCCTATGTTGTGATGGGTTGTATGGGCCGGCACAAAATGTGCCATAGAAAATAATCGAAAGGTACCCCTGTCCCCTCGATGATAATCCTTCATAATTCTAAACACATTGCGGGCAACTGTCAAGGGAAATTGGGAAAAATCCCCCTCCTTTTTTGGGCAAATGCACGGTTTTGTGCAGGTCACTGGATATAGGACGCGGCGGCATAGCCCAGATGGCCCTGATAGCCCACGCTGTACCAGCCGCCGTACTGTCCGTAGACCGTCACCACGGCGCCGGAGGGCAGCTGAGCCGCCACCCTGCCCTGCTGCGACGGGTACTCCCGCAGGTTCAGGTTCCCCGACTGGGTGCGGACTGTGCCGCGCCACGGGGTAATGGGCGTGATGAAGGGCAGGCCGAAATACTCCGTCAGGGACAACACCAGATTGGCGGCGATGGACTGGATGTTGTTCTGCACCCAGCGGGCATCGGCATAGTTGTCGTGATATCCCAGCTCCAGCAGCACCGCAGGCATGCGGGGCTGGCGCACCTCCCCCAGGGTGGTGGTGGAGCGGGCATAGACCTTTTCCGGCAGGGGGTAAACGCTCTTGAGATTTCGCACAAAGATGTCGGCGGCCCGCCGGCCGTTGGCGCTGCCCGGGTAGTAGAAGGCGATAATGCCGCGGACGGCGCCCTCCCGGCTGCCGTCGGTGCTGGCGTTGGAGTGGAGGGCCAGATAGAAGTCGTAGTTCCCTGCATTGCCCTGACGGATGGAGCTGGCCGCCGTCATCTCCGGCGTGTTGCGGCCGAAGCGGATGGTGTTGGCGGTGAGGTACGGCTCCATGGCGTCGGCGATGAGGTTCATGAAATGCTCCTCGCTGCCCGCGCCGGTGATGTACGGGTTATATTCCTGCGTGGATGGACTGAGATAGATGCTGGGCATGGTCATTCCCCTTTCCTTTTTGCTGCACTATAAATATATGGAAATGACGGCGGAGATGTGTTATCATGGGGGCACGAAATGAAAGGCGGTATGTACCATGAAAGCTCCACGTCCCTACGCTAAGATCACCATCACGCCCAAGGGCGAGGCCGCGCTGACCGGCGGGCACCCCTGGGTCTACGAGGGGGAGGTCACCGCCGTGGACGGCGGGCCGGAGGACGGCGCGCTGGTGGACGTGGTGAGCCGCCGCGGCAGCTGGCTGGGCTGCGGGTTCTACAACAGCCGCTCCAAGATCCGGGTGCGGCTGGTGAGCCGCAATGCCAACGATGACTTCTCCGATGCCTTCTGGGAGCGGCGCATCCGCTACGCCTGGGACTACCGCAAGGTGGTGATGGGCGAGACGGACAGCCGGTGCTGCCGCGTGATCTTCGGCGAAGCCGACCTGTTCCCGGGTCTGACGGTGGACCGGTTCGAAAGCGTGCTGGTGACCCAGACGCTGAGTATGGGCATGGAGCGCATCAAGGACCGGCTGTTCCCTCTGCTGGTCAAGGTGCTGCGGGAGGACGGACAGGACATCCGCGGCATCTACGAGCGCAACGATGTGGCCATCCGCGGTCTGGAGGGCATGGAGCAGAACAAAGGATGGTATCCCCTGCCCGGTGAGACGCCGCCGGAGCGCACCGACGTGGACATCGTGGAAAACGGCATCATGTATACCGTGGACTTTGAGAATGGGCAGAAAACCGGCTTTTTTCTGGACCAGAAGTACAACCGGCTGGCAGTGGCCCGTCTGGCCAAGGGGCGGACGGTGCTGGACTGCTTCACCCACACCGGCTCCTTCGCCCTCAACGCCGCCAAGGGCGGGGCGGCCCACGTCACCGCCGTGGATGTGTCGGAGTTCGCGGTGCAGTGTGCGGCGGAGAATGCGCAGCGCAACGGGCTGGACAGCGTGATGGACTGCGCGGCGGCCAATGTGTTTGACCTGCTGCCTCAGCTGGAGAAGGAGCCGCGGAAATACGACTTCATCATTCTGGACCCGCCGGCCTTCACCAAGAGCCGCAAGACAGTACACAGCGCCATGTCCGGCTATAAGGAGATCAACTACCGCGCCATGAAGCTGCTGCCCCGGGGCGGATATCTGGCCACCTGCTCGTGCAGCCACTTCGCCACGGAGGAGCTGTTCGTCAGGATGCTGCACAGCGCCGCCCGGGACGCAGGGGTACAGCTGCGGCAGATCGAGGCGCGGCAGCAGTGCGCCGACCACCCCATCCTGTGGGGCGTGGAGGAGACGAACTACCTGAAATTTTTCCTGTTTCAGGTGGTGTGAGGGCAACAAAAAAGCAGCAGCGTGACCGGCGGTCACGCTGCTGCTTTTTGTCTTGTCAGGCGGCGGGGTCCTGGGGCTCCGCGGTGTCCTCCTCCCCTGCCTGCGGCAGGGCGGCATCAGGCGCAGCCGGCGCGGCCGCGCCGGTGCGGGTGACGCTGTCGGCGGTGAGGATGACGCCCTCGCCCTCGGCGTAGCGGACGGTGACGCTGTCGCCCACGTTGTAGATGACGGTCTCCGGCGCCGCGGCGGCAGAGATGACATAGTAGGCGTCGCCGGTGTTCAGGCGCAGGTAATACAGGGTGTTGCCGTCCACCACGGCGGAGCGAATATCTTCAATAACGCCGGTGATCTCGCCCTGCCCCGTGACGGGCAGCTGGGCATCATCGTCGGAGACAAGGCCCTTCTCCGCCAGAATGCGGCGGTAATTGGCCTCGCACTCCGCCACGGTATCGCCGGTGGCCACGATCTGGTACTGGCTGACGTTGACCATGGCGTACATCTTCACCAGCTGGGCCGCGTCCTTCAGGGCCATGAAGTACGTGGGCTGGTCGGAGATGTTCAGCAGCAGTGGGAACGTAGCGGTGTACTTCATCTGCTGGACCTGACCCTGGGCGCTGTCCATGGCGGAATATTCCTTGGCGCCGGCCACCAGATAGAAGCGGGTGTCCTTGGTGCGCTGGTTGGACAGGATGAAGCCGATGTTGGACTCGTCGGACACCACGGAGGTGACGCCGGTATACATATACACATCGTCGCCGATGGCGATGTAGTTATAGCCCTCGGTGGTGACGGTGACATCGCGCTGACCGAACAGGGAGTTGATAAAGCCGTTGATATACGCGCCGTGGTAGTCATACTGCTGCATGATGAGGTCGGCGGTGTAGACGTGGTCCACCCAGTTGGGGACGCTGCCCGTCTCGTAGTAGGCGCTCTCGCCGGTGACGGCGTTCACCAGCACCGCGCCGATGATGTCGCGGCCGCCGAACAGGCCGATGGTGTGGCTGACACGGGGGCAGACCCACCATGGATCGCCGTTTTCGTCGATCTCAAAGGCGGGATCGTCGAACATGAAGGTGGGATAGCGGAGCCGCAGGTGGCGGTTCAGGTTGCGGCCGAAGTGCTCGGCGGTGGTGTAGCGGATCCCCTCGTCCAGACGCACCACCTCCACGTTCTGGGTGACCATGTCGATGATGAGATAGGCGGGCAGGCCCTGAGAGCGGTTGTTCAGCCACTTGATAAGGTCGCCGTAGCGCAGGGGCGTCACGCGGACGGGGCGGCCCTGATAGTTGATCTGCGTGTAATCATCGGCCACCTCGAACTGGGACACCATGTCCGCCAGCTCGCCCAGCTTACGGTTGCCCAGCTTCATGGCGGACTCGGCGTCCAGCATGGGGATCTGGTCGTAGCTGATCTCCTCCACCTCGGCGGCAAAGTCGCCGTCCTGGACGGTCAGCAGGTCGCGGTAGTCCTTGGCGCGGAACAGCTGCCAGCCCAGCACCGCGCCTACCAGTGCGGTGGCTGCCAGGGCTACGGCGACGATGAGGGGGACGGTACACTGCTTCTTCAGGAAGTCGAAGTAGCCCTTGGCACCGGTGCCCTGAAAGCCGGAGGTCAGGACGGCGCAGACGCCGTACACCGCGCAGCACAGCAGCATGAAGATGTAGAATTCCTCGCTTTTGAGGTTGATGGGCGGCAGCACCACATAGTAGTAGATGGCGGCGAATACCAGCGTCACCGCCAGATTCAGCAGTGTGCGGCCCAGAGGCGTGCCCACGGGCTTATGTTCCTTTTTGGGGCGGGGCTGGCGGGCAAAGCCCTGAAAGTTGGGGTCGTTCCAGTTTGTGTTCATAGGCAGTTCCTTTCTGTGTTTTGGCACTTTAAGGATATTATACCCGATGGCGGGGGTTTTGTATAGGGGGTGGGGATGTTTTGCATCTGCGGATGCGCAAACGAAATCTCCCCCTGATTTTGACAACAAGCCGTATAAAATGTCAAAAGAATCACCCTGCGTATCACTGCGCAGGGTGATTTTTTTATGACAGGCAGGTACATCTGCCAACCGTACACTGACACTCAGGCCAGGATGTCCGTCAGGTCATTCAGCCCCATGGACCGGGCGATGACCAGCACATGGTCGCCCTCCTCAATGGTGGTCATGCCGCCGGGGATCATGGTGACGCCGCCGCGGACAATGGCTGCCAGCAGCACGCCGCTGCGCAGCTGCAGGTCCTTCAGAGGCACGTGCAGCAGGCGGTTGGAGGTGCCTCTGGCCAGAAACTCCAGAGCCTCCACCTGGCCGCCCAGCAGCTTGTACAGCGACTCCACGGCCATGCCCTCGGAATTGGCCAGGGCGCGGACGTAGCGGGTGATCTGGTTGGCGATAATGTCCTTGGGGCTGATGATGCTGCCAAGGCCGGTGTCCTGCACCAGCTCGATGTAGTTGGGGCGGGTCATCTTGGCCAGCACCTTGCGGACTCCGGCGCGGCGGGCCGACATGGCCATCAGCAGGTTCTCCTCGTCGCGGCCGGTCAGAGACACGAAGCCGTCGGCGCCGAAGATATTCTCCGCCTGAATGAGGTCGTTGTCCGTGCCATCGCCCTCGATGATCATGGTCCCCGGCAGGTGCTGGGACAGGAACAGGCACTTGTCGTGATCCTGCTCTACGATGCGGACATGGGTATTGGTGCGGGCCAGCTCCCACGTCAGGTACATGCTGATGCGGCTGCCGCCCAGCAGGGCCACGTTCTTCACCCGATGGAGAGGGCGGCCCATGACCTTCAGCATCTTCTGGAGCTCACCCTTGGTGCCCACCAGATACAGCCGGTCGTCGGCCCGGGGCACAAAGGAGCCGTTGGGAATGATGCACTCGTCGCCCCGCTGGGCGGCGCAGATCAGCACGTCCGCCTTGCGCTCGCCGTGGAAGCTGCTGAGGCTGTGGCCCACCAGCGTGTCCTCCGGCAGGGCCTGCAGGCCGATCATATCGATGCGGCCGCCGGCAAAGGGCTCCACGGAGATGGCGGCGGGAAAGCTGAGGATGCGGGCTATCTCCTGGGCCGCAGCCAGATCGGGGTTGATGACCATGTCCAGTCCGATCTCCCGCTTCAGGATGTCCGCATCCTGCCGGTACTCGGTGTTGCGGACGCGGGCCACGGTATGACGTGCGCCCAGGCTCTTGGCGATGAGGCAGCAGACCATGTTGGTGTCATCCACGCCGGTGACGGCGATGACCAGATCCGCCGAGCGGACGCCGGCGTCCATCAGGACGCTGATGGACGCGCCGCTGCCGTGGACGCACATAACATCCATCGTACTGTCGGCGCGGGACAGGTGGGCGATCTCGTTGTCCACCATGACGATGTCGTGCTTCTCCTGGGTCAGCTGGCCGGCGATGGCGTAGCCCACCTTGCCGCAGCCCACAATGATGATCTTCATGCTTCCTCCTCCCCGCCCGATGAGGGCGCGGCATGTTTCTTTCGATGGATCAGGGACGCGGACAGCTCCGCGCCCAGTATCAGGACCTGCCCCGACATATACAGCCACAGCAGTACCACCACGATGGTGGCGATGGAGCCGTACAGCTGCGCATACCGGGCCATATTTTCCACATAATAGGAAAAGGCCATGCTCAGCAGCAGCCATGCCGCCAGAGAGCTGCCTACGCCGGGCAGTACCTCCCGCAGGGGGCGGCGCTGCCCCAGCGCCAACTGGTACAGGATGCCCAGCGAGATGGCCATGACAAGACCCAGAATGATAAAGCGCAGGTAGCCCCAGACGCTGATGAACGTCTCCGACAGCGGGAGAAAGCCGGACAGGAAGTACAGTGCGCGGCGGCCTACCACCACCAGCGCCAGCGTCAGTCCGATGACGAAGATCATCCAGATCGTGAACAGCAGTGTGCGCAGCTGACCCAGCAGGATATTCTCCGGCGCGCTGCGGCCGAATGCCTTGCGCAGCGAGTGCATCAGGCAGCCGGTGGAGCGCATGGGGAACCAGATGGAAAAAACCAGGCTGAACCACAGCAGCTGGCGGCTCTGGTTGGCGGCCACATACTCCAGATATGTGCGGATGATGTCCACCACATCCGACGGGAGAATGGGCGCCAGCACCGCCGTGATGCTGGCGATGTCCAGCTCCAGCACACCCAGCAGGGTGCTGACGAAGATCAGCAGCGGGAAAATGGCGAACAGCAGGTAGTACGTCAGGGCCGCGCTGTCACGGGCCACATCGTGGACGTAGTAGCGGCGGATCATGTCGCCCGCCAGACGGCCGAAGCCGGTCCTGGGCGCATAGAGTTTCGATGTTTTCATAAGCAGGGACCCTCCGTAGGGTTTATTGTATCACAGGGCGGCACAAAATAAAAGGGAAATCTCGCCAGCGAGGCCGCTATCCCCTCTGCCGCAGGGGTTTTACAGTCTTTCTTTTTTATGACATTTTTATAAATTTTTCGTTTTTCCTATTGGCGCGCATAAAAATCCGTGGTATACTACGACAGCTTTAAGTGGAAATTCTTTACAAAAAGTGAGGACCGATATATGGACAATCTTACGAAGCTGGTCCGCGATGAGATCTCGCGGCAGTACCGCAGCGTGCGGCAGTTCGCTTTCTCTGTGGACATTCCCCTCTCCACCATCAACAGTGCCCTGCATAACGGTGTCGGCGGGTCCTCCTTCGACACGGTGATGCGCATCTGCAAGATCTTGGGCATCAAGGCCATGTCGGACGATGCCGCCCTGTATCTGACGGACGATACCGAGCGCCTGCTGACCCAGTACGCCAAGCTGGACGACTACGGCCGCCATACCATCTCCTCCGTGATGCAGGTGGAGTATGACCGATGCAGCGGTGAAAAGTAAAAAAACGGAACCCCTGTATAAAGCCGGCACAGGCCGCACAAAACAGGCACGAACCGCCGTCCCGTTCGGGACGGCGGTTTTTCTGCTGCAAGCGTCACATAATGCCGGATTTTTCCTTGCTGGCGGCGATGGCCGCGTTCAGCTTGCGGGCAGGGTAGTACACCAGCAGGCCGAATACCGTGAACAGCACACACATGCCCAGCAGGATCAGGGCGCAGCGGAGGTATGTGCGGCCGTACATGCCGCCGATGGTCTCGCGGAGCATATCCATGCCGTAGTGGAAGGGCATGAAGGGATACAGGCGCCGGAACAGCTGAGGCAGCACATCGATGGGATAGGAGCCGCCGGAACCGGCCACCTGCAGCACCATGATGATGACGGAGGCGGCCAGACCCACATTGTCCAGAGAGTAGACCAGCGCATAGTTCATGGCGGCGAAGTTCAGAGCGCACACGCAGCAGCCCAGTACGAACAGCGCAGGCTCCGCCGTCTCCATGCCCACGAAGTGCAGGCAGCCGAAGGCCGTCACCAGTGCCTGAGCCATGGCCATACAGAAATAGGTCAGAAAGCGTCCGAAGTAGCGCTGGACGCCGCGGCACTGCCGGAACTCCGGCTGCGTCACAGGGACCTTCACCATCACTGCGGTCAGCAGGCTGCCCACGAACAGAGCCAGCATCACGTAATACGGCGCCATGGCGGAGCCGTAGTCCCTGATCTCATAGATGATCTGCGTGTTCATCTGCACGGGGGAGGCCAGATACTCCGCCATGCTGTCGGAATCGCTTTCCATCAGCTCCACGAACCGCCGGAAGGCGGTGCTGTCCGCCACGCGGCGGACGTCCCCCTCCATATCGGCCAGATAGCCGGAGACACTCTGCGCCAGCGCAGCGCCGGCGGCAAGCGTGGGCTGTGCTGAGGCCACAGCGCCGGAATAGGAGCGCAGCGTGTCGGAGACGCTGCCCAGCGTACCGGAGGAGGCGGTCAGCAGGTCCTGCACGGCGCGGAGAGAGGACTGCGCCCGTTCACCGGCATCGTGGATGTAGTCGCTGACCTGCCGGTTGGTGCTGACGGCGGCGGTACGCAGGGTCTGACGGACCTTTGCCACCGTGGCCAGCAGCTCATCCTGCACCTGAGAAATACCGGAGCCGTCCACGGCGGTGCGCAGCTCCTCCAGACCGGAGATGGCGGCGTCCAGCTGGGCCTGCACGTCCTCGTCGGAGGTCAGGTCTCTGGCCGTCTCCAGCGCGGCGATCATCTTGTCGATGCGGGCGTTGACCTTCTCGTGCGCGGTGTCATCCGCGGGGCCCATGTCCACCGCGCCCAGCATGTCCTCCAGATCGGACAGGGTATCGTCGGCGGCGTCCAGCACCCGCAGCAGATCGGCGGAGGCGTCATCCGCCGCGTCAAGGCCGGAGCCGATAAGGCGGACGGTGCTGCCCACGGTCTCGGAGGCGTCCCCCAGGGTACTGCGTGCGTCGGTGATGGTGATGGCAGAGGCGGCCAGCAGGCTGTCAGCCCCGTCCATCACATCCTGCAGTGAGCGGAGCACCTGCGCCAGCTCGTCCATGTCCCGCTGGGCGGCGGACAGCTTCTCCAGCAGGCCGTCGGCAATGTCGCGGCCGTCCAGACCCATGGCCTTGAATACGGAACCGGCGGTGGTCAGAGCATCGGCCACCTTCTCCAGAATGGTGGTGTTGATCTGCTCCTGTACGGCGGTCTTGGCCTTGCTGGTGATCTTGGGCGCGATGGCGTTCTTTTTCTCGTTTTCGTAATACTGTATCTGGGGGTGGCGCAGGTCTCCCTCCAGAATGCTGACGAAGTCGCCGGTGAATTCCGGCGGCAGGATCAGCGCGGCGTAATAGTCGCCGGCGTTCACGCCGTCCAGCGCCGTCTGGGCACCGTCCACAAAGACCCAGCCCATCTGGTCGTTGCTCTCCAGCCCCCGGAGCACCAGCTCGCCGATGTTGACATGAAGGCCCAGCACATCGCAGCCGTCGTCCTCGCTGGCCACGGCCACCTTGATGCGGCTGGTGGAGGCGGTGCCGTAGGGGTCCCAGTTGGACAGGATATTGAACCACGCATACAGGCAGGGCACCAGGCACAGTCCCAGCATGACCACCACGGCCACTACGCTGGCGGTCAGGCGCTTCCAGTCGGCGCGGAAAATGTTCCAGATCTGTTTCACCGCTCCCCCTCCTTTTTATGGTCAGCCGCAGGGCGGCGCAGGTCGTCGGACAGATTCTGCAGCGCGCGGGTCAGCAGCGCCAGATCGTCCGCCAGCCTGTTGGGGTCCTCCAGCACATGCTCCCAGCCGGAGGGCAGGGTGACGTAGGGGCCGACAGGCCTGACAGGCTCCGCCGGTGCGGCGGCCTGCTCCGCAGGGGCAGGCGGGGCCGCAGGGACAGGCTCCGTCACAGGGGCAGGCTCCGTCGGTCCGTCAATAGCAATAGCCTCCGGCTCAGCGGGAGCCGTCGCGGGAACGGCGGTCTCCGGCAGGGCCTCCCGCTTGCCCCGGCGGCGCAGCCGCGTATGGGGCAGACGCGGTGCGGCGGGCAGCTCCGGCAGCTCTATGAGCCCGTCGAAAACGTCCTCCTGCAGCTGGGCGATGTCCCGCAGCTTCTTTTGCAGCTCGTAGTCCATATACTCCACGGCGATGAGGTACGCCGCCACGGCGAACATGGACAATATCCACAGCATCAGGGTAAACACTTTATTGCCGTCGGCCAGGAACATCAGGAGCATCAGCCCCACGGTAACGGCCAGCAGGGCCCGCAGGCCGCTGCGAATACGGCGCTGGTTGGCGCGGTGCAGCGCACCCACCTCCTCCAGCAGGCGGTCGTACAATTTCTGGTAGTCGCGTTCTGTTGACATGGGTCGTGCGCCTCCTTTACAGCAGCTCCGTCTCCTCCAGCTTCTCCTCCATGAACCGGTTCAGGCCCATGAAGGGGCGGCGAACCAGCAGGCCGATGAGCAGTGCCGCCGCGACAAACAGCAGCAGGAAGGCGAGCTGCCGGATGTAGTAGTCGCCGTACAGGCCGCAGATGCACTCGCGCATGGCGTCGATGGCATAGGGGAATGGGAAGAAACGGTAAATCTTCTGGTAGATCTCCGGCAGCAGCTCGATGGGGAACGTGCCGGAGGAGCCGGCGATCTGCATGACCATGACGACCACCACCAGCGCCTTGCCCACGTCGCCGAAGGACAGGGCCAGCGAGTAGATCAGCAGGCTGAAGGTGAAGGCAGTCAGGGACGCCGTCAGGTACAGCAGGCCCGGGTGCTCGCACTGGATACCCAGCAGGTACAGGTCGCCGGTGACAATAACGGCCGCCTGTATCTGGCTGAGCAGGAAGAAGAACAGATAGCGGCCAAAGTACAGCTCCGCCGGTGTGGGGTCGATAAGCCCGTCGGTGCGGGCGTGGACCTTGATGAGGGTGGACAGGATGACGCAGCCCACCCAAATGGCCAGCGTGGTATAGAACGGCGCCATGGCGGAGCCGTAGTTCTCGATGGGATAGACCTTATGGACGGTGGTCTGCACCATCTGGGGGAAATACTGGCTGTACGCGATGGGGTCGCCACCCAGTATCTCCAGCAGCATGTCCATATACTCGTCGGCGGACAGGCCCTCCAGCTTGTCGATGGTGTCGGACAGGGCGCTCACCATGCGCTCCGCTGCGGGACGCAGCAGGTCCACGGTGGTGTTCAGCGCCGCCGTGGTGTCAGACAGAGCGGCCTGCAGCGCTCTGGCATCGGCGGACAGGGCCCTGACGCCGGAGAGGGTGTCGGACACATCGGACACCACGGTGTCCAGCTGGCGGCGCAGGTCGCTGTCCGTGATGGGCAGACTGCCGGTGAGGTCGCGGATGGCGTCCGTCAGGGCGCCGCAGTCTTCCAGCAGGCCGCTGACATCGCTGGCGGCGGCCAGAGCGTTCAGGTCGCCTTGCAGCTGGCTGCACTTCCCTGCCAGCGCCCGGAGCCGGGCGATCTGGGCGGAGACAAGATGCCCGCCGGACAGGGCGGAATCCTCCAGCCTGTCGGCCAGCGAGGTCAGGCGGCCGCTGAGCCGCCCCATCTCTGCGGCGGCGGCTGTCAGCTGCCGCTGCACGTCGGGCAGCTCCGCGCTGTCCTGTATCTCGTCCATGCGGTCCAGCGCCCGCTCCGCCTTGGCCAGCGCGGTATACAGCGCGTGCTGCAGCTCCGCGGCGGTGGCCTCCAGCTCCGAGCCGGAGGGCAGGTTTTTATTGATGTCGGCAATGGCGGCGGCCAGGGCCTCCGCGTCGGCGGAGGAGATGCCGCTGCCCCCTGCGGCGCGGAAGGCGTCCATCATACCGCGGCAGCCGGTGAGCACGTCCTGCGCCTGATACAGAAGGCCCTTTACGGCGGTCTCGGGGTCCGTCTCCGTCAGGTCGGCGGCCAGCAGATTGCTCTGTTCCATGACGCCGCCGATGACCACCTCCAGATAGTTCTCGCTGATGGAGCGCTTCAGCGTCTCCACCGCCGTGTCGGTGATCTTGGTAGCCACGGCGTTCTTCTTGGCGTTTTCG
This sequence comes from uncultured Eubacteriales bacterium, assembly GCA_900545585.1. Taxonomy (GTDB): domain Bacteria; phylum Bacillota; class Clostridia; order Oscillospirales; family Oscillospiraceae; genus Vescimonas. The sequence goes on from UQZR01000022.1 coordinate 31,138, forward strand.
TAGTAAGTGATGGCGGGCCGGCCGTTCCAGTCCGTGAACATGCGGTACATCTTGCGGGAGAAGTCCTCATCGATGACCACGGCGGCGTAGTAATCGCCGGCGCAGACGCCGTCGGTGGCCTCCTTCTCCGTGTCCACAATGACCCAGTTGATGGAGGTGGCGGTCTTAAGATCCTCCAGCACGTCGCGGCCCTTGTTGACGTATTCACCGCCGTCTGTATAGCCCCGGTCCAGCGAAGCCACCGCGATGGAGATGCCGCCGGTGCTGCCGTAGGGGTCCCAGTTGGAGTAGATGTTCAGCCAGGCGTACAGGCTGGGCAGCAGGGCGATGGCCAGCACCACCACGCAGGCGAAAAAGCACCTGCTCAGCGTGCGGATGTCCGTTTTGAAGATCGTCCAGATATTACGCATATGTCCTCCCACAGCGGCGCGGTATGAAGCTGCGCCGCTGTATGTTTCTTGCGCGAAAAACCGCAGTATTCATTATACAGAGTACCCTGCGGAAAAAACTACACATTTCGGCGGTTTTGTCTGAAATTTGCGCACAATGGGACGAGAAACAAATACCCCGCAGCGGCAACCGCTGCGGGGTATTGCGTACTATTGCACAGTTATGCCAGTGTCATCAGAAGCTCTCTGGCCTTGACGGGCTGACCCTCCTTGATGCGGATGGCCTGCACCGTACCGGCAGTGCGGGCGGTGATGGCGGTCTCCATCTTCATGGCCTCGATAATGGCCAGCACCTGATCCTTCTCCACACGGTCGCCCTGCTTGACGCAGACCTTGGACACCATGCCGGGGATGGAGGAGCCCACCTGCATGGGGTCGGACTCGTCGGCCAGCGTGGCCTGCCGCGTCTGCTCCGAGGCGTTGGGGTCACGGACCGTCACCTCGCGGCGCATGCCGTTGAGCTCGAACTGGACGTTGATGGTGCCGTCGCTGTTGCGGTCGCCCAGACCCAGGTACTTGATGACCAGCGTCTTGCCGTCCTCGATGTTGATCTTGTTGGTCTCGCCCAGGGCCATTCCGTTGAAGAACACATGGCTGCCCATGCGGGTGATGTAGCCGTACTCCTTGCGGTGGCGGCAGAAGTCCTCGTATACCTTGGGATACATGGCGTAGGAGATCAGGTCCTTCTTCTCCGGACCCTCGTGGAACTGCTCCACCTCCCGGCGCAGCTGATCGAAGTCCACCGGCGGCAGCAGCATGCCCGGGCGGCAGGTGATAGGCTCCTCGCCCTTGAGGACCACCTTCTGCAGATCCTTGGGGAAGCCCCAGGCGGGCTGGCCCATCATGCCCTTGAAGTAGGACACCACGGAGTCGGGGAAGGCCAGTGCCTCGCCGCGGCGGACAATGTTCTCCGGCGTCAGGTCGTTCTGTACCATGAAGATGGCCAGATCGCCCACCACCTTGGACGACGGCGTGACCTTCACGGGGTCGCCCAGCATGTCGTTGACGGTCTTGTACATCTCCTTGACTTCCTCGAACCGGTCGCCAAGGCCCAGAGACTCCACCTGGGGGCGGAGATTGGTGTACTGACCGCCGGGGATCTCATAGCGGTAAATATCGGTGGTATTGGTCTTCAGGCCGTGGTCGAAATTCTCGTAGCGCAGGCGCACGTCGGCCCAATAGTTGCTGAGCTCCTGCACGCGGCGCAGATCCAGACCGGTGTCGCGCTCCGTACCGTGGAGCGCGGCCACTACCGCGTCCAACGAGGGCTGACTGGTGAGGCCCGCCAGCGGGGCGCAGGCCACGTCCACCACGTCCACCCCGGCCTCGGCGGCCATCAGCAAGGCTGCCACCTGGTTGCCGGTGGTGTCGTGGGTGTGCAGGTGGATGGGCAGGCCCACCTCCTGCTTCAGGGTGGACACCAGCTTCTTGGCGGCGTAGGGCTTCAGCAGGCCGGACATGTCCTTGATGGCCAGCATATGGGCGCCCCGCTTCTCCAGCTCCTTGGCGAGGTTGACATAATATTTCAAGGTGTACTTATCCTTGGTCTCGTCCAGAATATCGCCGGTGTAGCACATGGTGGCCTCCAGCAGCTTGTTCTGGCGGAGGACCTCCTCCATGGCCACCTCCATGCCCGGGATCCAGTTCAGGGAGTCAAAGACGCGGAACACATCGATGCCCCGCTGGGCGGCCTCCTCCACGAAGGCCCGCACCAGATTGTCGGGATAGTTGGCGTAGCCCACCAGATTGGAGCCGCGCAGCAGCATCTGGAACGGGATGTTGGGGATCTTCTCACGCAGCAGACGCAGGCGCTCCCACGGGGACTCGTGGAGGAAGCGGTAGGCCACGTCGAAGGTGGCGCCGCCCCACATCTCCAGCGAGAAGCAGTCCCGCAGGATGTCGGCCACGCCATCGGCGCCCTTGACCATGTCGCGGGTGCGCATACGGGTGGACAGCAGGCTCTGGTGGGCGTCCCGCATGGTGGTGTCGGTGAGCAGCAGCTTCTTCTGGTCCAGCACCCACCGCTTCACGGCCTCGGGGCCCTCGGCGTCCAGCAGCTGCTTCAGGCCCGGGCCCAGCGGCTCCTTAGCTTGCGGGAAGCGGGGGATGTCGTACTGCTTGCGCTCGGCGTTGGGGTTGGCCACCTGGATCTCGGAGATATAGCGCAGGACGCGGGTGGCGCGGTCGCGGGAGTCCACGATCTCAAACAGCTCCGGCGTCTCGTCGATGAACTTGGTGTGGCACTGACCGCTGATAAACGTGGGATGGGCCAGGATATTGGTGACAAAGGGGATGTTGGTCTTGACGCCGCGGACGCGGACCTCGTTGATGGCGCGGGCGGCCTTGCGGCACACGGCAGGGAACGTGCGATCCCAGCTGGTGACCTTCACCAGCAGCGAGTCGTAGTACGGAGAGATAACAGTGCCCACGCCCACGTTGCCGCCGTCCAGACGGACGCCGAAGCCGCCGGGGGAGTGATACGCCGTGATCTTGCCGTTGTCGGGGGCGAAGTTGTTGGAGGGATCCTCCGTGGTAACGCGGCACTGGACGGCGTAGCCGTCAAAGTGTACGTCCTCCTGTCTGGTCAGGCCGATCTCCGGGCAGCTCAGGGGATAGCCTGCGGCCACCAGCAGCTGGGCCCGCACGATGTCCACGCCGGTGACCATCTCAGTAACGGTGTGCTCCACCTGAATGCGGGGGTTCATCTCAATGAAATAGTAGTTGCCGGACTTGTCCACCAGGAACTCCACGGTACCGGCGCTGACATAGCCCACGGACTTGGCGATCTTCACCGCGTCGCGGCGCAGGGCCTCCACCGTCTCCCGGGGCACGGACCAGGCGGGGGCGAACTCCACCACCTTCTGATAGCGGCGCTGGAGGGAGCAGTCGCGCTCGCCCAGATGATAGACGTTGCCGTACCGGTCGGCCAGGATCTGCACCTCGATGTGCTTTGGCTCCACCAGATACTTCTCCATGAAGATGTCGCCGCAGCCGAAGGACTTCTCCGCCTCGCTGTGTACCAGCTCGTAGGCGGTCTTGACCTCCTCGGGTCTGTCACAGCGGCGCATGCCGCGGCCGCCGCCGCCGGCGGCGGCCTTCAAGATGACAGGGAATCCGAAGCTCAGGGCCTTCTCCAGCGCGTCGTCGCCGTCCTTCAAGGGCTCGGTGCAGCCCGGTATGATGGGCACGCCGCACTGGATGGCGATCTCCTTGGCGCTGAGCTTATCGCCCATCTTTGCCAGCACATCGGAGGACGGTCCCACGAACAGGATACCGTTTTCCTCGCAGGCGCGGGCAAAGTCGGCGTTCTCGGACAGGAAGCCGTAGCCCGGGTGGATGGCAGTGACGCCGCGGCGGCGGGCCAGACCGATAATGCCCGGGATATCCAGATAGGCGCCCAGCGGGGACTTCTTCTCCCCCACCAGATACGCCTCGTCCGCTTTGGTGCGGAACAGAGAATAGGTGTCCTCGTTGGAATAAATGGCCACCGTGTGGAGGCCCAGATCATAACAGGCACGGAAAATGCGGACCGCGATCTCACCGCGGTTGGCAACCAGTACCTTTTTCAGCTGCGTGGTCTGCATGGCCAAATCGCTCCTTCCTGCCGCGCATCGGGCGCGGACTTATTTTACCCTTTATTATACACGGCGTTGGGGCCGTGCGCCAGACGGAAAATGTGCAAAAAGCAGAGGTTTCCCGTCAGTAGAATTTAGGCGTTCTGCGGAGAGCACGGACAAAAGCGGTCCGGCCGTCCACCGCAGGCGGGCAGGGCGTTTTTCTCCTGCATCCTCCGCGCCCGCTTCTACTCCAAAATATCTCAATATCAACGTAGTACAGCAGCAGGTGTATATGCGCACGCAGCCCCCTTGTCAGCCGGCTGCCAGTCCATCCGGTGCAAAAACCGCAGGGGCGCAAAGCATGCGCCCCTGCGGGGGATTCATGGTAAGAGACAGAGCGATGCCCTATCACCGCAGCTCCGCCAGCTCCAGCACCAGCTGCTCCGTCTTTTCCCAGCCGATGCAGGGATCCGTGATGGACAGGCCGTACACGCCGCCGTCCGGCTTCTGGCAGCCGTCCAGCAGGTAGGACTCGATCATCAGGCCCTTTACCATGCCGCCGATGTCCGCGCTGTGGCGGGTACTGTGGAGCACCTCCTTGGCAATGCGCCCCTGCTGATCCCACTGCTTGCCGGAGTTGGAGTGGTTTGTGTCGATGATCACCGCGGGGTTTTTCAGCCCGCTCCCGGCATAGAGCTCATAGAGCTGGCGCAGATCCTCGTAGTGATAGTTGGGCAGCGAGCGCCCGTACTTGTTCACCGATCCGCGGAGAATGGCGTGGGCCAGGGGATTGCCTTTACTGTGTACCTCCCACTGGGAAAACAGGAACGTATGGGCGTGCTGGGCGGCCAGGATGGAGTTCATCATCACGGACAGGTCGCCGCTGGTAGGGTTCTTCATACCCACAGGGACATCCAGTCCGCTGGCGATGAGGCGGTGCTGCTGATCCTCCACGGAGCGGGCGCCGATGGCCGCGTAGGAGAGAATGTCGGACAGGTAGTAATAGTTCTCGGGATACAGCAGCTCGTCCGCGCTGGAAAAGCCGGTCTGCTCCAGCACCTTCATGTGCATCTTCCGGATGGCGATGAGCCCCTTGAGCATATCCGGCTGCCCGTTGGGGTCGGGCTGGTGCAGCATGCCCTTGTACCCGTCGCCGGTGGTGCGGGGCTTGTTGCTGTATATCCGCGGCACCAGGAGGAGCTTGTCCTTCACCTGCTTCTGCAGCGTCCGCAGGCGGGCGGCATATTCCAGCACGGCGTCCTCCCTGTCAGCGGAGCAGGGGCCGATGAGCAGCATCAGCCGCGGGTCCCCGCCGGTGATGACAGCCTGTATCTGCCGGTCGTTTTCCCGCTTGTTCTGCGCCATCTCCTCCGTCACCGGATACATATCCTTCACGGTCTGGGGCGCAGGCAGCTTACGTTTGAATTCCAAGTTCATGGGCATGTACCTTTCCTTTCAAGGGTCTCAGGGCCGCACGTCCATGCGCAGCCCCAGTGCCCGCAGTGTGCGGAAAAAATCCGGATAGCTCTTATTCACGGCCTCCGCACCGCGGATCGTGCCGCCCAGCGACGCGCACAGCACCGCCATCGCCATCACGATGCGGTGGTCGTTGTGGCCGTCCAGTTCCTCATTGGGCGCGTGGAGCGGGCGCGGCAGCACCGTCACGCGGTCCTCCTCCACTGTCACCTGCGCGCCGAATTTGGCAAGCTCCTGCGCCATGGCCGCCGCGCGGTCGCTCTCCTTGATGCGCAGGCGGCGTGTGCCGGTGAACACAGCCCCGCAGCGCTGGGCCGCAGCGGCAAACAGCACCGGCCCCAGATCGGGGCAGGCGGACAGATCCAGCACCGCGCCCGGGTGCTCCAGACGGCGCAGCATCTCCCGGCACACGCGGTCGCCCTGCAGGCTGTCCGGACGCAGACCGCTGACGCGGACGCCGCCGCCCAACGCCAGCAGGAAGGCGGCATTGGACCAGTCGCCCTCCACCGCCGCGCAGCGGCTCCCGTACCGCTGCCCGCCGGGGATATAAAAGAAATTTCGTTCCCGCTCCATCACGGTGACACCGAAGGACGCCATGATGTCCAGCGTGATGTCGATGTAGGGCCGGCTCTCCACCGGCGGCAGAACGCGGAGCGTACTGTCCTCCGGCAGCAGCGGCAGCGCCAGCAGCGAGCCGGTAACGAACTGGCTGCTGACGTCGCCCCGCAGCGTGTAGCTCCCCGCCGTCAGCCGCCCCGAAAACGTAACGGACTCCGGCGTTTTCGCCACCGTGACGCCCCTCGGGCCCAGCAGCTCCTCGTAGATGCCCACGCCCCGCTCCAGCAGCCGCGGCGCGCCGGTGAACACGGCGCGTCCGCCGGACAGCAGCGCCGCGGGGATGCAGAAGCGCAGGGTGCTGCCGCTCTCGCGGCAGGGGTACGTCCCATTGGGCCGGACAGCGCCGCCGATGCCGGTGACACAGGCCGTCTCCCCCTCCTGTCGGCAGGCCCCTCCCATGGCGCGGATGCAGTCCATGGTGGCCAGTATGTCCTGACTCCGGGTGATGCCGTCGATCCGGCTCTCTCCTGCGGCCAGAGCGGCGCACAGGAGCATCCGGTGCCCGCAGCTTTTGGACGGCGGCGCGGCTGCTGTGCCCGCCGCCCTGCCCGGGTATATGGTCACGGTCACGGGCGTCGCTCCCCCTTCAGCAGGATGTCCATGGCGTCCAGATACCCCGCGAAGCCCCGGCCCATCACCGTGGCCACGCAGGCCGGACGGACATAGCTGCGCCGGCGGAAGTCCTCCCGCCGGGAAACATCGGAAATGTGTACCTCCACCGTGGGGATGGCCACGGCCTTCAGCGCGTCCAGCAGCGCCACGCTGGTGTGGGTGTACGCCGCGGGGTTGAGGATGATGCCCTCCACGCCATCGAAATACGCCTGCTGGATGGCATCCACCAGCGCCCCCTCGTGATTGGACTGGAAAAAGGACACCTCCGCGCCGTTTTTCTCCGCGTGGGCGCGGATCAGCGCCAGCAGCTCCTGATAGGTGCCGCTGCCATAGATGGCCGGCTCCCGCACGCCCAGCAGGTTCAGGTTCGGTCCGTTGATAACCAGTATCTTCATGTCGTCCACTCCTTTTCGATCTGCGCTGCTACCTCCTCCGGTGTGCCGTCCCCATCCACGCGGAGGTCCGCCGCGGCGCAGTAGAGGTCGTACCGCTCGGCGTACCGGCAGCACAGCGCATCGGTATCGGCGGAAAGGGGCCGGTCCGCCGCCGCAGTCAGCTTGTCCAGCGAGCGGTCCAGAAAGACGAGCCGCCCGCTGCGGCGCAGCGCGTGGAGGTTCTCCTCCCGCAGAATGGCGCCGCCGCCGGTGGCAATGACCCTGCCGCCTGCGCCGGCCGCAGCCGCCACCGCCTCCTGCTCCCGCTGCCGGAAAGCGCTCTCGCCCTCCGCCGCAAAATAGGCAGGGATGGTCATGCCCACCGCCTGCTCCACCATGGCGTCCGTGTCCATAAAGGTCTTGCCGGTGCGCTGCGCCAGCAGCTGCCCTACCGTGGTCTTGCCGGAGGTGGGCATACCGATGAGCACGATGTTCTCCATCTGCCGCCGTACCGTGTGATAGGCCAGGTCGATCTCCGCCTGCGATGCCGTGCAGCCCCGAAACAGGGCGCCGGCATAGGCGGCCTGCGCCGCCAGCATGTAGAGGCCGCCCTCTGCGTCGATGCCGCGCCGCCGGGCGTTCAGCACCAGATCGGTGCGCAGGGGGTTATACACCGCGTCCACCACGCCCTCCAGCCGGGGGAAATCCTCCAGATCCACGGGGCAGGCGTCCACATCGGGGTACATGCCGCAGGGCGTCGTGTTGATGATGCAGGCCGCGTCGCCGTGTTCCGCCGCCGCCTGCGGATAGGTGATGGCGTCGTCCTTGCCGCAGCGGGACACGCGGTATATCTCCGCGGCATGCAGCTGCGCCGCGGCGGCCCGCGCGGTCTTGGAGGTGCCGCCGGTGCCCAGGATGAGCACCTTCTTGCCGGCAAGCGTCAGTCTCATGCGGCGGATGAGCGCCAGCATTCCCGGCAGGTCCGTGTTGTCGCCCACCAGTCTGCCGTTCCGGTTCACCACGGTGTTCACCGCGCCGATGGCCCGTGCCGTCTCGCTGAGCTCGTCCAGATAGGGGATGACCTGCTCCTTATAGGGGATGGTCACATTGATGCCCGCAAAATCCCGTTTTTCCAGAAAGCCGGCCAGTTCCTCCGGCTCCAGTTCCCAGAGCTCATAGCTGTAATCCGCCAGCGCATGGTGGATCTGGCAGGAGTAGCTGTGCCCCAGCCGCCGGCCGATCAGTCCGCATCTCATCGCCCTGCCTCCTTTATAAAATAGTCCGTGCCGAAGCGCTGGGCCAGCAGGTCGCACAGCACCAGCGCCGTCACGCTGTCCAGCACGGGGCAGATGCGGCGGATGATGGCCGGATCGTGGCGTCCGTGGATGGTCAGCTCCGCATCCTGCCCATGGAGGAAGTCCACGGTCTGCTGGGGCTGTCCGATGGACGGCGTGGGCTTCACGGCACACTGGAACACCACATCCATACCGTTGGTGATGCCGCCGTTGATGCCGCCGTTGTGGTTGGTGGCCGTCACCACCCGCCCGTCCCGCATGCGGAACGGGTCGTTGACCTCCGAGCCGCTGCCGCAGGCCATGGAAAAGCCGCCGCCGAACTCGATGCCCTTGACGCCGCCGACGGAGAACACCGCGTGGCTCAGAAGGCTCTCCACGCTGTCGAACCACGGCTCGCCCACGCCGGCGGGCAGGCCGCACACGGCGGTCTGGGTGATGCCGCCCACGCTGTCCTGCCGCTCTCTGGCCTGTAATATCCTCTTGCCCACGGCCTGCGCCGCCTCATGGGTCAGGGTGGGAAACGGCGCCTCCTGCAGAGCCGCCACGTCCGATGCAGCCTCCGCCGCGAAGGGCCGGTCCCACACGTCGCCGCAGCGCAGGATGTGAGTACCCACGGTGACGCCCACGCCTGCCAGCGCGGACAGCAGGATGGCACCTGCCGCCGCCAGCGGCGCGGTGACGCGGCCGGAAAAATGGCCGCCGCCCCGCCAGTCCTCATAGCCGTGGTATTTGCAGTAGGCGGCATAGTCCGCGTGGGAGGGCCGCGCCAGCCCATAGGCATAGTCCCCGCTGCGCACGTTCTCGTTGGGGATGATGATGGCCACCGGCGTTCCGGTGGTGCGTCCCTGAAACACGCCGCTGAGGATCTGATAGCGATCCGGCTCCTGCCGCGGGGTGTCCAGCGCCGTGGCGGGACGGCGGCGAGCCAGCTGGCGGCGGATGCGCTCCTCGTCCACCGGCAGTCCCGGGGCCAGACCGTCCAGCACCACGCCCACGGCAGGGCCGTGACTCTCCCCGAAAATGGTCAGCGTCACCGCCTGTCCAAAGGTATTTTTCATGTCTCTGCTCCCTCCCAGCGCCGGAGTATCTCCTCCGGCGTCTCTTTTTCCATGCGGAATGCGCCCGCCTCATCCGCCAGCACGATGCAGATCTCGCCGGAGGCGGCCTTTTTGTCGTGCCGCAGGTATGGCAGCAGCTGCCGGGCCGTAAAGCCGCAGGTCGTGGGCAGGCCGCACTTCCGCAGAATGCCCGCCAGCCGATGCCGCAGCGCCGGCGCACACATGGGCAGCATACCCAGCGCCACGCACTCGCCATGGAGGAGCTCCCCTCCCGCACAGCTTTCAATGGCGTGGCCGATGGTGTGCCCGAAATTCAGCACGCGGCGCAGCCCCTGCTCCGTGGGGTCCTGCTCCACCACCCGCGCCTTGATGGCCAGAGAGCGGGCGATGATCTCCGGCAGGTCCGCCGTCAGGTCGGCGCTGTTCTCGATCAGCGCCAGCAGCGCCGCATCGCAGGTCACGGCCATCTTCACACTCTCGGCCAGTCCCGCGGCCACCTGCCGCGGCGGCAGCGAACGGAGGGTATCCGTGTCGATCAGCACGGCACGGGGCTGGTGGAACGCGCCCACGATGTTCTTCACGCCGTCCATGTCGATGGCGGTCTTGCCGCCGACGGAGGAGTCCACCTGGGCCAGCAGCGTGGTGGGCACGTTGTAGAAATCCACGCCCCGCATGTAGGTGGCGGCGGCGAAGCCCGCCAGATCCCCCGCCATGCCGCCGCCCACGGCGGCCACGCAGTCGCCGCGATCCATGCCCAGGGCCAGCATCTCCCGCAGGAGGCACTGGTAATTGTCCATATTTTTGCTGTTCTCTCCGGCGGGGAGCGTGCAGATGCGGGCCTGACGGCACGCGCACGCCACCGTCCGGGCGTACTCCCGCGGCACGCCGCTGTCAGTCACCACCAGCACCCGCCGCGCCAGAGACAAGTGCTGCCCCGCCCGGGCCAGTGCGCCTGCCTCCAGCAGGATGGGATAGCTCTGCGCTCCCAGTGAAACGGAAATGACCATGGCTTCTCTCCTCAGATGTTGTTGGCGTAGTACGCGCCCACCAGCCGGAGCTTGGCGCAGGTGGCGGACAGCTCCTGCAGCATCTCGCGGCCATTGGTGTTGTTGATGCAGCCCTCGGCCTCCACGTAGAAGAAGTACTTCCACGAAAGCCCCTTCATGGGGCGGCTCCGCAGGGTACGCATGTTGTAGCCGTGGGCGCCGATGATGTTCAGCGTCTGCGCCAGCGAGCCGGCGTCGTTCTGCACGGTGAACACCAGCACAAAGTTCTCATCCTCCCGCTTTTTGGTGGTCTCCGGCTGGTTCTGGATACGGGACAGCGCGGCAAAGCGGGTGGTATTGGTCCGCATGGTGTTGACGCCCCGCTCCAGCACCCGCAGGCCGAACACCTCCGCCGCGTCCTCGGAGGCGATGGCCGCCAGTGCGGGGTCATTGGCCCGGCGCACATATTCCGCGGCCGCCGCTGTGTTGGAGTAGGGCTCCGCCGCATAGCCGTGGCTCCGAATGTAGTCATCGCACTGCCGCAGCGCCTGGGGATGGCTGACCACGGTCCTGACCGTGTCCGCCGCAGCCCCCTCCACGCCCAGCAGGCTGTGGTCGATCTCCATGTCCAGCACCTGGTTGATATACAGCTCGCCGGAGAACAGCAGGTCCATCACGGCGCCTACCTCACCGGCGTAGCTGTTCTCCAGCGGCAGCACCACGCTGTCCGCCTCTCCCAGCTCCACCGCCCTGTGGGCCGCGGCAAAGTCGGGGTAGGCGACGAGCTGCGCCTCCGGAAACATGCGCCGCGCCGCCAGATAGCCGTAGGCCCCCTTCACGCCGCTGTACGCCACCTTCATACCGTTGAGCAGCTTGCTCTGGTAGGCGCAGGACAGGTCCAGGATGCCCCGCAGGAACTGCACGTAGTACGCGGCCACCGCCGGGTCCCGGATGCTCCTGCGGTTGCGGTCGATCAGCTCCCGCTCCCGCTCGGCGTCCCGAATGGACAGTCCCCGCTCCTTCTTGAAATCCGCCACCCGGGCGCTCATCTCCATGCGCTTTTGAAACAGCTGCGCCATTTGCTCGTCAATGCTGTTGATATTCTCTCTGATCTGATCCAGCTCACTCATTGTTGTACAACCTTTCCTAGCACAAAAAAATCGGTCCTCCTGTCTGGAAGGCCGTTCAAGACGCGAATATGCCGGTTTTCTACCGCACGTTCAGACACAGGCTCCCAGAGGCATTTCCTTGCCGGTAAGGGCAAAAAAGCCAAAAAAGTGCAGCGCGCCAAAGGGCACGCTGCACGTAAAGCCGAAATCAGTCTGCGCAGGGGCAGAATGGGCGCACTTCACCACGGCATTACCGGAACGCATCGCGCAGCGAGCCATGGCAGCACACCTCCTGCTGAAATATAGGTGAATTGTATGCTATTTTTTTCTCCCCGTCAAGAGGACATCCGCACTTTTCCCATCTACACAAAAATTTCTCCCCTCCCGCCGCCGGCTCTGTACGATGCAGGCGGGCCGTATGGGGTGATGACAGCGCAAAGGTCCCCCTGCTTTCGCTGACAGGGAAAGCAGGGGGACTTTTTTGTTTTGCAGGCGGAGACGTCCCGCGTCAGAACCAGTCGGAGGCTTCTTCCTCCAGCGCCTCGATGTAGAAGCTCACGGGACGGAACCCGTCGTTGCAGGACACCATGGCGCTTTTCTTGTTCTTCATCCACCCCTTATAGATGTCGCTCCCGCCGTAGGCCAGCGTCATCACGAAGGGCGAGATGCTGGACCAGGCGCTGTCGCACATCCCCTCCGGCTGGCGCCAGCCGTCCGCGATGAACACCTGCCCCAGCTGCATATCGCAGGCATGCTCCAGCGGGTTTTCATACGCGGCGGACAGGTCCGGATAGGACGCCATGCGCATGACGGTGATCCTGATCTTTTTCATGATGCGGCACTCCTATCAGCTGTTGGAGCTGGCCATCACGTTGGAGATGAACAGGTCGTACATCTCCAGGCTCTCGGAGGACAGAGAGGACAGTGTGAAGAAATTCGCGCTCTCGGGGATGTCAAACGCCTTGAACAGCTCCTTGTACTCGTCGGTCAGGTAGGCGATGCAGGCCTCGTTCACCGGCACGCCGGGGTACTTCATGACATTGTCGGCGTAGTTCTTGGCGTCGTGGATATAGTTGATGAGCAGCTCAGCCTCCTCGGCCTTGGTGCTGGAGGCCGGAATGGCCAGCATCCACTCGCCTTTGGAGTACCAGCCATCAGGCAGGGTGATCAGCTCATAATTGCCATCGGGGTCCTCCTGCTTGACCAGCACATAGTCGGTGGTATAGGTGAAGGCCACGCTGCAGTCGCCGTTTTCCAGAGAGGTACGGGGCGCGCCGTTGTCATAGACCTTCACGTTGCTGTTGAACTGGCACAGCCAATCGAACACGGCGTCCAGATCCGCCTGGTTCTCGCTGTTGGGGTCAAAGCCATTCTCCGCCAGCGTGGTGGCCACGAACCGGCGGTCGATGTCTGTGGAGACGATCTGCCCCTTCAGGGCGGGGTCCGCCAGATCAGACCACTTGGTGATCTCGATGGGGCAGGTATCCTTGTTCACGATGATGGACATGGAGCCGCACATGTAGGGAACGCTGTAATCCTCCTCGCCGGGGTAATCATAGGTGTTGAATTCGTCGTACAGGTTGACCAGATTGGGGATCTTGCTCTTGTCGATCTTCTGCAGCAGGTTTTCCTGCAGCATCTGGTGTACCGTTTCCTGGCAGGGATTGATGATGTCGAAGTCGTCGCCGGTCTCCACGCGGGTGATGTTGTCCTCCTCATAGGACAGGTAGGTGATGTTCACCTGAATGCCGTACTCCTGTTCAAAGGCGGCCAGCACATCCTCGGACACATAGTCGGGGTAGACCAGAATGTTGATGGAATCGGCGTAGCCGGTGTCGCCGTCGGCGGCGGCATCCTGCTGGGTCTCCTGCTTCTCGCCGCAGGCGGTGAGGGAGGCCAGCACTCCCAGGGCCAGCAGCGCGGCCAAAAGTTTCTTCTTCATGTTTGTGAGCTCCTTTCTCCTAATTCTCTGTTTGTGTTTGATGGAATGGTTCTATTTTTGCGGCAGCGCGGTCCTGCCTGCCCTTCAGCAGCAGATAGACGGCAACTCCCAGAAAAATCAGGCCGGATATGATCGTCTCCAGCGCGTTGATCTCCGGTGAAACGCCCTTGCGGATGGAGTTGTAGATCTTCATGGGGAACGTGAGGCAGTTGGGTCCGGCCAGGAAGTCCGCCATGACCACATCGTCCAGCGTCAGCGCAAAGCTCAGCAGTGCGCCGGTGAAGATGCCCGGGGCGATAGACGGCAGCGTGATGCGGAAGAACGTCTCTACTCCGCTGGCGCCCAGATCCATGCTGGCCTCCTCCACCGAGCGGTCCAGTCCCAGAAAGCGGGTCCGCACCGTCAGGATCATATAGGGCAGCATCAAAATCACGTTTCCCAACACCACGGCCCAGAAGCCCTTCTTCAGGCCCATGAGCACCAGCAGCGCCATCAGAGGCACCGCAAACACCACACCCGGGACGATCATGGGCAGGTACACCGAATAGGTCAGGGCGTTCCGTCCGAAGAACCGGTAGCGCGTCAGGCCCATGGCGCCCAGCGTGCCGATGATCACCACGATCAGCGTGGACAGCAGTGAGATCTTCAGCGACAGGCTGAAGGACTGCCACAGCTGCGCGTCCCGAAACAGCTTGCCGTACCACTCGGTGGTGAAGCCCGTCCACCACTTGTTGCTGGGCTGCCGGTTGAAGGAATACACCACCATGATCACGGTGGGGATGTAGATAAAGGCGAACAGCAGCACCGCGTATACCACGCCCAGCTTATCGCCGATGCTTTTCTTTTTCACGCGGTTCATAGGCCCCCCTCCATCACGTCGGCCCTGCTGACGCGGGCGTACAGGTATACCAGGATCATGGTGCCCGCGATCAGGAACACCGACAGTGCGCTGCCCAGCGGCCAGTTGCGGGAGGACATGAACTGATCCTTGATGAGGTTTCCGATCAGCAGCGTCTTGCTGCCGCCCAGCACGTCCGCCACGAAGTAGTTTCCGATGGACGGCACAAAGGAGATGATGGCCGCGGCGTACACACCGGGCATGGTCATGGGCAGCGTGATCCTGAAAAACGTTTTGACACGCCCCGCCCCCAGATCATAGGACGCCTCCAGCAGCGCCTTGTCCAGCCGCTCGATGGACGAGTACATGGGCAGCACCGCATAGGGGATGCAGACGTACACCAGCCCCAGCACCACGGCGCTTTCGCTGTACAGAAAATCGGCGCTCCACGTCATCCCCAGTCTGGTCAGAATACCGGTGAGGATGCCCTTCGTGTTGAACAGAGTGATGTAGCTGTACAGCCGGATCAGGCTGTTGGTAAAGTACGGGATCATCATCAGGATGATGAGGTTGGACGCCACGCGGCGGCTGCACCGCGACAGCATGTAGGCCATGGGGTAGGACACCAGGAGGATAATGACCGTGGACACCAGCGACATCCGCACACTGTTCCAGATAGCCACCAGATACGCTTTTTCAAACAGAGCCTTGTATCCGTTGAAGGATACCGTGAACTCCACGCCGCCATAGGACGGCCGCGTCATGATGCTCATCAGGCACACATACAGCAGCGGAAGTACCACCAGAAGCAGCATCTCTGCGGCGTAGGGCCCTACGCTGGCCAGCACGGCCAGTCTCGTTCCTTTTTTCTTCATGACGCCGCCTACTTCCGCATGACCGTGCAGGCGGCGCTGTCCCAGTAGGGGTACAGCGTCTCGCCGCAGGAGAAGCCGTCCGCGCCCGCCAGGCGGGAGAAGCGCAGCTCATGGCCGTCCGCATCCACGCCGATGGACTTGATGAGATTGCCGGTGCAGATGTTGTCCGTCACCGTGATCTGTATGCCGAAGCCGGATACCGGCTCCGCAGACACACAGACAGCCTCCGGCCGGACACAGAGGTACACCGTCTCGCCCTCCGGCACTTGGGCCGCCGCGCCCAGCACCTGCCCCATAGGCGTGGTGTAGACGCAGGTATCGCCCCGGACCGCCGCGGCGGTGGCCGGCAGGATGTTGGATTCGCCGATGAAATCCGCCACGAAGCGGGTGGCCGGTGCGTTGTAGATCTCG
>UQZR01000023.1 GCA_900545585.1 uncultured Eubacteriales bacterium
CCAGGGGATGTGCTTGTCGCCGATGCCCTCGATGCGGTGGCCGCCGAAGCCGTTGTCCAGAATGGTGGGGCACTGCAGAGCCTCGCCCACGGCCAGCTTCAGGTGAGGATAGCGCTCCTTCAGCAGGTCGCCGGCGGACATGGTGCCGGCGGAGCCGGAGGTGAAGCAGGCGCCGGCAAAGTTCTGGCCGGGCTTCTTGATGGCCTCGAACAGCTCAGCCAGCGCGTAGCCGGTGACGTTGTAGTGCCACAGGGGGTTTCCCATCTCGGCGAACTGGTTGAAGATCATCATGGTGGGATCCTGCTTCAGCTCCCAGGTCTTGTCAAAGATCTCCTTGACGTTGGACTCGCAGCCGGGGGTAGCGATGATCTGACCGGCGATGGACTTCAGCCAGTCAAAGCGCTCCTTGGACATGTCCTGAGGCAGGATGGCCACGGACTCGCAGGCCAGCAGCTTGGAGTTGAAGGCGCCGCCGCGGCAGTAGTTGCCGGTGGAGGGCCACACGGCGTGGTGATAGGTGGCGTCGAACTGACCGGTCACCAGGCGGGGAGCCAGGCAGCCGAAGGAAGCGCCCACCTTATGGCAGCCGGTGGGGAACCACTTGCCGGACATGGCCACGATGCGGCAGGGCACACCGGACAGCTTGCTGGGGATCTCCACATAGTTGGGGACCTTCTGGAACAGGCCGCCGCTCTCCTTGGCCTCGTTGTGCCAGGAAATACGGAACAGGTTAACGGGGTCCACGTCCCACAGGCCGGTGTGGCTCAGCTTGGCCTTGATCTTCTCGGGGATCAGATCGGGATTCTGCATCTGCGCGATGGTGGGGATGATGACGTTGTTCTCCTTGGCCTTCTGGATATTATGCTCCAGGCCGACTTTGTTGATGGACAGATCGATCATTTTTTCTTTTCCTCCTGTTGCTTGTTCGCGTCAATGTAAGAGTATAAAGTATATTTGGAAATACCGAAGTATTTTGCCACTTTGTCGCCGGACTTGGTGACCAGGAACGCCCCCGCCTTGTTCAGGAACTGGATGGCCTTGATCTTGTCGTCCTTATTCATCAGCGCCGCCGGCTTGCCCACCAGCGCCACGGACTGCTCGATCAGCTCGTCCAGCACATCGTTGACGTTAATGATCTTCTCCGGCTCCGTCTGTTCCTTGTCCTGGGTAGACAGCATCTCGGTCAGCTGCCGCTGCATCATCATCAGCCCCGTCACATCGTAGTTGATGGAAAAGATGGCCGTCACGGCGCCGCGGCTGTTGCGGATGTACAGGGATGAGGACTTCAATATCTTGCCGTCCGGCGTCCGCGTCAGGTAGCACAGATGGTCCTGAGGCTGCTCGTGCTGGTGCTCCAGCTGCTCCAGCACCACCATGGACGCGCCGTCCCCCACCTTGCGGCCGGAGACGTGCCCGTTTTCAATATGTACGATGGTATGCTCCGGATGGCTGCTGCTGACGTCGTGGATCACGACCTCGCATTTGTCGCCGAATTGCGCCGCGATGCCTGCGGCAATCTGTTTCAGTGTTTCCAGTCGCTTCGTCTCCAATAGGCCGCCCTCCATTTTTGTGGCTTTTTACGGTTCTTTCGGCTTTTACCTCTACTATCATACCACACTTTGCGAAGAAATCAACGATTTTTTCAGAATATTTTTTTGGTTTCATAAATTTTTGTTTGACATCCGGCGTCTGTGTGTTATGATAGGGATAGCATCAAAAGAAAAACCTTATTTTGTATGTTTGGAACAAAGAAAATATGCGGAGGTACGTTATGGATTTCGAAGCCATCAGAAAAGCTGCCGAGGGCTATAAGCCCGCCATGGTCAAGTTCCTGCGTGACATGATCGCCATTCCTTCCGAGTCCTGCGAGGAGGAGGGCGTCGTCAAGCGCATCGCCGAGGAGCTGAAGGCTCTGGGCTATGACAAGGTGGAGTTCGACAAGCTGG
Source organism: uncultured Eubacteriales bacterium (assembly GCA_900545585.1). Taxonomy (GTDB): domain Bacteria; phylum Bacillota; class Clostridia; order Oscillospirales; family Oscillospiraceae; genus Vescimonas. The sequence goes on from UQZR01000023.1 coordinate 1,947, forward strand.
GCAACGTCATCGGCTGGATGGGCGAGGGCGACAAGATCATCGCCATTGACAGCCACATCGACACCGTGGGCATCGGCAACATCGACAACTGGGACGCCGACCCCTACAAGGGCTATGAGACGGACGACATTATCTACGGCCGCGGCGGCTCCGATCAGGAGGGCGGCATGGCCGCTGCCGCCTACGGCGTGAAGATCATGAAGGATCTGGATCTGCTGCCCAAGGGCTACAAGATGATGGTGGTCGGTTCCGTGCAGGAGGAGGACTGCGACGGTATGTGCTGGCAGTCCATCGTCAACGAGTACTTCAACGGCCCCGAGGACGCCCGTGAGAAGATCGAGTTCGTCATCTCCACTGAGCCCACCGACGGCGGCATCTACCGCGGTCACCGCGGCCGCATGGAGATCCGCGTGGATATGCACGGCGTCTCCTGCCACGGCTCTGCTCCCGAGCGCGGCGACAACGCCATCCACAAGATGGCCGAGGTCATTCTGAATGTCCGCGACCTCAACGAGAATCCCGCCGACGGCTCCACCGAGATCAACGGTCTGGTGAAGATGCTGGACCCCAAGTTCAACCCCGACCACTACGAGGATGCCCGCTTCCTGGGCCGCGGTACCTGCACCACCAGCCAGATCTTCTACACCTCCCCCTCCCGCTGCGCCGTGGCGGATAGCTGCTCCATCTCCATCGACCGCCGCATGACCGCCGGCGAGACCTACCAGTCCTGCCTGAAGGAGATCGAGGATCTGCCCGCCTGCAAGAAGTACGCCAAGGACGTGAAGGTGTCCATGTACATGTATGACCGTCCGGCATGGACGGGCCACGTCTACGAGACCGAGTGCTTCTTCCCCACCTGGATCAACAAGGAGACCGCCCCCCACGTGCAGGCTCTGGTGGACGCTCACCACAGCCTGTGGGGCGACAAGCGCCTGATGCCCACCGAGCTGGCCGCCTCCAAGCGCGAGGGCCGTCCCCTCACCGACAAGTGGACCTTCTCCACCAACGGCGTATCCATTCAGGGCCGCTACGGCATCCCCTGCGTGGGCTTCGGCCCCGGCGCCGAGTCTCAGGCTCACGCCCCCAACGAGGTGACCTTCAAGCAGGATCTGGTGACCTGCGCCGCCCTGTACGCCGCCGTTCCCGGCCTGTACAAGCCCGAGAACAAGGATGGCTCCGCCACCAGCTTCCGTCAGGAGCTGACCGGCAACGACATCAAGTAAGCATTTCTGTGAAACCACTTATTTTACAAGGAGAATAAAGAAAATGAGCAAGACTGTTGAGCTGGCACGTCATCTGTCCACCCTGAACATCAACAATATGTACAAGACCGATTTCTATTGGACTTGGGACAAGACCGATGACGAGATCGACGCCATCTTCACCGTGGCCGACGCCCTCCGCGACCTGCGTGAGCGCAACAAGAGCACCCGCGTGTTCGACTCCGGCCTGGGTATCTCCATCTTCCGCGACAACTCCACCCGTACCCGCTTCTCCTTCGCCTCCGCCTGCAACCTGCTGGGCCTGGAGGTGCAGGATCTGGACGAGAAGAAGTCCCAGATCGCCCACGGCGAGACCGTCCGTGAGACCGCCAACATGGTGTCCTTCATGGCAGACGTCATCGGCATCCGCGACGATATGTTCATCGGCGAGGGCCACAAGTATCAGAAGACCTTCATGGACGCCGTGAAGGAGGGCTACCGCGACGGTATTCTGGAGCAGCAGCCCACTCTGGTGAACCTGCAGTGCGACGTGGATCACCCCACTCAGTGCATGGCCGATATGCTCCATGTCATCCACTACTTTGGCGGCGTGGAGAACCTGAAGGGCAAGAAGGTCGCCATGACCTGGGCCTATTCTCCCTCCTACGGCAAGCCCCTGTCCGTGCCGCAGGGCGTCATCGGCCTGTTCACCCGTTTCGGCATGGACGTGACGCTGGCCCATCCCGAGGGCTATGACGTGATGCCCGAGGTAGAGGAGGTCGCCCGCAAGAACTGCGAGAAGTACGGCTCCAAGTTCCACAAGACCAACGATATGAAGGAAGCCTTCAAGGACGCCGACATCGTGTATCCCAAGAGCTGGGCCTCCTACGCCGCCATGGAGGAGCGCACCAAGCTGTACGCCGCCGGCGACAAGGAGGGCATCGATGCCCTGGAGAAGCGCCTGCTGGCTCAGAACGCCGAGCACAAGGATTGGGCCTGCACCGAGGAGATGATGAAGCTCACCAAGGACGGCAAGGCTCTGTATCTGCACTGCCTGCCCGCCGATATCACCGGTCTGAGCTGCGCCGAGGGCGAGGTGGATAACTCCGTGTTCGACCGCTACATCGTGCCCCTGTACAAGCAGGCCTCCTACAAGCCCTATATCATCGCCGCCATGATCTTCATGGCCCAGGTGAAGGATCCCGTCAAGGCCCTGATGGAGCTGGACGAGGGCAAAGACACCCGCAAGATCTTCTAAAATACACCATCCGCGACAGCGGCGGCAGCGCCGCCGCTGTCTTTTTTACCCGGAACAACCGAGGAAACAAAAGGAGAACGACCCATTATGGCTAAGAAAATCGTTATCGCCCTGGGCGGCAACGCTCTGGGCAGCACTCTGCACGAGCAGGCCGACGCCGTACAGATCACCGCCAAGGCCATCGTAGACCTGATCGCCGAGGGACACGAGGTGGTGGTGGCCCACGGCAACGGCCCTCAGGTGGGCATCATCAACAACGCCATGCTGGCCCTGATGCATGAGGATGCCACCCAGGACAGCACTCCCCTGTCCGTCTGCGGCGCCATGAGTCAGGCCTACATCGGCTATGACCTGCAGAACGCCCTCCGCGAGGAGATGCTGAACCGCGGCATGGACAAGCCCGTGGTCACCATGGTCACGCAGGTGGAGGTGGATCCCAAGGATCCCGCCTTCAACGATCCCAGCAAGCCCATCGGCAAGTTCCTGTCCGAGGAAGATGCCAAGGTCATGGCCGCCAAGACCGGTTTCCTGTTCAAGGAAGACGCGGGCCGCGGCTGGCGCCGCTATGTGGCCTCCCCCAAGCCCCAGCAGATCGTGGAGCTGGGCGCCATCCGCGCCCTCAGCGACAGCGGCAACATCGTCATCTGCTGCGGCGGCGGCGGCATCCCCGTCTACCGTACCGAGCATAACCACCTGAAGGGCGCGGCCGCCGTCATCGACAAGGACTTCGCCTCCGAGCTGCTGGCCGAGCAGCTGGACGCGGATATGCTCATCATCCTCACCGCCGTGGAGAAGGTGGCCATCAACTTCAACAAGCCCGACCAGAAGGGTCTGGACGACCTCACCCCCGCCGAGGCCAGGGAATACATCTCCCAGGGACAGTTTGCCAAGGGCTCCATGCTGCCCAAGGTGGAAGCTGCCGTGAAGTTCGCCGAGTCCAAGGCCGGCCGCACCGCCCTCATCACTCTGCTGGAGAAGGCCAAGGACGGCATCGAGGGCAAGACCGGCACGAGAGTACACCAGTAACTCCCACGCGGTGAATTTCCCGGCGGCGCTGCGTCTCCGGGCCCTTGATGGCCGCATTCGCCAATAACGTTTCCGCAGCAGTCTGCCAAAAGAATTTCTGATAGTACACATTTTCAGTTGAAATCTTGCGTGCTTTCCTGTATAATACTCCCATCCTGTGTTCGTGAATCACGGGCTGTGCCCGTTGTTCAGGCATGCGGTAAATTTACCCTTACCTTCAGCCGCATGTCACATATTAAAAGGAGGAAAACAAGAATGAAAAAGTTCCTTGCACTGATCATCGCCCTGGTCATGGCTCTGAGCCTGGTGGCCTGCGGTGAGCAGAAGCAGCCTGAGACTCCCGACGTCCCCGATGACGGCGGCGATCAGCAGCAGACTGCTACCATCAAGGTGGGCTTCATCACCCTGCACGATGAGAACTCCACCTACGACCTGAACTTCATCAACGCTGCCAAGGAGGCCATTGCGAACCTGGGTCTCACCGAGAACGACTACATCCTCAAGACCAACATTGAGGAAGGTCAGAAGTGCTACGACACCGCTGCCGAGCTGGCCGACGCCGGCTGCAACATCATCTTTGCCGACAGCTTTGGTCATGAGTCCTACATGATTCAGGCCGCCAAGGACTTCCCCAACGTGCAGTTCTGCCACTCCACCGGCACCCGCGCCCACACCGAGGGCCTGTCCAACTACCACAACGCCTTTGCCTCCATCTATGAGGGCCGTTATCTGGCCGGTATCGCTGCCGGTATGAAGATGAACGAGATGATCGCTGCCGGCAAGTTCACCGAGGCTGAGGCCAAGATGGGCTACGTCGGCGCCTTCACCTACGCCGAAGTGGTCTCCGGCTACACCTCCTTCTATCTGGGTGCCAAGTCCGTCTGCCCCTCCGTCACCATGGACGTGACCTTCACCGGCAGCTGGTACGATGAGACCCTGGAGAAGGAAGGCGCTCAGAAGCTGATCGCCGGCGGCTGCAAGCTGATCAGCCAGCACGCCGACTCCCTGGGTGCTCCTACCGCCTGCGAGAATGCTGGTGTCCCCAACGTCTCCTACAACGGCTCCACCATCACTGCCGGCCCCAACACCTACATCATCTCCTCCCGTATTGACTGGGCTCCCTACTATGAGATGGCCATCAAGGCCGTCATGGACGGTACCGAGATCCCCGCTGACTACACCGGCAATCTGTCCACCGGCTCCGTGGTCCTGACCGACCTGAACACCGCTGTGGCCGCCGAGGGCACCCAGGCTGCTATCGACGCGGCCAAGGCCAAGCTGGAGAGCGGCGAGCTGCACGTCTTTGACTGCTCCACCTTCACTGTCAGCGGTGCCAACGTCAAGGACACCATGAAGGTCGACGCTGACGGTCACCTGACCTCCTACATGGCCGACGTGAATACCGACGAGGCGTACACCGGCGACACCGAGGTCGTGCACGACGGTTACTTCTCCGAGTCCGAGTTCCGCTCCGCTCCTTACTTCGATCTGTTCATCGATGGCATCAACACCCTGGATACCGCGTTCTGATCGACGTTTTCCAAGTCACAAAAAGGACGGGCTGCTTTGCAGTCCGTCCTTTTTTCATCCCATTTTTGCCGTCCTCCGCCGCCGCTGCGGGAGGCGCTATTTTCTCCTCCCGCAGCTGGCTTGACGTTTTTCACAAGTCGCCACACCCCTCTTTGTATAACCTTACATTTTTTGTGCATCCCTTACAATTTTTTTGTGATTTTTGATTTACAAGGCTCGACATGTATGGTAAAATAAACCGCATGGAACAAAGCCCCGGCGTTTGCGAGGTGTTGCAGCCGTCTGCGCCGAAAGAAAGGATGACAGCCTTGGAAAACAAATGCGCGATCAAAATGGAGAACATCACCAAGCGGTTCGGAAAAGTTGTCGCCAACAACGCGATCAACATGGAGCTGCGTGAGGGTGAGATCCTGTCTCTGCTGGGTGAAAACGGCAGCGGCAAGACCACTCTGATGAACATGCTCTCCGGCATCTATTTCCCCGACGAGGGGCAGATCTACATCCACGACAAGCCCGTGACCATTGCATCGCCCAAGGATGCGTTTGCTCTCGGCATCGGCATGATCCATCAGCACTTCAAGCTGGTCGATCTGTTCACGGCCACGGAGAACATCATCCTGGGCCTGGAGGGCAAGCTGGACCTTGCCAACGCCCGCAAAAAGGTGCAGGACATCTGCGACAAGTACGGCTTCGACATTGACCCCGACATGAAGATCTACGACATGTCCGTTTCCCAGAAGCAGACCGTCGAGATCGTCAAGGTGCTGTACCGCGGCGCCGACATCCTCATCCTGGATGAGCCTACCGCCGTGCTGACGCCTCAGGAGACGGACAAGCTGTTCGCCGTCATGCGCAACATGAAGGCCGATGGCAAGTCCCTCATCATCATCACCCACAAGCTCCACGAGGTTCTGGACGTGTCCGACCGCGTGGCCGTGCTCCGCAAGGGCGAGTACATAGGCGATGTGCTGACCAAGGACGCCGACCAGCAGTCCCTGACGGACATGATGGTGGGCCGCAGTGTCAGCCTGAACATCAACCGTCCCGAGCCCAAGAACGTCACCACCCGCCTGAAGCTGGAGGGGCTGACCGTGTTCGACGAACTGGGCGTCAAGCGTCTGGACAATGTGAGCTTCGATATCAAGGCAGGCGAGGTACTGGGCGTGGCCGGTGTGGCCGGCTCCGGTCAGCGTGAACTGTTGGAGTCCATCGCGGGCCTGTACCCCATCGCCTCCGGCTCCGTTACCTACTACTCTCCCGAGGACAACAAGCCTCAGGAGCTGGTGGGCAAGGATCCCATGGATATCCGCAAGGCCGGTATCGCCATGTCCTTCGTGCCGGAGGATCGCCTGGGCATGGGCCTGGTGGGCTCCATGGGCATGACCGGCAACATGATGCTGCGCTCCTGGCGTAAGGGCCACGGCATTTTCCTGGACCGTAAAAACCCTGAGGCTCTGGCCCAGCGCATCTGGCAGGAGCTGGAGGTCGTCACTCCCAGCACCAGCTTCCCCGTCCGCCGTATGTCCGGCGGCAACGTACAGAAGGTGCTGGTGGGCCGTGAGATCGCGCAGCAGCCCGCCGTGCTGATGACGGCTTACGCCGTCCGCGGTCTGGACATCAACACATCCTATACCATTTACAACCTGCTGACGGAGCAGAAAATGAAGGGTGTTGCCGTGGTCTACGTCGGCGAGGATCTGGACGTGCTGCTGGAGCTGTGCGATCGTATCGTTGTACTCTGCGGCGGTCAGGTTTCCGGCGTGGTGGACGGCCGCACCACCAACAAGATGGAAGTGGGCGCACTGATGACCCGTATGGGAGGAGGCAAGGCAGATGAATAAAAGAGGATCGCTCTTTCATATTTCCAAGCGCGACACGCTGCCCCTGCCTAAGGCACTGGCCATCCGCGGCGGCATCATCCTGCTGGCTCTGGTGTTCTGCGGTCTCATCACCACCCTGCTGACCGGTGAGAACCCCATCAATGTGTACGGCACCATCCTCAAGGGCGCCTTCGGCACTGCCCGCAAAAGCTGGGTCACGTGGCAGAACGTGGCCATCCTGCTGGGCATCTCCTTGGCCGTAACGCCCGCGTTCAAGATGCGTTTCTGGAACATCGGTGCGGAGGGTCAGACCCTCATCGGCTGTCTGGCCTCCGCCGCCTGTATGATCACGCTGGGAAAGACCCTGCCCAACGCCCTGCTGATCCTGGTGTCCTTGGTGGCCGCTCTGCTGGCCGGCGCCCTGTGGGGCTTCCTGCCCGCCTTCTTCAAGGCCCACTGGAACACCAACGAGACGCTGTTCACCCTGATGATGAACTACATCGCTACCCAGCTCACCGCTTTCTTCATCATCATATGGGAGGTGCCCAAGGGCGCCGGTAAGATTGGCATCATCAACCAGTCCTCGGAGGCAGGCTGGCTGCCCCGTCTGGCCAACCAGCAGTACCTGCTGCCCATCCTGGTCATCGCCATCATGACCGGCCTGATGTACGTCTACCTGCAGTACAGCAAGCACGGCTACGAGATCGCCGTGGTGGGTGAGAGCCAGCGCACCGCCAGCTACGCCGGTATCAAGGTGGACCGCGTCATCATCCGGACCATGGTGCTCTCCGGCGCTATGTGCGGCCTCATCGGCTTCCTTCTGACCACCGGCGTGGATCACACCCTGACCACTACCATCGTGGACGGCCGCGGCTTCACCGCCGTCATGGTGTCCTGGATGTCCAAGTTCAACCCCTTCATTATGATCGCTGCCTCCCTGCTGCTGGTGGTCATGGACCGCGGCGCCAGCGAGGTGTCCAGCGTGTTCGGCCTGAACCACTCCTTCGCCGACATCCTGACCGGTATCATCCTGTTCTTCATCATCGGCACCGAGTTCTTCATCACCTACAAGGTCAGCCTGCGCAAGAACAGCAAGAAGGAGGCGTAATCGGATGTTTTTTAAGTTTATTGTATCGTTCTTCCCTCGTGCCGTCATGCAGGGTATCCCTCTGCTGTTCGGCAGCACCGGTGAGATCCTGACGGAGAAATCCGGCAACCTGAACCTGGGTATCCCCGGCATCATGTACGTGGGCGGCATAAGCGGCGTCATCGGCGCGTTCTTCTATGAACAGAACGCAGCCCAGATGAACGGCTTCCTGGCCGTGCTGATCCCCCTGCTCTGCTCCCTGCTGGGCTCCCTGCTGATGGGCCTGCTGTACTGCTTCCTCACCGTGACGCTCCGCGCCAACCAGAACGTCACCGGTCTGGCCATGACCACCTTCGGCGTGGGCGTGGGCAACTTCTTCGGCGGCTCCCTCATCAAGCTTACCGGCAGCGAGGTCCCCTCCATCGCCCTGTCCAAGACCAGCCTGTTCTTCAAGACTACTCTCCCCGGCGCAGACAGTACCGGCTGGTTCGGCGAGCTGTTCCTGTCCTACGGCTTCCTGGCCTACGCCGCCATTCTCATCGCCATCGGCACGTCCTACTTCCTGAACCGCACCCGTCCCGGCCTGCACCTGCGTGCCGTGGGTGAGAGCGCTTCCACTGCCGATGCCGCCGGTATCAACGTCACCAAGTACAAGTACCTGGCCACCTGTATCGGCTCCATGATCGCGGGTCTGGGCGGTCTGTACTACGTCATGGACTACGCCAATGGCGTGTGGTCCAACAACGCCTTCGGCGACCGCGGCTGGCTGGCCATCGCCCTGGTCATCTTCACCATCTGGCGTCCCAACACCAGCATCTGGGCCTCCATCCTGTTCGGCGGCCTGTACATTCTGAACATCTACCTGCCCACCGGCACCCAGATGGCTGTGAAGGAGCTGTACAAGATGCTGCCCTACGTCATCACTCTGGTGGTGCTGATCATCGTCTCCCTGCGTAAGAAGCGGGAGGATCAGCCCCCTGCGTCCCTCGGTCTCTCCTACTTCCGCGAGGAACGCTGACCACACACAAAAAGAGTAGGCCGCTTGCGGCCTGCTCTTTTTTCCTATCTATTTTTAAGGAGGAAACGCCATGTCCACCCTGCTCATCCGGAACATCGCCCAGCTGGTCACCTGCGATGACGGCGACCGCATCCTGCAAGGCGCCGACCTCTACTGTGAGGACGGTTTCATCAAGACCATCGGCCGTGATCTGGACGTGGAGGCCGACCGCGTCATCGACGGCAACCATATGTTCTGCTACCCCGGCCTCGTCAACACCCACCACCACCTGTACCAGGTGTTCTCCCGCAACCTGCCCCAGGTCCAGAACATGGAGCTGTTCGACTGGCTGCGCACACTGTACGAGATCTGGAAGAATCTGGACGCCGACGTCATCCGCCTGTCTAGCCTCACCGGCATGGGCGAGCTGATGAAGCACGGCTGCACCACCTGCTTCGACCACCACTACGTCTTTCCCGCCGGCAGCGGCGACCTGCTGGGGGCGCAATTCGCCGCCGCCGATGAGTTGGGTATCCGCATGTACGCCAGCCGCGGCAGCATGGATCTGAGCAAAAAGGACGGCGGTCTGCCGCCGGACAGCGTGGTGCAGACGGTGGACGAGATCCTGCGCGACAGCGTCCACGCCATCGAAGCCTACCACGATACATCCTACGGCGCCATGCACCGTGTGGCGCTGGCCCCCTGCTCCCCCTTCTCCGTGTCCGCCGACCTGCTGCGCGAGAGCGCCAAGCTGGCTCGCCAGTATGGTGTACGGCTCCACACCCACCTGTGCGAGACCAAGGACGAGGAGAACTTCATGCTGGCGCGGGAGGGCGTCCGCCCGTTGGCCTACATGGAGCGGCTGGGCTGGATCGGCGATGATGTCTGGTTCGCCCACGGCATCCATTTCAACGATGAGGAGCTGCGTCTGCTGGCCCAGACCGGTACCGGCGTGGCCCACTGCCCCATCAGCAACATGAAGCTTGCCAGCGGCGTGGCCCGCATTCCCGAGATGCTGGAGCTGGGCGTGCCGGTGGGCCTGGCGGTGGACGGCTCCGCCTCCAACGACGGCTCCAGCCTGCTGGAGGAACTGCGGATGGCATTCCTGCTGAACCGCCTGACCTCCAGCCGCAGGGCCCCCACCGGCTACGACGTGCTGAAGATGGCCACTCGCGGCAGCGCCCGCCTGCTGGGCCGCGATGACATCGGCCAGCTGGCCGAGGGCAAGTGCGCCGACCTGTTTATGATCGACGCCCGCCGCCTGGAGCTGGTTGGCTGCGGCTGCGGCGTCGGCGACCTGCTGGGCACTGTCGGTGTCCGCGGTCCCGTGGACTATACCATAGTCCACGGCCGCGTCACCGTGGAAGGCGGCCGCCTCACCACCGTGGACGAGGAACAGCTGGCGCGGGAAGCCGAGGCCAAGTGCCGCGCCTATCTGGCCATGTAGCAAAAACGCAGGGCCGGTGTCTACCGGCCCTGCTGTGTTCCTTATTCCAGCTCGCTGCGATTGTCCGCCATGGTCTTGGCAAACAGTGACGCACTGCTGGGCGGTGTGTAAGTGATGGCGTTGGCCCCCGCGCGGATGGTGGCCAGGATGCTCTCCTCCGTGGGGCCGCCGGTGGCGATGATGGGCAGCTCCGGATAGCGCTGCCGCAGGGCCCCAACGATCTCTGGCGTCCTGGCCGCACCGGACACGTTGATGATGTCCACCCCCGCCGTCAGGTAGGGCTGGATGTCCGTATTCTCCGAGATGACCGTATACACCACGGGAATCTCCACCGCGTCCTTGATGGCATGGATGGTCTCCACCCCGATCTTGCTGTTGCACACCACGCCGTAAGCCCCCTGGTGCTCCACGTAGGCGGCCATGCTGGCGGAGCGGACGCCGTTGGTCAGGCCGCCGCCCACACCGCAGAACACCGGCACCTCCGACACGCCGATGATGGCCTGTGTAATGGCAGGCTGGGGCGTGAAGGGATAGACGGCGATGATGGCGTCGGCGTTGATATTCTTGATGATGGCCACGTCTGTGCTGAACACCAGCGACTTGATACGGCGTCCGAACACACGGATGCCGCTGCACTCGCTGATGCAGCGGGGCACGGACAGCGCGTGCTTGCGCAGGTTGCCCTCATAGGCCGGTACAAATTTTCTCACTGGTATTCCTTTCCCGCTGCGATATGTCTACTCTAATTGGTTAATTATACCACGCGGTCGATGCTCTGTAAATATTTCCCGTTAAAATTTGAACAGTTTCTTATTGCTGTCTGCTTTTCTGCACTTTTCTGTGAGGTGACTTTTATGCTTTTCATCGTGCTGGGCGACATCACCCGATCTCACGCTGACGCCATCGTCAACGCCGCCAATACCTCCCTGCTGGGCGGCAGCGGCGTGGACGGCGCCATCCACCGCGCCGCCGGACCGGAGCTGCTGGCGGAGTGCCGCACGCTCCACGGCTGTGAAACGGGGCAGGCCAAGCTCACCGCAGCCTACCGCCTGCCCTGCCGCTATGTCATCCATACCGCCGGTCCCATCTGGCGGGGCGGCGGACACGGCGAGGCATCGCTGCTGGCCGCCTGCTACCGCAATTCCCTGGCGCTGGCGGCGGAGCACGGCTGCCGCAGTGTGGACTTCCCCTCCATCTCCACCGGTGTCTATGGCTATCCCGTGCTGCAGGCCGCCCACGTGGCCCTGAAAGCCATCATGGACTTCCTCCGCGATCATCCGGACATGGATGTGCGCATAGTCTGCCACGGGGAGGACACCCTCCACGCCTATCAGGTGGTGTGGAACATGCTCTATCAGGACGTGAAGCCCCACGAAAAATAAAAGAAGTCCTCCGGACCATGAAATGGTTCGGAGGACTTCTCTTTTGTGCGCCAATGCATCAGATCTTGATGAGCTCGTAGTCTCTGACGCCGATGCCGATCTTCTCGCCGTGCTCCAGACAGCTGCGCCAGTCCGTGTCGGGGTGAATGCGCCGGAAGTGGTCATGCTCGTGGACGTGACTCTCCCCACTGTCGGCAGCGGAGCCCCGCAGGGGCGTCTGGGCGTTGACCGCGTCCACGCAGGCCATATCCAGCGCCACGGGATCGAACGATGCAAACATGCCTACATTGGGCACGATAGGCATATCGTTCTCCGCGTGACAGTCGCAGTTGGGGGACACGTCGATGACCAGTGAGATATGGAAGCAGGGCCGTCCGTCCACCACGGCCTTGGTGTACTCCGCGATTTTCCGGTTCAGGTTGGCGGCGGACTCGTCCCAGTTGATCTGCACCGCGTTCTTGGGACAGATGGCGATGCAGCGGCCGCAGCCCACGCATCTGTCGTGGTCGATGACGGCCTTGCCGTCGGTGATGATCGGTGCGCCGTGGGCGCAGATCTTCCGGCACTGGCCGCAGCCGATGCACAGCTTCTGCTTCACATGGGGCTTGCCGGCGTTGTGCTGCTCCATCTTACCGGCGCGGCTTCCGCAGCCCATGCCGATATTCTTCAGGCAGCCGCCGAAGCCCGCCTCCTCATGGCCCTTGAAGTGGGTCAGGGAGATGAACACATCCGCATCCATGACGGCGCGGCCGATTTTGGCATTCTTCACGTATTCGCCGCCCACCACCGGCACCTCCACCTCATCGTTGCCCTTGAGACCGTCGGCGATAATGATCTGACAGCCGGTGGTCATGGGGCCAAAGCCGTTGAGCATGGCGCTGTCCATGTGGTCCAGGGCGTTCTTCCGCCCGCCCACGTACAGGGTGTTGCAGTCGGTGAGAAACGGCTTGCCGCCCCGTTCCTTCACGAAATCCGCCACTGTTTTCGCCCAGTTGGGCCGCAGGAACGCCAGGTTCCCGGGCTCACCGAAGTGCAGCTTGATGGCCACGTACTTGTCCTGGAAGTCGATGTTGCCCATGCCCGCCGTTTTCATCAGCCGGGTCAGCTTCTGCTGCAGGTTCTCGTGATAGTCCGCCCGCAGGTCGGCAAAATAGACCTTCGATGCCATTTCGTCATCCTCACTTTCGTGGATAGTATTTTCATGATACCACATTTCCCCCGTTTGTGCTATACTCTTTTCATCGAAAGGAGGTGCCGCCGTGCGCATCTTGTCCCATACCGTCATCGCCGCGGAGTCCGGCCGCACCGCCAAGGAACTGCTGCGCGGCCTGTGGCACATCTCCGGCAGCCTGCTGAGCCGTCTGAAATTCCGCGGCGCCATTACCGTCAACGGTGCGCCCGTCACGGTGAATCACCTGCTCCACACCGGCGATATCCTGCAAGCCGATGTGTCTGACCAGCCCGGGGAGAATCCCCACATCCTGCCGGTGGACTACCCGCTGGCCATCCTCTACGAGGACGAGGACCTGCTGCTTCTGGACAAGCCCGCGGGCATCGCCATCCACCCCGCCGCCCTGACGGAGGAGACCGCCACCGTCGCAGGAGCTGTGGCCCACTACCTGCAAAGCGACAGCTTCCACGCCGTGAACCGGCTGGACCGCGGCACCACCGGCATCATGGCCGTAGCCAAGACCGGCTTTGTCCACGCCCGCTGCATGACCCTGCTCCATACCAACGACTTCCAGCGGGATTACCGCGCCGTGTGCGACGGCCTGCCGCCCCAGCCGGAGGGCGATATCGACCTGCCGCTTGGCCGCGCGGAGGGTTCCCTGCTGAAGCGCTGCCCCGATCCCCACGGCCAGAGCGCCCACACCCACTATCAGGTGCTGTCCGCTGCCAACGGTCGTGCCCTGCTGCGCCTGACGCCCACCACCGGCCGCACCCATCAGCTGCGGGTCCACATGGCCGCCATCGGCTGCCCGCTCACCGGCGACTGGCTCTATGGCACGGAGGATCGCACCCTTATCGCCCGCCCTGCCCTCCACAGCTATCACCTGCGGATGGTCCACCCCGTCACCGGCGCCGTCATTGATGTCACCGCACCCCTGCCGGAGGACATGCGCCGCCTGCTTTGATCTCGCCAAAAGAATATACCCATACCAGCCATTGTCAAGCCGTTTCTTTCGTGGTATACTGGACCGCAAGAATGACAAAAGGAGCAATGCCATGGATCTCTGCGACCGCAATGACATACAGGCCCTGCTGGCACGGCACGGCTTCCGTTTCTCCAGGGCTCTGGGCCAGAATTTCCTCATCGAGGGCTGGGTAGCGGAGGACATTGCCGCCGCCAGCGGCGCGGATGCCGATACCGGCGTGGTGGAGGTAGGCCCGGGCATCGGCTCCCTCACCACCCAGCTGGCCCGCCGCGCCGGTAAGGTGGTGTCGGTGGAGCTGGACCGCCGCCTGTACCCCGTGTTGGCGGAGACCATGGCCCCCTACGAGAACTTCACGCTGGTGGAGGGCGATGTGATGCAGCTGTCCCTGCCCGCGCTGGTGCAGGAGCATCTCGGCAGCCTGCGGCCCGTGCTGTGCGCCAATCTGCCCTATAACATCACCACGCCGTTTCTCACTGCCTGCGTGGAATCCCACTGCTTCGACAGCCTGACAGTGCTGATCCAAAAGGAAGTGGCCCAGCGCATCTGCGCCGCCCCGGGCACCGCAGACTACGGCGCGTTCACCCTGCTGATGCAGTACTACACGGAGCCGGAGCTGCTGTTCACCGTGCCCAGCACCTGCTTCCTCCCCGCCCCCAAGGTGACGTCCGCCGTCATCCGCTGTAAAACCCGTACCGTCCCGCCGGTACAGGTGCAGAGCGAGGCCGCCTTCTGGCGCACCGTCCGCGCCGGCTTTGCCCTGCGGCGCAAGACGCTGGTCAACAGTCTGCAAACCGGCTGGGAGCTGCCCAAGGACACCCTGACGGACATCGTCACCGCCTGCGGTCTGGAGCCTGCGGTCCGGGGTGAGCGACTGGGTCTTGCGGAGTATGCCCGCCTGTCCGACGCCCTGCTGAACGCCAGCCGATAAGTTCACATAACAACGCGCGAGGTATGCTCACCGCATACCTCGCGTGTTCTGCATTTTTCACGACAGCTTTTCCCAGCGCCGTGTCTGTAACGACCCTGCTGCAACGGGTACGCCTGCCGCCTTCACAAAACTGGCCGCCCAGGGCAGAGCCGTTTCCGGCGCGTCCACCTGGTTGACGTAAATCACATCACATAGTCCCTCCGCCGCGATGACGCGGGCAACCATTTCCGGCGTGATGACCGAGCCCCAGCCGACTCCTGCCAGCCGCGCGAAAACAGCTGGACGGTGGGCCGCCTGTCGGATGGGCTGACCGAAAGCCGAGGCTCCCACCACGCAGATGGTCCGCGTCCGCTGGGACGGCAGCACTGGCTCCCATGTCTCGTGCGCCTTGGCGGGCAGGCGTTTGGAGCCGTCCGCTTCCACCAGCACGAAGTCCGCCGCCTGCTGCCAGCCGTCAAAGTCCGGTGCGGTCAGCTTGCCCTCCGGTGTGAAGCTCCCTGCGCAGGCCACGCCCTCTGCCGCCAGCGCCGCGGCCAGCTGCTCCGCCGTCTCCGCAAACGGATACTGGGGCGGCTTCATGATGTGGGTGGTGGTGGCCAGCAGCACCGTGCCGCAGGGCCGCAGCTCCTCCGCCAGCTCGTACAGCAGGCTGGTCTTGCCGCCGCTGCCGATCACCGCCGTGAGGCCCTGTGTGACGCCCAGCAATTTCCAAAGCGGTTCCATACCTCCACCTCCTGTTTTTTCCCATCATACCACGCCAAACTACCTCTTGCAACGGAAAACAGGTGGCAAATTGCCAAAAATCGCGGCAAAACTTGACAAAAAATCCAGATGGTGTTATACTCCACAAGTATTTCTGATCGGTAACAAAAGTTACAAATTGTTTCAGAATCTTTTGCCGCCCTGTTTAAGACTCCCTCAGAGCGGCCATACTGCGAGGTACTATGGAACGAATCGAACCTGTGAGACGGCCCGCCGCACCGGTGCGCCGCCGCCCAAAATTGACTCCCGTTTCCGTGTGCCAAGCCATCCACGACGCTCCTTACGGTCTTGCGCGCCTTGTGCGCCGCGGCGTCGGTGCCGTGGGTTACTGGCTGGCCTGGACGTGGGACGCTGTGGTCACTGACCAAAAGCAGATGTATCACGACTTTCTCCGCTCCCGCTTTATCACCCGCTGGCGTGCCTTCTTCCGCAGCCCCACCCTGACGGGCTTCACGGCGGCGCTGCGGAGCAACTGGCTGGTGCGCCTGACGGCCATGACCGCGCTGACCGCCGCCATCTTCGTAGGCGTGTCGCTGGACCCCTCCGTCCCCACGCTGGACGCCATCTGCATTCTGGTGGACAGCTCCGGCCCCCACGTGGTGTCCCAGGACACGGAGGAGCTGGACACGGGCTACCTGTCCCTGCGCCGCAGTCTTGGCGGCAGCCACGACATGCAATACCTGCTGCCCGCCGGGCAGAGCATCAACGTCACCCACAATGGTCAAACCATCACCGCCGTCTCCCAGGCCGAGCGCCTGCCTGCTTTTCTGGACCGCTGCAACATCCAGCTGGGCAGTGACGAGATGGTGGAGTTGAACCTCACCGGTGACGAGCTGTCCATCCGCATCAGCGGCACCCTGACTTACCAGCACTTCGTGACGGTGGAGACGGACTATGAGATCAAACGCACCCCCGATCCCCTGATGGACCAGGGCACGGAGGAGATCATCCGCAAGGGTGTGGCCGGTCAGATCGTGGAGACGTACGAGGACACGGTGGTGCGGGGCGAGGTGGTCTCCACCCGCTACGTAGGCGCCAGCCACGACACCTCCCACGCCGAGCTGATCCGCTACGGCACTCGTGTCTATGAGGTAGACCGCGACGACACCATCGAAAAGGTGGTGCCCTACGACAGCGGCGAGGGCGGCATCCTGTACTTCAAGTCCGGCGTTACCATGACCTATTCCAAGGTCATGACCTGTAATTCCACCGCCTATTACAGCGGCGGCGACGGCGGCGCAGCCTGGACCACCGCCGTGGGCGCCAAGGTGGGCATCGGCACCATTGCCGTGGACCCCACCGTCATCCCCTACTACACCAAGATGTTCATCCAGACCTCCAACGGCAGCCGCGTCTACGGCATGGGCACCGCGCTGGACTGCGGCGGCGCCATCAAGGGCAACATCGTGGACCTGTGGTTCCCCTCCTTCGCGGACTGCCGCAGCTGGGGCCGCCGCAACGTCACCGTGTATATTCTGGACCGCAAGTCCTCCTGAAGTGCATGAAAAAATCCCCTGCGGCGTGCCGCAGGGGGTTTTTCATGTTTCAATGACCGCGTTTTCCCGCAGGGGACAGTCCCCCAGCAACCGCTGAGCCGCCGCCTGATACTCCGCCAGCGTGCGTGCCTTGCGGATGGCCTTCAGTTCCCGCTCCGCGCCGTCAAAGCTGCCGCTCAGATAGTTCCACAGCTCCCGCATCCGGTGCAGCACCGGCGTATCGCCGGACAACCGCCGCCGGTAATCCGCCAGCAGCCGGTGATGGAACGTCTCCAGCTCCTGCCGCGTCGCGGCAGCGCCGCCCCGCAGCCGGCGGCCCAGCGCCGGATCGGCCACCAGTCCCCGTCCCAGCATCACCGCCCGCACCTGAGGGTATTGGCGGCAAAAGTCCTCCGCCTCCGCTGCGGTGAACAGGTCGCCGTTATACACCGGCGGCTCCCGCCGCCGCGCCAGCGCCAGCTCGAAGGCGTCACGGTGCACCGCCCCGCGGTAGAACTCCTTCTGCACCCGCGGGTGGACGATGAGCTCCGACACGGGGTATTTCCCGTAGATGGCCAGCAGCCGCTCCCACTCCGCCGGATCGTTCTTCCCGATGCGGGTCTTGATAGACACCCGCATGTCCGGCAGCGCCGCGAAGACCTCCTCCAGACACCGATCCAGCTCCTCCGGATAGGCCAGCAGCCCCGCCCCCTTGCGCTTGGCGGTGACGGTGCCGGAGGGACATCCCAGATTGAAGTTGACCTCCCGAACCCCCATGGCGTACAGCTCCCGCGCCGCCCATACGAAGTAGTCCCCGCGGTTGGTCAGCAGCTGGGGCACCGTATCCGTCTCTCCCTGCGTCACCTCATCCAGTTCCTTTTGCTGGAACGCCAGGTTCCCGTTGGGCGACAGAAACGGCGTAAAATACTTGTCCACACCGCCGAATACCTCCCGCTGGGCCCTGCGCCAGATGTAGGTGGTCAGCCCCTCCATGGGCGCGGCGTATAGCTTTATGTCAACCATTCGATCCCTCCTCCAGCAGGTGCGCCAGCGTCTCACCCCGTACCGGGGCGTAGTCGTACTGCGCCAGCGCGGGGAACACCTGCCCCACCCGCTCCGGCACATCCAGCAGTGCCAGCTTCGCCGCCCGCGGCAGCGTCTTGACCGCGTACTCCAGCCGCGCCGCCGCAGTCCTCTCCCCGCAGCGCCACAGCCCCGCCAGCTCCTGCGGCGGGTGGGAGCGGGTGTACTTCGCGCCCCTGCCCGCGGCGTGCAGCGTCATCCGCCGGCGCAGATCGTTGGTCATGCCGGTGTAGAGACTGCCGTCCCCGCAGGCCAGCACATAGACATAGTACAAGACCTCCGCCCCCCTTCTTTCCCCATCATACCCGATATTCCTTGCATTGGCAACAGCCTTATGATAAGATATGGTGTTGGAAAGCGAGGGATACTATGACCCTTTTTGACTACTATCTCCAATACATGACCCAGGTGTGGGAGGGCAAGCGCCCCGCGCCGGAGGGCATCACCCTTCCGGAGGACGGCGACGAGGCCGCCCGCATCCAGGCTTTGGGCCGGCAGCTGCAGGCCATGGGCATGGCCGATTTCGTCCGCGCCTGCGCCGCCCAGGACGGCACGGTGCTGCCGGAGGAGCTGTTCGTCACCGAGAGCAGCGATCTGGGCGGCTTTCAGGTCTTCCTGCAGGGCACGGAGACGCCGGAAGCCGCACCGGAGACCCCCACCGCGCCGGAAGCTCCTGCCCAGCCGCCGGAGCCGGACCCTGACGCAGGCAAGCACGCCTTCGAGGTCTTTCTGGACTGCATCGCCATGGACGATGGGCTGGTGCAGTACCTCATCGATGTACTCAAGCGTATGGACCGCGCCGACTTCTTCAAGCTGAGCCAGATCACCACCAAGCTGGACCTGGATCCGGAAGAATTCCTCTACTGGCTGGCTCACCGGCAGGACTACGCCGGCGAGGAGGAGCGGGCCTGCGCCGCCGTGATGGATGCCGTCCTGCTGCGTCTGGCGGAGGAGGGGCGGCTGGATGTGGTAGCCGCCCTGCTCAGCGGCGATCAAAAGACCTTCGAGACCTTCCGCTGCGAAGCGCCGGAGCTGGTACACCTGCCCGCCGCCACCTACGACTGGTACGCGCAGCACTATCTGGATCGGGACTACCCCATCCGGCTCATCATGCGCCTGAACGGCGTAAATTTTCCTGACTGAGGTATCAAACATGCTTGAACAATATAAAGCTCTGGGCATCAGCGACGCCGTGCTCACCTTTGGTGAGGGTGTCCTCGCCGACCTGAAGGATCGCTTCGCCGGTATCGACGCCATCGCCGAGGCCAACCAGATGAAGGTCATCGCCGCCATGCAGAAGAACCGGCTGGCCGCCAACCATTTCAACCTCTCCTCCGGCTACGGCTACGACGATGAGGGCCGCGACACGCTGGAGCGCGTCTACGCCGACTGCTTCGGCGCCGAGGCGGCGCTGGTGCGTCCCCAGATCACCTGCGGCACCCACGCGCTGGCGCTGGCGCTGGGCGCCAACCTGCTGCCCGGCGACGAGCTGCTGAGCCCTGTGGGCGGCCCCTATGACACGCTGGAGGAGGTCATCGGTATTCGTCCCTCCGCCGGCTCTCTCAAGGAGTACGGCGTCTCCTACCGGCAGGTGGATCTGCTGCCGGACGGCAGCTTCGACTACGACGGCATCCGCGCCGCCATCGGCCCCCAGACCAAGCTCATTACCATTCAGCGCTCCAAGGGCTACGCCACCCGCCCCAGCTTCTCCGTGGACCAGATTGGCCAGCTCATCGCCTTCTGCAAGCAGTGCAAGCCGGACGTGATCTGCATGGTGGACAACTGCTACGGCGAGTTCACCGAGCTGCGGGAGCCGTCCGACGTAGGCGCGGACATGATCGTGGGCAGTCTCATCAAAAATCCCGGCGGCGGTCTGGCCCCCACCGGCGGCTACGTCTGCGGCAGGGCTGATCTCATCGACCGCTGCGCCCGCCGCCTGTCCGCCCCGGGTCTTGGGCGGGAGGTCGGTGCCAATCTTGGCCTGCTGACCCAGCTGTATCAGGGGTTTTTCCTGTCCCCCACCGTGACGGCCTCCGCCGTAAAGGGTGCGGTGTTTGCCGCCGCCTGCTATGAAAAGCTGGGCTTCCGCGTGGTGCCCTCCGCCGCCGAGACCCGCCACGACATCATCCAGGCCGTGGAGCTGGGCAGCCGCGAGGGCATGGTGGCCTTCTGCAAGGGTATCCAGTCCGCCGCGCCGGTGGACAGCTACGTGACCCCCGAACCCTGGGCCATGCCCGGGTACGACAGCGAGGTCATCATGGCCGCCGGCGCCTTCGTGCAGGGCAGCTCCATCGAGCTCTCCGCCGACGGCCCCATCCGCCCGCCCTACGCCGTGTACTTTCAGGGCGGCCTGACGTGGTATCACGCCAAGCTGGGCATCCTCATGAGCCTCCAGAAGATGCTGGAGGCCGGCCTCATCTCCCTTTAATTATGTAAACTTGCAGAGACAGCCATTCCGCTGCCAAATCATCATTTTCAGCGCCGTCTGCGAGACGGCGGGCCGGTTCGCCCATATCTACGCTCCGGCCGCCCCATCATCACCGCCTGCTGTGCGGCCCTCGTGCTGTGGAACCGCCTGTTCCTCAAGGAGAAGCTGAGCCGGAAGCACTGCGCCATGATTTTACTGGTAGCCGCGGTATCGTGATCGCGGGGCTGTACAACGCATAACAACATAAAAAGAGGAGACGCGGCGCGTCTCCTCTTTTTATGTTGTTTACCGGCCGCTCATCACAGTCATGACCTCCATCTCCTCGGGGTTCAGAGTCTTTTTCATGGCCAGCCCTTCGTCGATGTCTACATTGACGATCTGCTCACCCTTGGCGCAGATGATGCAGTTGGTCTTGCCCTCCGCCAACACCTGCACAGCCTCATAGCCCATGCGGGTGGCCATCACGCGGTCCTTGGCGCTGGCGTTGCCGCCCCGCTGGATGTGGCCCAGAATGGTGACGCGGGGGTCCAGTCCCAGCTTTTCGCGGATCTCTTCCCCCACAGCGATGCCGCTGGCCGCGCCCTCAGCCACAACGATCATGAAATTGGTCTTGCCGCTGAGCCGCGCCCGCCGGATCTTCTCCGCTACATGCTGTTCAAAGTCGTACTCCCGCTCCGGCACCAGCACTGCCGTTGCTCCCACGGCCACGCCCACATACAGCGCCAGATAACCGGCGCGGTGGCCCATGACCTCCACCACGGAGCAGCGCTCATGGGACTGCATGGTGTCCCGCAGCCGGTCGATGCACTCCACCGCCGTGTTGGCGGCGGTATCGAAGCCGATGGTGTAGTCGGTACAGACGATATCGTTGTCGATGGTACCCGGGATGCCTACCACGGAGATGCCGAACTTGGACAGGTCCTGTGCGCCGCGGAACGTACCGTCGCCGCCGATAGCCACCAGGCCGTCCAATCCCAGCAGCTTGCAGGTGTTGGCCGCCTTCTGCTGGCCCTCCTGAGTACGGAACTCGTCGCACCGCGCGCTGTACAGGATGGTGCCGCCGCGGTTGATGATGCGGCTGACGCTGGCGCTGTTCATCTCCATGATGTCGCCGGAGATCAGGCCGGCGTAGCCCCGCCGGATGCCCACGCACTCGATGCCGCGGGCCAGCGCACTGCGGACCACGGCACGGATGCAGGCGTTCATACCAGGTGCGTCTCCGCCGCTGGTCAGCACGCCGATACGCTTGACTGCATTGTTCATAAGATCTCTACCTCTTTCCTCGCTGCCGGCGCCCGCAGGTGCCCGCTATTGCTGCATTGCCCGTATTGTACCATACGTTCGGGCTGTTTGCAACGTCCTTTTCACGAAACTTGCCCCGCGCCTTTGGTCCCTTCCCGTAAATTCCCCCTTGACAAACCCGCCGCGCCGCGCTATGATAAGCACATGATTAGAAAATAAATTTTAGCTTAGGAGGCGATACCATGACCCAGCGGGAGCGCCAGCTATTGGAGTGGATCCGGGAAAATCCCATGATCTCCCAGCAGGAGCTGGCCGAAAAGGCCGGTATCACCCGTTCCAGCGCCGCAGTACACATCTCCAGCCTGATGAAGAAGGGCTATATCGCCGGACGGGGCTATCTGCTGCGCACCGACCCCTACATCGTGGTGGTGGGCGGCGTCAACATGGATATCGGCGCCGTGTCACACGCGTCTCTGGTGGCGCGGGACTCCAACCCCGGCCGCGTCACCACTTCGCTGGGCGGTGTGGGCCGCAACATCGCCCATAACCTGTGCCTGCTGGGCGAGCACGTTTCCATGGTCACGGTACTGGGGCAGGACAGCTTCGCCCAAAGCGTGCGGGAAAACGCCGCTGCCATCGGTCTGGACCTGACCCACAGCGCCGTCATCCCCGATGGGCGCACCGGCACCTACCTGTTCATTGACGACAGCGACGGTGACATGGCACTGGCCGTCAATGACATGTCCATTTACGACCACATGACGCCGGACTTCCTGCGCCAGCGTCTGGACTTCATCAACCACGCCGACCTGGTGGTGGTAGAGACGAACCTGCCGGAGGCGTCGCTGCACTGGCTGTGCCGGCACTGCACCGCACCCCTGCTGGCCGACCCGGTCTCCACCATCAAAGCCCCCAAGCTCCAGCCGGTGCTGGGCCATCTGACAGCCCTGAAGCCCAACCGCATGGAGGCGGAGCTGCTCAGCGGCGTTCCCATCCATAATGAGGCCGACGCGGCCCGTGCGGCGGAAAAGCTGCTGGACACCGGCCTGCAGCAGGTCTACATCTCCCTTGGCAGCGACGGCCTATACGCCGCCGACCGGCAGGGCCATACCGCGCGGGTGGCCTGCCCCAAGGTCCAGATCGCCAACGCCACCGGCGGCGGCGATGCGGTAGCCGCCGCGCTGGCCTCCTGCATGGCCCACGGCAAAACGCTGGAGGAGGCGGCCCATCTGGCCATCGGTGCCGGCGCGCTGGCCTGCACCTCACCCGAGACGATCCACCCCGGCATGAGCTGGGAGAACATCCAATATATTCTTGACAAGGAGGAGCTTTAATATGAACCGTTATCTGGACGTTGCACCCGAAGTACAGGAGGCCATCAAGGCCGGTAAGCCCGTTGTGGCGCTGGAGAGCACCATCATCAGCCACGGCATGCCCTATCCCCAGAATGTGGAGACGGCCCTGAACGTGGAGAAGATCATCCGCGAGGGCGGCGCCGTGCCCGCCACCATCGCCATCATCGGCGGCCGCCTGAAGGCCGGCCTGACCCCCGAGGAGATCGACTATCTGGGCAAGACCGGCGCCGGTGTCACCAAGGCCAGCCGCCGTGACCTGCCTGTTCTGGTGGCTGAGAAGCGCGACGGCGCCACCACCGTGACCACTACCATGATGATCGCTGCCATGGCCGGTATCGAGGTGTTCGCCACCGGCGGCATCGGCGGTGTCCACCGCGGCGCGGAGACCACCATGGACATCTCCGCCGATCTGGAGGAGCTGGCCCAGACCCCCGTGATGGTGGTGTGCGCCGGTGCCAAGTCCATTCTGGATCTGGGCCTGACCCTGGAGTATCTGGAGACCCACGGCGTCCCCGTCATCGGCTACCAGACCGAGGAGCTGCCTGCCTTCTACACCCGTAAGTCCGGCTTCGGCGTGGATTACCGTCTGGACACACCCGCCCAGCTGGCCGAGGCGTTCCATGTCAAGCGTGAGCTGGGCCTGCGCGGCGGCATGCTGGTGACGAACCCCATCCCCGAGGAGTACTCCATGGACGCCGATGTCATCAATAAGGCCATTGACGAGGCCGTGGAGGAGGCCAAGGAGCAGGGCATCCACGGCAAGGCCACCACGCCCTTCCTGCTGGCCAAGATCAAGGACATCACCGGCGGCAGCAGCCTGGCTGCCAACATCCAGCTGGTGTACAACAACGCCCGTCTGGCCACTGCCACCGCAGTGGAGCTCAGCAAGCTGCGTAACGCCGACTGACGGTGAAGGAGCTCCTGACCACCCCCGCCGGTGTACTGGCCCTGTGGCTCATCGTCATCAACCTGGCCACCTTCGCGGTGTACGGTATCGACAAGAGCCGCGCCAAGCGGGGCGTGTGGCGCGTACCGGAAAAGACGCTGTTCCTGCTGCCCCTGCTGGGCGGCAGCATCGGGGCTCTG
This sequence comes from uncultured Eubacteriales bacterium, assembly GCA_900545585.1. GTDB lineage: Bacteria > Bacillota > Clostridia > Oscillospirales > Oscillospiraceae > Vescimonas. The sequence continues at coordinate 26,211 of UQZR01000023.1, forward strand.
CTGGGCATGCGGACGTTCCGTCACAAGACGAAGCACTGGTACTTCGTCTGGGGCATCCCCGCGATCCTGCTGGCGCAGATCGCGCTGGCGGCATGGCTGCTGTACCGATAACAAAACCGGCTCTCCGTCTGACGGGGAGCCGGTTTTCCGCGAAAAAGCAGATGACAGCGCCGCTTTCGGATGCTATAATGCCGGTGAGGTGAGCAACATGATGATCCGAAAAGCGACCGCCGCCGATATCCCCGCCATCGCGGCCATCTATAATGCCCTGCTGGACCGTGAGGAGCAGGGTCTGCTGACCACCGGCTGGACCCGCGGCATCTACCCCACGGAGCAGACGGCCTTGGACGCCCTGACCGCCGGCACCCTCTACGTGCTGGAGGACGAGGGCCGCGTCACCGCTGCCGCCAAGATCGACCAGCACCAGATGCCCCAGTACGCCCAGTGTCCCTGGCAGTACGAGGCCCCGCCGGAGCGGGTGCTGGTGCTCCACACGTTGGTGGTGGACCCTGCCGTCAAGGGCAAGGGGTATGGCACCGCCTTCGTCCGGTTCTACGAGCAGCTGGGCCGCGAGACGGGACGGAACTGCCTGCGCATCGACACCAACGCCCGCAACACCCCCGCCCGCACCCTGTACGCCCGTCTGGGCTATATCGAGGCGGGCATCATCGGCGGCAGCTTCAACGGTATCCCCGGCGTACAGCTGGTCTGTCTGGAAAAAACCGTCTGATTGTTGCATATGCCGCTGATATTCGGCAGAACATTCCATATACTAAAGAAAATCATCCACAAAGGAGGACGTGTCATGGCCATTGTACACGCAACGACGCAGAGCTTTGAACAGGAGGTCCTGCACGCGGACAAGCCGGTGCTGGTGGACTTCTGGGCGGCATGGTGCGGTCCCTGCCGGATGCTGGCCCCCGTGCTGGAGTCCTTGTCCGATCGGGACGATTTCAAGATCGTCAAGGTGGATGTGGATGCAGAACCGGCCCTTGCCATGCAGTTCGGCATCGAGAGCATCCCCACCCTGCTGGTGTTCCGGAATGGCCAGCTGGTGAACAGATCCATCGGACTTGTCTCCCAGCCGGAGATCCTGCGTCTGATGCAGTGAACCGAATGCCTGTACCGCCGCTGGTACAGGCATTTTTCCTGTTGACAACCTGTCTGCGGCTGGGTACAATGGGGCAAAATCAACTGACAGGGGGTACTTCCCAATGAACATCGGACTGCTGGGCTTTGGCGTGGTGGGCGGCGGCGTGCTGGAGTTGACCCAGAGCCGCAGCGACATCGCCGTTTCCCGTGTGCTGCTGCGCAGCCCCAAGGCCGGCCTGCCGGAGGGCCTGGCCACCTACGACTTCAACGACATTCTGACCGATGACGCCATCGACACGGTGGTGGAGGTCATGGGCGGGCTGCACCCCGCCTACGAGTACGTCAGCGCCGCTATGGAGCGGGGCAAGAACGTGGTCACGGCCAACAAGGCCCTGATCGCCGCCTACTATCCGGAGCTGACGGCACTGGCAAAGAAAAAGGGCGTGGCCCTGCGCTGCACCGCCGCCGTGGGCGGCGGCATCCCGTGGCTGGTGAATCTGGCCCGTGTCAAGCGGCTGGACACCGTGGGCGCCGTGGGCGGCATCATGAACGGCACCACCAACTTCATCATGGACGCCATGCACAAGTCCCCCGTGGACTTCCCCGCCATTCTCAAGGAAGCGCAGGACTTGGGCTACGCGGAAGCGGACCCCTCCGCCGATATCGACGGTGATGACATCCGCCGGAAGCTGTGTATCTCCGCCAACATCGCCTTTGACGCAGTACTGGAGGAGACGGCCATTCCCACCTTCGGCATCCGCACCGTCACGGCGGAGGACATTGCCGCCTTCAAGACCCACGGCTTCGTGTGCAAGCTGCTGGCCGCAGCGGAGTCCACGGAAAACGGCGTCTGTGCCTATGTGGAGCCCACGCTGGTGGACGCCGGTGAACCGGAGGCTGCCGTGCCCGCCAACTACAACCTCATCACCTGCACCGCCGAGCGCGTGGGCCGCCAGAGCTTCTTCGGTCAGGGCGCGGGCCGCTTCCCCACCGCCTCCAATGTGGTGCAGGACTGTCTGACCATCCTGTCCGGTGACAAGTCCTTCTACACCGGCAAGGCCGACACCGCCCAGCTGGACGGCTCCGCCGAGGCCCACCCCTACTACGTGCGCACCGCCGCGCCGGACGACTTCCTGCGCAGCGTCACCGCTGACCACTGGGGTGCGGGCGTCGTCACCTCCGCCGTCAACACCTACGCCATGCTGGCATGGGCCAGGCGCCAGCTGGCGGCGGACCCTGCCTGCTTCATCGCCGGTATCCGCTGAACTTCTTCATCACGCAAAAAGAGAGCTGCGCTGCGGCTCTCTTTCCCCGTTTAAGGAAATCTTTATGATTCGTTCAAATATTCCCCCGTTTTTTGTGGTAGGATACCATGCAGCATAATGAACTATATTTCCACGAAAGAGGCCCGCACACATGAAACAGCACCGCGCGTTCACTGAAAAACAGAAAAAACTGCTGTCCGGCGGCGCGATCGTCATTTTTGTCCTGCTGTCCGCGGCGCTGGCCTGGTTTGCGGGCCGTCCCATGGTCCGTTTCGCCAGGGAGCCGGAGGCGTTCCGCCAGTGGGTGGCCGGTCACGGCGTCTGGGGCATGGCCGCCTACGCGGGCATGGTGTTTCTGCAGGTGCTGGTGGCCATCATCCCCGGCGAACCGCTGGAGATCGCGGGAGGCTACGCCTTCGGCGCCGTGTGGGGCACGGTGCTGTGCCTGCTGGGCTCGATCCTGGGCAGTGTGGCGGTGTTCGCCGTGGTGCGGAAATGGGGTGTCCCGCTGGTGGAGGTGTTCTTCCCCAGGGAGAAGCTGGAAAAGCTGTCCTTTCTGCGCACGTCCCCCAAGCGGACAGCGCTGCTGTGGCTGGTGTTCACCGTCCCCGGCACACCCAAGGACCTGCTGTGCTACTTTGCGGGCCTCACGGACCTGAGCTGGTCTTCCTGGCTGCTGATCGCCTCCGTGGGCCGCATCCCCTCCATCGTCACGTCCACCGTGGGTGGCGATGCTCTGGGCATGCAGAATTACCAGTTCGCCGTTGTCACTTTCCTCGCCACGCTGGTCATCGCCGGTGTCGGCCTGCTGATCTACCGGCAGGTCTGCCGCCGCCACGACGCCCACCGCGGCTCTGCCGACAGTGATACGTGACATGCAGGAGCGATAGTATATCGTCCGTCATCGGAACGCCGCCCGCCGGGGCGGCGTTTTTTCTGTCAGCGGCGAGGGCAGGTTGACAATTCTATTCGGTGGGTTCATACTGATGCAGCATATCTGATGCACGGCCGCTGCCGGCAGATCATAGCACTTCGCCCGCTCCGGCATCTGAAACGCCTTTTCGTCTGCTTGTCTCCTTCGGCAGAATCTCCAATTTTGATTTGCAAAATTTTCCTCTTTGCACAAAATTACTTGTAGATTTTTCCAGAGAATGCTGTATAATATCGTTAAAATACTGTCAAGAACGCCCGTGCGATTTTGTTTTCTGTTCATTCGGAGGACTGCGCCCTGTGCGCCCGGAAAGGAGGCGTTGGCATGGCCGGAAATTTGAAAATACGGACGCTGGGCAACTGGAGTCTGGGGATCACCGCGGTACTGGCGATCCTCTGTATCGCCGTGTCCATTCTGGGCTTTCGGAAATACGAGGTGCTGCAAAGCTCCACCCGGGACTACATCGCCTGCGAGGCCGCAGCCCAGCGATTCCAGACAGGCTCGGACACGCTGACCCGTCAGGTGCGGCTGGCCGCCGCCACCGGTGAGCAGACCTATATCGACGCCTATTTCGAGGAGGCCAACGTCACCCGCAGCCGTGAGACCGCGCTGGCGGACCTGTCCGCCCTCCACGGCGGCGAGGACGCGGTGACTTCGCTGGAGCAGGCGCTGTCCGCCTCCATGGATCTGATGCAGACGGAATATTACGCCATGCGTCTGGTGGAAGATGCCATCCGCACCCCTGCCGCCCAGTGGCCCCGGGAGCTGTCCGATGTGACCCTGTCGCCGGAGGACGCAGCCCTGTCCGCTTCGGATAAAACGGACCGCGCTCGGGAGCTGCTGATCAGTCCCGAGTACGAGGACGCCAAGTCCGAGATCGCCGGCGACGTGGATGCAGCTCTGTCCGTGTTCACTGACACACTGACGGCACGGCAGCAGCGGGCGGCGGATGTGTTTGCCCGCATTTTCCGGACCATCACCGTCTGCGTGATGCTCTTCGCCGCAGTGATGCTGCTGGAGTGCGTGGTCATCCGCCGCGGCATCGTGCGCCCCCTGCTGGAGTATAACAAGAGCATCCGCCACGGCGTCATCGCCCCTATCCACGGGGCAGCAGAGCTGCGGACGCTGGCGGAGACCTATAACAGCATCTACGAGGAAAATGAGGAACGGGAGATACTGATGAAGCATCAGGCGGAGCACGACAGTTTGACGGAGCTGCTGAACCGCCGCTCCTTCGATCAGATCCTGAGCCTGTATGAAAAAGACCGGAGCAGCTTCGCTCTGATCTTGGCGGATGTGGACGTCTTTAAGCAGATCAATGATACCTGCGGCCACGACACGGGTGACCGCATCCTGAAAAGGGTGGCCGCGCTCCTGCACACCACCTTCCGTTCCATCGACTACGTGTGCCGCATCGGCGGCGACGAATTTGCCGTCATCATGGTGGATATGAGCCGTGAGCTATACTACACCATCCCCGATAAAATCGCGGAGATCAACGGCCTGCTGGCCGTACCGGAGGACGGCCTCCCCGCGGTATCCCTCAGCGCAGGCGTGGCCTTCTCCGATGAGAATGACTTCCGCGGCAGCCTGTTCAGGGCGGTGGACAGCGCCCTCTATACCGCCAAGGCCCATGGCCGCTGCGGCTGCAGCGTATCCCCCGCGCCAGACGAGACCGGCAGCAAAAGCTGAGGTGCGACGCGTCATGACCCCGGAAACCTTTCGCCGGCAGCCGGGCGGCCCGGGCGCAGCTCTCCCCCCCAACGATGCGCGGCATCGCTGTCAAACAAGCAAAAGAGGAGTAGTAGAGATGTCATTGAAGAAACAGATCCTTGTGGTGGAGGACAACCAGATCAACCGCGAGATGCTGCGCATGATCCTGTCCGGCCAATACGACGTAATAGAGGCGGACAGCGGCCAGACAGCCCTGAACCTTCTGCGGGATCGCAAGGACAATATTGCCCTGATCCTGCTGGATGTGATGATGCCGGTGATGGATGGCTATACGTTTCTGGAGCTGGTGAAGCAGGACCCCGAGCTGGCCCTGATCCCCGTCATCGTCACCACCCAGAATGACAGCGAGGCCGATGAGCTCGCCGCGCTGGAGCACGGCGCCACGGACTTCGTACCCAAGCCCTACCGCCCCCAGATCATCCTGCACCGCGTGGCCAGCCTCATCAATCTGCGGGAAAATGCAGCCATGGTCAACCAGCTCCGCTATGATCGGCTCACCGGTCTTTACAGCAAGGAGTTCTTCTATAAGCAGGCGCAGGAGCAGATGCGCACCCATCCGGAGCGGCAGTATACCATCATCTGCTCCAACGTTGAAAACTTCAAGCTGTATAATGATGTGTTCGGCATCGCCGCCGGCGACCGCCTGCTCCGCGCGATCGCCAAGATGTTCCTGGAGCTCAAGGGCCGCGATGAGATCTGCGGCCGCTTCAACGCCGACCGCTTCATGCTCCTGCTCAGTCAGGAGCACCGCACCGCAAACTACGATCACCTTGTGGAGACCGGTCAGCAGATGCTGCGCACGGCGAAGAACACCGTTATGAAGTGGGGCGTGTATGAGGTGGCCAGCGAAGGCGTCTCCGTGGAGCAGATGTGCGACCGCGCCTTTCTGGCCGCGGACAGCATCCGTGGCCAGTACAACACCCATTTCTCCGTCTATGATGACAGCCTGCGCAGCAAGCTGCTGCGGGAGCAGGTCATCACCGAGTCCATGGAGGCCGCCCTCGCCCAGAGGCAGTTTCAAGTCTACCTCCAGCCCAAGTTCAGCCTGCTGGACGACCGACTGGCCGGTGCCGAGGCGCTGGTGCGCTGGATCCATCCTGAGATGGGCTTCCTGTCCCCGGGTGAGTTTATCCCCCTCTTTGAAAAGAACGGCTTCATCACCCAGCTGGACCGCTACGTCTGGGAGGAGGCGTGCCGCCTGCTCCACGACTGGCAGAGCCGCGGGCTCACCACCGTCCCCGTGTCCGTCAACATCTCCCGCGCTGACATCTATCAGGCAGACGTGGCCGATGTGCTGCTGGGTCTGATACGAAAGTACCGGCTGAATCCCGCTCTGCTGCATCTGGAGATCACGGAGAGCGCCTATACTGAGGACCCGCAGCAGATCATCGACACCGTGGCACACCTGCGCTCCCTGGGCTTCATCATCGAGATGGACGACTTCGGCAGCGGCTACTCCTCCCTGAACATGCTGAACCAGATGAAGCTGGACATCCTGAAGCTGGACATGAAGTTCATCCAGAGCGAGACAGCCAAACCGCTGGAGCAGGGCATCCTCCGCTTCATCGTCGAGCTGGCCCGCCGGCTGAACCTCAGCGTGGTGGCCGAGGGCGTGGAGACCCGGGAGCAGCTGGAGCACATCCGCGACATCGGCTGCGACTACGTGCAGGGCTACTTCTTTGCCAAGCCCATGCCCAGCGCCGAGTTTGAAAAATACCTGACTGAGGAGCCCTCTCGCGCCATCATGGGCCGTGCGGTGTTCACCCGCCCTGCCCAGACTCTGCTGGTGGCGGACGAGGATCCCGACTACCGCGCCCAGGTGCGCGCCACCTTTTCCGGACCCCACCAGGTGCTGGAGGCCGCCGACGCGGTCACGGCTCTTGCCTGCGTGGCGGAGCACGAACGCGACGAAACGTTCGCCGTGCTGCTGAGCATGACTCTGCCGCAGCAGGGAGCCTTCGACGTGCTGGCCGCCATCCAGGCCAACCCTGCCCTCTGGCACGTCCCTGTTCTGGTAACATTGCCGCAGGACGAAGCGCTGGAGAGACAGGCCCTGCGCGCCGGTGCGGATGACTTCATCAAAAAGCCCCATACCCAGGTGGGTCTGCGGAAGCGGCTGGAGCTGCTGACCGGCTTATCCACCCACAAGGCACGGGAGCGCACGCTGCAGAACCATATCTGCCGAGACTATCTGACGGGTCTGCTGAACCGCCGCGGCCTCCATACCGCGCTGGATTCCCTGTGGCAGGAGGACCTGCCTCTGGCACTGTATATTTTCGATCTGGGCGGCCTGAAAAAAGTCAGCGACGGCTGCGGCCACGACCATGACAGCCAGCTGCTGAAAGCCTTCGGCGAGCTGCTGCGCAGGCGCACCAGAAACGGCGACATCCTCTGCCGCTACGGCGGGGACGAGTTCGTGGTGATCCTCCGCCGCATGGACAACGCCGAGGCGGTCCGGCGCAAGGGTACCGAGATCTGCCGCGCCACCGGCGAGCTCCTGCCGGGTGCGGAGCTTCTCGGCAGCTGCTCCGCCGGCGCCGTCCTGTGCGGCGACGAGGAATGTCCCTTTTCCGAGCTGCTGGAAAAAGCGACCAAGGCCCTGTACCGGGCCAAGCGTCTGGGCAAAGGTACCTGCTGTCTCTGGCACGACGAAGCCGAGAAAGATATCTGCCTGTAAAGACAGCGCAGACATAGAAGCAGGGAGTAAAAACAAAAGGCAATTCGGGCCGGGCACGCCGGCGCTGATCGATGTCGGTGCTGATGCTGGCCGCCGCAGGGAATTCCCTGCGGCGGCCTTTTTTTCTATACTCATTTTATCGCCTCGCCAAGTATCTGCCGCAGCAGCTCCGCCGTGGTCATCTCACCACGCAGCACACGCTGGCACTGCTCCCGCATCTGGGGCGTTACCTGACAGCCCTCCATGCGGACGGAGGCCTCCGCGTTCTTCATGGAAGCTGCATATCGTTTGTCGTCGCTCTTGTACATAGAAAAACTCCTCGCGTCACCCGCGAGGAGTCTGGAGCTTGTGGCCGGATTCGAACCGGCGACCTGCTCATTACGAGTGAGCTGCTCTGCCAGCTGAGCCACACAAGCACAGTGAAATACCAGATGATAGTATAACATATCCCCGTGCCGCCGTCAACCGCCTTTTCGCCGTTCCGGCAAAATAATACATAACGTAATCTTCCCATCGAAGCCTGCCGCTTTTTCTCACGCCGCGAAAATCTGCTCCCTCCCCCGTTTCCGTCACACCCTGGGAAAAAGCTTCGCTTTTCCCTATTCCCCCGCTTTTCCCTGACAATTTCGCTATTCCGCTGCAAGACGTTCCCTTTACATATATTTTACATAATCCTGCATTACATAATTTTTACAAAGAGTTATCCACACTTTCCACAAAGTTTTCCACAGCTATGTGTTCCCTGTATTTTCAATACTTTTCCGCCTTTTTCGCCAGATTCACCGACACTCATACTTCGGTTTCCACTTTTACAATTTCTCCGTTTTACTTTACATAACATCACAAATCGACGCGCACAGCCATCTTGTTTACCATAACGACCCCTTCTGCCAGCCATCGGAGCAGGAAAACGCCCCGCTCCCGAAAGAGCGGGGCTGCACGTTATGTCAGTGTACCCAGATCCATGGTGGCGTAGGCATTGAGGTCCAGTCCGGCACGGCGGCCCGCCAGATACTCGTAGTAGCCCTGCGCGCCGATCATAGCGCCGTTATCCCCGCACCATCGCAGCGGCGGCAGGAACAGCCGCGCCCCCGTCTTACGGCAGGCGTGCTCCAGATCCCCGCGGATGACGGAGTTAGCCGCCACGCCCCCGGCGGCCACCAGCGTGTCATACCCTGTCAGCTCCAGCGCCCGCATGGCGCGGGGCACCAGCTCGCCCGACACGGCGCAGGCGAAGTCCCGTGCCAGCGCGGGGGCGTCCAGTTCCTCCCCCTTCTGCTGGGCGTTGTGGGCCAGGTTCACCACCGCCGTTTTCAGGCCCGAGAAGCTCATGTCCAGCTCCGCGCCGGACACGTGGGCACGGGGCAGCTCATATTTGCCGCCGGCGGACTGCTGCGCCAGCTCGTCCATGGGCTTGCCGCCGGGGTAGGGCAGCCCCAGCACACGGGCCGCCTTGTCGAAGCACTCCCCCGCCGCATCGTCGCGGGTGGCGCCCAGCACCGTCATGTCCGTGTAGTCCCGCACGTCCACGATCAGGGTGTTGCCTCCGGAGATGGCCAGTGCCACGAAGGGCGGTTCCAGCTCCGGAAACGCCAGATAGTTGGCGGCGATGTGGCCCCGCACATGGTGTACGGGGATCAGCGGCACCCCCAGCGCGTAGGCGGCGGATTTGGCGAAGGACACCCCCACCAGCACCGCGCCGATAAGCCCCGGGGCATACGTTACCGCCACGGCGTCGATGTCTCGCTTCGTCAGGCCCGCGTCGGCCAGCGCCTTGTCGGATAGGGCGGCGATGGCCTGCACGTGCTTGCGGGAGGCGATCTCCGGCACCACGCCGCCGTACAGGGCGTGCATGTCCGCCTGAGAGAGAATGGCGTCGGACAGCAGCTGCCGTCCGTCCCGCACCACTGCCACCGCCGTCTCGTCGCAGGAGGATTCGAAAGCCAGAATGTTCATTGTGCCGCCTCCTCCGTGTAGTATTTTGTGAGAATGAGAGCATCCTCCTTGGGCAGGTCGTAGTAGTTGCGCCGCCGCCCCACCTCCCGGAAGCCGAAGCCCTCATACAGCGCGATGGCCGCCGCGTTGGAGGGCCGCACCTCCAGCGTCAGGAACGCCAGATGATTGCCCTTTGCGAAGTTGTCGAACACCTGCAGAAGCTGGGCTGCCACACCCTGCCTGCGGCAGGAGGGGTCCACGGCCACGTTGGTAATGTAGCCCTCGTCGGCCACCACCAGCAGGCCCGCGTAGCCCACCGCCTTCTCCATCTCCGGCTCCACCGCCACCAGAAAGGCGGCGCACTGGTTGTCCAGCTCCTCGGCCAGCATCTTCTTGGACCACGGGCGGGAGAAGCACATCCGCTCCAGCTGCTCCAGCCGGTCCAGATGCTCCGCCGCCATGGGTACGATCTTTACCTGTTTCATGTCTTACTCCTTCGCTGCCAGCCAGTTTTTGCCGCTGTGCGCCTCGGCGATCAGGGGCACGGACAGCTGGGCGGCCTGCTCCATCTCCTCCGTCAGCAGGCGCTCTACCTGCTCCCGCTCCGATGCCGGACACTCCACGATCAGCTCGTCGTGTACCTGCATGAGAAGCCGGGCGCGCAGCCCCTCCCGCTTCAGGCGGTGGTGTACCCGCACCATGGCCAGCTTCATGATGTCGGCGGCGGTGCCCTGCACTGGCATGTTCAGGGCCACCCGTTTGCCGAATTCCCGCATGTTGAAATTGCTGCTTTTCAGCTCCGGCAGGGCGCGGCGCCGGTGCATCAGCGTCTGGACGTAGCCGTCCTGCTCCGCCTTGGCGACCACGTCGGTCATATACTGCCGCACGCCCTGATACGTCTCAAAATACCGCTCCATATACGCCTTGGCCTCCGCCACGGATACGCCGATGTCCTGCGCCAGCGAGAAGGCTGAGATGCCGTAGACGATGCCGAAATTCACCGCCTTGGCGCGGCGGCGCATCTCCGGCGTCACCTCCTGCGGCTCCACATGGAACACGCGGGAGGCGGTGACGGTGTGGAAATCCTCCCCCGACCGGAACGCCGCCTGCATCTCGGTGTCGCCGGCAATGTGGGCCAGCAGCCGCAGCTCGATCTGGGAGTAGTCCGCGTCCACCAGCACGCAGCCCTCCGGCGCGGTGAACATCCGCCGCAGCTGGCTGCCCAGCTCCGTGCGGGTGGGGATATTCTGGAGGTTTGGCTCCGTGGAGCTCAGCCGCCCCGTGGCCGTCACCGTCATCTGGAAGCTGGTGCGCACCCGCCCGTCCGGCTCGATGACCTTCATCAGCCCATCCACGTAGGTGCTTTTCAGCTTGGCGTACTGCCGGTAGCGCAGCACATCCGCCACGATGGGCGCATCGTACCGCAGCTTTTCCAGCACGTCGGCATTGGTGGACCAGCCGGTCTTGGTCTTTTTCCCGTGGGGCAGGCCCAGCTTTTCAAACAGGATCACGCCCAGCTGCTTGGGGGAGTTGATGTTGAATGTCTCCCCCGCCGCGGCGTAGATGGCCTGTTCCGTCTCATCCATGACGCCCTGCAGCGTCTGGCCGTACTCCGTCAGAGCCTTCCGGTCCACCAGAAAGCCCGCCGTCTCCATCTCCGCCAGCACGCGGCACAGCGGCAGCTCCACCTCGTAGTAGAGCCTGGTCACGTCCAACGCCTCCAGCTTGGCCGCCAGCGTCCCATGGAGCGCCGACACCGCAGAGGTGTAGCTGATGAGCGCCGTCTGAGCCGCCGTATCGTCCCCCAGCAGGGACGTGAACGCCTCCGGCTCCAAATGGGCAGGCTTGGGCAGCTCCTCGTTATAAAAGGAGAGAAACAGCTTGGCGATATCGTAGCTGCCGGCGGTGGCATCGCAGAGGTACGCCGCCAGCGCCGTGTCGAACACAAAGCCCTCGGCGGGCAGCTCCCGCTCCAGCAGGGCGCGTATCATATCCTTAACGTTGTGCCCCACCTTTTTGACGTCTGCGGCGAACAGAGCCTCCAGCAGGTCGTGCCAGTTTCCGCCGTACCGGTTCTCGTACAGCTCCGCCATCCGGACGGTGCCCTCGCCCGTCTCGCAGGCCACCGCCAGTGCGCTGAAGTCCGGCAGACCGTAGACGGTAACATGGTCCGCGCCCCGCCACAGGTCCAGCAGCTCCTGCGCCCGCTCCGCCGTCTCCAGGATCTCCACCTCGGCGGCAGCGTCCGCCTTCTCCTCTGGCTGGTGCTGAGGGGACAGACCGTACTTGTCGATGAGCTTCTGGAACTCCAGCCGCAGAAACAGGTCGTACAGCTCGGGTTTGAAGGGCTGGCGCAGGTTGTCCTCCGGTCTGAACTCCAGCGGCGCATCGGTGACGATGGTGGCCAGCCAGTAGCTGTGCCGCGCCGACTCCTCTCCCTCCTGCAGCTTCCGCAGGGCGGCGGGCTTGGCGTGAACGTCCGGCATCTGTGCGTACAGCGTATCGATGCTGCCGTACTCCTGTACCAGAGCCATGGCGGTCTTTTCCCCGATGCCAGGCACGCCCGGGATGTTGTCGGAGCTATCGCCCATCAGAGCCTTCAGGTCGATCATATGGATGGGCGCGAAGCCGTAGGTCTCCTGAAATGTCTCCGGCGTCATGTCCTTGGTGGTGGTCTGGCCCATGCGGGTGGACACCAGCTTCACCTTGGTGTGGTCGGTGATGAGCTGTAGGCTGTCCTTGTCGCCGGTGACGATGACGCAGTCCCAGCCCGCCGCCTCGCATTTGCGGCTGATGGTACCGATAAGGTCGTCGGCCTCGTACCCCGTCAGCTCATACCGGGGGATGCTCATGGCCGTCAGCACCTGCTTCAGCGGCAGCATCTGCATCGCCAGCTCCTCCGGCATTCCCTTGCGCTGGGCCTTGTAGGCCGCGTCGGCCTCATGCCGGAACGTAGGCTCCCGCCGGTCGAAGGTGACGCACAGCGCCTCCGGCTTCTCCTCGTCCAGCAGGCGCTGCAGCGTGGTGATAAAGCCGTAGATGGCGTTGGTGTATAGTCCCTGCCGCGTGGTCAGGGGGCGGATGCCGTAATAGGCGCGGTTGACGATGCTGTTGCCGTCAAGGACCATCAATTTCATAAGGAGCCTCCGTTTTTATCCATAAGTAATCGTATTATACGCCGATTTCCCCCATAAAACAACCGTTTCTCTTGACAGCTTTCGGTTTTGTGATAGACTTGTCTGGTGCTTTGCGGAATTTTTATAAAGACATCGGCGCGCTGCGCCATTGGATAAAGGAGGCTCCCTGGCATGATCGAATCCTTTCTGACGGTGGGCCGTCAGATCATTACTCTATATTTGCTGATGGCCGTGGGCTACGTGCTGGGGAAGCTCAAGCTCATCGACGACCATGGCGCCGCCAGCATGAGCACGCTGGTGATGTATATCGTCAGCCCCTGTATGCTGCTGGTGGCCTTCCAGCGTCCCATTGAGCAGGATACGCTCCACAACTTTTATGTTGTGGTGGCCGTGTCCCTCCTGCTGCATGCGGCTTTCATCGTGCTGTCCCGCCTGATGATCCACGACACGGACCGGCATCGCCGGAACCTGCTGCTGTTCGCCGCCGTGTTCTCCAACTGCGGCTTCATGGGCTACCCCGTGATGACCTCTCTGATCGGCACCATCGGCGTATTCTACGGCTCGGCCTACAACGTGATTTTCACGTTCCTCAGCTGGACCTACGGCATCTACGCCATCACCGGTGACAAGACCCAGCTGAAGCTGCGCCCCCTGCTGCTGAATCCCGGCGTCATCAGCATCGTGCTGGCTCTGGCCCTGTACCTGCTGGAGATCACTCTGCCGGATATCATCATGACCCCCGCGACGTACCTCTCGGCCCTGAATACGCCGCTGCCTATGGTGGTGGTAGGCTCCCAGCTGAGCCACGCCGACTTTCGCGCCGCCCTGAAGGGCGCCAGCTCCTGGATCACCATGCTGCTGCGTCTGGTGGCGTTCCCTCTGCTGTCTCTGGGCATCTGCCTGGCCCTGGGCCTGAACAGCGATCTGACCATGGTCCTGGTCATCGCCGCCAGCGCGCCGGCAGCCGCTCTGCTGAGCATGTTCGCGTCCAAGTTCGAGCTGGACACGGAGCTGGCCTCCTCCATGGTGTCGGTACAGACCGCCTTCTCCGCCCTGACCATGCCCCTGGTCGTGAGTCTGGTGGACTATCTGGCCTGATTTCTTCTGTGCATAAAAAGCCTCCCGCAGCCCATGCTGCGGGAGGCTTTTCGCGTTCTTCACTTGTTGTTCAGCTTCCCCAGATACCGGTAGATGCTGGCCTCAGAGCTGTGGAGCGCCTGGGCTACGTGGCTGACGGAGCCCTTCAGCAGGAACACGCCCTTGCGGTTCAGGATGTCCATGATCTCCATCTTCTCGTCCTGGGTCAGGCGGTCCACCTCCACCGGATAGTCCGCCACCACCTGGGACACGATGCTGGCGGTGGCGCCGGCGATCGACGTGGGATATCCGCTGCGCACCGGCATCTCCACCGGATCGTTGCTGTCGGCGATGAGCCGCGTACCGCTGGGTACGCCGCGCTTCAGGCCGCCGCCGCACAGCTCCATGACCTTGCGGGCCAGTTCCTCATAGCGGCTGGCATCGAAGTTGATGCACAAAAATCCCGTCAGCTCGCCGGAGCGGCCGCGAATAAGCATGGAGCTGGAGCACATGGTCTTGCCGGTGGCGGAGACCGTCTCGAAATCCAGCACATAGTTCTGCGTCTCGCTGAGATTCCCTGCCAGATACTCCAGCATCTTGTTGCTCAGAGGCGACCCCAGATGACGTCCCGTCAACTCGCCGTTGGCGATGGCGATGATCTCGTTGGAATCATCCTTCAGTTCGTGCAGCGCGATCTCGTAGTCGGGGCCCATGACGTGGCCCAGAAAGTCCACGAGCAGCGTATAGTGCCGCTTCAATTCTTTGTCCATGGGAGTCAGCCTCCTTTGTTTGTTATATTACGCCTCTTCCGGCTGCCGGGCGGCCAGCTTGGCCTTCTCCTCGTCCTCCAGCACGCGGTAGGCCACCTTGCCCACCAGCGTCTTGGGCAGTTCCTCGCGGAACTCGATGTCGTAGGGCATGGCGTACTTGGCGATGTGCTTGCGGCAGTAGGCCAGCAGCTCCTGCTTGGTGGCATCGTCGGCGGGAACGCCGGGCTTGAGCATCACGAATGCCTTGACCTTCTGCATCTTATAGGCATCGGGCACGCCGATGATGCAGCTCATCTGCACCTTCTCGTGGGCGTCCAGAATGTTCTCCAGCTGGCCGGGGTACACATTGTAGCCGGAGGAGATGATCATCCGCTTGGCGCGGCCCTTGAAGTAGATGAAGCCCTGATCGTCCATGGTGCCCAGGTCGCCGGTGTACACCCAGGTCAGGCCGTCTGCGTGCTTGCGCAGGGTTCTGGCCGTCTCCTCGGGGTTGTTCATGTACTCCTTCATCACGGTGGGACCGGCCAGCAGGATCTCGCCCTCCTCGCCGTAGGGCACCTCCTCGTCGGTGTCGGGCTTCACGATCTTGATGTACGTGTCGGGGAACGGCAGGCCGATGGAGCCCTCCTTATAGATGTTGGTGGGCGTCAGGCAGCAGGCCGTCACCGTCTCGGTGGTACCGTAGCCCTCCCGCACCTGGATAACGGCCTTATGGTCGTACAGGAACTTGTCGAACTTCTTCTTCAGCTCGATGGACAGGCTGTCGCCGCCGGAAAACACACCCTTCAGACTGCTGAGATCAGCGTTGTCCATGCTGGGCAGGCGCAGCAGCGCCTCGTACAGCGTGGGGACGCCGGCGATGAAGTTGCAGCGGTACTTGACGATCTGCTTGGCGTAGCTCTTGGCGGTGAAGCGGGGGATGAGGATGCAGCGGCCGCCGTTGGCCAGCATGGAGTGGACGCACACGCCCAGACCGAAGCCGTGGAACAGGGGCATGGCCGCCAGCATCTTGTCGCCGGGCCGGAACATGGGGTTGGTGGCGATGATCTGCTGACCCAGCGCGTTAAAGTTGCCGTTGGTCAGCACGATGCCCTTGGTGGTGCCGGTGGTTCCGCCGGAGTACAGGATGACGGCGGGATCGTTGAAGCCCCGCTCTACACGGTAGTTTTTGTAGAAGCAGTACCGGGACATCTCCATAAACTCCCGCCAGCGGATGACAGGCGCATCCTCGGGGATCTTCTGGATCTTGCGGCCCTCTGTGAGCATGTAGCCGGCGCGGATGGTGCGGCTCAGCTCATCCTTCACCGATGCGATGATGATGTTGATGATATGGGTGTTCTGGCGGATATGCTCGAACTTGTTGTAAAACTGGTCCAGCGTGATGGCCGTGGTGGACTCGGAGGCGTTGAGATAGAATTCGATCTCCTTCTCCGCCGACAGGGGGTGGATCATGTTGGCAATGCCGCCCACCAGGTTGACGGCGTAGAACATGTAAATGGCCTGGGGGCAGTTGGGCATGGCGATGGTGATGCGGTCGCCGGGCCGCACGCCAAGGGTCTTCAGGCTCTTGGCACACTTCTCGATCTCCTGCACCATCCGGCGGTAGGTGACGGAGCGGCCCATAAAGTCAAACGCGATATAATTGGGATACATGTCCGCCATACGCTCCACAGCGTCGAACATGCTGCCCTGAAAATAGTCCAAATGCATGGGCACGTCGCCCATATAGTTCTCCCACGGGGTCTTTACTTCACTCATACTGTACCTCCTCGCTCAGCGGTTTTTCCAGTTCCTCGGGGTGCTCCAACAGATATTTCAGCAGCCGCACGGACTTGGAGTAGTAATAGCCGTCTGCCAGCCGCTCGTCGATGGTCAGGCCAAGATCCAGCGTCTCCCTCATTGTCACGTTCCCGTCCGCGTCATAGAAGGGAAACAGCTTCTTCTCGCCGATGATGCAGAACAGGGAGCAGGTGCCCCAGTTGGTCAGGTGGTGATAGCCGCACTTGAGCTTGATAGAGCCCAGGTTGGAGATGACCACCGAATTATAATAGGGATCCGTGGCGATGATGTCCTTGGGCACCCAGCCGTGCTTATCCAGCCACATCAGGATATGGATGGCGGCCTTGCTGACGAAGCGGGGGATCTTATTGAGATAGTCCATAACGCCGGTGGTGGGGTCCACCTTCTCGCTGCGGCACTCCGTCACCTGCTGGCGGATATACTCGTGTACATCGGCCAGAGTGTTGTCCTCCTTGCCGCGCATGACGGCCAGCGCCTCGGCGCCCTTGTCGGAGAACTGCTTTTTCACCACAAAAGAGGCGGAGATATAGTTTCTCTGATAGAAATTGCTGTTGGCAATGAAGCGGTTCAGCTTGGGGCGCAGCATGATCGTCTTCAGCAGTGCCGCCACCACCAGATGGAACATGGTGTAGGGAAATTCCGTCTCCTCCTTGTTCTTCTCGGCCAGATAGGCGTTCATGGCCGTCAGGTCGATGCGCAGGGAGACATAGGCCTCGTTGTCGCAGCGGTTGGGGTAGATGATGCCCGTGATGTAGTGGAGGGAGTCCAACTCCCGCAGGAGCCGTCCGTCCTTCCGGTCACCACGGCGTTTTTTCTGTGTTTCCATATTTTTCTCCTGTAAGTTTACCTAATAAAAATGTCAACTATTTACAAGCACACCTAATATTTTATATCAGATAGCACCAATAACATGACTAACCTGCAGTTTTTCATTATAGCAGGCCACCCCCCAAATTACTACCCTTTTTTTCGTTTTTTTGCAGTTCATGATGAAGAAGTATCAAAAGGGACTGCGGCACATGGCCGCAGTCCCTTTGCCTGCACGGTTTTTTAGAAATCGGCGCTGCCCACAGTGCGGGGGTGCAGCTCCACATCACGAATATTGCTGACACCGGTGAGGTACATCACCATGCGCTCGAAGCCCAGGCCAAAGCCGGCGTGGCGGCAGGAGCCGTAGCGCCGCAGGTCGCAGTACCACCAGTAGTCCTCCGGCTTCATGCCCAGCTCGCGGATGCGGCTCTCCAGCAGGTCCAGACGCTCCTCGCGCTGGCTGCCGCCGATGATCTCGCCGATGCCCGGCACCAGGCAGTCCGCCGCGGCCACAGTCCTGCCGTCGTCGTTGAGGCGCATATAGAACGCCTTGATCTCCTTGGGATAGTCGGTGACGAATACCGGCTTTTTGAACACCTGTTCTGTCAGATACCGCTCGTGCTCGGTCTGGAGATCGGTGCCCCACTCCACTTTGTAGTCAAACTTATCGTTGTTCTTTTTCAAAATCTCCACGGCGTCGGTGTAGCTGACGCGGCCGAAGTCGGAGGAAGCCACATGCTCCAGCCGCTCCTTCAGGCCCTTGTCCACGAAGCTGTTGAAGAAGTCGATCTCGTCCGGGCAGCGCTCCAGCACCCTGCGGATGATGTGCTTGATCATGGCCTCGGCCACGTCCATGTCGCCGGCCAGATCGCAGAAAGCCATCTCCGGCTCGATCATCCAGAACTCGGCGGCGTGGCGCTGGGTGTTGGAGTTCTCGGCGCGGAAGGTGGGACCGAAGGT
>UQZR01000024.1 GCA_900545585.1 uncultured Eubacteriales bacterium
CATCGTTCCATACAAGATATTTTTAACCTTTGTTTTAGAGCTGGATTTGTCATTGATGGATTTTATGAAGAATGTTTTAAAACCAACAAAGAAATTCCTATGGTAATGATAGTAAGGCTTAAGAAGGTAAAACGTGATAGCTTAAAATAAATTCAAGTTTGTCGGGTAAATAGCAAACCCAGCCGAGCCAGTCAACGGTCAAGATGAACGGCGCATATGCGCAGCCGTTGACAGCCCCGCCCGCCTTTGCTGGTAGGCAATCAAGGGGCGACAGCAAGAAGTGCCACCGCCCCGCACTATTATTCAGAAAGGGGAATTTCCATGACCGACCAGATAGCCTATCAAGAATATATCCAGCGCAGGTACAACGCCTTTTGCAAGACTGTTATCCGCTGTGCCGCCTTGGACAAGATTTTGAAGCTTAAAAGTGGGTGTGGGCTTCTGCCCGCAGCTTGGGGGTGTGGGGCCATGCCCCGCCCAGTGCATTTGGCAGGGCAGTGGCTTCGCCGCAGACCAGACAAATGCGATGCTGGCTGTCGGCGGCACAAGCTGCATATCACTCGTTTCCGTCGCTGCCGCCGACGAAAACTCGCTCACTCCGCTGCACCGCCTTCTTCCCACCGAAACCGCTTCGCTGGGTTTCGGCGGGAGCCCTGTTGGGGGAGGTGATTAAACTCCCGTTTTGCATTTTTTCGGCATTTCTGTGTGGGGGTGGTATCACTACCCTCGGCGTGCGCTTCATGCCGTTGAAACGCTGGACGCGCAGGGGACACGGTGGCTTAATAAGCTCCTTGTCGTGTACTCGCTCCCCGTCGGCTCTGCGAGCGCACACAGCGGCTCACACGCCGAAACACGGCGGGTTCTCACCGCCTGAGACATCGACAGGGTCGATAGGGTCAACAGCTTAGACACCCTGTGCATCGTCACTTTCGGCACGGCGCAGCTCAATGAGTCGCTTGCCGTTGCTGCGTCGCACCACGGCGGAAATGCCGATTTTGCTTAGAGTATCAACGCTTTGCAGGATCAGGCGAGATACCTTCTTCGGCGTGATGCCCTCGCTGCCCACAGGGTCGATCTGCGCGGACAGTTCCGTGGGAGTGCCGATAAATTCCGTGCGGTCACGCATCAGGTCAGAGAGAAGAATGACGATCCGACCGCCCAGCAGCTCCGGCTGCGTCCGACTGTCCGACACCAGTTCCCACACATTTTCCGCGTTGCGCTCCAGTGTCAGTTCCCGGTACTCGATGTCGCGCCCGATGCAGGAGAGCGTTGCCTTGCCGCTGCCGCGCTTGTCCTCAATGAGCGTGAAGCTGGAATCCACCGCGCCGCTGATAGCAGTCGTACCGGAGATGCGGCTGAACACATCGTCGGCAAGCTCCTTCCGCAGATGGTGGATCAGCAGAATGGCGATGCTGTGGGTATCCGCGATGTGCTTCAGTACGGAGAGGTCACGGTAGTCGTTGGCGTAGGTGTTGTCGTAGTTGGTGCCGCGGATCATTTGCAGCGTGTCGATGATGACCAGCACCGTGTCGGGGTGCTCAGAGAGGAACGCGCGGAGCTGTTCCTCCAACCCCTTGCCAAGAGTGTCGCTGTTGGTGGAGAAGTGGACGTTGGCGGGGGCGTCCTCCGTGATCTCAAACAAACGGTTCTGGATGCGGAGGGTGGAGTCTTCCAGGCAGAGGTAGAGTGTGGTGCCCTGCTTCACGCCCATGCCCCAGACGGCTTCGCCCTTCGCCACCGTGACGGCCAGCCACAGCGCCAGCCATGATTTTCCCACCTTGGGTGAGCCAGCAAGGATGTGCAGACCCTGAGACAGCAGCGTATCCACCACGAAGTTCAGCGGTGTGAGCGGTTGGCTCATCAGCGTTTCTCCGTCGATGGTCAGCAATCGGTTTTCTTTTTTCAATTTCGAATCCTCCTTAAAAATATTGCTCCCATCGGAACGATGAGAGCGAAAAAAGCAGAGGGGCGTTACCACGGGACGGCGCGTGGTTTTTCCCTCTGCTTGTATTGTGGAGGAATTCATGCTATGCTGAGAAAAAGAGCGGACAAATTAAAAATCAGGTAGGACAATTTTTGCGAGGGAGGATACACATGGGAGGCAACGTCATTTTCTACACCTATGGCAGCACCTTGGAACTGAACGGCCAGCAGTTGACCGCTGGTATGCTGACCGCCGATCTGCTGAATCTGTCTCCGGACGAATACCTGCGCCTGAAAAAGCGTATGACACAGATCACCGATCTTGCGAAAGAATATGAGCGGAAGCGGGACATAGCGCTTTGGTGGAAGCTGAATGAGAAGATGGATGCGCTCTGTCAGAAGCTGCGCCGGTATCAGGTGTTCCGCCTGCTGCTGGGCGAAGACGAGGACTCTTTCTTCTCTGCCATACGGGAGATCACGGAGCAGTTCAGCGTATTTCCCACAGAGGATCGAGCACCGACAGCGGAAGCGCAAAAAAGGCAGTTTGAGCGCGTGGCAAACCAATTCTCCGAGCGCGGCGAGTATGCTCCGCTCGACCTGTTCCATCCGAGTGAGGCAGATTTGGAAAAAGGGAAGGCTTTTTATTATGAACTGCTTCCTGCCTTCGGCCCCACCAGGGACGCATGGCGTGACTACCAAAAGCATCTTGACCGCTACGCGCTGTACCTCCATGACATCCGTGCTTTCAACGAGACCATTCGGAACTTTATTCAGTTCAGCTTGTCCAAGCTGGAACACAACAGTCCGGAGGAGTATGCGAAGGCTCTCTACGGCTTTTATAACGATGAGCGCATCGCGGAGAAGCTGATCGTCAATCCCATCCGCAACAACGGCGACTGCTATACGACCCACGACGCCTACGAGCTTTCCTATTTGCCGCGGCAACTGCCGGACGGCTCCGTTGCTATCTGTCAGGAGCACGTGACCGACAGCTTGCAGGCGCTGATGAAAGCGGATTATATGCTGGCGCTGAACAGTGGGCACAACATCCGCCGCTGCATCATCTGCGGACGGTATTTTCTGCTCAAGAGCGGCGTCCACGCGTTGTACTGCGAAGGGGCGTGTCCCCACGCGCCCGGCTACACCTGCCGGCAGTTTGGTTCGGTGGAGTTGCAGAAGGAGCTGGCGAAAGACATTCCCAAGGTCAAAGTCAAGGTGACCGCCTTTTCCCGCATCACGAAGGATCTGTCTCGGGATGCAATTTCACAGGAGGACGCAAGAAAAGCCAAGGACTATGTGCGGGATCTGCTCTATGACGCTCTGCGTGACGCGAATATCTCCGTAGAGGCTTTCGAGCAGCGTATTTCCTCTGAGCGCGTTTACCAGCACTGTGGGATTACCAGAACGGCCAATCCAAGGGGCCGTCCGCCGAAGAAAAAGGCGGGTGAGCAATCATGACCAATGAGCAACTGATTCGCCAATATTATGACGGTGCCGAAGCCGCGCTGGAAAAGCTGTACCATAAAAACATCGGTCTGATCCGCGGCATCGCCAAGGAAACCGCGGCGGAGTTCAACTGCCTGATAATGGAGCAGCATCATCCGAATCAGTTTTCCGCGTATACGAAAACGATTCTGGACGATCTCTGCGGCGAGGGCGCGTTGGAGCTGCTGACGCGGATACAGAGCCGGGAGTATGATGAGCGCAGCGCCGCGCTCACCACCTATCTCTACCCGCATTTGAAGGGGCGCATGACCCGCTGGCTGGAGCAGAATATTGGCTGCATGGCGTTGAGCAAGGACGAGATGGCTGGCGTCCGGCAGGCGCAGAGGTTGTATCATGCCGCATGGAAGGATACCGGTGAGATCGCGGAGGAGTTAGGCATCTCCGAGGCTCGTGTCAGCCGATATGTTCGCTACAACACCCATTTCCTCGGTGTGCATGACCTTGTCCCGGAGGGCTATGACGGCGATCCTTATGAGCGGCTGATGCCGGGGATGATCTTCGCTTCGGCGGAGCAGGCCGTGTACTGCAAGGTCTGCGTCGAGCTTTTCCGGGAACTGTTCGACGCCCTGCCAAAGAAGGACAAGGACATTCTCGGCAAGACCTGCGGCGTGTTCGGATACCCGGAGATGACCTTGAAAGAGATCGGGATGTATCACATGATGAAGGAGTCCGCCGTGGAGAAAGCGAAGAACCGCGCAATTGAAAAGCTGAGAGAAGCCTATCCCAGCAGCAAGCTTCAGGTATGGAGGACTGTTCATCGTATGTTGCGGAGGCCAATCCCGCCGCCGGGGCAGGACAGTGAGCTGCGGCGCAATTTTCTGCAGTATGTCCGTGCTTTGGCAGAGGTCTATGGCGTGCTGAGCGAAGCCGCCTCAGGTATAAATAACATCTCTGTATAGTCAGAACAGCAATACAGACTTTTGTACACCCTCTTATGGTAGCATCTATGCAAGCATCGAAACCGATGCTATACTATGAGAGGAGATGTCTTTATGCATTATTCCAAAACAAACAAGGTCTGCGCCACTTGCGCCTATTGGACCGGAAGCCGAAATCTGGTGAATTCCGGAAACTCTTCGGAGCCGACCAGCAATAGCGCCAAGTGCCAAATTCCAAACGGTTCCAATCGGGGCAGTACAAAGTTTTGCAGTTCTTCCTGCTCTAATTGGGCTAAGTGGCCGGTACTGAAGTAAAACGACACGGAGGGACTGCATTATGCTGACGGAAAAAGCCAATGCCATCTGCCTTTTGGAGGTTCTAAAGGAGTATTCCGATGCGGAACATATTCTGCCCATGCGGGAGATCATTGCAAAGATGCAGTCCCTCTACGGTATCAAAATCGACCGCCGCACCGTATACGGGGCTGTTGCGCTTTTGATCGAGCTCGGTTACGACATCTCCCTTTACGAGGATAACGGCGTGGGCTATTACTTACGAGATCGGGAATTGGAGCCGTCGGAAGTCCTGCTGCTGACCGATGCGGTATATTCTTTCCCGTTTATCCCGGCAAGGCAGACCGAGCAGCTCGTCCAGAAGCTGCAAAAGCAGCTCAGTATCCACCAGCGGAAAAAGTATCGCCATCTGACCGTCACCCGGCAGGGACGCAAGACCGGTAACCGGCAGGTTTTTTGGAATATTGAGCAGTTGGACGAGGCCATTACACGCAAGAAAAAAGTGACCTTGGATTACTTGCACTACGGATATGACAAACGGCAGCACCCTACGGCAACCTACACCCTCAGTCCCTATGAGATGGTGTACACCAACGAACACTATTACCTTATCTGCGTCCCCGACCACGATCCGCACACGCGATTGTACCGCATAGACCGCATGGCGGATATTCGGATACTGGACGAGCCCCGCAGCGAAACGCCGGCGCAGAAGCAAGAGGCGCAAGATGCCGTTTACGCCTTTGTAGGTGCGCCGGAGCGGGTGGTACTGCACTGCGACCGCACCGTGCTGGACGATGTGCTGGACCGCTTTGGTACGGACATACAGGTTTTTGAGCGGGACGAGCAGACCTTTACCGCCGTACTGACCACCCCGCCGCGCGGTGTGCGCTTTTGGGCACTGCAATACCTCTCCTTTGTAGAGGTGGCAGAGCCCGCTTGGCTGCGGCAGGAGATCATTGAGAGCATTGGGCAAAACTGGTATAGCACGGGAGAACGCTAATATGGGAAATCTCATTTCCGAAGAAACCCTTCATAAATTGGAAGCTGATACATCGTTCCAACAGCTGTCTCAGAAGATGCAAACGCCGAACATTTTTGAGGTCTTGGGTATTACAAATGCCGAGATCCGCCACAGTAATTTCTTGGCATGGCTTCTTGATCCCAACGGCAATCACGGAATGGGAGATAAGTTTTTGCGGGAGTTTGTCTCAAAGTTAGGGCAAAGAGAAGTGGTCCCCGAAAATGTGACAGTCTGTATTGTGAGGCGTGAGTGGCAGCACATTGACTTGTTGGTTTTATGCCAGAAAGAAAAATACTTGCTGTGTGTCGAAAATAAAGTGTTCTCTGAAGAACACGATAATCAGCTTCGCCGTTATCGGGACATGCTATTAGAAGAATACCCCGGTTACACCATGTCGTTTGCATTTCTATCTCCGGATGGAATTGCTCCGTTATCGACAGATGACCAGCAATACTGGCAGCCAGTCAGCTATGCAGATATTTTAGACGCAATCGAAAGTGCGAAAGGCGGTAGTGCTCTTTTGCCGGAAGTAAATATGCTGTTGGATCATTATACAGCAGCTGTCAGGAGGCACATCGTGGGGGACGATAACATTAAAAAGCTGTGTCAGGACTTTTATGACAGACACAAAGAAGTGCTCGATACCATTTATGAAAACTGTAAAACCTCGCTCAACCCAATCTGTGAAGTAGCGGAAGATTGGTGTAGAGAAAAAAGCGAACAAGGCGAGTTGATTTTCAGTCCTCAGTGGTCCAATAATACATATACCCGATTTACAACCGAGACCATCCGAAAGTTGTTTCCCCAGCACACTAAACCCATCAGTGGCTGGAAAACAACAGATATGGCATTTTATGAAATCATCAAACGCGAAAACTATTTCAAAATCACGCTCTCATTGTGCAGCGACAATCTAACAGATGAGCAACGTGCGGCTTGTGACCGCGTCAGTCAGGCACTGAATCGTCCCGACAGAAAGGAAGATTGGCGATGGAAACGCATCCGGAATTGGCCGCGTCATACAATCGAGTCCGAGCCAAACAGCGAAAACTATAAAGAAGAAATCTATAGATACTTGAATACAAATTGGCGAGAAATACAAAAATTCGAAAATGATTTGCTCAATAAAACGGAGTAATCGCGCGGAACCCTGTACGGACATTTGTACAGGGCGCTGTGCTATTCTATCAGCAGAACAGAAATCGTACGAATGGTGCCGGGACGCGGCGCAAAGAAAGGATGAGCAACTATGAAATACACTTCTGCACAGGCAAATAAGCTGCTGAAAAAGCTGAATGACGAATATTCCGCCCTACTGGATAAAGAACAGCGCAGCCGGGATTTCCGCGCGGCGATGGGCGAGGACATTGAATCTGTGCGTCCCGCCTATGATTACGCAAAAACACAGGCGCGTCTTGAAGAACTGGAGGGAGCGATCCGCAGACTTAAGCACGCCATCAACCGCTTCAACACGACGCAGGTCGTGGATGGCTTCGGGATTACGATCGACGAGATGCTGGTCTATATTCCGCAGCTGACCAAGCGGAAGAGCAAGCTGCTTGAAATGAAAAGCAGGCTGCCCAAAGAGCGCGTTGAAGAGCAGTACGGCCGGCAGTCGAACATTATCGACTACACCTACACGAACTACGATCTGACGGCTGTGGAGGCGGACTACGAAAAGACCGCTGATGAACTGTCTCGTGCGCAGCTTGCGCTGGATACTGTAAATCAGCGGGATTCCTTTGAATTTTGTGAATGAACTCTTTCCGTCGCATCGAGCAACCTGTCAAAAAGACCGACAGTTTCATTTCCTGTCTGCGTTTAAGGTCATAGACGGGAACCCGTTATTCTTTTTGTTATCTGTTTTGTCTGCCCAGGTTTAAGGATGGGGCCACCAACATTGATCTGGCACGGTACTCGACGCGAAAAAACTTTTCGGGAAACTGAAGTACGGTTATAAGTTCCCACACAGAATATGTTCTGCGCAAAGTTACGAGTTACTTTCTAAAATCGCAGAGCACCTTGACAGTTTCTACTTTATGGCCTTATCATATTAATAAAATCAGCCCTTTGCAGTAGCGTACAACCTAAAGCCAATTTCTTTAGGAGGGACAGCGAGTCGCTGTCCTGGATTTCAAGGTTATCCGCATCGCATAGCGATGCCCAAATCTGATACGCTCCGGCGAATAGCCAATCACTTCATGATTCTCGATTCGCCTCCGCTTAATCAGACCATTTTGTACTGCAAAGGGCTGATTTTGGGGAGGACGCTACACATGAAAATAGAAGGAAGCTGTGTGACCTTTGAGCCGTGCGATGCGGCTTTTGTGAAGAATTTCGGACCGTTAGAAGCAGCAAATATGGTTTTGGATTACCATTCTGTCCACCCCAATATGCCATTTCTTTATGATGCCGAGCAGCTGGCCGGTTTCTTTGGCATAAGCTGTGGTGAATTAAACCATATTGTCAATCACATTCAAAAAGAGTATAAAAAGGCATTTCTCCCCAAAAAAGATGGTACTTATCGCAGCCTATACATACCAAGTATCAGACTTCAATTTTGTTTGGGCCCAATCAAGGATAGAATTCTTTCACAGCTCCCTGTTTCAAAATTTGCAACTGCTTATCAAAAAGGAAGCTCTACTCGCAAAAATGCAGAGCCACACATTGGGAAAAAGAACCTTCTAAAACTGGATATTACCGATTTTTTCGGAAGCATCTCTTTTGAGCAAGTCCTCTGCGCAGCTTTCAACACCCACTATGTATCGAAGCAGGTCGGCTTTCTGCTGACTTCTCTGTGCTGCAAAAATGATGCTCTTCCACAAGGCTCACCAACATCTCCTGCGCTCTCCAATATCGTCATGCGTCGTTTTGATGACCAGATCGGTCGCTGGTGTAACCAACGCCAAATCACCTATACTCGCTATTGCGATGATATGACTTTTTCCTCCGACCGTCCGCTTTACGGAGTCTATCAAAAAGTCAAAAAAATGTTGTTTGAGATGGGCTTTGAATTGAATGAAGCAAAAACACATTTCATCAGCAATGCTGACCGGCAGACAGTAACAGGCTTGGTCGTCAATGAAAAGCTCTCCATCCCCAGTAGCTATAAACGAAACCTGCGGCAGGAAATTTACTATACTTTGAAGTTTGGCATAGAGGACAGCATCGTACACGGTAATCGGTTGAATTTTCTCGAAGATGGTCAACCGATTCGCTGCCCTACATATATGACACACCTAATAGGAAGTGTGCAGTATGTCTTGCAAATCGAACCGGAAAATCGTTGGTTTCTAAATGCCAAGCAAAAGCTGCTGGACTATGCTCGTGCATATTTTAGAGACGAAGGATTAGGGGAGGAATACTATTTGCATCGCAGTCGGTTACGCGAAAAAGATGAATAAATTGCAGGGCGGTGACCTCGGACTTCAGGACCGCATTCAGATTTACACTGAATAATACTCACATTACCAACCATGTCATGCAGCAGCGGAAATTTTCTCCAGCAAGCTATAATCATGCTATACTTTTCCGGCAGAGTATGCTATGATTTGGCAGGTGTTCGGCCGGTCACGACCGAATATCTTTTGAAGCGTTGGAAAAGATGCCCTTCCCTTATGATATGGAGGGCTCTGAAAATCTTTCACTAAGGTGACATACCCCTTAGGTTCTCGTGCTCACGCGTTGGGGTTCGAGTCCCCATGCCCGCACCAAAAATGTCCGCCCCTGCAAGCGGACAACTGCACGCGCAAGGGAAACCCGATCAGGGTTTCCCTTGCATATCTTGAACAGAGGACGCCATGGCGCACACGCTGGATGACCGGCTGATCTGCGAGATCCTGTCGGTGTCGGAGGAGATACCCGCCGACCGCGTGGACATGAAGCGTTTTCAGCGGCCGGAGGGCCATCGGACGAAACAGGAGGAGCTGCCATGAAACGTATCGCATCCATACAGGATATCTCCTGCCTGGGCCGCTGTTCCCTGACCGTGGCGCTGCCGGTGATCTCCGCTCTGGGCGTGGAGTGCGCCATCGTGCCCACCGCTGTCCTCAGCGCACACACCGCCTTCCCCGGCTTTGTCAGCCGCGACCTGACAGACCAGCTTGACGCCATCGCCGCCCACTGGCAGGCCCAGCACGTCCACTTTGATGCGCTGTATACCGGCTACATCGCCTCCGTGCCCCAGGTGCAGCAGGTGCTGGACTTCTTTGACGCGGTGAAAAGCCCCGATACCATGATCTTCGTAGACCCCGCCATGGCGGACCACGGCAAGCTCTATTCCGGCTTTGGCCCCGACTTCCCCGCCGCCATGGCGCGGGTGGTGGCCCGGGCCGACGTGGCCATGCCCAACCTGACGGAGGCATGTCTCCTCACCGGTACGCCCTACCGCGAGGACATGGACGAGCCCATGGCCCGTGAGCTGCTGCAAAAAGTGGCGGCGCTGGGTGCCAAAAAAGTGGTGCTCACCGGCGTGTCCTTCACGCCGGACAGGCTGGGCGCCATGGGCTACGACAGCGCCAACGGCCGGTTCTTCACGTGTCTGGACCGGCGGCAGACCGGCTCCTACCACGGCACCGGCGACATCTTCGCCGCCACGGTAGTGGGCGGCATGATGCGGGGCCTGCCGTTGGAGGATGCCGTCTCTCTGGCGGTGCGCTTCACCCTCTCCTGCATCGACGCCACGGCCCAGGACCCCTGCGCCGCCTGGTACGGCGTGGAGTTCGAGAAGGCCCTGCCCCTGCTGTGCGACGCCGCCCGCGCCCTGCCTGAGAATTAAAAAGAATAAAAGAGCACCCGCGGCATAGCCGCGGGTGCTCTTTTATCATCGTCACCTGCTGCGGGGATAGGGCTTCTTCTCGTCGGTGAGCCCCGCCAGATAATCCATGCTGGTGTTCAGTGCCAGCGCCACGCGGCGGCACTGCTCAAAGCTGAGATAGCGCTCACCCCGCTCGATCTTGGAATACGCGCTCTGGTCGATGCCGGTCAGCATCTGCATCTTGACCTGCGTAAATCCCCGCTCTTTTCTGAGTTCCCGTAATCTGCTCATCAAAATCACCATAAATATTATGGCAAATTGTCCTATTGCATTTAGGGCTAAATTGTCCTATAATTTTTGCAGGGGGTGATGTTATGACGGAAGCTGAAGCCTATCACGAGATGTATCTGACCATGGCCCGCGCCGCCGAGCAGGCCATCCGCCTGCTGGTGGAGGCGCAGCAGACCTGCGAAACGCTTTACGTGGAAAGCACGGAGCAGGAACCGGCGGAACCCTGACCATAAAAAGAGCACCCGCGGTAATGCCCGCGGGTGCTTTTTTTATTCTTTTTCGCCCTCCGGCTCCCCCTCTCCGGGAGCCTCCTCCGGCGCGGGGGGCTCCGACGCCTTCGCCGGTTCCTCCTCGGGTGCGTCGAAGTCCGGCATGGGTACCGGCTCGGACACCATGTTGATGTGCTTGGCGGGCGCCTCGATGGTCTCCGGCACACTGGGGCGGAACAGCTTCCGCTCCTGCTCTCTGGTGGCGCCGTAGTTGTCCACCGTCTCGGGGTCGCGGCCCTCGATAATGGCCATCATCTCCTGACCGGTGATGGTCTCCTTCTTCAGCAGGTACGCGGCGATCTTGTCCAGCAGCTCCCGGTTGTCCTGCAAAATCCTCTTGGCCTCCTGATGGCATTGACGGATGATCTTGATGGTCTCGCGGTCCGCCGCGGCGTAGGTCTCCTGCGCGCAGGTCATGGAGTAACTGCCGTCCAGATACTGGCTCTGGATGGTGCCCAGCGCCATCATATCAAACTCGTCGCACATACCGAACCGCGCTACCAGATTCCGCGCCAGCTCCGTGGCCCGCTCGATGTCGTTGGCCGCGCCGGAGGTCATGGTGTTGCACACGATCTCCTCGCTGGAGCGGCCCGCCAGCAGCGTGCGGATCTCCGCCAGAATGTCCTCCCTGGACATGAGGAACTTCTCCTCCTCCGGCAGGTGCAGCGTATAGCCCAGCGCCCCCTGGGTGTGGGGCACGATGGTGATCTTGCTCACCGGCTGGGCGTTCTTCTGCTTGGCCGCCACCAGCGCATGGCCCACCTCGTGATAGGCGATGATGCGCTTTTCCTCCTCGGTGATGACGGTGCCCTTCTTCTCCGAGCCGGCGATGACCAGCTCAAAGGACACCAGCAGATCGTTCTGGTTCACAGCCTTGCGGCCCTTGCGGACGGCCCGCAGCGCCGCCTCGTTCACCAGATTGGCCAGATCCGCGCCCACGCATCCGGCGGTAGCCTGAGCGATCTTGTTCAGGTCCACATCCTCGGCCAGACGGATGTTGCGGGTGTGTACCTGCAGCGTGGCCAGGCGGCCCGCCAGATTGGGCCGATCCACGGTGATGCGCCGGTCGAAGCGTCCCGGGCGCAGCAGCGCCTTGTCCAGCACCTCGGGGCGGTTGGTAGCGCCCAGCACGATAACGCCCTTGCTGGGATCGAAGCCGTCCAGCTCCGCCAGCAGCTGGTTCAGCGTCTGCTCGCGCTCGTCGTTGCCGCCGAACTTACCGCCGTCGCGGGACTTGCCGATGGTGTCGATCTCGTCGATGAAAATGATGCACGGGGCCACCTTGGCAGCCTCCTTGAACAGGTCGCGGACACGGCTGGCGCCCACGCCCACGAACATTTCCACGAAGTCGGAACCGGAAATGGAGAAGAA
Organism: uncultured Eubacteriales bacterium; assembly: GCA_900545585.1. GTDB lineage: Bacteria > Bacillota > Clostridia > Oscillospirales > Oscillospiraceae > Vescimonas. The sequence continues at coordinate 12,313 of UQZR01000024.1, forward strand.
CGGCACCCCCGCCTCACCGGCCACAGCCTTGGCCAGCAGGGTCTTGCCGGTACCGGGTGAGCCCACCAGCAGAGCGCCCTTGGGCAGCTTGGCGCCGATGGCGGTGTACTTGCCGGGGTTGTGGAGGAAATCAATGATCTCCTCCAGCGACTCCTTGGCCTCGTCCTGACCGGCCACATCCTTGAACGTGACGCCGGTGGACTTCTCCATATACACCTTGGCGTTGGACTTGCCCACGCTGCCGATGCCGCCGAAGCCGCTGCCGCCGCTCTTGGCCAGCATCCGCAGCAGCAGCATGAGCAGTCCCACAAAAATGAGCGTGGGCAGGATGTAGCTGACCATGAACGCCAGCACCGGATTCATCTGCGCCTCGTAATAGCCGGTGTAGGCCACCTTGTGCTCCTTCAGCAGAGGCAGCAGGGACGTATCGTTGAGATACGCGGTATACAGCGTCAGCTTCGTGTCCTTGGACTGGGTGTAGGACTTGGCGGGCACGTTGCTGTCCTCGTCCTGTTCCTCGGTGTAGGTGTAGCCCTCCACCGGCGTGATGTAGATGGCGTCGTCCTTGAACAGGACCTCCTTCGCCTTATCGTTTTCGATAAGATCCAGCATCTCGCTGTACTTGATCTCATGGCTGGTGGACTTGTTGGTGGCGTTGCGGTTGTAGGCGTTGAGGTAGTTGAATCCCACCGTCAGCACCAGTGCCCACGCCACCAGCGTCAGGATGCCCCGCAGGTTATTGCGTCCCTTTCCGTTTTTATTGTTGTTCTGATCGTTGTTGGCCATGTGTATCCTCCGTAAAAAACCGTCAGCCGGAGTGCCTCCGCTCTCGGCGGCGCATCCCTCCCGCGGTATACCTTCGCAGTATCGCACAGTATACCACACTTGTCCAAATGTCACAAGCGGCACATCGTCGGATTTTCTGTAAAATTTCTATGAATGGCGCTTTATCTCGCCGAAATATTGTGTTATACTGGTCAGTAATTCAAGAAAAATGAGGTCATACCCATGAAAGATATGAAGGATACCGAGCGCCGCCGTCCCCTGCCGGACGCGGAGGCCGACGGCGTCATCGAGGGCCGCAACGCGGTGATCGAAGCCCTGCGGGTGGGCACCGCCATCGACAAGATCTACATCGCCAAGGGCGAGACGGACAAGACCCTGGGCCACATCGCCTCCAGGGCCCGGGACGCGGGCATCGTGGTGGTGGAGGCCGACCGCCGCAAGCTGGACGGCATTTCCCGCACCCACGCCCACCAGGGCGTCATCGCTCTGGCCGCCGTGCGGGAGTACGTCACGGTGGAGAGCATCCTCTCCGCGGCAGCAGAGAGGGGGGAACCGCCTCTGCTGGTGGTGTGCAACGAGATCTCCGACCCCCACAATCTGGGCGCCATCCTCCGCACCGCCGAGTGCGCCGGCGCCCACGGCGTCATCATCCCCAAGCGCCGCTCTGCCGGTCTGACCGCCGTGGTGGCCAAGACCTCCGCCGGCGCGGTGAGCTATATCCCCGTGGCGCGGGTGGCCAACATCCCCTCCCTGCTGAAGGACCTGAAAAAGCAGGGCGTCTGGGTATTCGGCACCGCCGCCGACGGCACTACCGATCTCTATACCGCGGACCTGAAGGGTCCCGCCGCCATCGTCATCGGCTCCGAGGGCAGCGGCATGACCCGCCTTGTCTCCGAGAACTGTGATTTTCTGGTAAGCATCCCCATGAAAGGCCGCATCTCCTCTCTGAACGCCTCCGCCGCCGCAGCCATCCTGCTGTACGAGGCGGTGCGCCAGCGGAGCTGACGGCGTTGCATCGTACTATGAACAGGCGTGACGACCCACAACTGGATACGCCCGTCCCCCGGGACGAGCTCTCGCTGGACGCCATCCTTGCCGAATACGGCAGGGGTGGGCGTCAGCCTGCCCCTGCGCCGGAGACTCCCCCTGCACCGACGCCCCCGCCCGAACCCGAACCCGTCCCCGTGCCTGACCCCGCTCCCATTCCCGAGCCGGAGCCCGTTCCCGCGCCCGATCCTGTGCCTGCACCTCTGTCCGACACACCGGACCGTGTCAGTCTGAAGGATGTCATGAGCCAGACGGTGGATGCCGTGCTGGAGGACGAGGAGGACGGCGTCATTGACGCTCCCGTGCCCCTGGGCCAGCGGCTCTCCGGCCTGCTGCACCGCCTCACGGACCGCCGCAGCGCCCGGCCCCGCGGCCTTTCTCAGGAAACGGAGCAGCTGTTCGACGACCCCGAGGACGAGCCGGAGCCGGAGGAACCGGAGGAGCCGGAGCCCCGCATGGACGACGCCCTGCGGGAGGAAAAGCGCCGCTGCAACCGGCTGCGCCGCGGTCTGGTGTTCGCCGCGCTGCCCGTACTTCTTCTGGTGGTGGCCGCCGTGCTGCAGGAGCTGGAGATGCTGCCGCCCGCATGGCTGGACGCCGCGCCGCTGCGGTGCATCGTGCTGGGCGGCGGCCTGCTGCTGACGGCGCTTCTGTGCCTGCCGGTATGGCAGACGGCCTTCCGCATGCTCCGCGACGGGCAGGTAGGCTGCGAGCTGTGCGCCGGCGTTGCGGTGCTGGCGGATCTTCTCTGCTGCGCCGCCGGCGCCGTCACCGGCAGCACCCTCTCCACCCCCTACGCTGCGGCCGGCGCTCTGCTGATCCTCACCTGCCAGCTGGGCCTGTACCTGACGGCGGAGACCCGCCGCATCGCCTTCCATCTGGCGGACCTCAACGGCGTACCGCCCTACGTGGTGTCCGTCCTGCCCGCCGGTGTCTGCAAGCAGCGGGGCGTGCTGGAGGGCTTCTACCGCAGCACCATGCGCCCCGACCCCGCCCGCCGCTGGCAGAATTATGTACTGCCGCTGCTGCTCAGCGCGGCGGTGGTGCTGTCCGGCGTGGTGTGCTTCACCGCCCGCCCCATGGACGAGTTCCCCTGGGTGCTGGCCGCCCTCACCGGCGCCGGTGTCCAGCTGTCCCTGCCCCTGACCGGCTCCCTGCCCCTGTACTACCTGTCCCGCCGCCTGGAGCGCAGCGGCGCTGCCGCCGCCGGCTATGCCGGTGCCCGTGCCGTGGCCCGCTCCGGCCGCATGGTGCTCACCGATGACGATCTCTTTCCCGCCGGTACCGTGACCCTCAACGGCTACAAGGTCTACGGCGAGGAACGCAGCCGCGCCGTGGGCTACGCCGCTTCGGTGGCCCGTGCCGCCGGCAGCAGCCTTGCCCCCCTGCTGGACCGCCAGCTCACGGCGGAGGGCGGGTTCCACATTCGCGTGGACGACCTGCGTTACTGCGAGGAGGGCGGCGTGGAGGCCGCCATCCACGGCGAGACCGTGCTGATGGGCAGCGCCTACTTTATGAAAAAGCGCCATGTGGCCCTCCCCCACGACCTGAAGCTCCAGACCGGCCTCTTTCTGTCGGTGGACGGCGTGCTGACGGCGGTGTTTGCCGTGAAGTATCAGCCCTCCCGCAACGCGGAGTGGGCTCTGCGGGCCATGCGCCGCTGCCATATCACGCCGGTGCTGGCCGTCCGCAGCAGCAACGTCACCCCGGGGCTCATCAAGCGGAAGTTCGGCGTGGACGCCAAGGTGGTCTACCCCGACGTGTCCACCCGTCTGGCTCTGGCCCAGCTGGCTGCCCAGCAGGGCGAGACGCCCAACGTCATCGTCTGCCGTGAGGGCCTGCTGCCTCTGGCCGAGTCAGTGGTAGGCAGCCGCCGCATGGTGCGGGCCGTCCGCACCGCCACGGTACTCAGCTATATCGGTGCCCTGTGCGGCGTGCTGCTGGCCTACTACCTCACCTCTGTGGGGAATTTCGCGGTGCTGACGCCGCTGGCCATGGTGGTATTCCTGCTGCTGTGGCTGCTGCCCACGCTGCTGATCGCCGGCCTTGTCCGCTACTTCTGACAAAAAAGAACGGAAAGCAGAGCTTTCCGTTCTTTTTTGTCTGTTTTCACGCCTCCGTCGGCGCGGGCTCCGGCAGCTTCTCCGGCCAGCCCGGCCAGCTCTGGCGGATGAGATCCGCCACGCCGCCCCGTTCCAGACCCAGCACGGCCGCCAGCTCGCCGTACAGCTGGTCCTCGGCCCGCTTGAGATAGCGCTCGTCCATCTGGCTCACCTTCTTGCCGTGGCGCAGGGCCCACGCCCGCTTGCGGCACACGTTGTGGATCATGGCGGCCAGCTCGCCGCACTGGCAGCGCATCACCACCTGATGATAGAAATCCTTAGCAGCGCGGATGCCCGGCTGCTCCGGCTTGCAGGGCGGCAGCGACGGGATGGACGCGATCAGCGCCAGCGCCTCCTCCCGGCTGATAACCGCGCGCATCAGCACTCCCGTGTCCACCGGTGTCATCACCGTACCGCTGCGGTACAGGGGCGTCAGGTGATAGTAAAGCCGTGTCCCGTCGTCATAGGCCAGGCCGGACGGTCCGATGCTCTCCACCCGACAAACGCCCTCGCCGCCGTACACTACCAGATCACCTGCTGCAAACATCTTGTCACTCTCCTTACACAAAACACTGTCCATACCGTTCTGCGCCGCGGTCCGCTCTCTCTTTCGTCCCCTCGGCGGCCTTTTTTCTGTATGATTATACCACACTTTGTCGAAAAATGGTAGGGCGATTTTTGAAAATTCTGCGGGATTTTTCTTGCCGGACGGTGGATATACGGGAAAAATGTGGTACAATACGGGCATTGAAACTCAGCGAAAGGGGCATCTGCCTATGAAAAAGCCCGTCATCCACCCCACCGCCTTCGTGGCCCCCAACGCCACTCTCCGCGGTGACATCTCCCTTGCCGCGGACAGCAGCGTGTTTTACGGCGCGGTGCTGCGTGGCGATACCGCCTCCATCACCATCGGCGAGGGCAGCAATATTCAGGATAACTGTGTGGTCCACGTGGACCCCGGCCTGCCGGTAACGGTGGGCAAAAACGTCACCGTAGGCCACGGAGCCATCCTCCACGGCTGCACCGTCGGCGACGAGACGCTGATCGGCATGGGCGCCATCGTCCTCAACGGCGCCAAGATCGGCAGCCACTGTCTGATCGGCGCCGGTGCGCTGGTAACGCAGTCCACCGTCATCCCCGACGGCATGATGGCCCTTGGCTCTCCCGCCCGTGTGAAGTCTCCCCTGACGCCGGAGGCCATCGCCTCCCTGCACGAGACCGCTCTGCACTACCGGCAGGAGGCCCAGGAGCTCAAAGAGCAGGAAAACATATAACTCCCGCATAAACCGTGCATAAAAACACCGCATCCCCATGGGATGCGGTGTTTTTATGCAATTATGCAATGTTTTGCCGCTTACCCTGCGCGATCCGCCTGGATCAGCAGCTTCAGGGCCTCCACGCCCACCTCCACGGCGGCAGTGGTGTCCTCGCTCATCTCCTGGTCCAGACCGGCGGCCTCCCGCTCCTGGTTCCACACCACGTGGAAGCAGCTGCCGCAGCGGCACTTCAGCGCATCCGCCACCACGAACAGTGCGGCGGACTCCATCTCGCTGGCCTTGACGCCCAGCCGCTTCCACGCCTCCCACTTGTTCAGCAGCTCATAGGACACCGGCATCCGTGAGGGGCTGTGCTGGCCGTAGAACGCGTCCTTGCACTGCACCACGCCCACCTGCGTCCGCTTGCCCAGCGCTCTGGCAGCCTGCACCAGCGCGGTAGTCACCTCAAAGTTGGCCACCGCCGGATACTCGATGGGCGCATACTCCCGGCTGGTGTGTTCAAAGCGGATCGCGCCGGTGGCCACCACCACGTCGCCGGAGCGCACGTCCAGGTCGATGCCGCCGCAGGTGCCCACCCGCAGAAACGTGTCCGCGCCGATGTTGTGCAGCTCCTCCATGGCGATGGAGGCGGAAGGCCCGCCGATGCCGGTGGAACAGACGGACACCTTCTCCCCCAGCAGCGTGCCGGTATAGACAGTGTACTCCCGGTTCTGCGCCACGAAACGGGCGTCGTCGAACAGTGCGGCGATCTTCTCGCAGCGGCCCGGATCGCCGGGCAGGATCACATAGCGGCCCACGTCGCCCTCCACACAGTGGATGTGATATTGCTTTTCCAGATTTTGCATGGTCTGACCTCCCAGTATACGCACAGTTGATTCTGCGCGGTAAAATACGTTTTGTATTTCCCGCCGTCTCAGGGGCAGGAACACACCGGCATATGTTTGAATAATAATTATAACGTATTCCGCCGCAAAACGCAACGTTGTTTCCTCAAAAGCCAGAAATTGCATGATACGCCAGAGATCTGCACGGCTACGATGGCCGCCGCAGGCAGATACTAACTGCGGCGCAGCGCGCACAACCAGGAAAGGAGAATTTCTTCATCATGAAGCAGCTTTCTGCGATTTTTCTGGTGCTGGCCATGGTGCTGGCACTGACGGCCTGCGGCAAGGACGATGACCGGAACAACGGCGGCAGTCCCAACCGCCCCGATACCAACCAGAGCCAGAACGCCCCGCAGGATAACGGCAGCGGCGGCAGCTGGCAGAACGGCACCGACACGCCCACCCAGCCCGGCGCCGGAGAAAACCGGCGAAATGGGGAGGATACGCTGCCCGGCACGCAGGCGGAGGGACGTATGGACCGCGGCGTCCTGCGCCGCGGCGCGGAGCGCACCGCCACCTTCCGCCAGATGCTGGAAAACGGCTATGTCCACGACAGCGACGGCTTCCTTAACGACGGCGAAAACACCAGCTGGTAACATTTTTCGCAAAAACAGCGGCAGTTTCCGCAAAAAATGCAGATGGGCGCAGGGAAAACACATTTTTCGCCCTGCGCCCACTTGCATTTTTGAAAAAATGGGCTATGATATGGGAGAAAGAATATGTGCCGCCGCGGGCGGCAGAGAAAAGAAGGGTTTACTATGACAAAAATTGACATCGTATCCGGCTTTCTGGGCGCCGGCAAGACCACGCTCATCAAGAAGCTGCTGGCAGAGGCGTTTCAGGGTGAGAAGCTGGTGCTCATCGAAAACGAGTTCGGCGAGATCAGCATCGACGGCGGCTTCCTGAAGGAGTCCGGCGTCCAGATCAGCGAGATGTCCTCCGGCTGTATCTGCTGCTCTCTGGTAGGCGACTTCAACAAGGCGCTGAAGGATGTACATCAGCAGTTCGCCCCCGACCGCATTCTTATCGAGCCGTCCGGCGTGGGCAAGCTCAGCGACGTGATCGTGGCGGTGGAGAACACTGTCAAGGACGTGCCGGACATGAAGCTCAACAGCTTCGTCACCGTGGCCGACGCCACCAAGGTGAAGGTCTATATGAAGAACTTCGGCGAGTTCTACAACAACCAGATCGAGTCCGCCGGCACCATCATCCTCTCCCGCACCCAGAAGCTGACCCAGGAGAAGCTGGAAGCCGCCGTGGCCCTGCTGCGGGAAAAGAATCCCAACGCCGCCATCCTCACCACGCCGTGGGACGAGCTGGACGGCAAGACCATCCTCAGCGCCATCGAGAAGGTGTCCCTGGCCGATGAACTGCTGGCGCGCATGCAGGCTGAGCACGCGGCGGACGAGGCGGAGCACCACCATCATCACGACCACGACGAGGACGATGACCATGAGCACTGCTGCCACCATGACCACGAGGAGCATGACCACTGCCATCATGACCATGACGAGGACGAGCATTGCCACCATCACGAGCATGACCACGAGGATCACGACGAGCATGAGCATCACCATCACCACCACGACGGCGAGGAGTGTGACGATCCCCACTGCGGCTGCCACCATCACCACCATCACGCCGACGAGGTGTTCACCAGTTGGGGCGTGGAGACGGTGAAGGTATTCACCGAGAGCGAGCTGGAGACCATCCTCACCGCGCTGGACAGCGGCGACTACGGCGCGATCCTCCGCGCCAAGGGCATCGTCCACAGCGAGGACGGAAAGTGGCTGCACTTCGACTTCGTGCCGGAGGAGCACCAGGTACGCTTCGGCGCCGCCGACTACACCGGCCGTCTGTGCGTCATCGGCTCCCAGCTGAAGGAGGACAAGCTGGCTGAGCTGTTCGGCCTGTAATTTACGCGAGGTACACCGTATGGATATTCCTGTTTATCTCATCGCCGGTTTCCTGGATTCCGGCAAGACCAGCTTCATCAACGGCATCCTGCAGGACGGCTTTGCCGCTGAGGACCGGACGCTGCTGCTGTGCTGCGAGGAGGGCGAGACGGCCTACGACCCCAAGGTGCTGGGCAACGTGTTCACCTACACCATCGACGAGCCGGAGCAGATGACGCCGGAGCTTTTCAAGAAGCTGGAAAAGCAGTACCGTCCCAAGCAGGTCATCATCGAGTACAATGGTATGTGGCAGATCGAGCCGCTGTACCGGGAGGGTCTGCCCGCCAACTGGATCCTGTATCAGATCATGTGCCTGGTGGACGCCAACACCTTTGAGCCGTATGTGCGGAACATGGGCCAGCTGATGATGGAGAAGATCTCCAACGCGGACCTGCTGATCTTCAACCGCTGCAATGAGCAGCTCCGCGCCCAGCTCCGCAGCCGCAACCTGCGGATGGTGAACCGCCGTGCCGACATCTATCTGGAGAACACCGACGGCACCAGCGAGGAGTATGTGACGCCGGAGATGTCCCCCTTCGACCTGTCCGGCGGCAAGCTGGAGGTGCCCGACGACGACTACGGCATCTGGTATGTGGATATGATGGACAACCCCGACCGCTATCAGGGCGTGGAGGTGTCCTTCAAGGCCATCATGTGCCACTCCAAGAAATTTAAGGGCGTCCACTGTCCGGGCCGGTTCGCCATGGTCTGCTGCGACAAGGACATGCAGTTTCTGGCGCTGGTATGCCGCGGCGAGGGGCTGGAGAACTTCAGGGACAAGGAGTGGGTGAAGATCCACGCCACCGTGAAGAAGGAGAAGTGCGATGCCTATCAGGGCGACGGCCCTGTGCTGTACGTCAGCAGCATCGCCGCCACCACCAAGCCCGCCAACGAGATGGTGTCCTTCTGATAACAAATCGTATTATCAAAGAAAAAGATGACGTTCTGTACTCACAGAACGTCATCTTTTTCGTCTTGCAGCGTGTATAACGTGATGCGGCTGGCATCGGTGTCCCGCAGCGCGATCACGGTGTCCAGCACCTGATAGGCGGTGATCCCGCCGAAGGGCGGGGTGTGCAGCGCGGTGACCTGCTGCCCGGGGAGAAAGCCCAGATCCTCCATGCGGCGGGCCTTCCGGGGCGGGAAGTCCAGCGCGGCTACGCGGCCGCTTTCGCCAGGAGGCAGCTGCGCCAACGTATACGTCATGTGTCATATCCCCCTTACGCCCCAGCCTATGCCGCCGGTCACTTCAGGGTGATGCTGTTGTGGAGAACGGTGGCGCTGTATAAAAACAGCACATCGGCATCGTCGGGAAACTCCACAACGCGTCCCAGCCGGTCGGAGGCCAGATAACGAATATCCACGGCGTACACCGTGCGATAGCTCTCCGCCAGCAGCGGGATGATGCTGCTGCCGAAGGAATCCCGGAACACCACCAGCGTCCTGTCCCACAGGGCGTCGGGGTTGTCGATACGCAGCAGGGAGCGGCTGCCGGACAGGAACAGGTCGTAGGGCGCGTCCTGCGCGGCGGCAAAATCGTACACGCCGCCGTCGGTGTCCGTCTCGTAGTTATGGACGGTGCAGCTCTCCAGCGTGGGGGAGGTCAGATAGGACAGCGTGTCCGGCTCCAGCGGCTCCTCGGTCTTTCCCCAGTAGCTGCCGTGGAAATCCCCCTCCAGCGCGCACAGCGTCTCGTCCCGCGTGCCGGACACCGGCGCACCCATGGCGGTCAGCAGTGCGTCCGCCGCGGGGCGCAGCTGCTCCTGCCGCCAATGGGGGTCGGTGCGGTAGTAGTCCGTCAGCGTCAGACCGGCGGCGATATCCACCGGCGTCAAAAAGTCCAGCGCGCCGCAGAGGTAGTCCGCCGTCTCCGCCGCGCCAGCGGGGACGTAGCCCTCCGGCGGCACGGTGAACTGCGCCTTGTCCGGCACCACCGCCAGATAGACGGTGCGTCCGGTGAAGTACAGGTCGTGCAGGTGCCGGAAACGATAGGCGGCGCGGTCCAGCGAATCCGCATCGAAGGGGGCGTCCGTCTTGGCGGCGTAGCCCTCATAGACGTACACCGTGTCGGCGGGCGCGGAGGGCTGCGACGTATGGGTGGGGAGCTTTGCCGCACCCAGCACCAGCGCCGCCGCCATCAGCAGGAACGCGCCCCGCTGCACCATCCTCCGTGTCACAGAATGGCCTCGTCGTAGGTGGCGCTGACGCCGTAGATGCCGTTCAGGTGGGTCATGAAGGTATCCACCAGCTCATTCGCACCGAAGACGGTGACCACATACTCGCCCACCTCGGCCACGACCAGCTTGTCGGGGAAGCCGCACATCCACTGGCGGTGCATGATGTTGTCACGCAGCTGCTGTGCCAGCTCAGCGGTGTCGCCGGTGGCGTGGTAGGCGGCGGCGGTGAAGGTGTTGGCGTTCATCATGTGGACAAGGGACGCGGCCTCATCCACCGCAGCGGTCTCCGGCAGGCCCAGCTCGCTGTCCACCAGCGCACGGTCCTTCAGGTCGAAGACGCCGGGAGCGTCCTCGCGGGCGTTGGTCTCGGAGAAATCGCCGCCGGCAACGGCAAACTTCTCGTCCTCACCGTAGGTGTTCCATACCGTCTCCAGTATGTTCAGGGCGCTGGTGGGCGCTGCGGGCTTGTCGCCGCTGGCGTTATTCTTATCGCCGCAGGCGGCCAGACTTAGCAGCAGCAAGGCAGAAAGCATCATGGATACGATCTTTTTCATGGAAATGTCCTCCAAATTTTCAGTGTTTCCGCGCAGGGAAAAGAAAGCGCGGCTGTGGATAGGACGCAGCCGCGCTTTGTTTTGTTCCCGACGGGCGGGTCTTTTCCGTCCATACGTCGTTGCGCTCGCTTGCCATACACAAAGTATTGCCTGCGCTCCCGCGCCTCGTCTGAGCGAAAAATCCCTCGCCCGTTAAGCGTTACAACCAACTTTGGTCAAACCCGTAGGGCAGCAGCTCCTTCAGGGCGAACTTCCTGCTCTCGCCCTTCTTATTCAGGCAGATGACGGTGAGATCGGGGGCGAACTCCATCATCACCTGGCGGCAGGTGCCGCAGGGTACGCAGTAGTCGTCGCTGCGTCCGGCGATGACGATGGTGTCAAAGTCGCGGTGCCCCTCGCTGACAGCCTTGAAGATGGCGGTGCGCTCGGCGCAGATGGTGGCGCCGTAGGCGGCGTTTTCGATGTTGCAGCCGGTGAACACCGTGCCGTCCCTGCACAGCAGGGCGGCGCCCACGGGGAAATGGGAATAGGGGACATAGGCCATATCCAGCATGTCGATGGCCTTCTGGCAAAGCGCCTGTTCGGTCATGGATGGTTCCTCCTTAGTATGGTGTATTCGGATAATTTAATTCAACTCAGTTCTGCCTGCCCGGTGTAGAGCTGGTAGTACTTGCCGTGCTGCGCCAGCAGCTGCTCGTGATCGCCGCGCTCGATGATGCGGCCCTGCTCCAGCACCAGAATGGCCTGGCTGTTGCGGACGGTGGACAGACGGTGGGCAATGACGAACACCGTGCGTCCCTCCATCAGGGAGTCCATGCCCCGCTCGATCAGGGTCTCGGTACGGGTGTCGATGGAGCTGGTGGCCTCGTCCAGAATGAGTACCGGCGGGTCGGACACGGCGGCCCGTGCGATGGCCAGCAGCTGGCGCTCGCCCTGACTGAGGCTGCCGCCGTCGCCGGTGATGACGGTGTCGTAGCCCTGGGGCAGGTGGCGGATGAAGCTGTCGGCGTTGGCCAGCTTCGCTGCGGCGCGGATCTCCTCATCCGTGGCGTCCAGCTTGCCGTAGCGAATGTTGTCGGCCACGGTGCCGGTGAACAGATGGGTATCCTGCAGCACAATGCCCAGCGAACGGCGCAGGGAATCCTTGGCGATGTCCTTCACGTCGATGCCGTCGTAGGTGATAATACCCTGCTGCACGTCGTAGAAGCGGTTGATGAGATTGGTGATGGTGGTCTTGCCCGCACCGGTAGAGCCCACGAAGGCGATCTTCTGCCCGGGCTCGGCGAACAGGGACACATCGTTGAGCACCGTCTTTTCCCCGTCGTAGGAGAAGGTCACGTGGTCAAAGCGCACGTCGCCCCGCAGTTCCACCAGCGTGCCATCCGGCTTTTTCCAGGCCCAGTGGCCGGTGCGCCGCTTCGTCTCTGTCAGGGTATCGCCGTTTTTCTCCACGCGGACGATGACGGTCTTGCCCTCATCGGTCTCGGGCTGTTCGTCCATGACGGCGAAGATGCGCTCGGCGCCGGCCGCCGCGGCCAGCAGGGTGTTGATCTGCTGGCTGATCTGACCCACGGGCTGACTCACCTGCTTGACGTACAGCAGGTACGCGCCCAGAGAGCCGATGTCAAATACGCCGCCGATGGCCAGCAGGCCGCCCACGCAGCAGGTGACGGCGTAGTTGATCTTGCTGAGGTTGCCCATGGCGGGCATCATCATGCCGGCATAGGCCTGGGCAGCGGTGGCGGCGTCGCGGTAGTCGCCGTTGAGGGCGGTGAAGCGCTCCACGGCCTGACCCTCGTGGTTGAATACCTTGATGACCTTCTGGCCTTCGATCATCTCCTCGATATAGCCGTTCAGCGCGCCCAGCGCCGCCTGCTGCCGCTGGAAATTGGCACGGCTGCGGCCGCCGATGACCTTCACCACCAGCCCCATCAGGCCCAGGAACAGGAAGGTGATCAGCGTCAGCCACGGGTTCAGCACGATCATCATCACCACGGTGCCCACAAAGGTCAGCACGTTGGAGATGATGCTGGCGAAGCTGCTGTTCAGCATCTCCGACACGGTGTCGATGTCGTTGGTGAAGCGGCTCATCAGGTCGCCGGACTGGTGGCGGTCATAGTAGCTGACGGGCAGCTGCTGCAGCCTGTTGAACAGGTCCTGCCGCAGGGCGGCCACCGTGTGCTGTGCCACGTGGACCATGATGCGGGCGTAGGCAAAGGAGCACAGAGAGCTCAGGAGGTACATCCCGCCCATCACCAGCAGCATTTTGAAAAGTCCCGGGAAATCGCCGGGGATGATATAGTCGTTGAGCAGCGGCTTCAGCAGGTAGCTGGTGGCCACGCTGGCTGCGGAGCTGATGAGAAGGCATACCGCCACCAGCACCAGCGACCCCTTATACTTGCCCACGTAGCCCATGAGCTTTTTGAAGGTGCCCTTCATGTCCTTGGGCCGCTGATAGCCGTGATTGCGGCCATGGCCTCCGCCTGTGCGTTTCGTCTCAGCCATCGATGCTCACCCCTTCCTGCTGGGATTCATAGACCTCGCGGTAGATCTCGCAGCTGTCCATCAGCTGCTCATGGGTGCCCTGTCCCACCACGCGGCCGTCGTCCAGCACCAGGATCATATCCGCGTCCATGACGGAGGTGATGCGCTGAGCGATGATGAGCTTGGTAGCGCCGGGCAGCGCCGTTTTCAGAGCGCCGCGGATCTTGGCGTCGGTGGCGGTGTCCACCGCGCTGGTAGAGTCGTCCAGGATCAGTACCTTGGGCTGCCGCAGAATGGCCCGGGCGATGCACAGGCGCTGCTTCTGGCCGCCGGAGACGTTGGTGCCGCCCTGCTCGATATAGGTGTCGTAGCCGTCGGGCATCCGCTGAATGAATTCGTCGGCGCAGGCCATGCGGCAGGCCTCCTCGATCTCCTGATCGGTGGCGTCCTCACGGCCCCAGCGCAGGTTCTCCCGAATGGTACCGGAGAACAGGGTGTTCTTCTGCAGCACCATGGCGCAGCCGTCGCGCAGCGCCTCCATGGTGTACTCCCTGACGTTGCGGCCGCCCACGGAGACGGCGCCCTCATTCACCTCGTACAGACGGGGGATCATGCTGACCAGCGTAGTCTTAGCGCTGCCGGTGCCGCCCAGAATGCCCACAGTCATACCGCTTTCGATGTGCAGGTCGATGTCCGTCAGGTTCCAGCTCTCCGCCGTGGGGTGATACTTGAAATACACGTGATCGAACCGGATATCGCCGTTGTCCACAGTCAATGCGGCATCGGCCTGGGCATCGGTGATCTGGGGCTGTTCGTCCAGCACCTCCACGATGCGCCTGCCGCAGGCGATGGCACGGGTCAGGAACATCAGCACCATGGACACCATCATCAGGGACATCAGGATCTCGCTGGAATAGGTGAAGAACGCCATCAGGTCGCCGGAGAGCAGGGTGCCCTCCGCCACGTCGTGACCGCCCAGCCACATCAGCGCCACCGTGGTGCCGCCCATGATCATGATTATGATGGGCATGAACATCACCACGAACCCAAAGGCCCTCTCCGCCGTGTCGCGGAGCTTATTGCTGCGGCTCTGGAATTTTTGCTCCTCCCGCTCCTCGCGGACGAAGGATTTCACCACGCGGACGGCGTTCAGATTCTCCTGCACCACCAGGTTCAGATCATCGGTGGCGTTCTGCAGCGCCGTGAAAAACGGCCCCACGTAGCGGATGACGATGACCACTGCGAGGATCAGCAGCGGCACCGCCACCAGGAACACCTGGCTCAGGTCCAGACTGATCTGCATGGCCTTTATCAGCGCCGTCACCAGCATCACCGGCGCACGCACACACATGCGCATGCCCATGAACATGGTCATCTGCACCGATGACACGTCGTTGGTCAGGCGGGTGATGAGGCTGGCGGTGGAGAAGCGCTCGATGTTGGCGAAGGAGAAGCGCTGCACCTGCTCATACTCCGCCTGCCGCAGGTTGGCGCCGAAGCCCATGGCCGCCTTGGCGGCCAGCGCCGCCGCACCCACGCCGCACAGCAGCGCCGCCATGGCCATCAGGAACATTTTCAGGCCCGTCAGTAAAATATAGCTGCGGTCGCCGTTGGCGATGCCCACGTCCACGATCTCACTCATGGCCTGGGGCAGCTCCAGCTCCAGCACAGACTCGCCCACCGAGCACAATACGCCCAGCAGGATATACAGCCCATATCCCCGTGTATACGGGGCAAGCTTTTTCAGCATGACCCGTCCTCCTCCGAGAGATTTTTCGCCACCCGTGTCAGAAGCGACGCCAGCTGCCGGATCTCCTCCGGCGACAGCCCCTTCTCCAGACGGTCGTTGACCTCCCTGGCGATGGCGATGAATTTGTCATAAAACTGCATGCCCTGCTCCGTCAGAGCCAGGATGCGGCAGCGGCCGTCGGATTTGCTGGCGGTGCGCCGCAGCATGCCCTTCTCCTCCAGCCGGTCCACAATGCCGTTGACGGTACTGGGCTTCACCATCAGGTGCCGCTCCAGCTGCTTCTGGTTTACCGGCCCCTCCGTCTCGTGGAGGTAGATCAGCGTCCTGCACTGCATGGGCGATACGTCGTACTGCCGCAGCCGCCGGTCCATCAGCTTATGCGCCTGATGGTCGCAGTATCCAAACAGAGGGCCGAAATGCTCGGGCCTCTCTGTGATGCACTCCAACATAATGTGTCTCCCTTCTGTTTAGTTTGCACGCAAATTATTAGCGCGCTAAATAATAGCACGGTGCTTTTCCAATGTCAAGAGCGTATTTGCGCGGAGCTTATGAACAATTTGTGAATCTTCTCACAAAGCCGTTGACTTTCCGGAATGCCGTGTTATGATAGCATCAGAAAGCAAGTAAGTGACATTGTTATTCTCTCTCCTTTACCAAAAAGCAACCGCGCACCCTCGGGTGCGCGGTTGCTTTTTTATGACATGTTCCGCAGTATCCCCGATTTTCGGAAAGGAAGAATGTGTGCAAGAAACCCATCAGGGGTGTCTTGCACGTTCAATTCCCGCCGCAGCGGCTGAAAGTAAAACCGCCTTCGGGCGGCTTTACTTTTCTGCGTTTGCCGGAAACCGGCAAACGCAGTCGCGCACCCTCGGGTGCGCGACTGCGTTTTTATGGCGTACCCCGCCATCATAGCCCTGCACCTGCCGCCCCGCCGCCGCATAGGATGGCCGGAAGCAGCCTGCAGAAGGAGGAGACAGTCAATGGATCAGTACACAGCGGCGCTGGCGGGCAACCCCAACGTGGGAAAATCCACAGTGTTCAACACCCTGACGGGCATGCGCCAGCACACAGGCAACTGGCCCGGGAAAACGGTGGCGGTAGCGGAGGGCGCCTACACGTGGCGGGGCGCGGCCTTCCGGCTCATCGACCTGCCTGGGACCTACTCCCTGCGGGCAGACTCGCCGGAGGAGCAGATCGCCCGGGACTTCATCTGCGGCGGCGGTGCCGATGTCACCGTGCTGGTGGCGGACGCCACCTGCCTCCGGCGGAACCTGCATCTGGCGGTGCAGCTGCGCTGCCGCACGCCGCGGCTGGTAGTGTGCGTGAATCTGATGGACGAGGCCCGCCGCAAGGGCGTCGCCGTAGACGCGGACGCCCTGTCCCGCGGGCTGGACGCACCGGTGGTGACGGCGACGGCACGGAGCGGGCAGGGGCTGGACGATCTGCGCACGGCGGTGCTGGACATGGCGCGGCGGGAGCCGTGGGAGGACACGTGGCCGCCATTGGACGGAGATGACAGCGCCGCCGTGGCCCGCCGGGCATCGGCCATCGCTGATGCCTGTCTCTCCCGCCGCCCCGAGGAGGTCCACACCCGTGACCGGCGGCTGGACCGCGTGCTCACCGGCTGGGGCGGCGTGCCGGTGATGCTGCTGCTGTTGGGCGCGGTGCTGTGGCTCACCATCTGGGGCGCCAACCGGCCCTCGGAGCTGCTGAGCCGGTGGCTCATGTCGGCGCAGGAGCCGCTGCGAGCCCTGCTGGGCGGCGCGCCATGGTGGCTGCGGGAATCGCTGGTGGACGGGGTATACCGCACGGCGGCGTGGGTGGTGGCGGTGATGCTGCCGCCCATGGCCATCTTCTTCCCGCTGTTCACCCTGCTGGAGGACGCGGGGTATCTGCCGCGGGTGGCCTTTCTCATGGACCGGTGCTTCCGCGCCGCCGGCGGCAGCGGCCGTCAGAGCCTCACCATGTGCATGGGGCTGGGGTGCAACGCCTGCGGCGTCACGGGCTGCCGCATCATCGACAGTCCGCGGGAACGGCTGGTAGCCATCCTCACCAATGCCTTCATTCCCTGCAATGGCCGGTTCCCCACGCTGATCGTCCTCATCAGTCTGTTCTTTCCGGGCGGCGCGGCCGGGGTGGGACGCTCTCTGTCGGCCGCCGCCATGCTGCTGGGTTGCCTGCTGTTTGCCGCGGCCATGACGCTGCTGGCCTCCCGCCTGCTGACGGCCACGGTGCTGCGGGGCCAGCTGTCCGCCTTCACGCTGGAGCTGCCGCCCTACCGCATGCCCCAGGTAGGACAGGTGCTGGTGCGGTCGCTGCTGGACCGGACGCTGTTCGTGCTGGGCCGTGCCGTAACGGTAGCGGCCCCTGCGGGACTGGTGATCTGGGTGCTGGGCCGCGTGCCGGCGGGCAGCGGCACACTGCTGACGGCGCTGGCCGGCGCGCTGGACGGCCCCGGGCGGCTGATGGGGTTGGACGGCATGGTGCTGCTGGCGTTTCTGCTGGGCTTTCCTGCCAATGAGATCGTGCTGCCGGTGCTGCTGATGGGCTATCTGCGGTCAGGGAGCCTGACGGCGGCGGGGCTGACGGAGCTGGGTCCCGTTCTCGCCGCCCACGGCTGGACGGCGGAGACGGCGTTGTGTATGCTGGTGCTGTGCCTGCTGCACTTCCCCTGCGGTACCACGTGCCTCACCATCCTCCGCGAGACGGGCAGTGCCCGCTGGACGGCGCTGGCGGCGGCGCTGCCCACAGCCATGGGTATGGCGCTGTGCATGCTCATCCACGGCGCGGTGACGCTGCTGGGATAGCGCCTCGACAAAAAACAGTTGCCAAGCGGCAACTTTTGTAGTAGAATAAGCGGGTGAACTTGTCCTCCGCCGATAGCTGCGGGGCCGGTCTCGCGCAATGGATACCCACGAATCATGTCAGGCGGGGAACCGAGCAGCATTAAGAGGGATCATCCATGTGCCGCGGGGAAGCCGGCTTCGCGGCTATGGGCGGAGGACGTTCTATTTTTGTTACGACAGGAGGTGTGCCCGTGTACCAGGCGCTGTACCGTAAATACCGTCCCAGGACCTTTTCCGAGGTGGTGGGCCAGTCCCATATCACCGACACCCTCCAGCGTCAGGTGGCGGAGGGCCGCGTGGGCCACGCCTACCTGTTCACCGGCACCCGCGGCACCGGCAAGACCACCTGCGCCCGCATCCTGGCCAAGGCGGTGAACTGCCAGCACCCCGTGGACGGCGCTCCCTGCTGCCAGTGTGACAGCTGCCGCGGCATCGATGCAGGCACCCTGCTGGACGTGACGGAGCTGGACGCCGCCTCCAACGGCAGCGTCAACGACGCCCGCACCCTGCGGGAGGAGGCGGTGTATCCCCCCTCCGTGCTGAAAAAACGGGTGTACATCATCGACGAGGTCCACATGCTCTCGCGGGACGCCTTCAACGCCCTGCTGAAGATCATGGAGGAACCGCCGGAGCACCTGCTGTTCATTCTGGCCACCACGGAGCTGCACAAGGTCCCCGCCACCATCCTGTCCCGCTGCCAGCGGTTCTCCTTCAAGCGCATCCTGCCCCGTGACGCGGAGCAGCAGCTTTTGAAGATCGCGGCGGCAGAGGACATCGCCCTGACATCCGACGGCGCGGAGATCCTGGCCCGCATGGCCAACGGCGCTCTCCGCGACGCCCTGAGTTTGCTGGACCAGTGCCGTGCGGCGGACGGCGACATTGACAGCCGCACCGTGCTGGACACGCTGGGTCTGGCGGGCAGCACCCAGACGCTGCAATTGATGCGCTGCCTGCTGGCGCGGAACGCCGCCGACGCACTGACCCTGTTTGACCAGCTGTACCGCAGCGGCAAGGATGTGGCCGCTCTGCTGGGTGAGCTCAGTGACCTCTCCCGTGATATGACGGTGCTGAAAGCCGCGCCGGAGGGCGGTGCGGCGCTGCTGTCTGGTGTCTACGACCGCAAGACCCTGACCGAGCTGGGCCGCGACCTGCCCATGAGCCGGTTTTTGTACATGGCAGACACGCTGCAAAGCTGCTGCGCCGCCCTGGCGGACAGCATCCGTCCCCGCACGGCGGCGGAGCTGTGCCTCCTGCGTCTGTGCGACGAGAGCCTGTCCGGCGACCTCACCGCCTTCGACCGGCGGCTGGCCCGTCTGGAGCAGGCGGTGCAGCAGGGCGCCATCGCCCCCCAGCGCCCCTCCCCGCGGCAGGAAGCGCCGGTACGTCCGGCTCCTGCGCCGCGTCCGGCCTGTCAGCCGCCGGTGATGGAGCAGCCGCCCCTGCCGGAGGAACCGCCTCTGCCGGAGGAACCACCCCTGCCGGAGCAGGCGGTGCGGGACTTCGGCCTGCCGGAGGAGCCGCCGGTACGTCCCGGCCGCCGGAATGATCCGCCTGTGCCCGCCGCCCCTGCGGCAGCGGGAGACGACAGCGTGTGGCGGCGTCTGCTGGATCAGTACAAGGGCCGTCTGCCGGTGAATGCGCGGGTCATGCTGAGCATGGCCTCCGGCGTGCTGGACGGCGACTGCCTCACCGTGCTGTGCCGCGACGACTTCACCCAGAAGCAGCTGGACAAGCCGGAGATCCTCACCGTCCTGCGGGACGTTACCGCCGCCGAGCTGGGCCGCGATATCCGCGTGATGCTGGCGGTGGGCAAGGCCCCTCCCGCATCCGGACGCAGCGTACCCTCTCCCCCGCCATCGCGGCAGGCCCCTCAGCCCGCGCCGCAGGCAGCGGCCCCGGCGCCGCCCGCCAACGATCCCCCGCCATGGGAGCCTCCCGCCCCCACCGGCGGCGACCGGCTGGACGAGCTGGCTCAGAACGGGCGGCAGCTGGACAACTTCAAGATCAAATAAACTGATGATACAAAGGAGAATAACGACATGGCAAAGGGTTATAGCGCCCGCAGGGGCTTTTCCGGCGGCGCCGGCATGATGCAGCAGCAGGCGCAGATGCAGCAGAAGCTGATGAAGATGCAGCAGGAGATGAGCAAAGCCCAGGAGGAGGTGGAGAACAGCTCCTTTACCGCCTCCGTAGGCGGCGGCGCCGTGACTGCCGCAGTTTCCGGCAAGAAGGAGCTCACCGCTCTGACCATCAAGCCCGACGTGGTGGACCCCGAGGATGTGGAGATGCTGCAGGATCTGGTCATTTCCGCCGTCAACGAGGCCCTGCGTCAGGCGGAGGAGGCCATGAGCTCCTCCATGAACGCCCTCACCGGCGGCCTGAACATCCCCGGTCTGGGCCTGTAAAAAGCATAAAAAAAGCAGCCCCGAAGCGGTGCTTCGGGGCTGCTTTTTTATGCCTCGGCATCGGCGAAGTACGTCACCAGCAGATCCGTCACCATGCCGTAGCTGCGGATGCCGCTGGCGTCGCCGTTGGTCTTGAGGAACGCGTCGTACACGCTCTCCGACGCCTGGGACACCGGTCCCCGGAACGCCGCCCAGTAGGTGTTGTCCGCCCGCAGGTCTGCGAGCACCGTCTCCGGCAGGGTCTCGCGGATGGCGCGGCTCCGGTCGGGGTCCGCGCGATACAGGGCATTGGAGAGATAGACGTATCCCTCCAGCCAGCCGGAGTAGCGGTACACCGGATCGGCGCATCTCGTGGCTGCCAGGATGCCGATGAAATTGCACTCCTGCTCGGAGATAACGCCCCGCTGGTGGGCCATCTCGTGGCACACCGTGGACGGCAGCCACGCCACAGGGCTGTCCATGTTCACATTGGCCTCGCCGGTAAAGGGGAAATAGAAGCCGGTGAACCGCAGCACGCTGAGGGCGTTGGAGCAGGCGAAGGGCTTGACGCCGCCGGTCTCCACCCGCAGGAACGGGAACTCGTCGTACACCCCGTCGTAGGCATCGCCCGCCGCAGCCAGAATGGCCTTTCGGTCGGCGGCGCAGACGCCGCTGTCGTCCCGCGGCACGCCGTCCGCTGCTGCGGTAAGCTCTGATGCGAAGTACCGTGTCACCTGCTCCAGCTCCTCCACTGACACGGGCTGGGCCACGATGCCGCTCCTGTCCTGAAAGCTGTCGGTGCTGTACGCCGTGCCCCACAGGAGGCAGAAGCCGCCGTACACCGTCAACATCAGGCAGGCGGCGGTCAGCACGAAATCCGCCAGCACCGCGCGCCGCCGCGGTCCCGCGATGAGCCGCCGCACCGTGCAGGCCAGCCAGATCAGTCCCGCCCAGATCGCCGTCAATATCAGCACCTCGCCCACGGAGCCGTCGAACCCGTCGCACAGGCGGGCCACCTGCCGCATGGCGGGGAAAATGACGCTGCCGCACAGCCGGTTCATGGCGGTGCGGTCAGTGCGCAGGGCGAAATAGGCGGCGAAAAACAGAGCCAGCGCCGTTAGCCACCATAGCAGTTGGCGGCGCTGCCGCAGATACGTCCTCACAGGGGCAGCGGACGGCCGGTGAAGCTCATGACGCAGTGGGACTGCACGATGACCTTGCCGTTCTCGTCCGTGACCTCCGCCGAGCAGAAGGCCAGCTTGCCGCCCAGACGGTCCACCTTCCCCACAGCGGTAAGGGTGCTGTCCGCCGCCGCAGCGGACAGATAGTCGATGGCAGCGTTTACCGTCACTATCACCTCCTGCCGCAGGCTCATGATGGCCATGCCCATGGCCACGTCGCACAGGGCGAACAGGATACCGCCGTGAGCCCCTCCCCAGCGGTTCAGGCTGTCGCGGCACATGGGCAGCACCACGGCGGCGCTGCCGTCGCCAATGTCGGCGGTGTACATATGGTTATGCGTCAGAAACGGCTCGCGGCTGTTGCTGAAATCCAGCAGCTTCTTCTTGAGCTCCTCAGTCATGGTGTTCCTCCGATGTATCGTTCCGGGGCGCGGATGCCGGCTCCGACGCCGTTTCGCGGGCCCGCTCCACATAGGCGTAAGCCTCCGTGGGCATATTGCGCCGGCGCAGCCGCCGGTCCAGCAGGTACTTCACCAGCTCCTGCACGCAGGCGAAGATGGGTACGCCCAGGAACATACCCAGCACACCGCCGAAGCCGCCGCCCACCAGAATGGCCACGATGACCCAGAAGCTGGAGATGCCGGTGGCATCGCCCAGGATCTTGGGGCCCAGGATATTCCCGTCAAACTGCTGAAGCACCAAGATAAAGATGATGAAGATGAGACACTGCTTGGGACTGACCAGCAGGATCAGGAAGGCCGATGGGATGGCGCCCAGGAACGGTCCGAAAAACGGGATGATGTTGGTGACGCCCACCACCACGCTGACCAGCGGGGTATAGGGCAGCTTCAGGATGCTGCCTCCGAGGAAGCACAGCGCGCCGATGATGAGGGAGTCCAGCAGCTTGCCCCGCACGAAGCCGGAGAAGATGCGATCCACCTGGCGGGTACCGCGGATGACGGCACGGGCCTTCCGCTCGTCGAAGATGGCGAACACCGCCTTGCAGCAGCGGGCGAGGCTCTTTTCCTTCATGGTCATGAGGTAGATGGATACGATGATGCCCACGATCAGGTCGGTGGCCAGGTTGATGACGCCGCGGATACCGCTCCAGATGCCGCCTGTCAGGGTCCCCAGCGTCGTCTGCGCCCAGGGCAGGATGTGCTCCTTCAGCAGGGTCACGCCATCACTGTAATACTTTGTGACAAAGTCGGCGATCCACACCGCCACCTCGTTCTCGCTGTCCAGCAGACTGTCAGCCCAGTTATATACCTTGTAATAATACGACTCAGCGTTGTTGATGAGCATGGTCACGCTGTCGATGAGCTGGGGGATCAGCACGCTCATCAGCAGGTAGATCAGCAGGATGGCCACCGTCTCCGCCAGCAGAATGCTGAAAAACCGCAGGATGCCAGCGGCGTTCTTCGGGTGCTTTTTGGGAAAAACCCTCTGCCACGCAGCGTGGAGTACCCTCTCGATCCAGTTCATCACCGGCGTCAGCAGGTATGCGATGACCGCGCCGTATACCACCGGCGCCAGCACGGAGGCCAGCTTGCTCACGAACTGCTGCAGTGTACCGCCCATATAAAATGTGTCGTAAAAAACCAGCGCGGCGCAGACGGTCAGAAACGCCGTCAGCCCCCACTTCAGATATTGTGTCCGGTTCTTCATGCACACCACTCCTTTTCCGGTCTTGTTCCCCCTATCATAGCCGACCAGACCCCGATTTGCAAGGGTTTTCTGCCCTTGCCGCCGCTGAGGGAGGGCTGTGCGCTGCGCACGGACAACGCCGTCACTCCTGTGCGTCTGACTGTTGCATTTCCCGTCGCGTTGTGGCATAATGGAGAGACACACTGCACTTACCGGCATATAGGAGGAGAGCCATGAAGAAGCTCCTGTTCATTGTCAATCCAAAGGCGGGCAAAACGAAATCCAACGCCCCCCTGTTCGATGCGGTGGCCGCCTTTTCCCGCGCTGGCTATCTGGTGCGGGTCTTTCTGACGGAGGCCGGCGGCGAAGCCCGGATCTACGCGGCCAAATGGGGTCCGCAGTACGATGTGGTAGTCTGCGCCGGCGGCGACGGCACCCTGAATGAGACCATCTCCGGTCTGATGGAGCTGGAGCGCCGCCCGCTGCTGGGCTACCTGCCCAACGGCAGCACCAACGATTTTGCTGCCAGCCTGCACCTGTCCTCCGATCCCCGCCACGCCGCCCAGGCCATCGCCAGCGGCCAGCCCCACGCCTTGGACATCGGGCGGCACAACGACCGTTATTTCGCCTATGTGGCATCCTTTGGCGCCTTCACCCGCTCCTCCTACTCCGCGTCCCAGGCGGCAAAAAACGCCCTGGGTCACTTCGCGTACATACTGGAGGGGCTGGGGGATCTGGACTCCCTGCGGCCCTACAACTGCCGCATTGAGGCGGACGGCGAGACGTTTGAGGGTGACTTCATCTTCGGCGCGGTGTGCAACAGCACTTCCCTGGGCGGACTGGTGAAGTTGGACCCCAGCCGCGTCAAGATGGACGACGGTCTGTTCGAGCTGCTGCTGCTGCGGATGCCCAAAACGGCCCTGGACCTGCAGAATCTCATCACCGCCATGACGCGGATGCAGTATGAGTACCCGGGCGTCATCTTCCGCCACGTGCAGCACGTGACCCTCACCACCCAGGCCCACATTCCCTGGTCGCTGGACGGAGAGTTCGCCCCCAGCGTGGAGCGTGTGGACATCGACAACCTGTCCGGCGCGGTGGAGCTGCTGCGCTGACTTTCCGAAATAGACGCAAAAAAGGACGCCGGAGCTGCGCTCC
Source organism: uncultured Eubacteriales bacterium (assembly GCA_900545585.1). Taxonomy (GTDB): domain Bacteria; phylum Bacillota; class Clostridia; order Oscillospirales; family Oscillospiraceae; genus Vescimonas. The sequence continues at coordinate 36,545 of UQZR01000024.1, forward strand.
GGCGTCCTTTTCATGTGCTTTTAGAAGAAGAATTCCTTGATCTGGCCGTACAGCACCAGGATCATGCACAGCGGGGTGATGAACTTGATGCAGACCT
>UQZR01000025.1 GCA_900545585.1 uncultured Eubacteriales bacterium
AACACCCGCTGTTGGAGGTAAACCCGGTCGGAAGCACTTTTAATATACAGAATTCAATCCCACACAAATCCCAAAAGCCGAAAGCGGCGCCTGAAACGAACAGGGCAAAAGAGTTCCAAAGAGGAACCGCAGGAGTGCTGGAAAGCACCAAAGAGGGCTTAACAGGCCTGCCTGAAGGTTCAGACATAAGTTTGGGATCAAGAGGCCGTGCGTTCGAGTCGCACTACTCGGGCCAAAAGCCCTCTGAAATCGTTGATTTCAGAGGGCTTTTCTTATTCTTTGTCTATTGCGGCGCAGGGGGTGTGAGATGACGCCCTCTCCTTTGAGACGCTCAACCAGTTAGCTCACGCTTACATTTTCTGCTCACAAATACTCATTCGCAGCACAAACCCAGCGTAATCCGCAGCATCTACAGGAATTTTCAAGCCGTGCTTGGTGAGGCTGATATTATCACGCGGCAGTCCTCTGTCACAGTCCTTGTGCGGCGGGCTTCTGCTGCGTCCTTCAGAGAAAGAGCGGGACGATATCCGGATCGTAGTCCCCATTCTCTGCGCAGGAGAACTCTTGAGCTTCCAGCAATCGCCGCCGAGCCATCGGGGTCAGATCAGGAAAGTAAGCATCAATCGATATATTGTCTCTTTTTGTGTATACAGGCTTACTGCTTTGTCCAGGACAGATCGGGGGATACGCCCAGCTCCGTCTCCAGATCGGCCAGAGCGCCCTGATCGTCGGTCCACTGCATGGTACTGCCGCTGACGGTACAGCCAATGGAATCGGCCTGGGTGAAGCTGCCGTCGGTCTCCGCCAGATACAGGCGGCCGTCCTCCAGCTTGTACTTGCCGGAATCCAGCTCGGACTCTACGTCGCTGAGCAGGGTGCTGACATCAAAGAGCGCCAGAACGCTGTCCACCTGAGATTCCACGGTGAGGCCGCTGTCGGCCAGAGCGCTGTCGAACTCGTCGCGGGTCATGCCGCGGTCCTCGGCTTCCTTGTACAGCAGCTCCACCAGAGCGGGCTTCAGCGCCTGAATGTAGGCGTTCAGAGACTCGGTGGTGGCGTCCAGATCGGGAGACATGCTGAAGGTGCCGTCCTCATTGAACACGGTGGTCAGGTACAGGGACACGGGGACCTCGGAGGTGTACTCAGTGCCCAGATTGGCGGCCATCTCCTCATCCATCTTCTCGGTGAGATCCAGAGCGCACTGCCAGGTGCCCACCAGCTGCTTGCTGTCATCCTTGCTGCCGCAGGCGGCCAGGCTCAGGGCCATGACCAGCGCCAGCAGGAACGCGGTGATCTTTTTCATATTGAAAAACCTTCTTTCTCGTTATAGCATAGCTTTCTTCGCGGCCTCCGCCGCACGGGACTTATATCTGCCTGCCGCAGGCTGCTCCGGCTTTCGCCGGTGTGCTGCGGTCATTGCAGACTTACGTACTTCTTGAATACAAACGCTGTCTTTCTATCTGCTGTCCGGATGCAGACCCAGTTGGGATATTCACCGAGATAGGCAAAGGTATCGTCCTTTTTGGCGGCAAACAGAATGGTAGACCGCGTGCTGGGCAGGGGACGGACGTTGACGCCGTCGTATAGCAGGCGGGCGGTGCGGACGCCATGCCGCTTTTCGGGGGACAAACCGCGCAGCAGTTCGGGATGATGCGCGGCGGCGCAGGCAAAAATCTCGTCAAAAAAGGGAGCCTCGCCATTCGATTTTTCCTTGTCGGTCATAATGCTGCCAAACCATTTGGCACGGTTTTCCCGGCGATAGCGCTGTATGTCAAAGGAATTGCCGAAGCGGTCCAGCACCCTGTCGCCCAGCGCATCCAGTTCCATCAACGTCCGCTTGCACTTTGTGCAGAGGCCACAGTTGTCCGACTGCGTAAGGCAGACCTGCAGGTAGTCATAGCACGGCGCAAAGCTGCTGATCTTTTCCACCTTATCCATACGGGTCCAGTCCTGATTGGACTGGTAGAATTCAATGCTCCCCGTGTCAAGCAGCGGGATGAGCCATTTCTCATAGTGGGCCATGTCGCAGTTGAGGGACAGCCTGAAGTCACCCAGCAAATAGGCGGAGGAATAGTAGTAACGGGAGATGCGCTTTTGCAGCAGCATGGCGATAGCCAGATTGCGGAACGTGTGCGTCCGGTCAAAGGACCACTCCCTGAACAGCCGCCGGTCCTGAAGGATATCGTCAATGTTGGAATCCACCACGATCAGCGGATAGCCGTACTTCCGGCAGAACTCCCGGGTACGTTCCATCTGGTGGACATAGAGCTCCTGCTTGGACTCGGCCCCGCGGCCCACAATGGCATCCCAACCGTGGTGGGCGCCTGCCTGAAAATAGGTAAACGCATTGATGCGGTAGTCCGCCAGTTCAAAATCAGGGCCGTACTCATACATGGTAGCGAAGGAGTCGACGCCTCTGGACATACCGGCGGCTACTATATCTCCGTGAAAGACCGTGTCCGTCAGTGGGGCAGCGATACGGATGCGGGACAGGGAGTTGCCGCCGTGGTATAGCTGCGGGATCACATGATAGGTCAGGTTGTAATACAGCTTTCTGGAAATGGGATAACAGCAGCGAAGCTCCTCGTATCCGAATTTCATGGCGGCCAGCAGAAGCGTGGTAACGACGGCGTCGCAGCGGTCATCGCAGACGGCATCGTCAAACTCGCGGTCAAAGCTGTACCAGAGGTCTGCACGGATGCCCGCCGAGCTGCATAGGGAGGCAGTCAGCGTGACCTTGCCGCCGGTGTTTTCCTTTGAGATGCTTTCGATGGATAAGTACTTGGTATCTCCCACTCGAGTATTCCTCCCTGTTATGTGTACTTACTTGACGCAGATGGTCTCGATCTCCACCAGTGCGCCGCGGGGCAGAGCGCCTACCTCCACCGCGGAGCGGGCGGGATACTGGCCCTCGGTGAAAAACTCGGCATACACCGCGTTCATGGCGGCAAAGTCGCTCATATTCTGCAGGAACACAGTGGTCTTGACCACATTGTCCATGGTGAGACCGGCGGCCTCCAGAATGGCCTTCACGTTGGTCAGCACCTGACGGGTCTGCTCGGTGATGCCGCCGGGCACAAACTCGCCGGTAGCGGGGTCAAAGGGCACCTGGCCGGAGGTGACCAGAAAGCTGCCGCAGTCGATAGCCTGAGAATAGGGGCCGATGGCAGCCGGAGCATTATTGGTAGCGATGATCTTCTTCATGATGTGAGCCTCCTGTAAAATTTTGATGTACGCCGCCGTCCGGCGTGGGCCGAACGCGCCTGCGGATATTACTTATACCACACTTTCAGGCAAATAGCAACTCCCAAGGGCAAACCGCTGCCCTCAGCAGTGAACCTCTGTATTTGCAGGATCCCCGCTCCATGGAACATTTCAAGCAGGAACTCGTTGACTATCCGGATCACTGCAACAGCCGCAGGAGCACGGTAAAGTCAAAGGGCTTGCCGCCTGCATTACACAGACAGCAAGCCCTTTCAGCTGCTTGAACAATTTCTATTAGGAATATTTGTCCAACTTTTTGGGGGTCACTTCCATCGGACAGGGCTGTTTTTTGTATTTTACGCCTCTTACTCGCCCATGGGAGCGCCGCAGTGGGGGCAGAACTTGTCCTCGCTGGCCGCGCCGCACACGGGGCAAACCTTCACGCTGACAGTGTCCTCTTTCTCCGCCGTCTGCTCGGCCGCAGGAGCGGCAGACTTGGAAGCCTTCTCGGCCTCCATCTCGGCGATGCGGGCCTTGGAGGCGTTGACGGCGGCCACCACATCCTTCACGGCGTCGGGGATCTCGCCGGTGTACTCGGAGATGAACCACTCGCCGATGGCGCGGTAATTCTTCTCCAGCTCACGCTGCTCGGTGAGGATGGCCATATTCAGCTTGGCGGTATCGGTAGCGTTCTTCGCCTTGTCGGCGGCGACCTCCGCCAGATCCTTGGCCTTATCCACGGCAACGCCGGCATACTCCTGCGCCTTCTTGCCCAGGTTGTTCAGATTATCCAAAATGCTCATGTGATCGGTCTCCTTTCAATTTATGATCTTCTTGGTGCATAGTATAGCGCGTTTTGTCCGCCGTTGCAAGCAAACAATCGCGAAATTTACACACTGTTCATCTCACTGCCTCGCTCAATGCTCGATCCAGTCCGCCGCGCGGGATACCGCCCGCTTCCACAGGCGGTAGTTGCGGTCGCAGTCGGCCTGAGTACCCTGGGGCAGGAACACCCGCTGGCTGCGGCGCAGGGTCCTCAGCTCCTCCATGTCCCGCCAGAGGCCGCAGCTCAGGCCCGCCAGTGCCGCCGCGCCGAAGGCCGTAGTCTCCACCATCTCCGGCCGGTCCACGGGGATGCGCAGCAGATCCGCCTGCATCTGCAGCAGGATGTCAGACACGCTGGCGCCGCCGTCGGCCCGCAGCATGGTGATGTCGCAGCCGGCGTCCTGCCGCATGGCCAGCATCAGGTCCGTGACCTGATAGGCGATGCACTCCAGCACGGCACGGGCCAGATGGCCCCGATCGGTACCGCGGGTGATGCCCAGCACCGCGCCGCGGGCGTACATGTCCCAATAGGGCGCGCCCAGCCCCGTGAAGGCCGGTACCACCACCACGCCGCCGCTGTCCGGCACCGAGGCCGCCAGCCTGTTGATCTCCGGCGCGGAGCTGATGATGCGCAGCTCGTCCCGCAGCCACTGGATGGTGCTGCCTCCGTTAAAGACGCTGCCCTCCAGAGCGTAGGTGGTCTTGCCGCCCACCTGCCACGCCACAGAGGTCACAAGGCCCGCGCGGCTGCGCACCGGCGAATCACCCACGTTCATCAGGGTAAAGCAGCCGGTGCCGTATGTATTTTTGGCTTCGCCGGGAGCGAAGCAGGTCTGGCCGAACAGAGCGGCCTGCTGATCGCCGGCGGCGCCGCAAACCGGCACTCCCGCCAGCTTCTCCAACCCCTCGATACCGGGGCGCACCGTGCCGTATATCATGCAGTTGGGCACCGGCTGGGGCAGCATGGCCATGGGCACGCCCAATATGCCGCAAAGCTCCTCGTCCCAGCACAGGCGGTGGATGTCAAAGAGCATGGTGCGGCTGGCGTTGGAGTAATCTGTAACGTGCTGGCCGGTGAGCTGCCAGATGAGCCAAGTCTCCACCGTGCCGAACAGCACCTCCCCCCGCTCCGCCCGCTGGCGGACGCCCGGGACGTTGTCCAGTATCCAGCGGATCTTGCTGCCGGAGAAATAGGCGTCGATCAGCAGGCCCGTGGCGGACTGGATGCGCTCGTCCAGCCCCTGCCGCTTCAGGTCCTCGCACAGCTCCGCCGTCCGGCGGCACTGCCAGACGATGGCGTTGTATACCGGCTGGCCCGTGGTCTTGTCCCAGAGGATGGTGGTCTCCCGCTGGTTGGTAACGCCGATACCGGCGATGCTGCCCTCCGGAAAGCCCGCGATAGCCTCTGCCGCGGCCAGACGCTCCGTCTCCCAGATCTCCATGGGGTCGTGCTCTACCCAGCCGTCCTGGGGATAGTGTTGGGAAAAGGCGTGCTGCGACATGGCCGCAATGCGGCCCTGCCGGTCGAAAACGATGGCCCGGGAGCTGGTGGTCCCCTGATCCAGCGCCAGGATGTGATCGGACATGGCTTCTCCTCTTTTCTTTTTCATTTTTCTGTGGTACACTATGACCACATCAGCTTATTTATGGATTATACCACGAAGGGAGCGGGATTTCCATGACGAATATCACCGGATTCACTTTCCTGTCCACCGATGGGAAAACGCAGCTCCACGGCATGCGCTGGGAGCCGGAGGGCCGCAGCGTCCGCGCCGTGCTGCAGATCTGTCACGGTGTGGCGGAGCACATCGCCCGCTACGACGCCTTCGCCCGCTATCTCAACGAGCTGGGCATCGCCGTGGTGGGCCACGACCATCTGGGTCACGGCCGCTCCCTTCCGGAGGGCGGCACCCCCGTCTACTTTGGGGAGGGCAACACGTGGCACACCGTGGTGGACGACATCTACGTGCTGCACCAGCGCATCCGGCTGTGGTATCCCGACGTGCCCCTGTGCATTATGGGTCACAGCATGGGCTCGTTCCTGACCCGCACCTACCTCATCCGCTACCCCGGCACGGTGAAGGCCGCCATCATCATGGGCACCGGCTGGCAGCCCAAGGCCGTCGTTGCCGGCGGGCTGGCGGTGGCCAGAGCCACAGCCGCCGTAGTGGGCGAGAGCGGCACCAGCGACCTGGTGACGCAGCTGGCCTTCGGCGCGTACAACAAGCAGTTCGCCCCCAACCGCACCAGCTGCGACTGGCTGTCCGCTGACACCGACAACGTGGACGCCTACATGGCCGATCCCCTGTGCGGCGCGGACGCCACGGTGGGGCTGTTCCGCCAGATGCTGCTGGGCATCCGGTTCAACCAGCGGCTCAGCAATCTGCGGCGGATGGATGCCCAGACGCCGGTGCTGTTCATCGCCGGCGACAAGGACCCCGTGGGCGCCAACGGCGCCGGTGTCCGTCGGACGTATCAGGAGTTCCTCCGCGCCGGTATGCAGGACTGCACGCTGAAGCTGTATCCCGGTCTGCGTCACGAGATCCTCAACGAAAAAGGCTGGCAGCGGGAGATCTTCCGCGACATCGGCCTGTGGCTCACCGCCAAGCTCTAATGTGACAGTGCGCGGATCAGGCGGGGCAGGGACATCAGGTCCACGTTCCCGCCGCGCCGCAGCACCCGCGCCGACAGGAAGCCGTCCGCAATGAACAGCAGCAGCGCGCCGTAGGTGACAGGTGCAGGCATCACCGATGCCGCCAGCGCGATCCACGGGTGGACGTACCGCACCGTCAGTGCCGCCAGCAGCCCCCACAGCAGGGCAAACGGCATACAGACCCGCCGGTTCAGGTCCATCTTGGTACTGCTGTAATCCCAGAACAGCACGCCCAGCAGCCGCTCATAGAGAAAGTGAACGGCGTACTCTACCGCCGTGGCCGTCAGGCCGCCGTACAGAGCCAGACGCCAGAAGCTGCCGGTCATATCCGGCGGCAGAGCCAGCACCGCCAGCAAAGCCAGGCCGTACACCGGACACAGCGGTAGCAGCAGAAAGCACTTGCGGACGCGGTGGGATGACCGCCGCGCCCAGGCGTACAGCTTCTCCAGCAGATAGCCCCCGAAGCTGTACAGCAGAAACAACCAGAACGTATAGAAGAACATGAGATACCCCCTCCCCTGCGGATATGCCTTAGTGTGCGCGGCGGCGGCGGGAACGATACAGGGAGGAACGACAGATGACGGAATGGGAAGCGCTGAAAGAGGAATGTCTCCGCTGTCAGGCCTGCACGCTGGCGGCCACGCGGACCAACGTGGTGTTTGGCGTAGGCTCCGAGAACGCGGAGGTGCTGTTTATCGGCGAGGCGCCCGGGGCCAACGAGGACGCACAGGGCGAGCCCTTTGTAGGGCGGGCCGGTAAGCTGCTGGACGACATGCTGGCCATGATCGGACTGGACCGCAGCCGCATCTACATCACCAACTCCGTCAAATGCCGCCCGCCCCAGAACCGCGACCCGCTGAACACGGAGAAGGACGCCTGCCACGGGTATCTTGCGCGGCAGCTGGCATTGATGAAGCCCAAGATCATTGTGTGCCTGGGCCGCATCAGCGCCATGGAGATCATCAAGGAGGACTTCAAAATCACCCAGGAGCACGGGCAGTTCTTCGAGAAGAACGGCATTCAGATGATGGCGCTGTATCACCCCGCCGCGCTGCTGCGCGATCCCCGGAAAAAGCCGGAGACCTTCGAGGATCTGAAACGCCTGCAGGCGAAGATACAGGAGATCTGCGACCACACGGCGCTTACATTCGAATAAAAAGAGAGGTGACGCTCCGCGTCACCTCTCTTTTTATTCTTCTTTTAATACGCCACGCCCCAGTAGATGTCGGTGGTGCATTCCTTGCCGCACACCACGCATTTGCCGGTGGTACCGGACTGCTTCAGCGGCATGCAGCGGCTGGACACGCCGGCCTTCTCCTTCATGGCCAGCTCGCACTCCAGGCTGCCGCACCACTTGGTACGGGCGAAGCCGCCCTTGCCCTGGGCCATCTCCTTGACCTCCTCCCAGGAGGTCATGTCGAAGGTATTGTCCTCCAGATTCTTGGCTGCCATGGCGTACAGGTTGTCGTGGACATCCTGCAGCAGCTTCTGCACGGCGCTCTCCAGCTCCGTCAGGGGTACAAAGGTCTTTTCGCCGGTATCGCGGCGGGCGATGCAGCACTGGCCCTTCTCCATGTCCTTGGGACCGATCTCTACGCGCAGGGGCACGCCCTTCATCTCGTACTGGGCGAATTTCCAGCCGGCGGACTGGTCGCTGTCGTCCATGCTGACGCGGATACCGGCGGCAGTCAGCCGGTCGCGCAGGGACGCGGCGGCCTCCAGCACGCCCTCCTTGTGCTGGGCGATGGGGATCACCACCACCTGGGTGGGGGCGATGACGGGGGGCAGCACCAGACCGTGGTTGTCGCTGTGGGTCATGATGATGGCGCCGATCAGGCGGGTAGACGCGCCCCAGCTTGTCTGGAACGGGTACTGCAAGGTGTTGTCGCGGCCGGTGAAGGTCACGTCATAGGCGCGGGAGAACTTATCGCCGAAGAAGTGGCTGGTGCCGGACTGGAGGGCCTTGTGGTCCTTCATCATGCACTCGATGGTGTAGGTGGCCTCGGCGCCGGCGAACTTCTCCTTGTCGGTCTTGCGGCCCTTCACCACGGGCATGGCCAGCGCGTTCCTGCACACGTCGGCGTAGCAGTTGAGCTGCTGCTCCGTCTCGGCCTCGGCCTCGGCGGCGGTCTCGTGGATGGTGTGGCCCTCCTGCCACCAGAACTCGCGGGAGCGCAGGAAGGGGCGGGTGGTCTTTTCCCAGCGGATAACACTGCACCACTGGTTATACAGCATAGGCAGCTCGCGGTAGCTGTGGAGCACATGGGACCAGTGGTCGCAGAACATGGTCTCCGACGTGGGGCGGAAGGCCAGACGCTCCTCCAGCGGCTCGCTGCCGCCGTGGGTGACCCAGGCCACCTCGGGGGCAAAGCCCTCCACCAGCTCGCCCTCCTTCTTCAGCAGGCTCTCGGGGATCAGGACGGGCATGGCCACATTGACGTGGCCGGTCTTTTTGAACTCCGCGTCCATGTACTTCTGGATATTCTCCCAAATGGCGTAGCCATAAGGTCGCAGGATCAGGAAGCCCTTGACGCTGGCGTAGTCCACCAGCTCCGCCTTCAGGCAGATGTCCGTATACCACTTGGCGAAATCCTCCTCCATGGGAGTGATCGCTTCCACATTTCTCTGATCCTTAGCCATAGCTTCATACCATTCCTTTGTTAGTATATAGGGTGTGCGCCGACTTTACATTTTACCCGCCGCCGTCTGACTTGTCAAGCTGCCGCCGCAAAAAGACCGCCTTTCGGCGGTCTTTTCTTATATGCCTTTACGCTCTCGCTTATTCGTTTCCGGGGAACTGGGGGATGGTGGCGAAGCCGCGCTGCAGGTCCTCATCCGTGGGGATGGTATCGCTCATGACGCCGTCATTGTACTTGCCGTAGGCCACCATGTCGAAGTAGCCGGTGCCGGTGAGGCCCAGCACGATGGTGCGCTCCTCCCCCGTCTCCTTGCACTTCAGTGCCTCGTCGATGGCCACACGGATGGCGTGGCTGCTCTCCGGCGCGGGCAGAATGCCCTCGCAGCGGGCGAACAGCTCCGCCGCCTCGAACACGGCGGTCTGCTCCACGCTGCGCGCCTCCAGATAGCCGTCGTGGTACAGCTGGCTGACGATGCTGCTCATGCCGTGGTAGCGCAGGCCGCCGGCGTGGTTGGCGGAGGGGATGAAGCCGTTGCCCAGCGTATACATCTTGGCCATGGGGCAGATCTTACCGGTGTCGCAGAAGTCGTACTTGAACACGCCCCGGGTCAGGCTGGGGCAGGAGGCCGGCTCCACGGCGATGATGCGGTAGTCCGCCTCACCCCGCAGCATCTGGCCCACGAAGGGAGAGATCAGGCCGCCCAGGTTGGAGCCGCCGCCGGCGCAGCCGATGATGGTATCGGGCTTGACGTGGTACTTCTCCAGCGCCGCCATGGTCTCCAGACCGATGACGGACTGGTGCAGCAGCACCTGATTCAGGACGCTGCCCAGCACGTAGCGGTAACCCTCCTGGCTGGACGCGGCCTCCACAGCCTCGCTGATGGCGCAGCCCAGGGAGCCGGTGGTGTCGGGGAACTCTGCCAAAATCCTGCGGCCCACCTCGGTGGTGTTGGAGGGGGACGGGGTCACGTTGGCGCCGTAGGTCCGCATGACCTCGCGGCGGAAGGGCTTCTGCTCATAGGAGCACTTCACCATGAACACGCGGCAGTCCAGTCCCAAATAAGCGCAGGCCATGCTCAGCGCAGTGCCCCACTGACCGGCGCCGGTCTCGGTGGTGACGCCCTTAAGGCCCTGCTTCTTGGCGTAGTACGCCTGGGCGATGGCGGAGTTCAGCTTGTGGCTGCCCGAGGTGTTGTTGCCCTCAAACTTGTAGTAGATGTGGGCGGGGGTGTCCAGCTTCTCCTCCAGGCAGTAGGCCCGCACCAGCGGAGACGGACGGTACATCTTGTAGAAGTCACGGATCTCCTGGGGGATGGGGATGTAGGCGGTGGTGTCGTCCAGCTCCTGCTTCACCAGCTCGTCACAGAACACATGGCCCAGCTCCTCCGCCGTCATGGGCTGGAGCGTGCCGGGGTTCAGCAGCGGCGCGGGCTTGTTGGTCATATCCGCACGCACGTTGTACCAGTTCCGAGGCAGCTCGTCCTCACTGAGGTAGATCTTGTAGGGGATAGTAGTGGTGTCCTTCATCTTAGTTGCCTCCTAAATTATAGTACCGCGCGGCGCGGGGTCTCACTGTTTATGCGAATTATGCGAAATAGTCGATCATCATGGCGTGCTTCATCTTGTCCAGCGTCTGGGCCGCTGCGGCCTTGGCGGTCTCGCTGCCGGCGCGCAGGATCTCCATGATGGCGTCAGGGTCTCTGGCCAGCTCCTGGCGGCGGGTGCGGATGGGCTCCAGCGTCTCCTGCAGCACGTTGTTCAGGAATTTCTTCACCTTCACATCGCCCAGACCGCCCCGCTCGTAGTGGGCCTTCAGCTCACCCAGATCGGCGTACTCCGGCAGGTAGCGGGCAAAGTGCTCGTCGGTGCAGAAGGCGTCCAGATAGATAAACACGGGGTTATCCTTGGTGTTGCCCGGGTCGGACACCATCAGGTGATTGGGGTCGGTGTACATGCCCATGATCTTGGTGCGGATGTCATCTGGCTCGTCGGCCAGATAGATGCAGTTGCCCAGAGACTTGCTCATCTTGGCCTTGCCATCGGTACCCGGCAGGCGCAGGCAGGCGGCGTTATCCGGCAGCAGCGCCGTGGGCTCCACCAGCGTCTCACCGTACAGCTCGTTGAAGCGCCGGACGATCTCACGGGCCTGCTCCAGCATGGGCAGCTGGTCCTCACCCACAGGCACCGTGTCGGCCATAAAGGCGGTGATGTCCGCCGTCTGGCTGACGGGGTAGGTCAAAAAGCCCATGGGAATGCTGTGGTTGAAGCCGCGGAGCTGGATCTCCGCCTTGACGGTGGGGTTCCGCTCCAGACGGGCCAGCGTCACCAGATTCATGTAGTAAAACGTCATCTCCGTCAGCTCGCTGACGTGGGACTGCACGAAAATGGTGGACTTGGCGGGGTCGATGCCGCAGGCCAGATAGTCCAGCGCCACCTCCATGATGTTGTCGCGGACCTTCTGGGGATGGTCGAAGTTGTCGGTGAGGGCCTGCGCGTCGGCGATCATGAAGAACAGCTTTTCGAAGCGGCCGCTGTTCTGGAGCACGACGCGGTTGCGCAGGGAGCCCACATAGTGGCCTACGTGGAGGCGTCCGGTAGGACGGTCGCCGGTGAGGATGATCTTGCCCATACTTTCAATTCCTTTCTATATGTCAGATATTTCCTGTTGGTAAAACAAAAAACGTCCTGTCCCATGGAATTCCATGGGACAGGACGTACAACACGTTCCTGCGGTACCACCCAAATTGGCAAAGCGCCCGCTCTGCACGCACGATCATGCGCTCCGCCGGGATAACGGCCGCGGCTGCCGTCGGGTATTACTCACCTGCTCAGGCTTTCTCCCCGCCCTCGTAAGGCCATTCGCCGTACATTCCGCTGCCGCGCTCCCACCAATGCGCCGCTCTCTGAAAGGTTCCTGTACGGGTACTTCTCTTACTCAACGGTTTGGAATATGACGCCATTGTAGCACCTTTTCCGCAGATGTCAAGAGATTTTTTCACAGCGCCCGTAAAAATTCCGGCTTCAGGTCCCGCCGCCCCTCCAGCGCGGCCCGGATCTGGGCCAGCAGGGCCTCGCGGTCGCCGTTGAGAGTGCCCTTCAGCGTCAGGTAGTTGCTGGCATGGTTGGCGCGGAACACGGTTCCCTCGCTGTCCACGTGCTGCAAAAACAGCTCCGTCTCCTTCAGCACCTCCAGCGGGCCCAGCACCGTAAAGCTGCCGTCCTTGACCCAGCCCTCCAGCGGCGTGCCGTGGGGCACCATCAGCGTCAGCAGCCCCAGATAGTCGGGCTTCATCTCGCTGACGGCTCTGGCGGTGTCCAGCGCATGCTGCTGCCACAGCTCCACACTGCCAAGGCCGGAGATGGCCGTCACGGACAGTGTCAGGCCGCAGCGCTTGGCCTTCTGCCCCGCCGCCACGATGGCTGCGGCGGTGTGGCCCTTGCGCATCCGCTCCAGTACCGCGTCGCAGCCGGACTCCAGCCCCATGTATACCATTTTCAGTCCCTTCTGCCGCAGCAGGCGCAGGTCGTCCTCGCTCTTCACCTGCAAGCTGGCCGGGGAGGCGTAGCACGTGACCCGCTCACACTCGGGGAACAGGCCGTACACCAGCCCCAGTATCTCCACCAGGTCCTCCGTGCGGCGCATCAGGGCGTCGCCATCGGCCAGAAAGACCCGGTCCACCCGGTGGTAGACGCGGCGGGCCAGCTCGAAATCCTCCCGTATCTCCTGCATGGGACGCATGGAAAAATGCTTGTCATCGTACATTTCACAGAAGGCGCAGCGGTTGTGGCTGCACCCGTAGGTCACCTGCACGATAAGGCTGTACGCCTCGCTGGGCGGCCGGTAGACCTTGCCTTTGTAGCGCATGGGATCACTCTCCTTCCGCTCTATTATGCCACGGTTTCCATCGTTTGAAAAGAGGCATCTTTCCGCATCCGGCGGCATAGGGTGGGACATCTCAACAAACGAGGTGTTCGATATGGAACTGAACTACAACCGCGTCCATCTATGCGGGCAGGCGGAGGACGTGCCCGCTCTGTCCCACGTCAACCACGGCTGCGCCTTCTACAAGTTTACGCTGGCGGTGATGCGCCTGTCGGGGCAGGCAGACCGCCTGCCGGTCATCGTGCCCCAGGCGCTGCTCCATGCCGTGCCGGTGGCGGCTGGGACCACCGTCACCGTCATCGGTCAGCTGCGGTCCTTCAACAACAAAAGCGGCCAGGGCAGCCGGCTGGTGATCTCCGTGTTCGCCCACCAGCTGGCTCTGGGCGGCGAGAGCCCCTTCAACCAGATCCAGCTGTCCGGCATATTGTGCAGGACACCCACGCTGCGGCGGACGCCGTTGGGCCGCGAGATCTGTGACATCATCCTGGCGGTGAACCGCCGGTACGGACGGGCGGACTACCTGCCGTGCATCGCCTGGGGCGCGGTGGCGGCTCAGGCGGCGGACATGCGCACCGGCCAGCGCCTCACCGTGGAGGGCCGCGTCCAGAGCCGTGTCTACACCAAAAATGACAACGGCGTCCTGACGGACCGCACGGCTTATGAGGTGTCCATCATGCGTCCTGCGGAGATCGAGGAATTTCTTGTACATATTCCCCGTTGAAAACGGGAATCACCAGTGTTATGATAGATTTAACGTCAGATTTTACAAGAGATTTTACGAAAGAGAGATAGATCCTCATGCAGCATCACCTGCACTTCCCTTTTCATCATCACAAGCCCCATGCCGCCCGGTACGACGTGGACATGACCCAGGGCAGCACCACGGGACACCTGATCCGTTTCGCCCTGCCGCTGCTGGCAGGCAACCTGTTCCAGCAGCTTTACAACATGGTGGACACCTGGGTGGTGGGCAATTTCGTCAGCAATGAGGCGTTCTCCGCCGTGGGCACCGTGGGGCCCATTATCAACACCCTCATCGGCTTCTTTCTGGGAATGTCCAGCGGCGCCGGCGTGGTCATCAGCCAGTATTACGGTGCGCACCGGCCGGAAAAGGTACATCAGGCGGTACACACCGCCATTCTCCTGACGCTGCTGCTGGGCGTGGTTTTCACCGGCGCGGGCATTGCCATGACGCCGCTGATGCTGGACCTGATGAAGACCCCCGCGGAGGTGGCGCCGGACCAGACCACGTACCTGACCATCTATTTTGCGGGCATCATGGGCCTGCTGCTGTACAACATGGGCTCCGGCATCCTGCAGGCCGCCGGCGACTCCCGCCGCCCCTTCTACTTCCTGGTAGTGTCCGCCGTGGTGAACACGGCGCTGGACCTGCTGTTTGTGCTGCAATTCGGCATGGGCGTGGAGGGCGTGGCCTACGCCACCATCATTGCTCAGGCGGTATCCGCCATACTGACCATGATCGTGCTGGTGCGCTACGACGGCAGCATCCGGCTGGAGCTGCGGAAGCTGCGGTTCCACTGGGACATGCTGAAAAAGATCGTGTCGGTGGGCATCCCCGCCGCGCTGCAGATGGCCATCACCGCCTTCTCCAACGTATTCGTGCAGGGCTACATCAACCACTTCGGCGCGGACTGCATGTCCGGCTGGACGGCCTACACCAAGATCGACCAGCTGGTGATCCTGCCGGTGCAGTCTCTGTCCATGGCCTCCACCACCTTTGTAGGCCAGAATCTGGGGGTGGGCAACGTGGCGCGTGCCAAGGGCGGCGTGCGCCGTGCGCTGGTACTGTCCTTCGCCGTCACCGCTGTGCTGCTGGTGCCGGTGCTGCTGCTGGCGCCGGGCCTCACCTCCTTCTTCAACAGTAAGGCCGAGGTGGTGTCCTACGGCGCGCTGCTGCTGCGGCTGCTGTCGCCGTTCTACTTCTTCTTCTGCATCAACCAGATCTACTCCGGCGCACTGCGGGGCGCGGGCAACAGCCGTATGCCCATGTTCATCATGCTGGGCTCCTTCGTGGTGTTCCGCCAGATCTACCTGTATGTCATGGCCAACTACATTTCCAACGAGATCGTGCCCATCGCTCTGAGCTACCCCGCCGGATGGTTCGTATGCAGCGCCGCCACCCTGCTGTATTACACCCACTGCAAGTTCGACCACTATCGCCTGGTGGAGGATGTGTAAATGGACAAGTGTGAATCCTGCGTGTTCTACCTCTATGACGAGGAATACGACGACTACGTGTGCGACATGGACCTGGATGAGGACGAGATGGCCCGCTTCCTGGCGTCGGACACCGGCAGCTGCCCCTTCTGGCGGCCCGGGGACGACTATCTCACCGCACGGAAGCAGTAACATACAGCAAAAGAGGGGAGACAGCACATCCGCTGTCTCCCCCTCTTTCATCTGTACCGCACGCAGGCCCTCCCGCGGGATGCCGCGCCTTGTGTGCGGCGTCCCGCGTCAAAGCGGCGTGTCCGCAGCGGCGCCCGGCGCGGCACATCCCTGCAAAACGCAAGAGACGCGGCCAAAGGCCGCGTCTCTTTTCTTCCCCCATGGGCGAAACTCCGCTCGTTATGCCCCCCAACAGGCGGAGCAGCAGAAAAAGCGTTACTTACCGGACTTCTTCCGGCGGCGCAGGCCCGCAGCACCGCTGAGGCTCAGCACAGCCGCGGCCGCATAGGCGGCGATACCGGCGTCGAAGGTCTTGGGCGACTGGGCCGCGCCGTCGGCGCCGTTATTGGTGCCGTTGGCGCCGTTATTGGTGCCGTTGCCCTTGTGGTTGTGCCACTTATCGTCCGGCGCAGGCACAGGCGGCTTGACGGGATCGTCCGGCGTAGGCACAGGCGGCTTGGGACCGTCATCGTCGTCGCTCTTAACGTCCTTCCACAGCGGCGTCACGCTGACATCGTGCTCCACCACGTAGGTGGTGCCGGCCTCGTAGGCCACGCCGTCGATGATCCACTTGTCGAACGTCTTCTTGGCGGGAGCCCGGAAGCCCATGCTGTCCCAGTCGGAGCGCAGGGTGTAGTTCTTACCGCCCTCGGCACGATCCATAGCCAGAGTGCCGCCCACCTCGGTATCGTAGCTGACGGAGTAGTACACCGTCACGGTACCCTCGGCCTCGGTCTCGATAGTACCGGCATAGCCCTTCGCCGTGATGCGCACGGAGATGGTCTTGCCGATGTCCTCGCCGGTCAGCTCGTAGGCAGCCTCATCGGCGCCCTCGATGGGCTGGCCGTTCCGCAGCCACTGGTAGCGCAGGTCAGCGTTGGGCATGCCGCTGGTCTCGGCAGTCAGGGTCTCGCCGCGCTCCAGCTTGCCGTTGATGGCCACCGTGCCGGTGATATCCGGCAGAGTGCGCTGGTAGCCGCAGGTATCGCAGGTGGTATCATCCGCATCGGTGTAGTCGTGCTCGGCCTTGTCCTTGGTATAGCCGCAGCCGTCCACCGTGCAGGTGTGCCAGTGATACGTGTCGTCGCTGTCCCAATCCTCGGTCCAGACGTGGGGCTGCACCTCGTACTGGGCATAGTAGGTGACGTTGCCGGTCACGGTCTCGGCCACATCCTCCACCGCACCGTTGGGCGTGGTGCTCCAGCCCAGGAACACGTAGCTGTTGTCCTCGTCCGTCTCCTTGTCCGCGCCGGGCGCCTGGATGGCGGTGCCGTAGTCCACAGTGCCATCGGTGCAGCTGCCGGTCAGGCTGCCGCCCTGGGCGTTCCAGGCCACCGTGTACTGGTTGACGGTACGGCTGAAGATGGCGGTGATGGTGGTGTCATCCGTTACGGTGTAGGTACCGTTAGGCGTGCTCCACTTCTCGAAGGCGTAGGTGTACTGGGCGGTGTTGGCGCTGGCCACCGCGGCCACCGTCACGCCCTTGACGGTAACGGTGCTGCCGCTGACGGTCAGATCCGCTCCCTCCGGCACACGGCTGACCGCCTGCACGGGCGTCACCATGCCGTACTCGGTCTCGTTGACGCCGAAGGACACGGTGGAGTAGTTCACGGTGCGGTCATGGCCGCAGGTCAGGCACTCTGTGCCCTCCAGACCGTCATAGACGTGGGCCTCTCTGGTGGTCATATCCCACTCATCGCAGCCGTTCCGGCACTGCTTGACGTGATAATCGTTGTCGTAGTCCTTCCACTGGAAGTCGTGCTCCAGCTTCTGGCCCACCTCGAAGATGGCCTCGCCGGCAGTGCCCTCACTGGAGACGCCGCAGGCACAGGACTTGTAATAGAGCGCCGGAGACAGGCAGGTAGCGTCGGCCTTGCGGTACTGCTGGCTCTCCGCCTTCTGGTCGAAGGTATGCTGGTGGACAGGCACCGTCACATTCAGAGCCGCACCGGCCTTGTGGGTGTCAGTCTCCTTGAAGCGCACCTGATAGATGCCGCTGTTCAGACCGGACAGTGTCCCGTCGGGGCAGGTGACGTAGTTCACACCATCGGCGCTGTACTCCATGGCGGAGGTCACGCCGGTGATGGTACCGTCGGTGCCGCCGATGGAGGAGGGCGCAGTGCCCTCCAGACCGGCAGGTGCATCCTGCGCCGCCTTCTGAATGACCAGCGTATAGGTGGCGGAGGATTGCGCATAGTTATGGTTGCTGCTGTCCGATTCCGCGGTGATGACCACGGTACCGGCCTTGCGGATGGTGACCTCGCCGGTGGCGGCATCCACCGCCGCCACGGTGTCATCGCTGCCGCGATAGACCACGGGGCCCTTGGCGCCGCTGACAGTCTGGGTATAGCTGGTGCTGGCGGGATCGTAGGTCAGCTCCACCCTCGCCTCCGCGAAGGACAGCTCCTGGCCCATGGGTACGATCGTCAAATCGGCCAGCGCCAGCTCCGCCGCGGCGAAGTTGCTGCTGCCGGAGACGCACAGCTTCACCGTGTAGGTACCGGCATTGGTGGGCTCTTCCACCGCGATGCCGTCGGCATTCGTGCAGACCACGGTCAGCGTGATATCCTGCACGGGATAGCTGTCGCTCAGCTTTGCGGTCACTTTCTTGGCGTTTCCGTTATAGACCAGATCCTCGCTCCGGGGATAGGTCACAGCGAAGTCGCTGACCGCAGGGGTCTTCTCGCCGATGCTCCACACGATGGTCTTATCCTCGGTGGTGCCATCGTCCCACTGATAGTTGGCGGTGTTCGTCAGCTTGGCCGCGGCGGTGTACTCACCGGCGTTGACCGCCTTTGCCTTGCCCTCCAGCGTGTAGCCCTCACCGGCGGCCACGCCGGTCTTGGTCTCGCCGTTGTAGATGAGGCCGGTGGCGGCCGCGGGGGCCTTCACCTTCATGGGCTGGATCTTCCACTGGATGGTCTTGTCGGTCTCGGTGCCGTCGGGCCACACATACCCCTCGTTCAGGCGCAGGGTGATGGTGTACTCGCCCACGTCCGTGGCCTTGTCCTCACCGGACACGGTGTAGTAGGTGTCCGCGCCCTCGGGCACGGTGAGCACCGTCTGCTCCTCGCCGCTGTAGGTCAGGGTGGTCTCGGCGGCCACCACGGGCATCAGGTCTGCGGGCACCGCCTGCACCAGCAGGATGGTGTCGTGGGCCTCGTTCCACGCGAAGATGCTGCCGTTGTTGGTGGTGATCCTGGCCAGCACCTCCGGCGGCAGGGTCTCGTAGGTCACGCCGCTGAAGTAATCCTTACCCTCGCGGCCCTCGGCCTCCACCACCTGGATCTCCGCGTTCTCGGTCAGGCCGCTGACGCAGATCTTCGCCACACTGCCGTTCTTTGTATCAGTTACCAGGTACAGATTATCGTCCGTATCGTCGGTCAGGGTGTTGCCGGTGATGCTGACGCTGCCGCCCAGCGTAAGTGCTGTGTCATTTGGGTTGTGCGAAGTGAGCACGCCGCCGCCCTGCTCACCGGCGGTGTTGCCGGTGATGCCGCCGTTGAGCAGCTTGGTCCATCTGTCCGTGTACCAGTCTCCCTCACTGTAGCTGTACAGACCGCCGCCGAATCTGGCTGCGCTGTTGTAGGCAATGGCGTCGCTGCGCAGGCTGTTCATGGTGAACTGGCCGAGGTTGGCCACACCGCCGCCTCCGGCGCTGCTCTTGCCGCTGACATCTTCAAGATCCGAATTAGGATAATAGTTGCCACCTTGCATCAAATTGCCCGTATTGGTGGACTTATTGTACTGGATGGCTGCATTTCCGTACAGGCCGAAGCTGCCGCTGCTGCGGGGCTCCACGGCCACACCCGCGCCATAGCTGGTGGTAAAGCCGGTGATGGTGCCGTTATACAGGTTGACGTACCCCCAGCTTACCTGCAGGCCGCGCTGGGCGGTCAGGGCGCTGTTGCCCCGCAGGCCGCCGGGCGTCGCCGCACAGTCGGTCAGGTTGGCCGAGGCGCCGCTGCAGACGCGCAGCAGGGAGGTACTGGTGTTGCTGTCAGCGCTGGTGACGGTATGGCCGTTGAAGCAGAGGTTCAGCGTCACGTCCTCGTTGTTGGCCTCCCACTTCTCCTCCAGCGTCACGTCCTTGCTCAGGTACCAGTTGCCGGTGCGGGGCAGCCAGTTGGTGGCTTTGACACGGATGCCGGATGCGAACGTCCTGGAGCCGTAGTCCTTCTGGGCCTCGTAGTCCGTCCACTCCTTGAAGTCGATCTCGCCGCCGCACTCGCCGGAGTGGCCCGCCACGGAGATGTCATGGCTGGCGCTGTCCAGATTGCAGAGGGTATGCTTGTGGTAAATGGTCAGGTGGATATAGGTGGCGCCGCCGCTGTTGGCGCCCAGCTCCATCTGGCCGTTGTTGTCGTCGTCCAGCGTGAAGCGGGGTATATCGTTCACCATCGCACCGGTGTTATAGTGGTTGCTCTTGCTATTGATGGTCGCAACATCTTTGTCATTCGCCGGCTCCAGCACCGTCACGCCAATCTTGCTTCCGGTGCTCAGCAGCGTTGTGCTGGTGCCATACTCTCTGTCCAGCACAATGCACTGGGTGGTGGCCAGGTTGTTGGCCGCACCGTTTACGGTGTTGCCGGTCACAGTGATCCTGGAACCTCTGGTGGGATACAGTGTGATCTTCTTGTCGCGGGTATCATAGACGCTGTCATCTGCTTTGGCGGTGTTATAGATGCCGCCGCCCTGCGTACCGGCGGTGTTGCCGGTGATGCTGCCGCCGTACAGGGTCACGTAGGCAACATTGTCATAGACACCGCCGCCGTAGGTAGCCGCGGAGTTGCCGGCGATGCTGCCGCCGTACATCTCGAAGCTGCCGTTCTTCTGGACCGCCACGCCGCCGCCAACGTCATCGGAGTGGTTGCCGCTGATGGCGCCGCCGTACATCTTGAAGGTGGCGCTCTTCTGGACCGCCACGCCGCTGCCAAAGCCCTTGATGGTGCCGTCGTACAGGTTAAACGTGCCGTAGGATTCCACCTTCACGCCCGCGCGCTTGCTGGCCGCCGTGCTGCCGCCGTTGATGACGCCGCTGCCCTGGCAGTCCACGATGTTCAGGATGTGGCTTCTGGTCACGTAATAAGTATAGTCCGCGCCGTCCTTCACGGTGATGGTGTGGCCGTTCAGGCACAGCGTCACGTCCTCATTCAGAACGGTGCCGCTGCTGACGGTCACATCGTTCATCAGTCTCCACGCGCCCGCCGTGGTGGGCAGGCTGTCGGTGGAGGTCCATTTCTCATAGATAGCCTCGGTCTCATCGTTGCCGTTGGGGTCCTCTGTGCCGTCCGGCTTGTGGATATGGCCCGGGGACACCAGATACCGGCTGTTCTCCACCGTGTAGAAGTTGTTGCCGGTCTGGGTAACGCGGTCGGCGGACAGGCTGCCGATATCGATCTTGGCGCTGTCGCTGAGGCGTCTGATGATGCTGATGTTGGCGCTGTCGTTGGCGAACGCGATGCTGCTGGCGCTATTGTTGTTCCAGATCTGCACGTTCTTGCCCAGCTTCAGGGTGCCGCCGTCGTCCACATAGATGGCACTGCCCTGACCGCCGGTGATCACGCTGTTGCCCATGATGTCGCCGCCGGTCATGGTGAACGTACCGCTGGTGCCCACATACACGCCGCCGCCGTACCGGACGCCCACGTTGCTGCCCACGCTGCTCGCGCGGCCGTTATTGCGGATGCTGCCGCCGTACATGTTGAAGGTGCCATTGTTCAGAACGCCGCCGCCGTGCTCCACAACGACGCCGACGCCGCTCTGGTCGCCGTTGCGGTAGATATGGCCCGCGTACATGTTGAACGTGCCGTTGTTGTACACACCGCCGCCATCCGTGCCGACACAGCCGACGATGGCGCCCATATACAGGTTGAACGTGCCGTCATTGCGGACGCCGTTGCCCCGATACGTCTCGGCGTTGGCCGGCATCAGTGCGCTGGCGTTGTGGTACTCGCTCCATTCGCTGCTGCAGTCGGTCAGGCTGAACGTCACGCCGGAGTCCACCGTGATGATATCAAAGCTGCCGCCCGCGATGATGCTGTGGCCGTTGGTACACAGCACGGTGCCCTTCTTGGGCTTCCACGTCTCGCTGAGGGTCACGTCCTTGGTCAGATGATAGTAGCCCGCCTCGGTGGGCAGGGAATCCTCGGACTCCCAGGGCGTGAAGGTCTGGAGGTTGGCCGCGGTATGGCTGCCGCTGACCGTGTGCTCCGCGCCGCAGACGCAGTGGTAGTGGGCCGGCAGCTTCTTCAGCTGCTCGTTCTCCACATACAGCACGCCCAGGTTGGGATCGTCCAGAGAGAAGCAGCCCAGCGTCTCGTCCGTCACCCTGCCCTGCACGATGCCGTCCGCCCAGCTGTTCAGGGCGATCTTTGCCGCGCTCTGGAGGCCGCTGACGTGAATGGGATAGCTCTCGGGATCCAGCATGCACACGTTGCTGCGCGGCTGGGTGCCGGGTGCGCCGTCCTTATAGTTATAGTAGACCTTGGCGGTGCCGCCGATGTTCAGAATACCGCTGCCGGTGGCGATGCCGCCATAGGCCGTACCGACGTTATTGAAGATGGAACCGCCGGTCATGTTGAAGGTACCGTTGTTCAGAACGCCGCCCGCATAGCCCTTGTTGTCGCGGATCTGGCCGCCGGTCATGTTGAACGTGCCGCCCTTATTGATCACGATGGTGGCCTGCTTGTCGCCGGTGCTCTTGTTATACTCGATGGAAGCGCCGTCGCACAGATTCAGCGTAGCCCGATCGCCCACCGTGATAGCGGCCTTCGCGCAGTCGATGCCGGTGAGGGTCACGTTGCTGAGCGTCAGGTTGTTGCCCCGCTTCAGAAGGATGGCGCTGTTTTTGGAACCGGCGGAATTATACACGCCGAAGCTGCCCCGCTTGGAGGCGTCCTCCGTGCAGTCCATCAGTGTCACACTCTGCTGGTCCGTGATATCGTTGTAGGTCGCCTCGTCCTTGCCCAGGATGCCCGCGCCGTTGATGGTGTGGCCGTTCAGGCAGATCGTCAGGCTGTTCGTGCCGCCCCACCATGTATAGGGCGTCCAGTCCTTCGGCAGATACACATCCTTGGTCAGGCAGTATATGCCGAGCTGGCCATAGTCCACATAGGGCAGTGAGTTGCTGGCTGTACTGTTGGGGCCGCACTGCTCACGGGCTCTCTCGTCCGTCCAGAGGATGCACTCCACGTCGCCGTGCATATGCTTCTCCGTTGTGGACGTCGAGGCGGCCTGTACCTGTGTGGGCAGCATGCACAGCGCCGCCAGTGCCAGTGCCAGCAGACCGCCCATCCATTTCTTCTTCATCCGTCGATTCCTCCCTGTTGTGATTGCAGATTCTCTCATCGCTCCCCGCGGGTCTGCGCCCGCAGTGCGTTATATACGTATTGCTCCCGCCGCGTCACTCGGCGTGGGATCCCCCGTCCATGGGGCCGGGCTCCGGCTCCTCCGGCACTCTGCGGAACCCCATGATGCGGGCCGGGATGTAGACCCACGGCCGGTGCAGCGCGTGGTTGTAGTTGTCCACCGCCTGACGGTAGATGCTCTCGCTGCGGTACAGCACGGCGGCTGCCTCCCGATCGGCGGGGGTCTGCGCCAGACGGCGGCGGAAGGCGGTGACTTGGCTGGCTGCGCTGTCCACGATGCTCTGCCGGCCGGTCAGCATACGCCGCACCTCCCAGGACCAGAGCGCCACGAAAGCAGCCGCGCAGACGGCGGCGATCAGCCACGCGATCCACGGTGTCATGTCCCATCGCCCCCCTTTCTCCAGCTTTCAGCATGGTCAGTTTACCAGCTTTTTCCGGCGGCAGGAGGCCGCGCCCTTGAAATGTATATTTTTTCGACACGAAATGTCAGAACATGACTTTTCAAACCACCCCTCCCTGTGGTAGAATCGTAGGCGATCATTCAAACGGAGGTGTTTGCGGTGTATATAGCGGTCTGCGATGATCAGGCGGAGGAGCTGTCCGCCCTGACGGCACTGCTGGACCAATGGCAGGCAGAGCGGCATTTCCCCCTGCGGTATCACACGTTCCGCAGCGCCGCCGGCATGCTGGACGTGGCCCAGCGCGAGCGGTTCAGCCTGTACCTGCTGGATGTGATGATGCCCGGCATCGACGGCATGGACGCCGCCCGCGAGATACGCACCTTTGACGATGCCGCCGATATCGTGTTCCTCACGTCCTCCCCGGGCTTCGCCTACGAGAGCTACGGTGTGCGGGCGCTGGAGTATCTGCTCAAGCCCATCAGCGGCGGCCTGCTGTTCCCCGTACTGGACAAGCTGATGCTGCGGGAGCAGCGTCCGCAGGACGGCCTGACCCTGAAGGCGGGTGCCACGCTGGTGCGGGTGCCGTTTTCCCGGCTGTCCTATGTGGAGGTCAACGGAAAGCATCTCTACTTCCACCTGGCCGACGGCACGGTGCGGGAGGTGGCGGGTTCTCTGAAGGACTACGAGCCGCTGCTGCTGGTGCGGCCGGAGTTCATGCGCATCCACCGGTCCTACATTGTGAACATGCTCCAGATCGATGAGCTGTCCCCCGCCGGTGTCCATACGTTTTCCGGCATGAACCTGCCGGTGTCGCGGCTGCTGTACCCCCAGCTGCAAAAGGACTATATGAAGCTGCTGTTTGCGGAGAGGGAGGAGCTGTGACCGTATCCGACATGAATATCGCGTCCCTGCTGGACGTGTTCGATTACGCTCTGGTGCTGATCTACGGGCTGGCACTTGATGTGTTCATCTCCGGCGGCTGCGATACCCCCCGCCAGAAGCGTCTGATCGCGTACCTGTGCCCCTGCTTTCTGGTGGTCCAGCTCTTGGGCTGGCTGGCGCTGGGCGAGCTGGCTGTCAAGCAGATCTACCCCCTGATCGTCCATCTGCCGCTGGTGCTGATTTTGGTGCTGGCGCTGAAAAAGCCCTGGGGCATCGCCATCGTCAGCACCGCCACCGCCTATCTCTGCTGCCAGCCGCCCCGCTGGGGCAGCATGGCCGTGGAGGCCCTGACCCACAGCGCCGTGGCCGGCAATCTGGTGTATATCGTGCTGCTGAGCGGGTCGTTCTACCTGTTCCGCCGGTACTTCGTGGCCGCGGCCTACGGCGCCATGACCAGCTCCCCCACCGCCCTGCTGCTGTTCGGGAGCCTGCCCTGCAGCTATTACATTTTTGACTACGCCACCACCATCTACTCCGATGCGCTGTATTCCGGCATTCAGGCCCTCAACGAGTTCCTGCCCACGGTGCTGGTGGTGTTCTACGTCCTGTTCCTGCCCGCCTTCCACGTCCAGAGTCAGAAGCGCTCCAGCGCCGAGATGCAGCGCTCCCTGCTGGAGGTAGAGCTGAAGCAGTCCCAGCAGGAGATGGACTCCCTGCGCCAGTCGGAGATGCAGACGGCGGTGTACCAGCACGACATGCGCCACCACCTGAACATGATCAGCGGCCTTCTGGCCTCCGGCAGCCCCCAGCAGGCACAGGAGTACATCCAAAAGGTCCAGTCCGACGTGGAGTCCATCACCTCCCGCCGCTTCTGCGAGAACGAGACGGTGAATCTGCTGTGCTCCTCCTTCGTCCAGAAGGCGGAAAAATCCGGCGTTACTCTGAACGTGGACGCGCGGGTCCCCGCCCACCTGCCCATCAGCGACACGGAGCTGTGCTCCCTGCTGTCCAACGCGCTGGAAAATGCCCTGCGCGCCGCGTCCACGCTGCGGCCGGAGTTCCGCCGGACGGTAGACCTCTACTGCGGCATCCGCCTGAACAAACTGCTCATCGAGGTGCGCAATCCCTACGACACGCCGCCGGTGATGCGGGATGGCGTACCGGTATCCGATGCGGCAGGCCACGGCTTCGGCTGCCGCAGCATTCAGGCCATTGCCCAGCAGCGCGGCGGTCTGTGCCAGTTCCTGGCGGAGCGGGGCACATTCCTGCTGCGCGTGATGCTGCCGGCAAAGGGCGTCGCCAAGTAAACCTGCGTCCAGTAAAAAAGGACCTGCACCTCGCGGTGCAGGTCCTTTTTTATTGGTTTGTTCAACCCTCGATGATCTCCTGGAAGTACAGGGCGTTCATGCCGGTGCCGTCCAGCATAGCCACCATCACGGTGTGGCCGTCCTTGTCGATGAAGGTGCCGGCATAGGTGACGCCGCCCACCTCGATCTTCATGGTGCCGCCGTCCTCGCTGAGGGAGTAGGTGCCCTCGGTCTGCTCCTCATCCTCGGCCAGCACCACCTTACTCTCGTCCACGAAGATGAACTGGTACACATCGTGGAGCTGGCTCATGACCTCCTGGGTCTGATCCGCGGTCATCTGCACGCCGTCGACATAGCCGCCGATGAAGGTCCAGTAGGTACCCGCCACTTCGGGAGCGGGAATAAACTGATCGGCCAGGATGGTCAGCAGGCTCTGGCCCTCAGGGCTGGTCTGGGTATCGTCCGCGGCGGCATCGTCCTGCACCTGCTGCTGATCGTCAGCAGCGTCGTCGCCCGTGTCGGCGGTATCACCGCAGGCCACCAGAGCAAATGCCATCATCATCGCCAGCAGCAGAGCCAGCAGTTTCTTGAGTTTCATGTTCATTCTTCCTCCATTATTGTCGTTTCTCTTGATATCTATATAAACCGCCTCTGCGGTCTATATCGTTCTTTGCATCACACGCTGGTGGAGATGCTGTCGCCCTCCATGGTGAAGACGGTCGGGCTGGAGTAGGCGCAGTTGTCCATGGCGTCCCGCATTTCGAACACCATGACGTACCGCCCGTCCGGCAGCGCCGTCTCGCCGAAGGCGGTGTCCGCCGTCACCGTGATGGTCTCCGCCTCGTAGGCCTCAAAATCATCGTCACCGGAAATACTGGACATATACCACACGGTGGTGAGCTCATCGCCCTCCTGCAGCAGCCGCAGCTCCTTACCGGCCATGCCGTTCTCATCCAGGCCCTGCCGTGCGCCCAGGATCTCCCAGGTCTCCGTGGAGAAGTTATAGGCCACCTGCAGGTTGTATGCCTCGCCGTTCAGCAGCACCGGCACGGTATACAGGTTGTAGTCGTCACCCTCACTGCTGAGCTCCATGTAGACCACAGCGCCGTCGATGCTGCCCCAGACGCCCCGGAAGTTGTCGGTGAACACGCCGTTCTCCCAGTCGCCGACGATGTCGTTGTCCCTGCCCAGCATCAGCAGGCTGTCGCTGTCCGGATCCGTATAGTACAGGGAGAAATTCACGGACGCCAGCAGACTGTCGGCCTCCGGCCCCAGGGTCAGCACGGCGCGGCCCTCATCGTTCAGGGTCAGAGGCGCGTTGTCCCAATCCATAGCGGACAGCGTCTCCACCTCAGGCAGGTCGTGGATATCCATCTCCGCCAGATAGTCCATGCCGCTCTGGTCCAGCTCACCGGTAAGCTCATAGAGATAGAAGTACTTGAACGCCGTGCCGGCGCCCAGACCGGCATAGCTGGCCGCCTCGTCTGCATCGCCGTTATAGGAGTAGTAGCAGGACAGGCCCGTGGCCTCGCTGCGGTAGGGGCCCTTCACCTGATACAGCACGCAGCTGTCCAGCGCATCCAGCACCGCCTGGGCCGAGGGCAGTATATCGCCGCTCTGGCGGGCCATGTGGCCCAGGTCCACCATGTTGGCGTAGCCCTCCTCGCGGGTGTTGCCGCCGTAGTTCTCGCTGCGGTCCGCCACGCGGGCAAACCGCGTGAAGAAGGACGGGTCCTGGCAGGCGGCGCTCAGCGCCTCCGCGCCGTAGCTCTCATAGGCCGTCAGCAGCGGCCCGATCTGGGACAGGTCGGTGAGAGACAGCGTCACACTGTCCTCCGTGCCCGCCAGCTCGCAGCCGGTGTAGTACGCATCGCAGATGGCGCGTCCCAGAGCGGCGCCGTCCATGGACGGCTGTTCCGCCAGCGCGCCCACCCAGTCGGTGTAGTACCAGCCGTTGCCCGGCTCCGTCTCCTCCGACGCCACCAGATAGCGGCTCAGGTCGCAGAAGGTGTAAGCCACGTCCACCGTGGCCATCAGGCAGGTGTCAAAGCCCACCAGCTCCACCGGCTGCTGCCCCGCCTCCAGCGACGGCTCCCACACCTGGGAAAACGCGGCGTACATCTCGTCCAGCGTCAGGGAGTCGTAGTCGTACAGCTCGTCAAAAGCCGCGCCGGACACCGAGCCGCCGCCGTGGTTCCAGAACACCACCGCCGTCTTGTCGGCGGGGTAGCTGTCCTTGGCAAACTGCAGAAACGCCGCCAGCGTCTCGCTGTCGCCCATACTGGCCGAGGGTTGCTCGTCCACCAGCTGCAATCCCTCGCTGTTGTACACGAAGCGCTGCAGCTTGGAGGCATCCACCACGTCGTTCTGCCACTCGGCAGCGCCGCCGGTCTGGATGACCACCGTCACGTTCTCCGGCAGCTCCACCTCCATCAGCTCGCTGAGGTCCGTGGTGGCGCAGCCGCCCCCGGTCTCCAGATCGCTGCCGCAGAGGTACCAGTATACCGCCCAGCTGCTGCCGTCCTCCGCCGTATTGTTGTCCGGCGTACCGGGCTCATCGCCGCAGGCGGCCAGCGGCAGGGCCATGACCAGCGCCATCATCAGCGCGAAAATTTTCTTCTTCATATTCAGATCCCCAGCAGCTGCTTCTTCTTGGCAGCAAACTCCTCCTCGGTGATGACGCCGGTGTCCACCAGCATCTTGTACTTCTGCAGCTCCGCCACCGTGTCCACGACAGGAGCCGCGGCCTGAACGGGCTGGGCCGCCTGAGCGGCCGGCGCGGCGGCGGTCTCGCCGTCCCACAGCTCTCTGGCGCCGGGATTCATCACATGGGCCAGCGCCGTGGCCATGCGGTGCAGCTCCTCCACCTTTTCATCGTACTCATTGAGATAGTCGATGACGCTGGGGTTCGTGGAGCTGAAGGACGGCGCGCTGATCTCATTCCGGAAAGACTTCCAGTACGGGTCGCTGAGGATGACCTCCACGCTGAACTTATGCACCGGTGCGTCCGCCTCGAAGCGGGGCTCCGGTATATCGAACCGGCGGTCGTCCGGCTCCCCGGGACGGCGGTCGCGGTCACGCATGCGCTCCATCCGCTCCATGCGCTCGTACTCCTCTTTCTGCATCTGGAAGCGGTCCACCCGCATCTGCATGGCCCGCGCCCGCTCCGGCACGTCGCTCTGATGGCAGTGCAGGCCGTCGGCCCTGCCCTCGAACAGGGTCTTGCCGTCCTCCAGGAAGCGGAAGGACACCAGCGCCGACGCCGGAAATACCAGTGCGCCGTCGTATCCCTTCAGCCGCAGCAGACGGTGCTCCGTGTCCGCCAGCAGCTCGCCGCTCAGAAAGCCGAAGCTCATGCGGTCCGTCTCCTTGAACGCATCCCGCAGCGCCTGGTTTTCGTCATAGTAAGCGATGTATTTCTTGAACTGATCCAGCGACATGCGCTCCAGCACGCCGTCCGGCAGATCCACCTTACCGGCGCATTCCTTGCACAAGGGCATATCCTCCACCTTGGTGGCCAGCAGCCGCGGGGTAGGGCTGCCGCAGATGGGGCAGAGCTTTTTATTGTTACTGAATAATCCCATAGGACCCTCCTGTATTCTCCGTTCGTTCCGGCGGTCTGAACCGCCCACTCTCCGTTTCGGCAGTATAGCATGTTTTTCGACAGCGATACAGGCTCCGCCTGAAATGTATGTTTTTTCGGCGCGAAATGTCGGCATCGTACTGCCGGGACTTCTGACGCAGCATGGCGCGTTTCGATCGGCGGAACTGTGTTTGTCCTTGTTGCCTGACGCCATCTTCAGCAGATATTACCAGCCCTCGCCGCCGCATATTCGCCGTCCCTCGGGAAAAGCTATGACTGCGATACCCAATCAGAGTTTATCGCTCAACAACAGGAAAGGAGATTTTTCAATATGTCCAGTAAGAACAGCAGCAAGCTGAACGTTCCTGAGGCCAAGGCCGCTATGGATAAGTTTAAGATGGAGGCCGCCTCCGAGGAAGATGTGTATCCACCTCAAAGAATTTTTCCGACCCCCGATTTTTGGCTTAAATGCAGGAAAAATGCGTTTTCTTAAAAAGCCAGTTTTTGAGGTGGAAACATCTTGTTTGAAACAAGTGTATCTTTGTCGTGGACATTCGTCACATTCCTGCCACGGAAGCAGCCTCTTCACGATCTCTATTCGCCTGCACTTGACGCAGGTCGTCTCCCGATACTTCCCCGATAAAGCGGTAGAAGATGCGGATACTCTGCCGGTACGGGGTACGCGGCCCGGCAACTTTTCTGCCCTCCGGCAGTATCTTTTCACCGATCTCGATACGGTCGATGAAGGTGTGCAATATATTTCTATCCAGCGTTTCTACATAGGTATACCGTTTGGCGAGGTCAAAGAACAGTCCATAGGCGCTGCGTATCTCCTTTGCCGTTGTCTCGCCCTCCAGCAGCTTCTTACGGCGCACGGCCAGTTCCTCGATCTCCCTGCTGAACTTTTTGACCATTTCCTCCTGAATGTCATTACTGAGCGCCCCTGCGATATTGTCGCGGTAGGAGCGTTCGATCATCTTCTTGAGGCGGGCGGTCTGCTTGTCGATGTTCTCGATCTGCACGACGGGGTCTTCGCCGCCCAGAGAGGCGTTGGCCTGCTCGATGGCGTTCTCCG
Source organism: uncultured Eubacteriales bacterium (assembly GCA_900545585.1). Taxonomy (GTDB): domain Bacteria; phylum Bacillota; class Clostridia; order Oscillospirales; family Oscillospiraceae; genus Vescimonas. Next base: position 30,231 of record UQZR01000025.1, read on the forward strand.
TGATAGCGCGGATCGTACTTTCATCGAAGGACAGCAGCTTATTGAGGTCACAGCGAACGACTTCCATCAGGTCATCGTAGCGGATACGCGCCCCATGCATGCAGCGGGTCTGCGTTCTGGAACTCAGGTTGTTGCATACCAGATACCAGTATTTCGCCCGTTCTCCGTTGTAGACGGAACCGCCGGAACACATGGCCGCGCCGCAGCAGGCACAGCAGGCGATGCCGCCGAAGATGCTGTGGCGGAACGCGGGATTTGCCCCGTTCGCCTTGGTGTTCTCGCCCATAAAGTGAGCGGCCATGTCGAACTGCTCCTGCGACACCAGCGCCTCGTGGGTGTTCTTCGTGAATACCCATTCCTCCTCCGGTACCTTGACCTTCTTCTTGGACTTCACGCTGACCTTGCGGCTCTTGCCCAGCAGCGTGTGTCCCAGGTAGACCCGATTGCGAAGAATGCGTTTCACGGTGGTATAGTTCCACATGTCGGACATCCGCTGTGCGCCGCGCTCGGTGAAGTTGTCACGGCATTCCACGCGGTACTTCAGCGGCGGCATGATGCACGACTCGTTGAGCCGTATGGCGATGCTGCGGCAGGACTGGCCGGAGGCCGCCATATCAAAGATCATCTTGACCACCGGCGCGGTGTTCTCGTCCGGCACAAGCTGGTCGGTGGTGCGCTCCGCCTTCCGGTAGCCGTAGGGCGGGCAGGCCACATACTTGCCGTTGTTGCGCTTGGTGTTCAGCGTCTGCTTGACCTTACGGGACGTATCCCGCAGATAGACGTCGTTCATGGCAAACTGAAACGGTGCCATCAGGTTATCTCCCTCGGAGTCAAAATTGCTGCCGGGGGCCAGATAATGGATGCCGTGTTCAGGAAAATAGCGCTCCGCATAGTGGCTGGATTCCGTCATATCACGGCCCAGACGAGACAGGTCTTTGGTGATGACCATATTGACCTTGCCGGTTTTCAGATGCTCCAGCATGGCGCGGAAGCCGGGGCGCTCGAAGTTGCCGCCGGAATAGCCGTCATCGGTAAACTCCTCCACCAGAATAATACCGTGTTTTTCGCAGTATTCCCGCACAATGGTACGCTGGTTGGTAATACTGGCAGATTCGCCGTACTTCCGTTCCTCATCGGAAAGGCGGTAGTAGGCGTCTGCAAGCTGGACGTGGTTCCTCATTGTTCCTCCTTTCCGGAACCACTCATTTACGGTTCCATTATACCATGCGGCTGTCCTGCTGGTCAAAATTTGCGGCCTGTTTTCCAGTGAAAATGATTTCCTCTGTTACCACTTCCTGGATGGTTTTTGTGCCGGTAAATACGCGCTCGATCACATAAGTCGCCGCGCCGATCTGCTGTTCATTCTTATCGTTCAAGTGTCGCCACCTCCGTTACCATTATGAACGTTTCTTTCCAACTCTAACCAAAAAGCCGTCGAGCATACAGGCAAACGCTTGTCTGCAAGCTCCACGGCTTTGCATTTTGTCTCTTTTCTCAAGCAAAACAGGCGGCTGGTGGCTGCCAGCCTCACGGGAATCTCACCCCGGCCCATGCTGATGGGTGCGCCGCACGATGCTTTGAGGGCGTCCAATGCGGGAGTATCTTTAAGGGTGCCGGTGGTCATGGCCAACAGAGTGCCGCCCTGTTTCTGAACAACGCCTGTTTCGCTCCCTCCCCATGGGAAGATCATGGCGGGCGCTGTCCTATGGCTCACACCGGCACGAACGTACCTGTCTGCTCTATTCCGTGCCGCAATCGCAGCCCTTTTCAATGTGCAACATCGGCTCCTTATCAGCCTGCATCAGCCATCAAAGATTTGATGGCTGATGCACACTCATGAAGAGGAAACCGCGGCGGCGGTGCGGAAAGGAAACACACCGCCGCCGCGAAGCAGGGGGAGACTTTGCAATTCGGATGATGTCGAATTTTAGGATGCTCTCGATTAGCTTTATCTCAAGCTGACCGCGCACCGCCTCATCCACGAAGTAGTAAAGGTTCCCTGCGGCGTCGTAAAAGCAACGCGTAGCCAGGCGGCGTATGTAGCCCTCATAGTGCTTCAGGATGCAGCAAATGGCGGCTTCGTCGCCCTGCGACGCCGCGTGGATCACCGAAAACGGGAGCAGTGTCTTATTGCGGACACACTTCGTATGTAAGAGATTAGTCATCGCCATCCTCCATTCGTTTTCTGAGTTCAGCAAGGGTATCTGTCCGTCGATGCTGTACGGTCCGACGCGCCATATCCAGCAGTTCCCCAATCTCTCGGTCACTCATATCCATGAAGTAGGACAGCAGGATCACATCTCGTTTCTCCCGCAGGAGGGCAGCCAGTGCCGCCGCAAGACGGTCATCATTGACAGGGATGCGGTATCCACACACTTCAAATACCATGGGATGAACATCCTCATAGCGCAGTTTTTCAAAAAGCTCCGGAGGCAACTCTGAAAGGCTGTATTCCCGTGCCCTGCGGCGCACCTCTGACCGTTTCATACCCGCATTCTCCTGACGCAATATCTTTTTGCAGTAGCTATCAAATATGTGCCGGACGCTCTCTTTTTGATTCCGAAGAAGCTTCAAGCCGTCATCCTCCTTTGCTGCTCGGAAGGTTTTTTCTCTTTTCCTTTCACCAAATACTCTGTTTGCGGAAGACAGTTTTGGCCAATTATTTGAAACTCTTTTCTTCGTATTTTTTACAACGCTTTTCCCCCACTCCATCATTCTTAAAAACCAAGAAAGGGTAGAATGGGGGCTGCGGCAGCGGGAATCAATCGATACCTTTTGATACAAAAAAGCATCTACCTGCTGCACAGGTAGATGCTTTTTATACCGTTCTTAGACATCCATGAGGCCAAATCTGCCCACCGCAGAATACCTTGCTGTATTTGTTGTGTTGACGCGCCTTATGAACGAGAGTGCATCACAGGCTCGGATGTTTCCCAAACTGTTTGACCGATTCTTTCTATAACGCGTGTGCGAAGCGCAGAGCCGCAGTTCGATCCGAACTGCGGCTCTGAATCCTTAGGGTTCTATGTCCCTGTCCATTTGTCAAACGGATACTGGTTATAGTAGTCATCAGACAAACGATCTCCGCGCTCATAAAAGCGCACTGCTACAAACGCGGGTCCTTCAGCTTTTGTGCCCGTCGTCAAAATCTCATTGTCCTCAGATACTTTACCGTACCGCCGTTCATAGGCTCGCGTATAGTTTCGAGCAAAATCTTTATCCTGTAGAAGCTCCGCTGCCCGTTGGAGAATCGTCTCCTTTTCTTTATCAGAAAGAGCCGACTTCGTAGTAACGCGGATCTCTATATGTTGCGGAAATCCATACTGCACGGTAACGCGGTAAGCCCCATGGTTTTCCTTAACGTATGTGATAAAGTTCTTTGTTTCCGGCGTTCGCAGCGGGAGTGCATCCAGCCCATGGTATTTTTTCATCCCCCATAAAACAGCGAGGGTGACGATGACAAGCGCGAAAACGACCCACTTGGGAATGCGGCAGGTATATACTCTCATCTGGCGATGTAGTCCGCGATATACAGGGACATTTCCGGATTATCCAGTTTGTTTAGTGCCGCTTGGAAATAATCCAAACTTTCAAAGATATACGAGCCGGTGTCATATTCTTTCACAACTTGAAATTGGAAAGATACTTCATCACCTGCACGATATTCTTCTGTCAAGTCGCCGTCGAACGGCCAATATGCTGTGCCGTATTTAGTCAAAAACTCTAGAATTGTTCTGTCCTTATCTGGCTCATATTTTACAGCGCTAATAGTGTCACAAACTTGAATACTATCCCCCACACCGTAGTCCTTTAACCGCATAACGTGTGTTTTCAAATTTTCATCCCAGAACTGATCATACAGTTCTTCTACGGACATCATATAAGCAGTATTCGTAAAAGTCTCGCCGTAGACTGCATTGATAACCGAATCAGTTGGAAGCGTATACTGCTTATTTCCATCTGGAGTCATAACAATCTGGCCGGCTGAAAATGTCTCCATCCCTGCCGTGCGTGTCGATGATGGTGCAGCATCATCATACAGTCTTACGGATGGCGTCCACTTCTGCTTCTCGGTAACGGTAAACGTGGCTTTGTATGTTCCCATTTTCGCCGTCGTATTTACCTCATAGAGCGCACTCCCGTTCATGCCCAATGTCTTGTTAATAACAATGTCAGCATTCGGAGAAATAAGCATAACTGCGATTTTATTTTGTAACCCTGTCAGGAGCGAACAACTTGCAGACACAGAAATCGTCATATCTGGATGGGAGATTTTTCCCTCCCGAATACGATAATTCGAATTTGCAACAATGTCTATAATAGCTGCGGCAGGTCCGTTCCTGTTTTCGTTAAAACTAATCGTCCCCGGAGATAGCTCAATAAAATCTGATTCTACAGTTTTTATTGCCTCTTTGTAGTATACCGCGTCATCCACTTGTTTGATAAGCCACACGATAACTTCCTTCGCCCACTCTTTCCAATCTATACTATCTCTCATTTCTTTGGCCACTCCGACATCGCTATGAACCTCGGGGGACACTGCAAAGGCCGGAAGAGTAAGACTTACGATAAGTACACAGCTTAAAATAAGTGCAGAAAGTCGTTTCATAAAATCCTCCTTGTTCGTCCGTATCGAATGCCAAATCGCAAATATAACGAAACTTGAATCCTATTACCGCACGGAAATTATTTACATATACAGCCGGTTCTACAAAATATTCGGATCTGTGTATTCGTAGTGGGACAGGTCAAGCCCCTCTTTCATATCTTGGGGTACATAATCCGTGTTGCCAATATAGGGCCATTTCCCATCCACATTTCCTACAAAGCCGAAAATCGTCTGTGCCGAATCGTAGATATTCGTTTCCGCCGTCCATGTTACCGCATAAAGAGTATCCGTCAGTTTTTCGATCTTCTCAATTTTGTAGTTCTCCAATGTCTGTCCGCTTTGCGCAGCGTGCTGTTCACGAAGTTCTTCCGTAGGATAGTATGCATATTTCGTAGATTCTGCGGCGCCGCCTTTCTTGAATGCCTCAAGATAGTTCTCAGCCGCGTTCTGAACCTCCTGCGGAATATCTGCGGTCTCCTCGCCCGTCGGCTCCTGCTTCGCACAGGCCACCATAACAACTGCGAGCATCAGAGAACTCAGCATGATAAACAGCAATCTGACTCCCTTTTTGTCATAGATACTCATCTCCTTATCCTTTAGTAATAAACGTTCTCTTTTCTTGGGACCTCCCTTCTTTTCTATCGTCTTTCGTTCTCGCCGTTCTCTATGAACAGCTCTTGTCTGCAATTTACCATAATATATATGATTTGTCAAAGTACAGTTTACAAGGGACTACACAGGGTAGGTATCTGACGGGAGGGGTTCCACCCGTCAGATTTTCCATGTGAT
>UQZR01000026.1 GCA_900545585.1 uncultured Eubacteriales bacterium
AGCGTGGAGGAGGCCCTCATCGAGATGTACCTGGCAGGCGTTTCCGTGCGCCGGGTGGAGGACATCACGGAGGCACTTTGGGGCAGCAAGGTTTCGCCCGCCACCATCAGCGAACTGAACAAGAAAGCCTACGTCCATATCGAGGACTGGCGCGCCCGCCCCTTGCAGGGCGGGCGCCATCCGTATGTCTATGTGGACGGCATCTACTTGCGCCGCAACTGGGGCGGAGAGTACGAAAATGTGGCGATTCTGGTGGCAATCGCCGTGAATGAGGACGGTTTTCGTGAGGTTTTGGGCGCCGCAGAGGGCATGAGGGAGGACAAGGCCAGCTGGGTCAGTTTCTTCCAGTGGCTTCGTGGACGCGGCTTGGACGGCGTAAAGCTCATCGTCGGCGACAAGCGCATGGGGATGCTGGAGGCCGTGGGCGAGGTGTTCCCGGACGCCAAATATCAGCGCTGCACGGTGCATTTCTACCGCAATGTTTTCTCTGTTGTGCCCAAATCCAAGGTCAAAATTGTGGCAAAAATGCTCAAGGCGATCCACGCGCAGGAGAGCAAAAAGGCGTCCCGCAAGAAGGCGAAAGCCGTGGTCGCCGAGCTGCGCGCCATGAAGCTGAAGGAGGCTGCCAAGAAGGTCGAGGACGGCATTGAGGAAACGCTGACCTACTGTGATTTTCCCGGCGAGCATTGGACCCGCATCCGTACCAACAACGTGATCGAGCGGCTGAACCGTGAGATCCGCCGACGGACGCGGGTGGTAGGGACGTTCCCTGACGGAAATTCCGCCCTGATGCTGGTCTGCGCGAGGCTACGCCACGTGGCAGGGACGCAGTGGGGCTGCAAGAAATACATGAATATGAAGCACTTGGAGGCGGCTCTGGACGACGCCTCCATTGCCGGCTGACTTCACTCAGCCGGAGCCTGCAAATAAATTTGCGCATAAATCTTGACGGCACCCAAATGTTTGCGTTATCCTAATTTTGATAAACGAAATTACTTTTTCAGCGAAATTCTTTCAATTAATTGTATCATACTATTCCATGCTTTACAAGAGCGTACAAGCAAAGGAGAATCATGTCAATACACGCAAACTTAAACAAAGAATTAGAGGCTAAAAACTCTCGTGAATTCAAATCTGCGCTTTTGGATGCAATCCTATAACTATATGAGAACAATCTCACTGTAGTTCCAGTCTGTTTACACATTTTACTTTTGCTATCACAGATTAGCGAAAGATGTACAGAGAATTTTCAAAAGAGTTAATCCCAATCACTGCGAATTTCGCAATATGAAGCAGCCATCCTCAGTTTTTTCCACCACAGCGTCTTCTGCAATGCAAGCATAGTTCATAAGGCTATGTGGAATGTATATTCTTGTACTTTCTTTATCATCATAGCAAATCTCCGAATTTGAAAGAAGCGGTCGAAGCATTTTAGCCTCAGCAATAGGAAGATTCTTGAATCGATCCAAAAATATGTTCCATTCCGTTTCCCCATATAATTTAAGTGTTTTTGCTATCCCGAAAGTAACAATCATCCTTTCCGAGAACAGCCCCTTTGGAACCTCAGCGGCATAGAAACCTTCATCAAGCGGATGAAATATGAGTTTTTCCATATTGCACCTCTATCTTAAAGATTCAATCCAAAAATGTTCAAGCAGGTAAAGGGTTTTGTCACTCAAACCATCGATATCTGTAGGCCGGTATTGAGACAATAGTATTAGCTTTCCTTCATGCGTACCTACGCTATAAACGATTTTGAAGAGCAGCTTTTGGCCATCGGTTTCTCGGAGCAGTTCATCGACATCTTCAATAATAACAAGGGTGGGGCTTGATATTTCTTGTATGCACTGTAACATTTCGGCACCTGTAGTCCGTAAAGTCTGTCTCTTTCCGGCTTTTTCTTCCACGATTTCCGCAATCTGCTCTCGCGCTTCTTTGTTCCCCCAAAGTAATGCAAACCGAAGCGCATCCTGCCAATTTGCCAACATATCTTGTTCAAGTGCCTGCCCGATTTGTTGTAGGCGCAACTGCACTTCCTTGTCTTCTTTTCGTTTAATCATAGAAAGGACTTTCCACTCACCTAAAAGACAGCAAAAAGAAACCGCAAAAACAATCAATACAGCTAACCATACACATTTGAGGTCATAAACCAATATATTATCACATTGGTTAACCAAGTAATTCCAGAAGCTATTCAGAACAGCGAATAACGCGGTGTAAGCAAACGCCATAACTGCTTGTATAGCAAAAGAAATTTTTCCCGCATAAAAGAGCGTATAATTCAGGGAGAAAAATATCAACGCAACAGATACATAGGCGTGCAATTCTTCAGCAAAAGATAATGATGTCCAATCACAATATGCATCACAAGCGGCGTTCAGTATAAAAAGATAGGCCAATAGAAACATCGAAATCGCCACAAAAGTTCCAAACTCTTTTTCGCCGCGGTTTTTCTCTTGCGTTTTATCTGCGGAGGCATCGGCGTACTCAGATCGAGACAAGCATTGCCTAAAGCGGTAGCACGCAGTAGGTGGCTTCTCAATTGTCTCGACCCGAGTCGTGTTTTCCGCAAACTTTAGAGCTACATGCTTTTCCTCTTCTGTATATTCCGGCACGAGGGAGTCTATCTTGCCTGGGTCGTCGATGCCGGGCAAAAAAAGGATATACTCTATATAGCGTTTTCGTCCGCTTTTGAATGTCCTATAGTCTTCAATATAGCCATCGTGGCACGCTTGTACTTTCTTCAAAAAAGCAAGATGTGCCATACTCTCTTTTTTGGACAGAAGTATGTATGGATTCTCCAAAAACGAGTCAGGGAAGGAGATCCTTCTGAACAAGATGTTGCGCTGTTCGTAAAGATACCACAAGAGAATAAGCACCACGCAAATCATTAAAGCATACCAGATATTGAGTGCCCAGATAAAGACTTCAGTTTCCATGTTAGGCGTCTCCTTTATGGTTGTATCATGAGGATAATCATAGGCATCTTTCACGCCTCTGCTCGGTGAGTGATGTGCGATTTCCATGCTTGAAAGCGAATTTAATGACAACTGAAGTCGCCATGGGCTCAACAGTTTCGAAGCCATTTTCCAAATTCACAAAGTTTTTTTCAAAAAAGGAGGACTTAGAGCTTCGGCCAATAATTAGCAGGCATCACAGTGCGTTTTTCTTTTTACATTATATTGACTTAGCAACTTAGCCCGAGGCGCTATATAGTAATTATCCGTTTAGCTTACTTTTCTGCGCGCTTAAGTTATAAAACTTAGCTTCTAAGTCATGCATTTTTTTATATTCTGCATGGATAACTGGTTGAAAAGTACCGCCTAAAGCTTGCAGTTCTTTTTCTAGCATTCTTGATATGTTTTTTATAGCAGTTATATCTCCCTCATATACTGCCTCTTGTCGGAAATCATAGCAAAGCCTCTCATATTGCTTCTCTTCATATGATAGCTTGTGTTTCGCAACTATATTTGAAATACTGTTAAGGCTCTTAGGAAAGTTCTTGATATATGCGAGAGTAAAATGGATTAGTAATGCAAATTTTAATTCTTCTTCCGCAATCTGCGAGCACAGCGATTCATAAAGGGATAACTTTGCCTCTGGCAATTGCTTTAACATAGTATCGGGTTTGATCTTAGGCTCTAACATACGGATTAACTCTATACCTTTGCCATCTGGCAACCAGTTCCTTTCAAGAATAAAAGCAATGTTCCACAAGGAAACATCATCCAAACTGTTGTAGAAGTATGCGACCGCCCATAGTAGGCGAGTTTTTTCTTCTTCTGTCGGTTCGGTACTATAATTGTCTCTAACAGCTAGAATTTTTCCGGCTTCTCTTGCTGCACTGGTATGCCCCAGATTTGCCGCGACAAAGAAAAGGTTATTACTTGGATGTGTCATTGGGTCAAAGGTTAGAGCTTCTAAATACAATCTTTCTGCAACATAGCCTGGAATATGTTCAGGACTACAAATACAATGTCTAAATAGCTGGTAAAGTAAATCTCGACAATAAGTGATGTTTTTTTCTGGAATACGAAAAGCAAGTGAAGGGGTGATAGTGCCGCTACCGCATGCGTCTTCTTGCACGAATCCGCAGATGGAGTATTGCGCGAGAAAATCTGCTGAATACTCTAAGTGTTGGCAAAATGAACTACAAAACAGTAATCTTTCGTTAGGATTAAAAAAACCTAAATCCACTCTAGTTAAAATGGATTCAAAAAAACAAAAATCACTATTGAAATAAATTGTATCAGCCCACCTATAGACTAAGTTCTTTATCCTTTCTGATGAACCACCAGAAAGGATTTCATTTTGAACAGGCAGAAAGCTTTTTATAGGAATGTTACCAGCTAGTACCCGTTGGAAGAAGCGAACATCTGGCGACGTAATATTGCGAGAATCTTTACGGAAAGACAACGATAATGCTAATTCAAAGGGCTCAATATTATCAACAATGTCGGATATAAGGTTAATTACTTTAAATTTCCTTTGTTCTTCAGCGGGCTTAGCTTTGTCTATCTCCTTTGCGACTACGGAAAGGAAAGATCGAAGATTAATAGGGTCAATTAACCCCATAGTTGAATATTTTTCTATAATTTCCTCTCGATTCAAATTAAACAAATTTTCTGCAAATAAAAAATCTGAGTAGCTAAATACATCCATGTAAATACACCTTTCTGAATTGTACGCCTAGATAGATTACATCAAAAAAAACAGCGTGTCAATAAGTTATCGTAATTAAAATTTGAAACAACACAAACCTCTCCTCCTTGCACAAAATGTTACGATAATTTTTTTGCTTTTGCTGATTGATTTTCAGTTCCTTTACAATTATACTAAAAGTAGCTTGATGAGCGGTCAATGTCCACCCGCCGAATTCGGTTGCAAAAATATAAGAAAGAAGGATCGATATGAAAAAATTCACTGCATTCTGTCTGGCTCTTGTTATAACCTCTGCTTATTCTTCCACCGCTTTTGCTGCCGACCTGTATTATCCCGCATGCAGCTATGATGGGGAGTCCATCGTGGATGCCCTTGATTCGATTGGCGTCGAAAGTTCCTATGCTCACCGTGAGGCGATTGCGCAGGCCAATGGTATCAGCGATTATCACGGCACGGCTTCGCAAAATGAGCGCCTGCTGAACCTGGCGAAAGCTGGTAAGCTACGCACCGCAGAAGGAAGCGTACAAGAAGAAAGCACCTCTGTTTTTTTGCAGCAGGCAGACAACCATTCGGCGACTTTGCTTAGTGGAGTTCAGGAGCCTACCAAGGACATGGTTCAGGTTGTTAACTCGTGTCAACTTCACGAGGAGCCCTACGCAAAAGCGGACGCTGTTACTGCCGTTACTCCCGGCGACTGCTTTGAGGTTTTGGGGGAAACGACAAACGAGTACGGGAACCTTTGGTACAAGGTTTCTTGGGCTGGTAAAATTTCCTATGTTTTCTCCGGTCACGTTACTAAGCATACTCATGATTTTCATGTCGTTGTTGATGAAGCGCTCAGCATCTGTAAATGCGGTACAGTTTCAACAGCAGCAACGGGCAGCGCCGCACAGTTAATAAGCACGGGGGGCGAAGCCACACTCACGGCCTTCCTGCCGGCGGCGGTAGCGGCTTTGGGGTCCTTGGGCTGCACTGTTACAGCAGCTGCCGAAGCGGCTTTCCCGTTGGTAGCCATTGTTACTGTTAGCGGTCTTGCCATATACATGGCGGTGTCCGCATCGGCTACCCAAGTCGATGTGGAATCGGTTCAGTTGGCCACCAAAGACGACTGTACGTCTCTTATGAAGGAACAAAACTCTGGTGACGGAGCCTATTACAAGGCCTGTACCATTCCCAACTCCGGAGCGTTACTTATATATCCCCAGTCGATGGACATCTTTGAGGCGAATCGTTTTCTCAAGTTTTTGGTCCAGTCTCCGACATGCATCAAGTCGAACGATGAAACGAGTACGCCAATCGCAAGCGTGTGGTGTATGGAGGATCGTGATGCGCGATCTTTATGCGAAAAGTGGTGCAAAAACCGCATAGGCGATTATTTTTATGGCTCGAGCCGCGATTACGACTCTTACTACGAGATTGACTTGGATGCGGGTGGCGGCCCGAAAGAAGGGCACTTCCAGCATTTTCACCTGTGGTATCGCCCGTATTATCTTAGGTGGCTTGAGAAGGTGAAGGAAACACATGTGTTTTTTGGCCTGCCCTATGTCAATGTTGCTTAACTGAAAATCTCCGGCATCAAGCCCATCACTGAGCCTGATGCCGGAGCATGTTTTTGTTGGGCAGGCACCCCATATCCGAGAATTTCATAATAGCCAACCGGGTACTGATTGACGCGGCAGCTATCGCCGGAGTTGCCCTCGATGGTGTAGACAACGCCGTTTTCGACTTTCTGGACGATACCGACATGGTCGGACTGACCGTCCTGCGGGCCGGAGCTGCCCTTGTTGTCCCAATCGAAGAAGATAATCATGCCGGGCGAGGGCTGCATGGCGTTATCCGCCCACTGCCCACGCTCCCGGAACCATTGGACACCGTTGACACAACCTGCGAACTTCGGAATGACACCGGTGTTGATATAGCCGCATCCGTTTGCGCACCAGCTGACGAAACAGGCGCACCACTCCACACGGCTGCCGAAGCCGTACCATGACCAATAGGGTTCGCCACCCACATTGCCCACCTGAGAAAGCGCCACGGCAACGATTTGGTCATCCGCTCCATAGATTCCGTAAAGCACCGCCGCCCACATACTGCTGTCCTGCGCAAGCAACTCTGCAAGCTGCTGCTTCTGATCCTCATTGAAGCTGTATTGCGCAGCCACCTCATCTGCTGTCTTATGGCTAACAGTGATATAGAGCGTCGTAATCGTCTCCTGCGTTTCTTCCTCAAGGATATTGCCGTTGCCGTCGTCCGTCTCCACAATGACCGTCTCTGTCCTTGTTTCCGTCCGATGGGTGATCTCATTCATCTCCCAGAACAGGTCCTTCAGAAGCTGTTCCTTTTCCGGAGCGATCGTTGCTACCTCCTGGGGATTATCCGGATCGGAGGTCGTCTTGACGGCATAGATCGACAGCACCTCTGGCCACACGGCACGGGAACCGGACATTTCAAGCGCATCGTATTCAACGGAATCCTTGATGGCATCCAGCTCGTTCTGGTAATCCATGTTGATTTCCTGAATGACCTGCCGCATCGTCTTTTCTGAGCCGGTATCCTCGCTTGAAAAGAAAATACCAAAGCAGGAGCAGGCGATCAAGGCAACAAGACAGATAACCACGACGACCACGACCGCAACCCAGCCACCGGCAGCGATAGCCGCAACCAGTGCTTTCATCGCCGCTGCTATGGCCTTGATTGCCGACGCAACAGCTTTCGCCGCCGCAACAGCCGCTTTGTAGGCGGCTATGGCAGTCTGGCGGGCAATCTCCGCCACTTTCTGTGCGGCCTTTGCAGCCGCTGCCTTTTGCGTTGCCTTCGCTGTTGCCTCTGCGGTTTTGATGGCAGCCTTGGAGGTTTTCTCCGCAGTCTTTACGGCCCTCTCTGTTGACTTTACCGTTCCCTTTGCACCGGCTTTTACTGTCTGTTTCCCGGCAGAGCGAGCAGACTGCTTGATGGTGCGTTCGGTACGCTCCGCAGATTTGATGGTCTGGTTTCGTCTGCTCCGGATGCTTGTCCGTGTGGCCTCTGTATTTTGCCGCGCTGCCTGCCGTGCAGCCTCCTCTCGCGGCGTTCTGCTTGGCGCGCCCCTAACATAAGATATATAATCGCTGTTTGCGTCTTTCACAAAAACAAGGCACCATTTGAAGCGGGATTCGGACCCGCGAACGATGATTATGAGTCATCTGCTATAACCACTTAGCTATTCGTCATTGCTGTTGGTGCCTTTTCAAGATGCAGTTTTTCGGCAAGCCATCGCTCCAGCTCAAAGAGAGGTGCGTTATCATCGTCTTTTGGTTGCTGTATGCATCTTTTACAAACAAGGTACATCCTTTAACGGATAATGTCCGCCAGCGACAAGGATTTTCAGTCCTTTTCTAATAAGAAAAACAATTGCTGTAAGTACCTTTGATAAGAAGCAGTTTTTCGTCATCTGCATCTTACACGCATATTATACGGTTCAAACGCAGGCATTTCACGGAAAAAAAGCTGCGAACTCACTTGAGTTCACAGCTTTTTTGAGAAATCAGTCGTTTTTTTATTAAATTTACGAAGCACTCCGGCTCCAGAACCTTGACATACGGACCGAAAGACAGCACGCGGATCACGATCTCGGTCTCATCGTTTTCGTAATACTTCAGCCGCAGGATATATCTGCCATCGTCTGTTCGCTCTGCTTGCTTTTCAAAATGCGCAAAGTGCAGCATGGCTCTCTCCAGCGCATTGCGCTCATCGGTGATCAGCAAGGTCAGATTTTTCCGACGCTCCGCTTTAGGCTTCTCATTCCACGGGCCATTCCCGTTATAAAAGTCGCAGCTTACAACTCTCCCGAGATTGAATTGCTTGAACTTACACCCGGTCGCTACGATTCGGATCTTGTCGTCCTTCACCGAATACTCAAATCCTTTGGGATAAAAGCGTACCCGCACCTTCCTGCCGTGACGGTTCACCATAGTCATTTGAACAGGGCACTCACTCCGTATAGCGGAAAGCATCAGCCTGAAATGCTCTATGTAGGCCTCGTCTTGAAAAGGATCTCCGTCACTGTATTGGTCGTAGATTTTATAGTCATCCCTTGTGAAGAGCGGTTCCACATCGTTAAGCTCGGGAAACGCAACATCGAACAGCTTAACACGGGGATCTTCTGCTATTGCCTTCAGCCACCGCTTTTCCAGATTGGTCAGGGGCATGGTGGGCTTATGTAACAGAACCGGCGAAAGATCCTCGTGAAGCAGCGGCCATTTCCCGGACTTCAGCGCAGGAAGTATGGTCAGGACGCTCTCAGAAAATGCTTCTTCCATAACGCAGCGCTGCAAATCCTTCTCGGTTGCTTCAGGGTTAAACGCTGCTTCCATGATTTTTGCGACCGTATTGTAATAGGCGGAGTATAACTCACTGAAAATCATTGTGCAGCACCTCCGTCAAGCCCATACATACGGCACATTTCCTGAATATCTGCCTTGAATTTGTTTTCAGCCGTTCGATTTGAGAAGCTGATTCTCGTAATACGGCAGATAAATGTGCGTATCCACGGCAGCATTTCTGTTGTGTCAAATACCTCTGCAACATATCGGTAGTGGTTGTCGTCGATTTTCTCTACACACCCGCAGCGTTTTTCTCTCTCCAACCGACGGACAATAAACTGCTCATCGTCTTCAATCTTTATTTCAAACTCCACATGCTCGGTATGTTTGATATTCCATTTGCAGTTCACACCCCACATGTGGGCTTCAGCCTTGCTGAGTGCGCCGCGCAGCACATCGAACTTTTCGCAGATCTCATCTTCGATCCTGATGTTGGACATATAGTCCAAGCGATAGGAATTCAAGCGATTGGCTTTTTCGTGAAAGGCCAAAAGGTTTTGCCGTCCGTTTTGGGCGCTTATGTAGAGCTTGAGTGGGACTAACCGAACCGTTCTGACTTCGTTTGAATGTTTGCCCAAATTGTCAACGGTGATGTAGCGATGGCCGTGAATAGCCTCAAACAGTGTGGCCATTACATCACTATCCATTGCCTGCGTTATGTAGTGATGCTTAAAAGAAAACAGCTCAGGGTGCTTCGGCTGCCTGTCCTGCAGGAATGAGCCGATAACGCCGCACGGGGCCACCTCGCTGAAGAAGTCGATCACATCATGCAAGGCAGTGATGTCCGTATCCGGAGCTCTGCTATACAGGACCTTCCGCCCATCCTTCTCCATCCGAATGATACCCTCTTCGGCATACTCCTTGAGTTTCTTTCTCAAGGTAGACTCATCAAAGGCCATACGGGATGACAGCCGCTGATCGATCTCCTCAATCAGCTCCGTAAGCGTCATTTTTATTTCGGGATCATAGAGAATATCAAAAATCGCAAAATGCAGTGTGATATCTCCATCCGTAAAGCTTTTGGCCTTCCACGCCTTATAGAATGGATTTTTACGGGTCACGCGGCTATCTACCGACAGGAAAACATTCTTTCCCTCCGGTGTCTGCGTGAACCGCATGTAGTCTCCCAACCAGCTCTCCAGCCTGCGGCGCTCATCATCATAGGAGCGTGCGCTCTTGGCATCATATTCTGTTCTGCTCTTAAAGCCATACACATAAAACTCACGCATATAAGCTCTGACTTTTTCAAAGTTCTTTATGAGCTCACTATAAGCCATGCAGACACACTCCTTTCATGATAATGGATTTTATATCATTTTTACTTACAGTTCACGGAAAAAAGATTGCGAAATCTGGGGATTGATTTTCCGGCCGGAATACAAAAATACGACGAACTTTCGCGTTTAAGCAACGCTTTTTGCGGCGAATTGTTGCTGACGCACACCGGTGAAAATCTTCTGAAAAGCAACTGCGTCAGCCTGATGAAAGTGCAGCAGTCAGGAAACGGAAAGATGTGCTTTCGTTATGCGGCTGTTGCGCTCAAAGCACCTTGTCTATAATCGCCAGCACCTTTTCTCTGTCGCGCAAATAGAAGTGTGCCGACTTTACCATCAAGATCAGCTTTCCGCAGGGAATGCCGGTCTTCTCCGCGATTTCCTTTTGAATGAGGTGGAGCATCACAAGGTTGACATACGTCTTGCAGCCAAAGTCCAACGCACGGCAATAGGCGGTCATATCCAGCTTTCCACCGGTTTTCTGAAAATCCAGAAGGCTGACACAGGGGATATAGCCCTCGTCCGTCAGCGACTCAAACATGGTGATGGCCGCAGAGCGTGCGGCAGGATTGCTTTTTCAATGATCGCGTCGGGCAGCACGGCATCCTGCACCACTGCGGTCAGATACAGCAGCTCCCTGACCTCTGCGCTTTCGCCTGCATTGTCGGTATAAACGGCTTCTGCCCCTTGGCTTCCAGCTCGTTCAGCACCCTGAGCCACAGGGCGCCGAGGCTGTGAAATACGCCTAAATCCTGCGTTTATAAATCCCCCTCCTTGCGATTTACCGAAGCCCCTGTGTCAAAGCCGTTGGGAAAACGCTGACGCAGCTTATCCAGATTCCCCTGAAAAACAGCTTCCAGCGGAACATCCAATGCCGTGGCAGCCTCGGCAAGATACCACGCCACATCTCCAAGCTCCCTGACCAAATGCTCCCTGTCCAGCTCATGTCCCTGCATCAGCCACTTTTTCACAATGTCAATGGCTTCGCCGGATTCCCCGCACAAGCCCATGACGCTGTTGATGAGAACATCCTTTTTATCAAGCGCCGGATTCAGCGTTGCCATAGCCGCTTTCTGATATTCGTTGACTTGCATCTGTTTCCTCCGTTATTTTTCCTGCGCAAATTGATATGCCTGCTCGATCCAATCAAACAACTCCCCGTCCAAAGCGGACGGACTGCTGATGACAAAATGCGTTGTCCACCGACCCGGATACGGCTCGGTTTTTGCCGCCACCCGGTCGGATTCCAACGGCGCGGACAGCCCCAGCGTCAGCACAAAATAATCTTCCGGCAGCTCCGCTTTCTTTTTTACCTTCAAGAAGGATACACAGGCATAAAGGCGCCGATTGTAGTACGAGATCTGGGATTTTTGCACCTTGTGTCCATTCTGTTCCCCTCCGCAAATACCGATTCTGTCAGCATCATTATATCACATACCCGGCACATTTTCCAGCTTGCGACCACAGCGGCACCGCAGATATTCCGCATTGCCGCTGTGATTTTTTAGCGTTCTCTGTCTGCGGATGATTTCTGCGGCGCTGCCTCGCCTCGCTCACCGTCCACGATCTCATTTTTCCTTCTTATCCGGGTTTGGCAGGGCGTTCAGCTCGTTCAGACGGGCCGTTTTCGCCGCAAGCTCTTCCTCCTGGGGGAATGGCTTCTGTACCTCAGCCTTTGCGCTTTCGAGCTGAACCCGCGTGTTCTCCGGCTGCTCGATACACGACTGGGCTTTTTTCTCCCAAGGTATCGGCGTACATGGTTTTCGGCGAGAGCTCAGGTGTCCCGGTCACTCTTGCGTGTGCTTCAGGGGAACAGGGGAGAGGGGACAAAAAACGTTTCACCCCTTTCTTTTTCCGGAATGATATGCTATGATGATAAATCGAATAACAAGGAAAGGGCGTGTACGACATGCACGACGAGCTGCTCCGCCGGCTCAATGAGACAAAGACCATGTCCATCGTGGGCATGTGCAAGAACGCGGGCAAGACCACCATGCTCAACTGGATGCTGTCCGGCGGCCACCTGCACGGCACACTGGGCCTGACCTCCATCGGCCGCGACGGCGAGTCCACCGACATCGTCACCGGCACGGAAAAGCCCGGCATCTTCGTGAAGGAGGGCACGCTGATCGCCACAGCCAAGGACATGCTGCGGCTGGGTGACGTGACCAAGGAGATCCTGATGACCACCGGCATCCCCACTCCGCTGGGGGAGGTGGTGATCCTGCGGGCCCGCAGTGCCGGACATGTGCAGCTGGCGGGGCCGTCCATCACCACCCAGCTCAAGTCTGTATCCCAGGCGTTTTTTGAGCTGGGAGCCGACCGCTCCATCATCGACGGCGCTTTGGGCCGCAAGAGCCTGGGCGCACGGTCCGTGGCGGAGGGCGTCATCCTCTGCACCGGCGCCAGCTACCACATGAGCATGGAAAAGGTCATCGCCGACACCGTTCACATCTACCGGCTGATGAACCTGCCTAAGGCAGCGGAACTGCCGCCGGAGGCGTCCGATGGGCTGGAGGCCTGCGTTAAGGAGCACGGCGCGGCGCTGATCACCGGCGCACTGACGGACACCATGGTGCTGCCGCTGCTGCGCTCCGGCGTGCTGCGGAACTGCCGCCTGGTGGTGAAGGACCCCAGCAAGGTGCTGCTCACCGCCGACACGCTGGACAAGTTGGCGTCCCGTCAGGTGATGCTGGAGACGGAGGAGGCTGCCCGCACCCTGTGTATCACGGTGAACCCCGTGTCGGCCTACGGCTGGAAGTTCGACAAGGACGATTTTCTGCACCGCATGCGGGAGGCGGTAGACGTTCCCGTCATCAATGTAAAGGAGGAATTGGCATGATCGAGATCCGATTTGAGGAACGCGTAAAGATCGGCCTGCAATACGTTCTGGAGTCCCTGCACGGCTGCTCCCCCTTCGGGCAGGAGAAGATCCGCCGCCTGCGGTTCTATATGCCGGAGGAGCGGGCTGAGCTGGAGACGGAGTTATATAACGTAGAGCGGGCCGCGGCGGCGGCGGACCGGCTGAAGGACCAGTACACCAAACTGATGACCGGTCTGTGCCAGATGAAGGACATCCGCACATCCCTGCGCCGCTGCGCGGAGGGGGAGACGCCGGACCACGTGGAGCTGTTCGAGATCAAGGGCTACCTCCAGCGTCTGGACGGCCTGCGGCCGCTGTTGGCGGAGATCGACGCCGTTACTCATTTTGAGGGCATCGCCCTCCACGACCCCAGGCCCGCGCTGGCCATCCTGGACCCCGACGGCACCGGCAGCCGCGGCTTCTACATCCCCGACAGCGCCACCGCCAAGCTCAAGGAGGTACGGCAGGCCAAGAAGGACGTGGAGGAGCGCCTGTTCCACGCCCGTACCGACGCGGAGAAGGACGACCTGCGCCTGAAGCGCACCCGTCTGTGCGCCGAGGAGGACGCCGAGGAAATGCACGTCCGCAGGGCCATGGGCGCGGCGCTGGCCCCCATGGTGGACGACCTGCTGGCGGACGCGGAGACCTCCGGCCGGCTGGACTTCATCATCCAGAAGGCTCTGTTCGCCGTGCGCTACGGCGGCATCCGCCCCGATCTGACGGAGACGGAGCTGGAGCTCACCGACATGATCAATCCCGAGATCTGCGACCTGCTGTCGGAGCAGGGCCGCAGCTTCGTGCCCGTCTCCATCCGTCTGGAGCAGGGGGCTACCGTCATCACCGGCGCCAACATGGGCGGCAAGTCCGTGGCCATGAAGACCGTGGCCCTCAACGCCCTGCTGCTTCAGGCGGGCTTCCTGGTCTGCGCAAAGAAGGCCCGCATGCCGCTGTTTCACAGCGTGAAAATGCTCTTTGACGATCTCCAGTCCATCCAGTCGGGACTCAGCGGCTTCGGCTCCGAGATCGTCCAGTTCCAGAAGGCGCTGACGGAGGTGGAGAAGGGCTACTCCCTGTTCCTGCTGGACGAGTTCGCCCGAGGCACCAACCCCGACGAGGGCGCCGTCATCGTGCAGGCCGTCACCCGTTATCTCAACGGCGTCAACGCCATTTCTCTGCTGACCACCCACTACGACAAGGTGGCGGAGTACGCCCGCCTGCACTACCAGATCATCGGCCTGCGCGATGTGGATACCGAGAAGATCCGCCGCGAGCTGTCCGTCACCGACGAGGACGGCGTGGCCGTCATTGCCCGCCATATGAACTACGGTCTCTACCGCGTGGAGGGCCGGTCCGACTGCCCGCGGGACGCCCTGAATATCTGCAGAATGCTGTCTTTGAAGCCGGAAATCCTGAAAATGGTGGAGGAATCCTACTGATTTTCGCTGCGCGAAAAATTCAAGAGTCAGAACAGAGAAATTTTTGCACCGTGCAAAAATATTATTGTCAAATCTGTCACGAACTATCTTGACAAATGCCCCAAAAGCGCTATAATTTAAGAGTAAAATTTCATAGATATCAGTCAATAGAGGCGCGGGAAACGGGGTACTGCAGCGTGTGGGGACAGGCACCTGTGTAGCGTTGCAGGAAGGAGTTTTCCGCCGAAAGTGACAGGACCGCCTGCGTTCTGTCGCTTGGCAGCGCGGTGTAAGCGGCGCTGCTGTCATGTACGTCCATACATGGAGCGCTATTGGTCAATGACCTTGACCGATAGCGCTTTTTTTCATACCCAAAAAGAAGCGGTAACGGCCGGATCTGGTGTTTGCGAAATTGCACGTCCAAAATTCTGAAGGAGGAAAAACTTATGGAAAAGATGACTTCTATGCTTCGCCTGCGTATGAGCGCCAAGGATGCTCATTACGGCGGAAATCTGGTGGACGGCGCCCACATGGTCCACCTGTTCGGCGATGTCGCCACGGAGCTGCTGATCAAGTGCGACGGCGACGAGGGCCTGTTCTGTGCCTACGACAACGTGGAGTTCCTGGCTCCCGTGTACGCCGGCGACTACATCGAAGCCTACGGCGAGATTGAGAAGATCGGCAACACCTCCCGCACCATGAAGTTTGAGGCCCGTAAGGTCATCGTCTCCCGCCCCGACATCAGCGCTTCCGCTGCTGACGTTCTGGCTGAGCCCGTGGTGGTCTGCCGTGCCCACGGCACCTGCGTCACCCCCAAGGACTGCCAGCGCAACAAGATCGAGAAGTAAGGGAGCGGAACGATGGAGAAGCTCATTATTACCGCCGCCATCTGCGGCGCCGAGGTCACCAAGGCCCAGAACGAGGCTGTGCCCTACACCGTGGAGGAGATGGTCCGCGAGGCCAAGTCCGCCTACGAGGCCGGCGCCGCCATCCTGCACATCCATGTCCGCGAGGACGACGGTACCCCCACCCAGAACCGCGATCGCTTTAAGGTCGTCATGGACGCTATCCGCAAGGAGCTGCCTGACGTTATCATGATCCCCTCCACCGGCGGCGCCACCGGCATGAGTCCCGAGGAGCGTCTGCAGCCCACTGAGCTGTTCCCCGAGATGGCCACTCTGGACTGCGGCACCTGCAACTTCGGTGATGAGATCTTCGACAATACCATGCCCACCATGCGCGCCTTCGGCAAGCGCATGATCGAGAACGGCATCAAGCCCGAGTACGAGTGCTTCGAGCTGGGCCACATTGACACCGTTCTGGGTATGGCCAAGAAGGGCGAGGTCCCCGGCCACCCCATGCAGTTCAACTTCGTGCTGGGCGTGCACGGCTGCACCCCTGCCACCGTGGAGAATCTGGCGTTCTTCGCCAGCAAGATCCCCGCTGACGCCACCTGGACCGTGTCCGGCGTGGGCCGTGCTGCGTGGACCATGGCCGCTGCGGCCATCGCCATGGGCGGCAACGTCCGTGTCGGCTTTGAGGACAACATCTATCTGGGCAAGGGCCAGAAGGCCGCGTCCAACGGCGAGCTGGTGGCCAAGGTCGTCCGCATCGCCAAGGAGCTGGGCCGCGAGATTGCTACCCCCGCCGAGGCCCGCGAGATCCTGAGCCTCAAGCCCCTGCAGTAAGTTAAAAACTCAAAACTCATACATATCATAACTTAGGAGGATATTACCATGGCTGAACTGAAAGGCAACAAGTACGGTACCCACCGCGTTATCGAGCCCAAGGGCGTGCTGACCCAGGCCGCTTGGAAGATCGACAATGACATGAGCAAGGTCTACTCCAACGAGATCGTCTGCGACGTGACCTCCCTGAACATCGACTCCGCCTCCTTCACCCAGATCTCCGAGGCCTGCGGCGGCGACGAGAAGAAGATCGGCGAGATGATCATGGGCATCGTGGCCGAGCGCGGCAAGCAGCAGAACCCCGTTACCGGTTCCGGCGGTATGTTCAAGGGCGTCGTCGCTCACGTCGGCGAGGACCTGAAGAACAAGCCCGGCTTTGATCTGAAGGAAGGCGACAAGATCGTCTCTCTGGTGTCCCTGTCCATGACCCCGCTGAAGATCGAGAAGATCCTGGCCATCCACAAGGATATCGACCGCGTGGACATCGTCGGCAAGGCCATCCTGTTCGAGTCCGCTCTGTACTGCAAGATGCCCGATGATATGTCCGAGCCTCTGGCTCTGGCCGCTCTGGACGTGGCCGGCGCTCCCGCGCAGGCCCGCAAGCTGCCCCACGAGGGCGACAGCGTCCTGATCCTGGGCGCCAACGGCAAGTCCGGCGTGCTGTGCGGCTGGGAGGCCATGAAGAAGGTCGGCCCCAAGGGCAAGGTCGTGGGCGTTGTCCGCAACCCCAAGCAGGTTCCCGGTCTGCTGGAGCTGGGCGTTTATACCGACGTGATCGTGGCCGACTGCACCAAGCCCGTTGAGGTCATGGAGGCTGCTCTGGCCGTCAACGATGGTAAGGAGTACGATCTGTCCATCTGCTGCGTGAACATTGAGTCCTGCGAGATGTCCGCCATTCTGCCCGTCCGCGATGACGGCATGGTGTACTTCTTCTCCATGGCTACCTCCTTCACCAAGGCTGCTCTGGGCGCTGAGGGTATCGGCAAGGACGTGACCATGATCATCGGCAATGGCTACACCAAGAACCACGCTCAGATCACTCTGGACGTGCTGCGTGAGAACCCCAAGCTGCGCAAGCTGTTCGACGAGAAGTACTGCTAAACGACTTCCTTCAAAAGCTGGGGGGCCCAAGAGGCCTCCCAGCCTTTGACCTACCCCCCCTCAACAACATGATTTTGTGAAGGAGAAACACTATGAAGACTCGCAACGGTTTGTTCGCCGATGTTCCCGAGAATCTGTGGAACGACTGGCATTGGCAGGTCGCCAACCGCGCTGAGACGGTTGAGGACCTGAAGAAGTATATGACCCTGACCCCCGATGAGGAGGAGGGTGTCCGCAAGACGCTGGGCAAGCTGCGCATGGCTGTTACCCCCTACTATCTGTCCCTGATCGATCTGAACGATCCGTTCGATCCCATCCGTAAGATGGCGATCCCCCGCGCGGAGGAGCTGGAGTATGCCGATTACGAGGACGCCGATCCTCTGCACGAGGATACCGACTCTCCCACCCCCGGCCTGACTCACCGCTATCCCGACCGCGTGCTGCTGCTGATCACCGACCAGTGTTCCATGTACTGCCGTCACTGCACCCGTCGCCGCTTCGCCGGTCAGAACGACTGCGAAGTGCCCATGCAGCAGATCGACAAGTGCATCGACTACGTGGCCGCTCATCCCGAGGTCCGCGACGTCCTGCTGTCCGGCGGTGACTCCCTGATGGTCTCCGATGAGGTCCTGGAGTACATCATCAAGCGCGTGCGCGCCATCCCCCACGTGGAGATCGTCCGTCTGGGCTCCCGCACCCCCGTTGTGTGCCCCCAGCGTATCACTCCCGAGCTGTGCGCCATGCTGAAGAAGTATCATCCCGTGTGGCTGAACACCCACTTCAACACCCCCAAGGAGTTCACTCCCGAAGCCGCCAAGGCCTGCGCCATGCTGGCTGACGCCGGTATCCCCCTGGGCAACCAGTCCGTGCTGCTGGCCGGTGTGAACGATTGCTCTCACGTGATGATGGAGCTGGTCCACGGTCTGGTCAAGATGCGTGTCCGCCCCTACTACATCTACGCCTGCGATCCCTCCCTGGGCCTGAGCCACTTCCGCACTCCCGTGTCCAAGGGCATCGAGATCATGGAAGCTCTGCGCGGCCATACCTCCGGCTACTGCATCCCCACCTTCGTGGTGGACGCCCCCGGCGGCGGCGGCAAGACCCCTGTCATGCCCAACTACCTGATCTCCGAGACTCCCCGCAAGGTTATCCTGCGCAACTTCGAGGGCGTCATCACCTCCTACACCCAGCCCGAGCACTACGTCCAGGATTGCCACTGCGATGTCTGCACCGGCAAGAAGAAGGTGGAGAAGACCGGCGTGGCATGGGTCGCCGAGGGCACGAAGCAGCGCTATCTGGAGCCCACCAAGCTGCTGCGTAACGAGCGTCACGTCAAGAAGTAAGAGAGAGGTTTAACTATGGAAAGCAAACTCGGCTTGAATTTTGAGCTGGTCGATCAGGCGCGTGCCTCCGCTGCCAAGGTGGCGGACGATGTGCAGCACTTTATTGACCAGCACACCACCGTCACGGTGGAGCGCGCTGTTTGCCGTCTGCTGGGTATTGATGGGGTCAATGACATGGATGTCCCCCTGCCCAACGTGGTCGTGGATCACCTGATGGCCAACTCCCTGCTGCCCGTTGGCACCGCGTGGGCCATCGGCAACGCCATGGTGGAGACCGGTAAGGATCCCCAGGGCGTGGCGGACGCTGTCAGCAGCGGCGAGTTGGATCTGAGCAAGGTTCCCGCTCACTCCGACGAGGAGATCCGCGCAGCCATCACCCCCGTGGTGAACGCCACCGTGGAGCGCATCAACAAGAACGTTGGCAAGCGCAACGCCTACCTGAAGGAATGGGGCGATAAGGAAGGCCCGTACCTGTATATCATCGTGGCTACCGGCAATATCTACGAGGATATCATCCAGGCCAAGGCCGGTGCCAAGCAGGGCGCCGACATCATCGCCGTTATCCGTACCACCGGCCAGTCCCTGCTGGACTACGTGCCTTACGGCGCCACCACCGAGGGCTTCGGCGGCACCTACGCCACCCAGGAGAACTTCCGCCTCATGCGCGCCGCGCTGGACGAGGTGGGTGAGGAGCAGCACCGTTACATCCGGCTGTGCAACTACTGCTCCGGCCTGTGCATGCCGGAGATCGCCGCCATGGGCGCTCTGGAGCGTCTGGACGTCATGCTGAACGACGCTCTGTACGGCATCCTGTTCCGCGACATCAACATGCAGCGCACCATCGTGGATCAGTACTTCTCCCGTGTCATCAACGGCTACGCCGGCGTCATCATCAACACCGGTGAGGATAACTACCTGACCACTGACGACGCCATTACCGCCGCTCACACCGTGCTGGCCTCCCAGTTCCTGAACGAGGCATTCGCCAAGACCGCCGGCATGCGCGAGGAGCAGATGGGCCTGGGCCACGCCTTCGAGATGGATCCCGCTGTGGAGAACACCTTCCTGTATGAGCTGGCGCAGGCGCAGATGGCCCGCGAGATCTTCCCCAACGCGCCTCTGAAGTACATGCCTCCCACGAAGTTCATGACCGGCAACATCTTCCGCGGCCACATCCAGGATGCCCTGTTCAATATGGTGACCATCCTGACCAACCAGCGGTTGTGCCTGCTGGGCATGATGACCGAGGCCATCCACACCCCGTTCATGTCCGACCGTGCTCTGTCTATCGAGAACGCCCAGTACATCTTCCGTACCATGAAGGATCTGGGCAGCGAGCTGACCTACAAGGAGAACGGCATTATCCGCAACCGTGCCAACGAAGTGCTGACCAAGGCCACCGATCTGCTGAAGGAGATCGAGAAGCTGGGCCTGTTCACCACCATCGAGAAGGGCATCTTCGCCGATGTCAAGCGTCCTAAGGACGGCGGCAAGGGCCTGAACGGCGTTGTGGTCAAGGACGACAAATACTTCAATCCGTTCATTGAAGTCATGAAAGGCAAGGTGGGAGCATGAGCAGCGGACTGTATAATACCCATAAGATCGATTTCGATACCACGCTGGACCTGACCCGCCTGAAGCCCTACGGCGACACCATGAACGACGGTAAGGTGCAGACCAGCTTCACCCTGCCCATCAAGGACGATGAGCGCGGCGAGGAGGCTGCCCGCCAGATCGCCAAGAAGATGGGCCTCGAGGAACCCAACGTGGCGTACCACACCCCGCTGGATAAAGAGTTTACCTTCTACGTGGTCTACGGCAGCTGCGTCCACTCCGTCAACTACGAGGATATCCACGTTATCACCGTGGAATCCGATGTCATGAGCATGGAGGACACCAACGACTACATCCGTGAGCACATCGGCCGCAAGGTCGTGATGGTCGGCGCCTCCACCGGCACCGACGCCCACACTGTTGGTATCGACGCCATCATGAACCGCAAGGGCTTTGCCGGCCACTACGGTCTGGAGCGCTACGAGATGATCGAGGCATACAACCTGGGCTCTCAGGTCCCCAACGAGGAATTCATCAAGAAGGCGCTGGAGCTGCACGCCGATGTGCTGCTGGTCTCCCAGACCGTTACTCAGAAGGACGTTCACATCCAGAACCTGACCAACCTCATCGAGCTGCTGGAGGCCGAGGGCCTGCGCGACAAGTTCGTTGTCTGCTGCGGCGGTCCCCGTATCACCCACGAGCTGGCCAAGGAGCTGGGCTACGATGCCGGCTTCGGCGCCGGCAAGTACGCCGATGACGTGGCTTCCTTCGCTGTGACCGAGATGGTCAAGCGCGGCATGAAATAAGATCCTCAGCAAAGCGGAGAGCCGCCTGTACGACTCTCCGCTTTTCGCGCTGACCCATTTTGCTATCGATTGGCAGAATGCGTCCGGTCCCGCCATGGACCGGCATGGTCAATTTGCGCAGCAATCCCATGTCCATCCCTTGCGTTTTCACGCAAAGGATGGTATGATGCTATTGTTAGAAACGTTGCGAAGCGGGAGTCTTCGTGACCGAATACCGTCTGCGGCAGGAACTGTTCTGACCGCGGGCGGGATAAAACAAGGAGGAACAGAAATGGCAAAGAAACCTGTACTGACTGCCAAAGAGGCAGCGGCAATGATCCCTGATGGCGCCACCATTATGTGCGGCGGCTTTCTGGCCTGCGGCCAGGCCCGTGCCATCGTTAAGGAGCTGGTAGCCCGCGGTACCAAGGACCTGACCCTGATCGCCAACGACATGGGCCGCGCCACCGGTCCCAAGGGCGAGGAGTTTTTCGGTATTGCGGAGCTGATCCACAATCATCAGGTCAAGCGCGTCATTGCCACCCACGTGGGAATGACCCCCGAGGTGGGCCAGCAGAACACCGAGGGCACGCTGGAGGTCAACCTGCTGCCTCAGGGTACGCTGGCTGAGTGCATCCGCGCCGGCGGCGCCGGTCTGGGCGGTGTCCTGACCCCCGTGGGCATCGACACCCTGGTGGAGGACAGCCCCTTCTGCCTGGGCCGTCAGACCATCGACGGCAAGGACTACCTGCTGATGCAGCCCATCCGCGCTGATTTCGCCCTGCTGGGCGCCTACAAGTGCGATGAGTTCGGCAACTGCTGGTACAAGGGTACCATGCGCAACTTCAACGTTGTCATGGCCACCGCCGCTGACACCGTTATCGCCGAGTGCGAGTACATCGTTCCCGTGGGTGACTTTGAGCCCGAGAACATCCATACCTACGGTATGTGCGTTGACTACATCGTGGAAGGAGACAGAAAGTAATGGAAAAGTCCGAGATCAAAGGCTTTATCGCCAAGCGCTGCGCCAAAGAGCTGAAGGACGGCGACGTCGTGAACCTGGGCATTGGCCTGCCCACCCTGATCCCCAACTATCTGCCCGAGGGCGTTGAGGTGATCATCCACGCTGAGCTGGGTATCGTCTCCGCCGGTGTGTCCCCCAAGGAGGGCGACGCCAATTACGATCCCTATCACGTGGTGGATGCCGGCGGCACCCCCTCCTCCGTGGCTTACGGCGGCGGCTTCATTGATTCTGCCACCAACTTCGGCCTGATCCGCGGCGGTCACGTGGACGCCTGCTTCCTGGGCGCTCTGGAAGTCGACGCCGAGGGCAACCTGGCCAACTGGATCATCCCCGGCAAGAAGATGCCCGGCATGGGCGGCGCGATGGACCTGTGCGTGGGCGCCAAGCACTGCATCGTCTGCATGGAGCACACCGCTAAGGGCAACCCCAAGATCTTCGAGAAGTGCCGTCTGCCCCTGACCGCTTCCCACTGCGTGAACAAGATCATCACCGAGATGTGCGTGCTGGAAGTCACCCCCGAGGGCCTGCTGATGACCGAGATCAACCCCGAGTTCACCGTGGAGCAGGTGAAGGCCGCTACCGCAGCCCCCATCACCGTTTCCGCTGACCTCAAGAGCATGATCGACTGATCTGCCTGCAAAGCAAAAAAAAAGAGACGCCCGCGGGCGTCTCTTTTTTTGACCGGGACAGACCTCGCCTCCCCCAAAAAGCAAAAAGGAAGGACCCGCAAGGGTCCTTCCTTTTTGCTTTCATTTTTTCAGGCGCTTGTCGCACTTCTTGCTGAGCCATGTGCCGATGCTCTGGAACAGCTGCACCAGGATCACCAGGATCACCACGGCCACCAGCATTACCAGGTACTTGTACCGATAGTAGCCATAGTCGATGGCGATCTTGCCCAGACCGCCGCCGCCAATGATACCGCTCATAGCGGAGTAGCCCAGAATGGTAGTCAGCGCGATGGTCACGTTCTGGATCAGAGAGGGTACGCTCTCGGGGATCATTACCTTGCAGATGATCTGCATCGGCGTAGCGCCCATGCTCTGGGCGGCCTCGATGATGTTGCCGTCCACCTCGCGGAGACTGCTCTCCACCAGACGCGCCACAAAGGGGAACGCCGCCGCCACCAGCGGAACGATAGTGGCCGTGGTGCCCACGGCGGTGCCGATGAGCAGGCGGGACAGAGGGAATACCATGATCATCAGGATCAGGAACGGGATGGAGCGCAGCAGGTTGATGATGACGTTCAGCACCTGCATCAGCCAGCGGGGGAGGGGCAGCACGCCGTTTTTCTCGCCTACCACCAGCAGCACGCCCAAGGGCAGGCCGATGACCAGCGACAGCGCCGTGCTCACCACGGTGACATAGAACGTCTCCCACACGGCGAGGGGCAGAGAGGGCAGCACGGTCAGCAGGTCCTGCACGGACTTCTGGGAAAACAAATCGCTGTACATACTCACTCCACCTCCTCAACTTCCACGTTGGCTACGTTGTGAATAAAGGACACAGCCTTGTCGAACTGGCTGCTGGGGATGCCCAGCATCATGCTGCCGTAGACCTCCTCGGACAGCTTTTGGGTGCTGGCGGAGATGACGTTGCAGAAGATGCTCTCCTCCGCCGCCAGTCGCGCGATCAGGGGAATGCTGGTGGTCTTGCTGTCCTTGAACACCAGCCGCACCAGCTTCTCCTCCGACGGATCGTACACCTGAGCGTCCGCACCGCCGGGGAACACCAGCCGACGGCCCGCCGCGGACTTGGGGGCGGCGAACACCGTGCCTACCAATCCGGACTCGGCCACACGGCCCTCGTCCAGAATGGCCACGTGGCTGCAGATCTCCTTCACCACGCTCATCTGGTGAGTGATGACCACCACCGTGATGTTCAGCTTCTGGTTGATGTCGCGGATCAGCTCCAGGATCTGCCGCGTGGTGTTGGGGTCCAGGGCGCTGGTGGCCTCGTCGCACAGCAGCACCTTGGGATGGGTGGCCAGCGCACGGGCGATGGCCACGCGCTGCTGCTGTCCGCCGGACAGCTGGGCGGGGTAGGAGTCCGCCTTGTCGGGCAGACCCACCAGCTCCAGCAGCTCACGGGCGCGCTGCTCGGCCTCAGCCCTCTTCGCGCCCGCCAGCTCCATGGGAAAGCACACGTTCCGCAGGCAGGTGCGCTGCATCAGCAGATTGAACCGCTGGAAGATCATGGTGATCTCCCGCCGCGCCGCCCGCAGCTGGGCGGGGGTCATGGTGTCCAGCCGCTGGCCGTTGACGATGATCTCACCGCTGGTAGGCTTCTCCAGCAGGTTGATGCACCGCACCAGCGTACTTTTTCCGGCGCCGGACATACCGATGATGCCGTAAATGTCGCCGTCCTCGATGGTGAGGGAGACGTCCTTGAGAGCGTCTACCCCACCGGCTGTACCGGTATCAAATGTCTTGCTGACATGCTTGAGTTCGATCATGGACGTCTCCCTCCTTTCTTCGTTACTTGGTGGTCAGAGCGTCCAGCGTAGTCTGCTTACCGCCGTACAGGCCCATGGGCTCCACGTGGATGGCAGCGATGGAAGCGATGTGGGTGCCGTTCTGGGCATTGAAGTCCTCCAGATAGGGCAGGTGCTGGAAGTAGTTGGCGTCCACGGTGCCGTCATCCACGACGGTGTTGGGCACCACATAATCGTTGAAGGACTGGATATCCAGGGTGATCTCCTTGGCAGCCAGGATCTCCTTGGCCACCTCCAGGATCTCGGCGTGAGGCGTGGGGGAGGCGGCGATGGAGATGGTCTGACCCTTCAGAGCGTCGTAATCCACGGAGGCGTCATAGCCGTCGGTGGGGTTCTCCACCACGGACACCACGGAGCCGTTGTAGGTCTCGCTGATGTAGTCGGCCACCTGCTTGCTCTCCAGAGCGGCCTTCAGGGCCAGGATCTTGGGCTCGTTCTCGTTGCCCTCCTTCACCGCCAGAATGTTGGCATAGGCGGAGGCGCTGCCCTCGATGAGCAGGGAGTCATTGACGGGGTTCAGACCGGCATTGATGGCGTAGTTGCTGTTGATGACGGCGTAGTCCACGTCGGGCAGCAGGTTGGGCAGCTGGGCAGCCTCAGCCTCCACGATCTCCACATTGTACGGATTCTCCACGATGTCGTTCTTGGTGGCGGTGATGCCCACGCCGTCAGCCAGCTTGATGATGCCGTTCTCCTGCAGCAGCAGCAGAGCGCGGGCCTCGTTGGTGGTGTCGTTGGGTACACCGATCTTCACGGTGGTGGCAGCGGTGGCATCCTTGTCGCCAGTAGTGTCATTGGTGTTGTCCTTGCTGCCGCAGGCCGCCAGGCTCAGGGCCAGCACCAGGGACAGGGCCAGAGCGGCCAAACGGGTGAAAGTGTTGTGTTTCATGGGTTTATGTCTCCTTTTCAAATGTGTTTTGAAGGAATTGTATGATCTTGCTGACGGCGAGCCGCAGGACTGTGCACGTGCCCAGCTGCCCACCGGAACAAACAAAAAAACAGCGGCAGGTCGATCGACCTTCCGCTGCTTGTTCACACACCGGCTTTTTCAAGCCGACAAACAGTTTTTGGAAAGCAACCGATCATTTTGGGCGCGCAGAAACATGCACATGGACATCATACCCATGCACATCTCGCACATCATCATAGCGGTGCCGCGACGCTTCATGTTGCTTTCCTCCTCACTGTACTTTGCCGAAGCTGGGCGTAGCATACCGCTTTTGGCGGCAAATGTCAACCCCTTTTTTCTCTTTCTGCATTTTTTCTAAAAAACCCACAAAGGATATAGGCGTTTTCGTGCCATCTGCCATGGAGAGAAGATTTTTCTTGCCAAAACCACAAGATAGTGTATAATAGGAATCACATTACCACAATAGGGAAGGGGAGAGGTCTATGGCGTCCCGCGTATTTGACCTGATTGGTCAGGAGGAACTGCGCCAGGCTACCACGGTGGAGCTCATCGCCAGCGAAAATTTCGTCAGCAGCGATGTGCTCCGCGCGGTGGGCAGCTGCCTGACGAATAAATATTCAGAGGGGTATCCGGCCCACCGGGCCATGGGCAATCAGGGCAGGTACTACGGCGGCTGCCATATCGTGGATGAGCTGGAGGAGTACTGCGTCTCCAAGTGGAAGGAGGTCTTTTCCACCGACTACCACGTCAACGTCCAGCCCCACAGCGGCTCGTCGGCCAATCTGGCGGCCTACATGGCTCTGCTGCAGCCCGGCGACACCGTGCTGTCCATGAGCCTCTCCAACGGCGGTCATCTGACCCACGGATCGCCGGTGAACTTCTCCGGCAAGCTCTACGACCTGCACTTTTACGATGTGGACGATGACGGCTTCATAGACTACGACGGTATGGAGCAGCTGGCCCGCCGGCTGCATCCCAAGCTGATTTTGGCCGGTGCCTCGGCGTACAGCCGTACCATCGACTTTGCCCGCTTCGCCGCTGCGGCGCAGGAGGTAGGCGCCTGCTTTATGGTGGACATGGCCCACATTGCGGGGCTTGTGGCGGCAGGGGAACACCCCAGTCCCTTCGGTCTGGCGGATGTCATCACCACCACCACCCACAAGACCCTGCGGGGGCCGCGCGGCGGCCTGATCTTCTGCCGTCCGGAGCTGGCCAAGAAGGTGGACAGCGCCGTATTCCCCGGCACGCAGGGCGGCCCGCTGCAGCACGTCATCGCCGGCAAGGCCGTAGCGGCGGAGGAGGCCCTGACGCCGGCCTTCCGCGCCTACGCCCGCAGCGTGGTGGCCAACTGCAGGGCCATGGCGGCGGAGTTCATGGCCATGGGCTACCGCGTGGTCACCGGCGGCACCGATAACCACCTGTTCCTGCTGGACCTGACGGACACCGGTCTCACCGGCAAGGAGGTGCAGGAGGAGCTGGACCGCTGCGGCATTACTCTTAACAAGAACTGCGTCCCCGGAGACCGGCGCTCCCCGTTCCAGACCAGCGGCGTCCGTATCGGCACCGCCGCCATGACCACCAGGGGCTACACGGCGGAGGATTTCTGCCGCATTGCCCGCCGCATCGACGAGGTGATACGGGGCATGATGGCGGAAAAGGCCGCACAGGCGTAAGGCACACATCCCATAGAGCGCAAAAGTATCCCACGGCTGTGCCATGGGATACTTTTTGTATGCTCGTTATGCCGCGGTTTTCCGCAGGAACCGGCGGAGGAACCATACCGCCATCACCGCACACAGCGCCTCGGAGATCACCGGCGCGAACCAGATGCCCGTACCGCCCACGGCTGCTGCCAACAGCAGCAGCGCACCGGCCTGGAACACAAGTCCGCGGCCCACGGAGATGGAGATGGCAGCCTTCGGCCGCTCCACCGCCGTCAGGAAGCCGCCCATGAGGATGTTGCTTCCCAGCAGTATGTAGCACAGACCGTACCGCCGCAGCGCACCGGCCGCGCTGCCCAGCAGCTCCGGCTTTTCCGCGCCGAGGAAGATCCCGGCGATCTGGGGGGCAAAGATCATCACACCGGCGAAGATCACCGCCGTCATGATGCCCACCGCCGTAAAACCGTACCGCAGCAGCTTCCTGCAGCCCGCCGCGTCCTCCTTGCCGTAGTGGTAGCTGACCAGCGGCTGGCTGCCCTGCGAGATACCCAGCATAGTGTTGATGATGAGGGTGTTCACATAGGCGATGATGGTGTAGCACACCAGTCCGTCGTCGCCGAGGCACCGGAGGATGACCCGGTTGAACAGGAAGATCATCACGCCGTTGCACAGCTCCGTCACGCCGTCGGCAAAGCCCAGCGGGATCAGACGCTTGTAGATGCTCCAGTCCATCCTGAACTTTACGAAGTGGAAGGTGTTGTGTCCGCCCAGGAAGTGCCGCAGATAGATGATGCACGTCAGAAGCTGGGAAAGGCCCGTGGCGAAGGCCGCGCCCCAAACGCCCCAGTCCAAAACGAAGATGGCCACGTAGTCCAGCACACAGTTGGCCAGACAGCCGGTGATGACCGTCAGAATGGCCAGACGGGGAAAGCCGTCGGTCTTGATCAGCACCTCCATGTTATAGGAGATAATGAAGCACACGGCGAAGGGCGCAAGGCCCTTGAGATAGTCGATGGTATATTGATACGTTACGCCCTTTGCGCCCAGCAGTACGGCGAACGGCTCCAGAAATACAAAGACGAGGACAGTGATGGTCAGGCCGATACAGGTCAGCAGCACGATGTTCTGGGAAAACAGGCTGTTGGCCTTCTCGCCCTGGTTCTGTCCCAGATAGATGGCGATGATGGTGCTGGTGCCAACGGCGAAGATGACGCCGATGGAGAACAGCACGTTGGTGAACGGCACCGCCAGATTCACCGCCGCCATGGCGTATTCGCCTACGCCCTTGGCGACCATCAGTCCGTCTACGATGGAATACAGGCTGAAAACCATGAGGGAGGCCACCGTAGCGGCTGCGAAATGCAGGAATTGCGATAACAGACTGCGCTCATTGAGCATTTTGGATGAGATTCCTTTCTTTTTTGATTTCCATTTCGGATATATAATTCTATTCTAACGAAAAAGAGCTGTTCTGTCAAATACTCTTGTCACGAATGGCGAGACAGTTTATAATTATCTTCATTAAAAAAACTGGGAGGTACGCCCTATGGAAGCCTATGTCATGGACGCTTTTTCCGCCCGCCTGTTCGGCGGCAATCAGGCCGGCGTGGTGCTGCCGGACCGCCCGCTGACCGACGCGGAGATGCAGCAGATCGCCGCCGAGTTCAAGCACTCCGAGACCGCTTTCGTCACCCGAAGCCCCGATGGCAGCGTGATCCTGCGCTACTTCACACCGGCGGGGGAGGTGGAGCTCTGCGGCCACGCCACCATCGCCTCCTTCGCGCTGCTGCGGGCGCTGGGGCGCATCGGTGACGGCGATATCACCGCCCACACCAAGGCCGCGGATCTGACCATCGGCGTTCGGGGCGATACGGTGTGGATGGATATGGCGCCGCCCCACTGGATACGGGAACTGACGGAGCCGGAGCTGCCGGAGCTGTACGAAGCCTACGGCCTGACTCCGGCGGATCGCCCCGACAGCCTGCTGCCCGCCATCGTGTCCACTGGCTTGGCCGACATCATGATGCCCGTCCGCGACCGCGATACGCTGCTGCGCGCCGTCCAGAATGAACCGGCGGTGACGGCGCTCTCCAGACGCTATGATGTCACCGGCGTCCACATGTTCTGCCTCGGCGACGGCTGCACCGCCTATTGCAGCAACTACGCGCCGCTGTATGACATTCCCGAGGAGTGCGCCACCGGCACCAGCAACGGCGCATTGACCTACTACCTCTACCGCCACGGTATGGTGCAGCCGGAGCAGGAGAACGTATTTTTGCAGGGCGAGCATATGTACCGTCCCTCGGAGATCCGCAGCCGCCTGTATGCAGACGGCGATACCGTCACCGTCCGCGTGGGCGGACGTGCTGTCATGAGTATGTCCTGCGACATCAAGCTGTAAAAACAGGGGAGCGGCACACGGGCCGCTCCCCTGTTTTCTATCCCTGACAACCTGAAGTTGCGCCGCTTTGGCCAAAAAACCACCAACGCAACGCAGAGTTGCTGGACACCAACCGCCGCGCCCTGCTATACTGACCCTGACCGTACCCGGACCTGATCTGTGAGAAAGGAGACTGTATGGAACACCGACACCCCTATACCGCCAGAGGCGTGCTGACCGCGCTGGGGAAATCTGCGTTGTACGTGCTGTTCTTTTTGGGAGTGCAGCTGTTGACCGGCGCGATCTACGCCGCCATCGCCATCGCCGGCTCCGCGCTGCGTCCCGGCGGCTTCGATCCCCAGAGCATCCTGGACGGCGCGGACACCGCCACGCTGCTGGCCGATTTCTTCATCGCGGCGGGACTGCTGCTGTGGTTCAAAATACGCCAGACGCCGCTGTCAGAGGCCGTGTGCCTGCGCCGCTGCTCCGGTTGGACTGCCGGCTTCTGTTCCTTTGCCGGCATCGTGCTGTACGTCCTGACGGATCTGGCGCTGTCCCTCCTGCCGGAGGCGTGGATGGCTGCGTACAACGCGGATATGTCCGTCCTGACCTCCACCGGCCTGAACACGTTCCTGACCATGGCGGTGCTGGGCCCGCTGGCGGAGGAACTGACGTTCCGCGGCGTCATCCAGACCCGTCTGGAGCGTGCCATGCCGCCCTGGCTGGCTCTGGTATTACAGGCCGCCATCTTCGGCCTGGTCCATGGGACGCCCATCCAGATGGTCTACGCCTTCCTGATGGGTCTGGCCTTCGGCTTCCTCCGCCGCTGCACCGGCAGCATCCTGCCCGGCTTCGCCGCCCATGCCGCCTTCAACGCCATGAACGATCCGCTGGGACTGTTCAGCGGCACCGGCGGCGTCGGAGCCGCGCTGGCCGCCATGGCGGCGGTGGGCGTGGCGGGCTGCGTGGTGTGCCGCAAGGGCCTGTCGGACTTCGCGCCCCAGGACCCCGACCGCCGCGGCCCCATCCTGTGACCGCCCACATACGCAAAAAAGAGAACGGTTTCCGCCGTTCTCTTTATTTATGCGATTTTTCCGTTTTTGCAAAAAAACCCTCGATACTATGCAGCCAGCTTATTGAAATCACACAAAAACAGGTGTATTCTATCGTTGTAATGACCTGCCGGCACATACCGGCGGAGATCATAAAGAAAAGGGGAGTTTCTGTGAAAAAACGTATCCTATCCATCCTGTTGGCGGTTCTCATGCTGCTCAGCGCCCTTCCGCTGGGCATGGTGGACACCGCCTACGCCGCCGCGCTGGCCAGCGGCAAGTGCGGCGACAGCGCCACCTGGACGCTGGACAGCACCGGCACCCTGACCATCAGCGGCACCGGCGCCACGTATAACTACGACATGGATGACGACGGCAACAGTGCCGCGCCATGGTGTACCAAGGCCCGCATCCAGCGCGTCAACAAGGTCGTGGTGAACAGCGGCATTACGGAGCTGGGCTATTCCATGTTCTCCAACTGCACCCAGCTGACCTCCGTCTCGCTGCCCAGCGGCCTGAAGCGCATCGGCTCCTGCCTGTTTCTGGGCTGCATCAGACTGAGCGCCATCACCATCCCCAGCAGCGTTACCACCATCGAGTCCAACGCCTTCACCCACTGTGACAGCATCGCCGCGATCACGCTGCCCAGCGGCCTGCGGACT
Organism: uncultured Eubacteriales bacterium; assembly: GCA_900545585.1. GTDB lineage: Bacteria > Bacillota > Clostridia > Oscillospirales > Oscillospiraceae > Vescimonas. The sequence continues at coordinate 31,227 of UQZR01000026.1, forward strand.
ATGGGCGATGCCGTCTGCAGCCAGATGGCCAAGCTGACCACCGCCACGGTGTCCGGCGGCGTCACCTATCTGAGCAATTACGCCTTCAATGACTGCCCCAGCCTGAAAACCATCACCCTGCCCAACACGGTGAAATCCATCGGCATCTGCGCCTTCCGCTATGACACTGCGCTGAAGGATGTCTACTTCAACGGCTCCGTGACCCAGTGGACCTCCATCCAGATCGCCGGCGAGGGGAACAGCGCTCTGTATAACGCGGATGTCCACTGCACCGGCCTGTCCGCCCCCACCGTCACCGGCGGCAACGATGCGCAGGGCCGCCCGACCCTGAAATGGAACGCCGTCACCGGTGCGGCCAAATACGAGGTGTACCGTGCCCGCAGCATGGACGGCGACTACATCAAGTACAGCACCGTCACCAGCACCAGCTACACCAACATCAGCTACATCGAAAACGGGAACACCTATTACTACAAGGTCCGCGCTCTGGATGCCAACGGCACGGCGGGCGCGTGGAGCAGCATCGTGTCCGTGACCTACCGCGCCGCCTCGACAGGTACGCTGTCCGCGCCCACCGTCACCGGCGGCAACGATGCGCAGGGCCGCCCGACCCTGAAATGGAACGCCGTCTCCGGCGCGGCCAAGTACGAGGTGTACCGCGCCCGCAGCCGCAGTGGCGAGTACATCAAGTATTCCACCGTCACCGGC
>UQZR01000027.1 GCA_900545585.1 uncultured Eubacteriales bacterium
ACATCGAGGACGGTAACACCTATTACTACAAGGTCCGCGCTCTGGATGCCAACGGCACAGCAGGCGCGTGGAGCAGCGTCGTGTCCGTGACTTACCGAAAGCCTGCCGCCGCTACGGTGGCCAGCGGCAAGTGCGGCGACAGCGCCAAGTGGACGCTGGACGCCGCCGGCACCCTGACCATCAGCGGCACCGGTGCGACCTATGACTTCTTCAACGATTATAACTGCACCGCTCCCTGGTATGACGCCGAGCTGCGTCTCCAGATCAAGAAGGCCGTGGTGAACAAGGGCATCACCTACGTCGGGACCTATGCGTTTAGAGACTGCGCTGAGCTGACCTCTGTCTCCCTGCCCGCGGGGCTGGAGGAAATGGGCAGCAGCGTGTTCAGATATTGCGAGAGCCTGACCTCCATCACCATCCCTGCCGGTGTGACGTCTATCGGCGGCGACTTCTTCTATGGCTGTGCGTCCCTGAAGTCCGTCACCCTGCCGGACAGCCTGTGGGATGCCGGCGGCTGCACCTTTATGGACTGCGCCAGCCTGACCAGCGTCCGCCTGCCCGCGAATCTCAGAGATATCGCGTGGTGGATGTTTAAGGACTGCACCAGCCTGACCTCCGTCACCATTCCCCGCGGCACCGTGGAAGTCAAGAAGGAAGCCTTTGACGGCTGCACGTCCCTGAAGAACGTGACCTTCACCGGCAGCGCCGCCGACTGGAAGGGCGTGACGATCCGTCCCGGCAACACGGCTCTGACCAGCGCCGCCATCAAGTGTACCGGCAGCACCGTCCTCACCGCACCCACCCTGACCCTCAGCGTCAGCAAGAAGGGCCAGCCCACCCTGAAGTGGAGCGCCGTCAGCGGCGCGGCGGGCTATCAGCTCTGGTGCAGCTATGACGGCGGAGATGACGGTGATCCCTACTATCGTTGGTTTGTCAACAATGACAAGACCGCCACCAGCTACACCGTACCCACGGACTACCTGGAGAAGGGCCGGACCTACACCTACAAGGTCCGCGCCGTTACGTCAAGCGGCGCTGTGGGCTCCTTCAGCAAAGAGGTGACCTTCACCTATAACCCCGCCGCATCTCTGGCCGCACCCACCGTCACCGGCGGCAACGATGCGCAGGGCCGTCCGACCCTGAAATGGAATGCCGTCACCGGTGCGGCCAAGTACGAGGTGTACCGCGCCCGCAGCCGCAGTGGTGAGTACATCAAGTATTCTACCGTCACCGGCACGTCCTATACCAACACATCTTACATCGAAAACGGCAACACCTACTACTACAAGGTGCGCGCTCTGGATGCTAACGGCACGGCGGGTGCGTGGAGCAGCATCGTGTCCGTGACCTACCGCAAGCCTGCCGCCGCCACGGTGGCCAGCGGCAAGTGCGGCGACAGCGCCAAGTGGACGCTGGACGCCGCCGGTACCCTGACCATCAGCGGCTCCGGCAAAACCTGGGACTTTATAGACGAGGATTGGAACGCCAATGCCCCCTGGTACGACGTCTCCCTGCGGCTTCGAATCAAAAAGGTCGTGGTGGAGAAGGGCATCACCTACGTTGGAACTCGGGCGTTCTATGACTGCAGCGAGATGACCTCCGTCTCCCTGCCCACAACGCTGGAGACCATGGGCGCTGATGTGTTCATGTACTGCACCGGTCTGACCTCCGTCACCATCCCCGACGGCGTGACATTTATCAGCGGTGATTTCTTCCTGGGCTGCACATCTCTGAAGTCCGTCACCCTGCCGGACAGCCTGCGGGATATCGGCGGCTGCACCTTCATGTACTGCACCAGCCTGACCAGCGTCCGTCTGCCCGCCACCCTCCTCAGCATTTCCTGGCAAATGTTCAAGGATTGCAAGAGCCTGACGTCCCTCACCATCCCCCGCTCCGTGGTAAATGTTATGCAGGACGCCTTTTCCGGCTGTACTGCTTTGAAAAACGTGACCTATACCGGAACCGCCGCCGATTGGAAGGCCCTGACGATCTACTCCGGCAATGAGGCGCTGACTCGCGCCAACGTCAGATGCACCGGCAGCACCGTCCTCACCGCACCCACCCTGACCCTCAGCGTCAGCAAGAAGGGCCAGCCCACCCTGAAGTGGAGCGCCGTCAGCGGCGCGGCGGGCTATCAGCTCTGGTGCAGCTATGACGGCGGAGATGACGGTGATCCCTACTATCGTTGGTTTGTCAACAATGACAAGACCGCCACCAGCTACACCGTACCCACGGACTACCTGGAGAAGGGCCGGACCTACACCTACAAGGTCCGCGCCGTTACGTCAAGCGGCGCTGTGGGCTCCTTCAGCAAAGAGGTGACCTTCACCTATAACCCCGCCGCATCTCTGGCCGCACCCACCGTCACTGCCGGCCTTGACGATCAGGGCTATCCCGCCCTGACCTGGCCTGCCGTGCCTGATGCGGCCCGGTATGAGGTCTATCGCGCTGCCAGCGAGGACGGCAATTTCGCCCAGCTCGCCGCCGTCACCTCCAACAGTTACACCAACAGCGCCGTCCTGACGGACGGCGCTGCCTACTACTACAAGGTCCGCGCACTGGACAGCGACGGCGAGGCCGGCCCCTTCAGTGATGTGGTCTCCGTCACCTATACCGCCCGGCCCGCTCTGGTGGCCAGCGGCAAGTGCGGCGACAGCGCCAGCTGGAAGCTGGATGCCGAGGGTACTCTGACCATCAGCGGCATAGGGGCGATGGATAACTATAGTTACTCCATAAATGCACCATGGTATGGCCTTGCTGTAGAGGAAGCCGTAATCGAGCAGGGTATAACGAGTATAGGCAGTAGTGCGTTCCGAAGTTGCGCTGCACTGACATCTGTGACGATTCCTAGCAGCGTGACCACCATTGGCGATGATGCATTCTACTGCTGTGAGAATCTGTTATCCGCAACGATTCCCAGTGGCGTGTCAAGCATCGGATTTCACGCGTTTATTGGATGCGATAGCTTAATATGCGTTGTTATTCCGGAAAGCGTTATCAGCATAGGGCAAGGCGTGTTTGCGAGTTGTTCTAAATTGGCCAAAGTAGTACTTTTGGATGGTATTTCCGAGATACCAACAAGTGCCTTTTTTAATTGTAAAAAGCTGACTGAAATAACCATTCCCAACACTATTGAGAGTATCGGAGCAAATGCTTTTGCCGCATGTGATGGATTGACTGGCATAGCGATTCCGCGCAGTGTTACAGAGATTGATTCGATGGCGTTTGAGGGGTGCCATACAAGTGTATATGTGGATCAGGACAATAATCAATACTGCAGTATCAACGGAGCGCTATACAACAAGGAAAAGACTATCTTGTATTATGCGGGGCGGATCACAGAGGGTAAATATGACATTCCTGAAGGTACACAGAGTATTGGCGACTTTGCATTCGCCGGCAGTGATTTGCTGACTCATGTAACTATTCCAACAAGTACCACGAACATTGGAGGCTATGCGTTTTCAAACTGCGCCAATCTACTGAGCGTAGAGATTCCTGATGGGGTTACAAATCTTCCCCACTCTGCGTTTTACAACTGCGCACAACTGGGAAATATTACACTACCCAAAAGTATTAAATCCATTGGGAGATACGTATTCGACAGATGCCGCTCTTTGACCGACGTGTACTACGGCGGCACGGCGGCGGAGTGGGCGGCCATCTCCGTGGCTGACCGCAACGACCCGCTGCTGAACGCGGCGTTCCACTGCACCGGCCAGTCCGCAAGCCGGCTGGATGTGCCCGCCGTGACGCTGGGCGAGGATTGCAGCGACGGCAAGCCCACCGTCTGGTGGCCCGCCGTCACCGGTGCGGAGCGCTACGAGATCTGGCGCGCACAGGCCGCCTCCGACGGCAGCGCCCCTGCCGCTTCCGCCTATACCCTCATCGTGTCGGCGGACGTCACGTTCCACAAGGATACCACCGCCGAGGCCGACACCTGGTATTACTATAAGGTACGCGCCGTCAGCGGCAGCACGTACAGCGACTTCAGTCAGGCGGCTCGCCGGTACTGCGAGGCGCCTCCCACCATGGACACGCCGGAGATCACGTCTCTGGAGCTGGATGACAGCGGCAAGCCGGTGCTGACCTGGCGCACCGTGGAGGGTGCCGCCCGCTATCAGGTGTTCCGCTCGGAGGATAACGGCTTCTCCTACTCTCCCATGGGCACGGTGCTTCCCACCGGCTCCGACACCATCACCTGGACGGATACCACCGCTGTCAGCGGCACCGGCTATTACTACGGCGTTGGCTGCTATGATGACAACGGCCATTACAGCAGCTTTGGCGGCGGCGAGTGGTGGGTTACCGCCCGCTGACCCAAGCCCCGCATACGCAAAAGGAGAACGGCGGAAGCCGTTCTCCTTTTGCGTATGCTTTCTTTTTTTACACGTACCGCTGGGAGCCCACGTCGAACACGCCGCGGGTGGTGATGCGCAGCGTGGGGATCACCGGCAGCGCCATGAAGCTCAGGGTCATGAACGGGTCGATGCCCTCGGACACGCCCAGCGCGTAGGCGGCGGCCTTGGCGGCCTCCAGATCGCGGTTCACGTTGACCAGACTGGCGTCGGACATGATGCCCGCGATGGCCAGCAGCACATCGCTCTTCACCTGACCGTCCTCCACCACGGTGATGCCGCCGTGGTTCTGTACGATGTGGTTGGCGGCGAAGGCCATGTCCTCCTCGTTGGTGCCCACCACGATGATGTTATGGCTGTCGTGGCTGATGCTGGTGGCCACCGCGCCCTTCCTCAGGCCGTAGCCCTTGATGTAGCCCAGACCGATGTGGTGGGTGTTCTTATGCCGCTCGATCACGGCGATCTTCAGAATGTCGTAATCCACGTCGATGCGGTCGGTGTAGCCGCCGTCGGTGGTGGTGATCTCGCCGCTGACCATGCCGATGACGGCATGGGGACGGCTGTCGATGAAGTCCGCCGCAGTCAGCGGGGCCACATGGAACGTGTCATGGGCGTGCTTCACCAGATACGGGTCGATCTCCGGCGTGGGGAAGTCCTTCAGCACGCCGTCGCTGTACATCAGTTCGCCCTTCTTGAACACCTTCTCAATGTTGAAGTGCTCGAAGCTGTCGATGACAACGAAGTCCCCCAGATAGCCGGGAGCGATAGCGCCGCGGTTGTTCAGCAGGAAGTACCGCGCCGCGTTGTGGCAGGCGGCCTTGATGGCGGTGATGGGATCCGCGCCCAGTTTGATGGCCTTCTTGACGATGTAGTCGATATGCCCCTTTTCCAGCAGGTCGTTGGGGTGCTTGTCATCGGTGCAGAACATGCACCGCTCCACGTACTTGTCGCACAGCAGGGGGACCAGCGCCTCCAGATTGCGGGCGGCGGTGCCCTCGCGGATCATGATGAACTGTCCCCGCTCCAGCTTGGCGATGGCGTCGGCCAGATCGTGGCACTCGTGGTCGGAGTACACGCCCGCTGCGATATAGGCGTTAAGGTCGTTGCCCTTCAGATCGGGGGCGTGACCATCGATCTTCTTGTGGTGGGCCTGACTGGCCACGATCTTCTCTACCACTTGGGGGTCGCCGTTGATGGTGCCTACGAAGTTCATCATCTCCGCCAGGCCCTGCACCCGGGGATGGTCGTAGAAGGAGTCAATGGCACGGTAGTCCAGGTTGGCGCCGGACTCATCCAGCGGCGTGGCCGGCACGCAGGAGGGCAGCATGAACCGCACATCCACCGGCAGATCCTCCGTGGCCTGAAGCATGTACTCGATGCCGTCGGTACCCATGACGTTGGCGATCTCGTGGGGGTCTGTGATGACCGTGGTGGTGCCGTGAGGCAGCACAGCCTTGGCGAACTCCGTGGGGCTCACCAGCGAACTCTCCAGATGAATGTGGGCATCCACGAACCCCGGCAGCACGATCTTGCCGGAGACATCCACCTCCACCGCACCGCTGTATTCGCCCATGCCCACGATGAGGCCCTCCGCCACGGCGATATCCCCGTGACACAGCTCATTGGAAAACACGTTGACGTAGGTGGCGTTCTTCAGCACCAGATCCGCCGGCTCCCGACCGGCGGCCACGGCGATGACCCGCAGCTTCTTGTTGAGCTTGCGGTTGATTTTCCCGGCGTAGCTTTCCTTGACAGACATATGCAATAGACTCCTTTCCCGGTGCGGCCCTCCAAAGCCATTAGTTTTGTTAATTCTAAATATTACCACAGCTTATAAAGATTGTCCAGCCCTTCTGCTATAAAAAACGTGTGGCAGCCTGCGGGCTGCCACACGTTTTACTTATGTATGCGTTCTTAACGCTTTACTTCACGCTGCCGTCGGCATTGAACACCGGAAGGGGAGCCAGAAACTTGATGTCCTTGCGCGCCGCGGCATCGCCCTCGGCCAGCACGGACACGCGGCCGGCCACAATGCCGCCCGCCAGCTTCACCAGCTCCTCCATGGCGTGGATAGAGCCGCCGGTGGAGATGACATCGTCCATCAGCAGGATGCGCTTGCCGCGGATCATGTCGGCGTCGTCGCGGCCCAGATAGAGCTTCTGTACGCCGGCGGTGGTGATGGACTTATCCTCCACGTGGATGGGATCAGGCATGTATGCCTTGGGACCCTTGCGGGCGATGAAGTACTTGGCGGCGCCGCTCTGGCGGGCCATTTCGTGGATGAGGGGAATGGACTTGGCCTCGGCGGTCAGCATGTAGTCGTAGCTGTCCTGGTCCACCAGCTTCAGCATTTCCCGGGCACAGGCCACCGTCAGCTCTGCGTCGCCGAAACAGATAAAAGCGCCGATATACAGGTCGTCCGTGACCTTACAGATGGGCAGATCGCGCTGCAGACCGGCCACGGTGATGGGATAAACAGGCATGATTCAAAACTCCTTTTCAGGCGCGGCCGCCATATGGCCGTCTGCCGTCATAGTATGGTCGCACTGCACGAAACAGCAGCAAACCATCGATCAACAAGGGCAAACAGGACTGCCAGCGCGTCTTTCCGGCGCTTTTTGCCCTTTTCGCCTTGGCCTGCGTCAGCAAGCCTGCACCTCAAAAGCCAAAAAACACCCGAAAATCCATCACTGACAGGTGCAAAGCAGCTTTGCCGGAGCAGAAGCGTGCCCGGGCGGGGAAAGACCGGAGGAGGGTACTTGCTGCATCCCCGAGAGTCTTGCCGCTGTATGGGCGTATCGCTGCCCGTCAAAGCCGTGCTTGTCTTTGTCGATCGACAGTGTACATTATATTAGCAGCCCAAAAAAAAGTCAAGATTCCGCCGCAATTTTACACGGAAAAGCGGTCATGCTTTGAAGTACGAAAGCACCGGCTGTTTTGTGAAAAATATATCAAATAAGCCGCCGCAGAGTGACGGATTTTTGCTGTGAGTCATTCAACAATATGCACAAAAAAAGCAGGTTTTTTTTTACGGCCCGAAAGGGAGAATTTGGCTGAACACCCCTTGAGAAAAAGGAAAATCGGTGTTATCATCGGGGCAGATGAAGGCGTGGGACACTGCGCCGACATGATTCCGAACGGAACACTTATTTGAGGAGGAATTTAGCTGTGAATAAGTATTTGGCAGACGTTCTGGAGAGCGTCAGAACCAAGCATGGCAACGAGCCTGAGTTCGTACAGACGGTTGAGGAGGTCCTGTCCTCTCTGGAGCCTGTGATCGAGAAGCACCCCGAGTATGAGAAGGTGGACCTGCTGGGCCGCATGGTGGAGCCCGAGCGTATGTTCACATTCCGCGTGGTGTGGTGCGATGATGCCGGCCAGTGGCACACCAACCGCGGCTGGCGCTGCCAGTTCAACGGCGCTATCGGCCCCTACAAGGGCGGCCTGCGTTTCCAGAAGAACGTGTACGAGGGTATCATCAAGTTCCTGGGCTTCGAGCAGACCTTCAAGAACAGCCTGACCGGCCTGCCCATCGGCGGCGCCAAGGGCGGTTCCGACTTCGATCCCGCCGGCAAGTCCGATGCCGAGGTCATGCGTTTCTGCCAGAGCTTTATGACCGCTCTGTACCGCTACATCGGGCCCGACATCGACGTCCCCGCCGGTGATATGGGCGTGGGCGGCCGCGAGATCGGCTATCTGTACGGCCAGTACCGCCGCCTGAAGGGCGTGTGGGAGAACGGCGTGCTCACCGGCAAGGGCCTGAGCTACGGCGGTTCCCTGATCCGTCCCGAGGCCACCGGCTACGGCGCCATGTACTATCTGCAGGAAGTGCTGAAGCACGAGAATGACACCATCGAGGGCAAGAAGATCGCTATCTCCGGCTACGGCAACGTGGGCTGGGGCATCATGAAGAAGGCATCCCAGCTGGGCGCCAAGGTCACCTATTTCGCCGGCCCCGACGGCTACGTTCACGATCCCGACGGCGTTATCACCGACGAGAAGCTGAACTTCATCCTGGAGATGCGCGCCAAGGATCCCATGCACTGCAAGCCCTATGCTGACAAGTTTGGCTGCGAGTTCGTTGCCGGCGAGAAGTGCTGGGGCGTCAAGGATGTTGACGTGTATATGCCCGCCGCCATGCAGAACGATGTCAAGATGGAGTCCGCTGAGAAGATCGCTGCTTCCGGCGTGAAGTACTACATCGAGGTCGCCAATATGCCCACCACCAACGATGCTCTGAACTTCCTGCGTGCGCAGAAGCACATGATCGTTGCTCCCTCCAAGGCTGTTAACGCCGGCGGCGTGGGCGTCTCCGCTCTGGAGATGGCGCAGAACTCCGAGCGTCTGGTCTGGACCGCTGAGGAAGTCGACCATCAGCTGCACAAGATGATGGAGAACATCCACAAGGTGTCCGCCGAGGCCGCCGAGGAGTACGGTCTGGGTTACGATCTGGTGGCTGGCGCCAACATTGCCGGCTTCAAGAAGGTCGCCGAGGCGATGATGGAGCAGGGCTGCTTCTAAGCCGAACGTTTCATCCGGTACAAAAAGTACATAAGAGTACCCAAGTACACCAAAAGGGACCGCTTTTGCGGTCCCTTTTTTATGATTTGCTGAAGTTTTTGCCGAAGCGGTTGACATTTTTTTCAAAAACGGCTTATACTATATCGGACTGTATCGGACGAATTTTCGGTTTTGGGCTGGGCCGCTTTTGAGAGCGGTACAGTACTGGGATCGGAAAAAAATAGAATTTGCGGCAAAGCGGGGGGATGGGCGATACCACAGTTTGACCTTGGAAAAATTTTACAGATGCTGCCGGATCTGGCAGTGCTGGCGGCAGTGTATCTGCTGGTACTGCTGCCCCGCTGGAGGGGACTGGGACACTGCGTACTGGCAGTCCGGACGGTGTTTTTCATCTATCTGGTCTGTGTGCTGGGAGTGACGCTGCTGCCGGTGCTGGCCAATTTGCCGAAATTGGCGGGGAATCACTATGCACTCATGGAGCTGGAGCCCTTCCGTGATCTGCGGAACGGCTACGGCAACGCAGCGCGACAGCTGTCGCTGAACGTTGTGATGACAGTGCCTTTCGGCTTTCTGTGGCCGCTGGTGCGGCGGAAGCGCGGCCTGTGTCGGGCGGTGCTGGCCGCGCTTCTGCTGAGCCTGTGCATCGAGCTGTTGCAGCCGCTTCTGACGACAAATCGCACATCCGACATCACGGATGTCATCGCCAACACTGCTGGCGGACTGGCGGGGTATCTGCTGTTCCTGCCCTTTGGTTCTCGCCTCCTGCATCTCTGCGGCGCGGAAGATCGTCCGCGAAATGTGGACGAAATGCCGGCGAGTGCGGACGATGCGAAGAATGGAGAAGGCGAAAATCAGGATAAATTTTAGTGGCTAACAGAAAGAAAAAGCGAAAGTACCGCATGTGAAGCGCGGTATCTGTCCCGCAAAAATAATGCGACAAACCACGCAAAAAGTATAATACGAGCGAAGTATAGTGATGCGATGGACGGCGCAAAACAGTGCGTGAAGCAGCATAAAAATAGCGCGATAGACTGCATAAAATGACAGATTGAGCCGCATAAGAGAATGTGTATAAAACCGCATAAATATAACCATGCCCTGCCGGCACCATCCGGCAGGGCATGGCTGCGTGCAACTAATTTCCGTTTTCCCTCCCGGAATTTCCGGTTTTATTTCCGGATGTGCTTCATGAGGAAGTTTCAACGGAAAAAAGCTGAATATTTATGCGAAATAGATGAATGCTAAACAATTTCGATACGGGTAAGCGAAAAGCCGCGCAGCATTTCCAGACGGAAAACGAACGCCGAGCCGCCGGTGAATCAGGCGTGCGCACAGAGGCTGGAACAGTCGGGCGCACCTGGGGGAAACGCGGCGGAACGGAAAACGAACGCCCAGCCGCCGGTGAATCACTCGTGCGCACAGAGGCTGGAACAGTCGGGCGCACCTGGGGGAAACGCGGCGGAACGGAAAACGAACGCCGAGCCGCCGGTGAATCAGGCGTGCGCACCGAGGCTGGAACAGTCGGGCGCACCTGGGGAACCGCGGCGGATATGGAGGGCTGCGATGAGGCAGCGGCAGAGCGCAAGAGAGCAGAGAGGTCCTTTGCGACAGCCGCAGGTCACGAAGGTGCGGTGGTCTTGGGGCCGTGTGGGTTACGAGAGGGCTGAAAGGCCCTCTGAAAAAATAGCGGGTCGTGAGGGAGGAGAGACTCGCAATGTCCGTCAGAGCTATCTGACCATCGCTGCCGTAGGAGAGGTGATCCACGTGAAGTTGACATAACTCGGAGGCGTGGCGATAACCGACTTATCGGCGGTCATCAGGGTGAAGGCGGCCATGTCGTCGCCCATCAGCAGGCAGGGGATGAGACTGCGGTCCTGCGCGATGAGAAAATCACCGCCGTAAAAGCAACTGAGGCTGCACGGCGGGCCGCCCTTTTCCACGCGATGCAGGCTTGCAGCGCTTCCGCACCGGTCTGCGCCGCGTACCGGATGCGGAACTCGCCGGTGAAGGTGCCGGGTCGGAACAGATCGTTGCCCTTTTCCCTCGTAGGTGTACCGTGGTGGTCTTTGCGAACGCGCCGCTTTGGCAGACGGCGGCGTCACTGCGGCGGTCAACGGCCCGGGGAAAGGGCAGCCGCCGGCCGGAGCGCGGCGGCTGCGGCGCAGACGGCGCAAAAAGCGGTCGGAATGCGCTTTTGCCGGGAGATGGTTTCACGTGCAGGGCGTGTCCGCCTGAAAAGAAATGGGGCTTGCCGGTGATGTGCACGAAATGAGCGGCGTGCCGGTGGCGTGTGGTGGACCGCGTGTCTGCGATTCAGCCGGAACGGGTGTGTTGACGGGGCATTGGATATTCGCAGGGTACGCTGGTCGGCAGGGGGCCTTCCAACGCTTTCCCGTGGTTCGGCTTAGCGGGTGTCAGTCTGGCTCCGAAGAAGTGCCGCTGGGCGGCGAGGGGTATGGCGGCGTGCCGGTTGGCGCGCTTGGTCGGCGCTCGTTGTGTACGCCGCCTTGGTGTGCCGGCTTTCTGCGAAAGGGACATCGCCTGATGGGGTGGACTGTGCTTAGAACGTGTCAGGCCGCCAGGCGTAGGGGAGGAGGGCGGTGACGGCGGCAGACAGCTCCCGGAACTGACGGCAGGTCAGGGACTGCCCGCCGTCGGACAGCGCGCAGGCGGGGCGGTCGTGGACCTCCACCATCAGGCCGTCGGCTCCGGCCGCTGCGGCGGCCAGCGCCAGCGGCAGCACCAATTCGCTGCGGCCCGCCGCGTGGCTGGGGTCTACCAGCACCGGCAGGTGGGTGGCCCGCTTCAGCACGGGGATGGCGGACACGTCCAGAGCGGCACGGGCGGCGGACACACCGCTGCGTACACCGCGCTCACACAGGATGACCTGCTCGTTGCCGCCGGAGAGCAGGTACTCCGCTGCCAGCAGGAATTCCTCCACCGTGGCGGAGAGACCGCGCTTCAGCAGCACGGGGCGGCGCAGCTGGCCCAGCGCTTTCAGCAGCGTATAGTTCTGCATATTGCGGGCGCCGACCTGCAGCACGTCCACATCGGCCAGCAGATCCAGCTGGGAGATATCGGTGATCTCCGTTACCACCGGCAGGCCCGCATCCCGGCCCGCCTGCACCAGCAGGTCCAGACCGGCCTTTTCCAGACCCTGAAACGTATAGGGCGAGGTGCGGGGCTTGAAGGCGCCGCCCCGCAGCAGTTGGGCACCGGACTCCTTCACCGACTGGGCCACCGCGGCCATCTGGGGCGCGGACTCCACGGCGCAGGGCCCTGCGATCATGCAGAATTTTTCACCGATTTTTGCATCGCCCACGGCAACCACGGTATTGGCGGGGTGGGCGGCGCGGCCCGCCAGACGATAGGCGGGGGTGAGACGGCGCACCTCCTGCACGTAGGGGAGCCCTTGGAGCATATTGGGGTCGAGACGCCACGTGTCGCCCACCAGCGGAAGAAGGATGCCGTCGGGACCGGCGACGCAGCCGCCCTTGACGTTCTGGGCGGCCAGCTGGGCCAGAAGCTGGCGGATGGCCGCCTCCGGCGTTCCTGTTTTGATAACGATGACCATGTGTGCCTCCTGAAAAAATATCTCGGGCTATTATACCGTTTTCTGCCGCTTTTTGCAATCCGGCAGTTCCGCTTATTGACAGAAAATCCGGAAAGCGATTATACTATCATATAGTATCATCGTATCAAGGAGTCTGGCGGGCCCGCAGCGGGACGCCACAGCTTTGGAGGGGAAAATGGAAAGACAATTTACGCTGAGCTGCTGTTCTACCGTGGATCTGCCGTACAGCTATATGGAGAGCAGGGACATCCCCGTGCTGTTCTACACCTACGTGGTGGACGGCGTGGAATATGACGACGACATGGGCCGCGATCCCGAGGCACTGCCCCGCTTCTACCGGTTCATTCGGGAGGGAAAGCTGCCCCAGACCAGCCAGATCAACGTGGCCGCCTATACAGAGTTCTTCGAGAGCCTGCTGCAGAAGGGCGACCTGCTGCACATCGCATTTACGTCCGGCCAGTCCGGCTCGGTACATAACGCCTTTCTGGCGGCGGAGGAGCTGCGGGCCAAATATCCGGAGCGGAAGCTGGTGGTCATCGACTCGCTGTGCTCCTCCTCGGGCTACGGCCTGCTGGTGGACAGCGCCGCCGACCTGCGGGATCAGGGCAAGTCCCTGGAGGAGGTGGAGCAGTGGGTGCTGGCGCACCGGAATCGGGTGCATCACCAGTTCTTCAGCAGCGATATGACCCAGTTCCGGCGGACGGGCCGCGTGTCCGGCGCGGCGGCCACCGTAGCCACGGTGCTGAACATCTGCCCCATCATGCGGCTGGACGACACCGGCTCCATCAAGGCGTACAGCAAGGTGCGGGGCAAGAAGAAGGCTGTGGAGGTAACGGTGGAGACCATGGCGCAGTGCGCCGAGGGCGGCGTGGACTACGACGGCAAGTGCTTCGTGTGCCACTCCCAGTGTCCGCAGGACGCGCAGCTGCTTATCGACGCCATCGAGCAGCGGTTCCCCAGGCTGAAGGGACGCATCCGGCTGTGCGACATCGGCACCATCATCGGCTCCCACGCGGGGCCGGGTACCGTGGCGGTGTTCTTCTACGGAAACGAGCGGCCCAAGATGGCGTGACAAAGCGAAAGAGCAAAAAAGAGACGCGGCGGGAGCCGTGTCTCTTTTTTTGCGGCGGGGGAGAGGGCCGGGCTGCGCGGCACGGGTATGGAAACGGAGCGGGAGGCAGATAATACACCGGAAAAGAAAGCGTTATCGGATAAGTAGAATAACGATATGCCCACAGTAAGGGTTGCAGAAAAGCTGAAAATATTGTATAATAACTAAAAAATTTTTAGCTACTTTCACATCGGCGGGGCTGCCTGCCGCAGGAGGGAGAACGATATGGCCACTTTCACCGTGAACGGACAGACCGTCGTCGTCGAGAAAAATCAGAAGCTCATCCGCTATCTGCGGGACACGCTGCACCTTACCTCCGTGAAGGACGGGTGCAGCGAGGGCGCCTGCGGCACGTGCCACGTGCTCATCGATGGCAAGCCCACCAAGGCGTGCATCCCCCAGACGGACAAGCTGGAGGGCAAGACCATCGTGACAGTGGAGGGACTCAGCGACTGGGAAAAGAAAGTCTACACCTTCGCCTTCGGTGAGGCAGGCGCCGTGCAGTGCGGCTTCTGCATCCCGGGCATGGTCATCTCCGCCAAGGGGCTGCTGGACGTGAATCCGGAGCCGACCCGCGAGGAGGCGGCCTTCGCCATCCGCAATAACATCTGCCGCTGCACCGGCTATGTGAAGATCATCGACGGCATCCTGCTGGCGGCGAAAATCTTCCGTGAGGGGAAGATCCCCGCGGCCGGCGCCGACGACTGGCAGGTGGGCAGCCGCGTCCACCGGCTGGACGTGGAGGAGAAGGTGCTGGGCTGCGGGCAGTACCCCGACGACGTGTACGTGGACGGTATGTGCTACGGCGGCGCGGTGCGCAGCCAGTACGCACGGGCGCGGGTGCTGCGCATCGATACGTCCAAGGCGGAGGCCATGGAGGGCGTGGTGTGCGTGCTGACCCAGAAGGATATCCCGGGGAAGGTCAATGTGGGCCATCTGAAGAAGGACCAGCCTACGCTCATCGGCATCGGAGAGCTGACCCACTATCTGGGCGACGCGGTGGCGCTGGTGTGCGCCCGGGATCAGGAGACACTGGAGGCCGCCAAGAAGCTGGTGGAGGTGGAGTACGAGGTACTGCCGGCGGTGCATAATCCCGCTGAGGCGGCGGCACCCGGCGCGCCGCTGGTATTTGAAGAGGAAGAGAGCAACGTGCAGGCCTACAAGCACGTGTCCCGCGGGGACGCGGCGGGGGCCATCGCCAAGTCGAAATATGTACTGACGGAGAAGTTCCATACGCCTTGGACAGAACACGCCTTTTTGGAGCCGGAGTGCTGCGTGGCGCTGCCGCTGGACAACGGCGGCGTCCGGCTGCTGACCACGGACCAGAGCGCCCACACCACCATGCACGAATGCGCGGCCATGCTGGGCGTGGACTATGAGCACTGTCAGGTGCAGAATATGCTGGTGGGCGGCGGCTTCGGCGGCAAGGAGGACATGTCCGTGCAGCACCACGCGGCACTGATGGCCTACGTGGCGCGGGTGCCGGTGAAGGTGAAGCTCAGCCGACAGGAGTCCATCCTCGTCCACCCCAAGCGCCACAGCATGGACATGGAGTTCACCATGGGCTGCGACGAAAACGGTATCATCCAGGGCGTGAAGGCCAGCGTGGTGTCCGATACCGGTGCGTTCGCATCACTGGGCGGGCCGGTGCTGGAGCGGGCCTGTACCCACGCGGCGGGACCCTACGCCTATGAGAATTTTGAGATCGAGGGCTGGGCGTACTACACCAACAACCCGCCTGCCGGTGCGTTCCGGGGCTTCGGCGTGACCCAGACCTGCTTCTGCACGGAGACGCTGCTGAACCAGATGGCGGATCTGGTGGGCATCAGCCCCTGGGAGATCCGCTATCGCAACGCCATCCGGCCGGGAGGCGTGCTGCCCAACGGCCAGATCGTGGACGAATCCACCGGCCTCGTGGAGACGCTGGAGGCCATCAAGCCCGCCTACGACGCGGCGGTGGCGGCAGGCGACCCGGTGGGCATCGCCTGCGCCATGAAGAATGCCGGTGTGGGCGTGGGTATCCCTGACTGGGGACGCTGCAAGCTCATCGTGGAGAACGACGGGAAGATACACATCTACACCGGCGCCAGCTGCATCGGACAGGGGCTGGGCACCGTGCTGGTACAGACGGTGGTGACGTGTACCGGGGTGAAGCGCGAGGACGTGGTGTACGAGCGCAGCAATACGTGGATCGCGCCGGACTCCGGCGACACCTCCGGCAGCCGCCAGACGCTGGTGACGGGCGAGGCTACCCGCCGCGCCTGTGAAAAGCTGAAGGCGGAGCTGGACAGTGGAAAGACTTTACAGCAGTTGGCGGGACAGGAGTTTTACGGAGAGTATCTGGCCAAGACCGATCCGCTGGGCGCGGATGTGCCCAACCCCGTGAGCCACGTGGCCTACGGCTACGCCACCCAGATGTGCATCCTTGACCGCGAGACGGGAAAGATCAAAAAGATGGTGGCCGCCCACGATGTGGGCAAGGCCGTGAACCCCCTCAGCGTGGAGGGACAGATCGAGGGCGGCGTGGTGATGTCCATGGGCTATGCTCTGACGGAGCAGTATCCCATCGACGAGAATTGCAGACCCACCGCCAAGTACGGTACGCTGGGGCTGTTCCGCGCCAACCAGCTGCCGGAGCAGGAGATCGAGGCCATCGTGGTGGAGAAGCCGGGGCTGGATGTGGCCGGAGGCGCCATCGGCATCGGCGAGATCACATCCATCCCTACGGCGCCGGCCATCGCCGACGCTTACTACCGGTGGGACGGGGAGCGGCGGTTCGAGCTGCCGCTGGCGCACACGCCCTACACCAGAAAGAAGTAAAAAAACAGGCCGCGGCGGTGCTGCGGCCTGTGGGAAGATGACCTGCGTGGGGATGACCTGCGTGGGGATGACCTGCGTGGGGATGACCTGCGGGGGAGATGACCTGTGGGAAGATGACGTGCGGGAAGATGGATAGAGACGCTGGGCGCGCCAGCGGTGCGCACGGCGCTGCCGGCGCTGGGAAATGCGCGGGTGTGCCGGTGCGGCCCGGGGGGCGCGGTTCAAACGGGGCGCGTGACACTGACGTGTCTACCGCTCCTGCACGGTCAGAGCGTCCAGCGCGGCGCGGGTGTCCACGTCCGCCAGCTGGCGGGCGGGCACGTCGTACAGCAGCAGGGCGTCCTCGTGACGGCGGATGACCGTGCTGCCGCCGTGATCCTCCCGCAGCGCCCGCAGCTCCGGAAAGAAGCGGGCGGGGAACAGGCAGGGGTTGCCGCGGACACCGTTGTGGCCCAGAGCCACGATGTGGGATGGGTGCCGGCGGTAGAGATCCACCAGCTCCGCTACGCTGGCCTGCCGCAGCAGGGGCTGGTCCGACACCAGAAACAGTGCGGCATCGCAGTCCTGAAGGGCGTCCAGGCCCAGAGAGATGGTATGACTGATGCCCCAGTCGGGGTGTTGGTTTTCAACGGGCGTAAAGGAAAAGCGCCTTGCAGCCTCCGCAGCCTCCGGATACTGGGTGACTACCACTACCTGCGCAAAGCAGGCGGGAGGGACTGCCTCCAGTGCGCGGCGCAGGAGGGTCTTTCCGTCCACCTGAGCGGCCAGCTTATTGGCCCCAAAGCGGGACGCATTGCCGGCGGCCATGACGACGCAGCCGATGCGCGGTTTTTCCATGGGATGCACCTCCGTGGTGTGGTCTTGACGGTAGTATACCCGCAAAACGGAAACGCTGTCAAGAAATACGGCGTTATATCGCAAGTAGGATAACGAAAATGCCTTTTCAAATCCACGGGTTTGTGATAGGATAATAGAGATATCAGTATGGCTGATGGCAGCCATTTGCGTAGCTGTTACCGAGTCAAATCTCGTTTACAAGGAGGAGTACCGGAATGGGTGAGGTAGGAAAGAGCCAGGTCCGCGTGGACGCTTTCGACAAGGCCACGGGACGGACCAAGTATTATGAGGATCTGATGCCCCGAAACGCGCTGTACGTGCGGATCAAGCACGCGGAGATCGCCCACGGCTTCGTGAAGTCCGTGGATACCAGCGCCGCCGAGGCCATCGATGGCGTGGTGAAGGTCATCACCTGCTTCGACGTGCCGGACATCACCTTCCCCACGGCGGGCCATCCATGGTCCATGGACCCGGGCCATCAGGACGTGGCCGACCGCCATCTGCTGAACCGCCACGTGCGGTACTGGGGCGACGATGTGGCGGTGGTCATCGCGGAGGACGAGGTGTCCGCCATGCAGGGCGTGCGGGCGCTGAAGGTGGAGTACGACGTGCTGCCCTTCGTGCTGGACGCCCAGAAGGCCATGGAGGAGGGGGCGCCCCAGCTTCACGAGAGCTTCCCCCGCAACATCCTGAAGCACACGGACATGAAGAAGGGCGACTATCAGGCCGCCATCCGGGAGCCCGGGCTCATCAGGGTGGAGGGCTGGTACGACACGCCCACCGTGCAGCACAGCCATATCGAGAACCACGGATGCTTCTCCTACGAGGAGAACGGCCGCATCGTGGTGGTGTCCTCCACCCAGATCCCCCACATCATTCGCCGCATCGTGGGGCAGGCGCTGGGCCGCCCCTGGGCGGACATCCACATCATCAAGCCCTATATCGGCGGCGGCTTCGGCAACAAGCAGGACGCCCTGTACGAGCCGCTGTGCGCCTACTGCACCACCCAGGTGGGCGGGCGGCCGGTGCGCATCGACTGCTCCCGCGAGGAGACGTTCGTGTCCAACCGCGTGCGCCACGCCATCCGGTTCCACATCGTGTCGTGGCTCCGGAAGGACGGCACGTTTGCCGCCCGCAAGGTGGAGTGCTTCTCCAATCAGGGCGCTTATGCCTCCCACGGCCACTCCATCGTGGCCAAGGCCATGGGCTCCTTCCCCCAGCACTACCCCTGCGACAACATGGAGTGCGATGCCTGGACCGTGTTCACCAACCGGCCGGCGGCCGGTGCTATGCGGGGCTACGGCATGCCTCAGGCCAGCTTTGCCGATGAGTCCAATGTGGACGACTGCGCCAGAGCGGTGGGCATGGACCCGCTGGCCTTCCGGATGCAGAACATCATGCCCCAGGGCTTCGAGGACGGATTCAGCCACAACGTCAACTACAACGACTCCTTCCGTGAGTGCATGGAGGCGGGCCGGAAATACATAGACTACGACAGGAAGATGGCGGAGTACGCCAAGGAGACCGGCCCCATCCGCCATGCGGTGGGCATGGCCACGTTCTGGTACAACACCGCCGTGTACCCCATCTCGCTGGAGACCTCCAGCAACCGGATGCAGCTGAATCTGGACGGCACCGTCACCATGCAGTGCGGCGAGACGGAGATCGGACAGGGCGCCGACACGGCCTACGCCCAGATGACCGCCGATGTGGTGGGCCTGAAGAGCTATAAGGACGTGCATGTGGTATCCTGTCAGGACACCGACATCACGCCCACGGGTCTGGGCGCCTACGCCAGCCGCCAGACCTATACGGCGGGCTTCTCCATCCGCCAGACCGGCCTGCTGCTGAAGGAGAAGATCCTGCAATATGCCACCGATCTGACCCGTCAGGCGGTATACAACATGGATATCGTGGACGGCAACATCATCCGCAGCACCGACGGCAAGGCGCTGATGAGCCTGAAGGAGCTGGCCATGACCGCCCAGTACAACGCCGCCAGGAGCGAGCACATTACCGCTGAGTCCACGTTTACCATCCGCAACAACGCCTACTCCTTCGGCTGCACCTTCGTGGACATCGAGGTGGATATCCCCATGTGCAAGGTGACACTGCGGGACATCGTCAATGTCCACGACTGCGGCAAGCTCATCAATCCGGCGCTGGCCGAGGCACAGGTACATGGCGGCATGTCCATGGCCATCGGCTACGGCATGGGCGAGCAGCTGCTGTTCGATGAGAAGAACGGCAAGCCCCTGAACAACAACCTGCTGGACTACAAGCTCAGCACCATTATGGACCACCCCCATCTGGAGGCGCAGTTCATCGAAAATGCCGAGCCTACCTCGGCCTTCGGCACCAAGGCGCTGGGCGAGCCGCCGGCCTGCTCCGGCGCACCGGCCATCCGCAACGCCATTCTCAACGCCACCGGCGTGGCCATCGACCAGAACCCCATGAATGCCCACATCCTCTTCAAGCGCTTCAGCGAAGAGGGGCTCATTCAGGACTGAGGAGGGACAAGCTATGTATGATATGTTGGCACTGTACGAGGCCAAGAACGTACAGGATGCGGTGCGCCTGCGGCTGGAGCACCCCGAGGCGCAGATCATCGCCGGCGGCACGGATGTGCTGGTGCAGATGCGGGAGGGCAAGCGGGCCGGTAAGGCGCTGATCTCCATCCAGAAGTGCGGCGAGATGCGGGGCATCTCCATCGATGACGAGGAGAACATCCGTATCGGCAGCCTTACCAGCTTTACCCACATCACCAACGACCCCATCATCCAGAAGTACATCAACGTACTGGGCGAGGCAGTGGACATGGTGGGCGGCCCCCAGATCCGCAACGCCGGCACCATTGGCGGCAACACCTGCAACGGCGTGACCTCCGCCGACTCCGCCTCCACGCTTCACGCGTGGGAGGCCATCGTGGAGATCACCGGCAAAAACGGCGTGCGCCGCGTACCCATCAAGGAGTTCTACATCAAGGCGGGCACCGTGGATCTGCGGGTGGAGGACGGCGAGATCCAGACCGCCATCCTCATCCCCAAGACGTCCTACGACCGGACGTGGGGACACTACATCAAATACGCCATGCGCAACGCCATGGATATCGCCACGCTGGGTACCTCCGTCAATGCGCGGCTCAGCCCCGACGGAAAGAGGTTTGAGCGGGTGCGCATCGCCTTCGGAGTGGCGGGTCCCGTGCCCATGCGGGCGGTGAACGCGGAGGCGTTCATCAACGGCAAGGCCGTAACGCTGGAGAATATCGAGGCCTTCGGCCGCAAGGTGCTGGAGGACATCCATCCCCGCGACTCCTGGCGCGCCAGCAAGGCGTTCCGCAGCCACATCGCCGTGGAGAGCGCCAAGCGGTGCCTCATCGAATCTGTAAAGCTGGCGGGAGGTGTGCTGTAATGGCGAAAAAGCAGTATCAGCTGGTGACCTGCACCATCAACGGCAGGGAAGTGGAGCAGATGGTGGACGTGCGTGCATCGCTGACCGATATGCTCCGCAACGATTTCCACCTGACCAGCGTGAAGAAGGGCTGCGAGGTGGGCGAGTGCGGCGCGTGCAACGTGCTCATCGACGGCGAATGCTTCAACTCCTGTCTCTATCTGGCGGTGTGGGCCGAGGGCAAGCACATCACCACGCTGGAGGGCCTGATGGGCCCCAACGGCGAGCTGTCCGACATCCAGCAGGCTTTCATGGAGGAGACTGCCATCCAGTGCGGCTTCTGCATCCCGGGCTTTCTGATGACGGCGGTGGAGATCCTGGATCGCGGCGTGCTGTACAGCGATGACGAGCTGCGCAAGCTGCTGAGCGGCCATCTGTGCCGCTGCACCGGCTATGAGAACATTTTCAAGGCGGTGAAAAAGACCATGCTGCGCCGGTTGGGCAAGCTGGATGATCCGTTTCTGAATACGTAAGGAAAAAGCGCCCCGCGGCTATGCCGCGGGGCGCTTTTGTCCGGACGGAGCGGCGGAAATGCCGGAGGAGAGCGGCGATGAAGGGAGAATATACCAGAGTGGGGGTTGTCATTTCGGGAATCATGTGATATACTGACACCTGACAAGTACATAACAGGACAGCGTGCCGGTCTTTCACGGACTGGCGGCGGAATGGGGTGAGATGCCCCGCGAGAAGGTCACTGTGATGCCCGCGCCGATAAGGCGGCGGGATAAGTCAGATACGAGATACGCTGCTCCTGGGCTTTGCCATTTCCCGAAGCCGAAGCAAGAAGTGTTTTTTACGCGCACGACCTGCTTGGGCCGTGCGCTTCTTTTGTAACGCGCACGGCTGGCTTTGGCTGTGCGCGTTTTATTTTTGGGCGAAGCGGGATGGCGTGCGGAACGGTGCGGGGGCTGATGCGGCGGCGTTTTGTGCGAGTGTGCATGTGTGCGTTCAGGTCTGCGGACCTTTAATATATGAATACATCAGAGAAAGGAAGATCACATGATGAAGAAACGATTGCTCGCCCTGCTGATGGCAGCGGTGATGACGATCAGTTTGCTCCCCACCACCGCGTGGGCCCACGATGCGGCGCATGCCGAGGGCATCCGGGACACCGAGGGCGTCGAAGACGTCCAGGGCAGCGAAGGCGACCGGGACTTAGAGGAGGTTTCGGACTCCGAAAATGTTCCCGGTGAGGACGCGGTGGACGCTGCCGCACTGGCGGCTGTCGAGGACGATGGGCCTGCGGCACTGGCGGCGGCCACCACGCTGGACAGCTATTTCGAGGGCCTGCCGGTCATCGCGGAGACGGAGCCGGGCAGTCCCAGCAGCACCAAGAAGTGGAAGGTCACGACGCTGGGCGGCGACACGGTTCTCATGTCCGGCAACAAGGGCAAGAGCTCCAGCACCAGCACGCTGCAGCTGACCTTCACCGGCGACACCCATCTGACCTTTGAGTACAAGGTCTCCTCCGAGAAAAACTGCGACAAGTGTACCATCACGCTGGGCAGCGACAAGCTGGTCAACGGCGAGAGCGGCGACCAGAACTGGAAGCCTCTGGAGCTGGACGCCAAGAGCGGTCAGGTGCTGACGGTAGTCTACAAGAAGGACAGCGGCGTCGACAGGTTTGACGACTGCGTGTACCTGCGGAATTTCTCCGCCGGTGAGGCGCTGGTGGTGACGTTCCACGCCAACAACGGCACGGAGGATACCGCCCAGCAGAAGGTCTACGGCGGCAAGGCCGCGCTGAAGGCCAATACCTTTACCTGCGAGAATAAGATCTTTGCGGGCTGGGCCGCCGCGGCGGACGGCGAGGTGCTGTATCAGGACGGCGAGCGCATCACCACCGAGACGAGCCTGGACCTGTACGCCGTGTGGGCGGACGCCTATACCGTTACCTTTGACAACGACGGCGCTACGGCCACGGTGATGACGCCCCGGAACGGCGCCATCGGCAGCCGCATCCCCGCCGATCCCAGCAGGAAGGGCTACACCTTCGACGGCTGGTTCAACGGCGAGACGAAGCTGACGGCGGAAACGGTCATCTCCGGCGATAGTACCTACACCGCCAAGTGGACGGCCATCACCTACACCATCGCATTCAGCGGCGGTTCGGGGAGCACCGGCTCCGTCGAGAGCATCCCCGCCGCCTACGACCGGGAGGTGACGCTGCCCCGGAACGCCTTTACCCGCCCGGGGTACAGCTTCAACGGCTGGAGCCAATCCTCCTCCGCGTCCAAGGGCAGCTACGCCGAGGGCGATGCGGTGAAGAACCTGACCAGCACCCAAGGCACCACCGTCACACTCTACGCCGCGTGGCAGCCCCTGCCGGTGACTGTGAGACTGCACCTGAACTATGCGGGTGCGGAGGACATCACCCGTACCGGCGCTGTGGGCAGCAACTACAACTATATCCTCACCGATGCCGGTACGACCAGATTCAATTCCATCACGGATCCCAAGCGTGACGGCTATATCTTTGACGGCTGGTACGACGCGGCGGAGGGCGGCAGCGCGATCAGTACGACCTATAAGTTCACGGCTGCCGATGCTGAGGACGGCTTCGACATGTACGCCCACTGGGTCAAGGGCATCATCGTCCACTTCGACGGCAACGGCTACAAGGGCACGCTGGCGGACAAGACCGTGACGCCGGACAAGGTATACAGCAGCCTGACCTATCTGCTCAGAGAGAGATCCTACCCCGCCAACAAGACGCTGGAGGGCTGGTACATCAAGAACGCGGACGGCTCCTTCGGCGAGGCTGTCGCCAAGGCCACCGTGTTCTCCGGCGACGAGGTGACGCTCATCGCCAAGTGGCGCGACTATCAGTACATCATCAAGTACCACGTCAAGTCCGGCGATAAGAGCGGCGTTACCGGCACCATGGCCGATCAGCCCGCCCCATTCGGACAGGACGTAAAGCTGGCGAAGTGCGCGTATGTCCGCGAGGGCTACGACTTCGCGGGCTGGGCCACCAGCAGCTACGGCTCCACCATTGCCCATCCGGACGAGGCGGTCATCAACCGCGCATGGGAGGAGGACGACTGGGGCGACGGCAGCGAGGACAACGAGTCCTACACGCTGTACGCCGTGTGGACCGAGCGCAAGTCCCCCGAGCAGACAGCGGCCGATGAAAAGCTGAACGCCGCAGACACTGCCGTCACCGGCAACTACAAGGCCGTCTACGGCACGGATACCAACGCTCTGACCATGATCGGGGCCAAGCTGAACGCCGCAGGCATCAAGGATGTTACTGTGACCATGAAGGCGGCAGCCTCCGGCAGCTACGCGGGCATTGACGCCGACGGCACCATCCGGTACAAGTGGAACACCAATGGCAGTACCCCCGCCGCCGCCGCCTTCCTGCGGCCCACCGTGGTCCTGAGCTATCAGGGCGCCGACGGCAAGACGTATACCAAGGAGACCGACGGCTGCTACTTCATCATCGGCCTGGACGAGGCCAAGGCCCGTGCCGCCCTGCAGACGGTGGCGGACCGCATCACCCTGCCCGCCGAGATCAGCAGCGCCGATGCGCTCACCAGCCTGCCCCGCTATCCCCTGAAGGCCGGCGTGGACGCGGGCAGCGTGGACTACAACGACAACGCCAGCGTGGAGCTGTGGACCACGGCGGCGTGGACCTCCAGCAACACCGGCGTGATCGCCATCACACAGGTGTCGTATCCCTATTACGCGCCCTACACGGCTGCGGTGACGCTGCCCCAGAAGGACACCGCCGTGACATTGACGCTGACCCTGACCTACAACGGCCGCGAGGACCTGAAGGTCAGCAAGGTCTACACCGTCAACGTCAAGGGCAGCGCTGCTGTCCGTGAGCTGGACTATCAGGAGCTGCTGGAGACCGCGCTTACCGAGTACGGGCTCAAAGATCCGCGGGACAGCTCTGCCATCGACAATGCCAATGTGGTCAGCGACATCCAGTTCCCTACCACACGGCAGCTCAATACCATCGCCTACCGCGATTATGAGAAGGAGTTCGACGGCAAGTACACGCCGGTCCTGCTGACCACCAGCGATGACAGCGTGGTAGTCTCCGCCGATCCCGCCACCGCCAATGTGGCGCGGATGGTGACCTACCGCCCGCTGCCCGGGCAGGCGGCCAGGACCGTGACGGTGACGATGAAGATCCTGTCCCGCCCCGGCGGCGAGGGCAAGGACTATGCGTCCATGACGGTGCTGGCCAGCAGGGATATCACCTTGACCGTCCAGCCCCTGACTCAGGCGGAGCTGGACGCGGCGGCGGCTTTCATGCAGAAGGTGTGCACCGAGGAGGTCTACTGGGAGGGTATCCGCAAGGCCAACACGGATCGGAACGGCGTCACCGGCGACATGCGCTCCTTCATCGAGATCGTGCCGAACGGCGACGGCTATAAGTTCGTCCGCGATATGGCGGACTACAACGCCGTGGGCGTCAAGGCCGACGACATCGATGGCTGGTACGATGCTCAGCAGTACCGGTGCTTTCGGTCCAGCAACAGCGCCATTGTGGCACACGAGACCCTGCTGCTGACCCAGCCCCAGTACAACACAAAAATTACCATCGACAGCGTGCTGAGCTATACGGAGTACGCCAAGTACTGGGAGAAGTTCCGGAGCGATCCCGCCTACGCACAGTTCGCCCGGTTCTATAAGCAGCCCATCTCCGTCAGCGTGAAGGTCATCGGCACGGAGGGGATCGACGATCCCAACATCCAGCCCATCACCGTCACCGTCAACGTGGAGGGCGGCGGCTTCAGCAGGACGTTTGCCGATCTGACCGGCGGCACCTACACGTGCAGCAGCAGCGACGGCCGCACCGCGGCGGACGCTCTGTTGAGCGTGCTGGCCCAGAACCGGTACACCTACACCGGTACGCCGGGGTACATCACCGGCGTCACTGATGCCAATGGCGTCGCCCTGACCGCCGGCGACAAGACCTTCGGCCCCTGGTCCGGCTGGATGTTCACCGTCAACGGCGAGATGCCCATCCTGCGCACCGATGCCAGCGGAAATATCACCTACGCCGCGCTGAACCAGTATCAGGTGAAGAAGGATGATGTCATCCGCTTCTACTATGTGGCGTGCCCCACGGAGACGGGCTATCACACCGGCGGCACGGCCACCTGCACCAGCGGCGCTGTCTGCACCGTGTGCGGCGCGGCCTACGGCGAGAAGAATCCCGACAACCATACCGGCGAGCAGACGTGGACGCGGACCGCCGACAAGCACAGAATGCGCTACGACTGCTGCAGCGCGGAGGTCATCCCCTCCCAGACCCATAGCTGGGAGAACGGCGCGTGCAGCGTGTGCGGCTACGCCTGCCGCCACAGCGGCGGCGAGGCCACCTGCACCACGCCCCTGACCTGCGCCAGGTGCGGCGAGGTCTACGGGGCGAAGGACCCTGCCAACCACAGCGGTGAGCTGGTGTGGGTCACCACCGCCGACAAGCACGTGCGGCAGTACGACTGCTGCGGTCTGGCGGTGACGGCGGAGGCGGCTCATAGCTGGGAGAACGGCGCGTGCGGCGTGTGCGGCTACGCCTGCCGGCATGTGGGCGGCGAGACCGTGAAGGAGAACGTCAAGCCTGCGACCTGCACGGCGGACGGTTCCCACGACGATGTGGTGTACTGCACCGTCTGCAAGGCCGAGATGAGCCGCAGCACCGTTACGGATAAGGCCGCGGGGCATCAGTGGGACAAGGGCGTTGTGACTACCGTGCCTACCAGCGAGAAGGAGGGTGTCCGGACCTACACCTGCACGGTGTGCCGGGCGGTGCGGACCGAGGCCATCGACAAGCTGCCCGGCAGCGGGGATGGTAAGACCGATCAGGCCGCGGCAGATGCGGTGATCGAGAAGATCAACGGCATCGGCACCGTCACGAAGAACAGCAAGAGCGCCATCGAGGCGGCTCGCAGGGCCTACGACGCGCTGAGCGAGGATCAGAAGGCACTGATCCCTGCCGGTGCGGTGAAGACCCTGACGGACGCGGAGGCGGCCTATGCGAAGATGACGCGGCACAACCACAGCGGTAATGCCTCCGGCGGTACCAAGGACGACACCGGAAAGGTGGAGTCCAGCCGTACCGGAGACGCGGGCGTTGCCATGTACGCAGCCATGAGCCTGCTGTCCGCCATGGGCGGCGCATGGGTCGTGGGCCGGAAGCGTAAGGAACGCTGAGGCGAAAGCTCATAGCGAAAAAAGGAGCGGAGACGCTGCGCGTCTCCGCTCCTTTTTGAGTGTGGGGGAGGGATACCAATAGTTGACAAGGGGGACGGGCAGTTTTGCCTATCAAAAGCGAAATGTCCGTGTCAAGGGATACAAAAAAAGAGACACGGCAAAGCCGTGTCTCTTCTGGCAGCGGGAGAAGGATTCGAACCCTCACATACGGAGTCAGAGTCCGCTGTGCTACCTTTACACAATCCCGCTATGTTCTGACGAACAAAAACTATTATACAGATTTCGCTGCGTTTGTCAAGAGCTTTTTTCACATTCCGAGGAAAAAAGCCGCGCAGGGCTCCGATAGGGGGGAGAGGGCGGAGCCCTGCGCGGAAAGGGAGGTGTTTTACTTGCCCTGTGCCTGCACCAGATCGGCGCCGGTCAGGTACTTGCCCAGCGGCTTGTAGGCGATGGCGAACACCACCAGCGTGATGGCGATATTGGGCAGCATGTAGGCCAGATTATACAGCAGGGAGTAGAACCAGGGGCTGTGCATGGTCATGCCGAAGAAGGTATCGGGCATGTAGGCGGCCCAGATGGTGGCGCCCACGATGTAGTGGACCAGGAAGCGGGCGCCGCCGGCCACCAGAGTGCCCAGGAACACGCCGCTGCGGCGGCGGGCGAACAGACCGGCCAGACCCAGAACGGTAAAGGCCAGCAGATAGTCGCCGATGATGGACTCCCAGCCGATGGCGAAGCCGCCGTCAAACATGAACTGCAGCACGCCGAACAGGAAGCCGTTCAGCAGGCCGGCGCCAAGGCCCCAGCGCACCGCGTACAGTACCAGCGGCACCATGGACAGAACGATACTGCCGCCCCAGGGCATCTCCCACAGCTTGATGTAGCTGAGGATCTGGGCTACGGCCAGAAGCACGGCACCCTCGCAGAGGGCGCGGACCTTCATGTGATTCATAATTTGTACCTCCAAAAAAAATTCCCGCATGGCGAGCCGTGCAGGCGTCACAATGCGGAAATTTCGAAAGCCGATATGTTCGCATTCCTACGCCGGCATTACCCGGATCAGGTTCGAGGGACCAGACGGCGATACGTCTTATCTCAGCCGGCTTGCGCCAGCACCCCTTGGATTGTGGGGATATCTTAGCACGGAAACAGGAGCTTGTCAAGAGGGGAAGCGGCCATTGTCCAGCAGAGAAAGACGCGCCGGCAGGCGCGTCTTTCCGGAAGCGATATTACTGCTCGTCGCCGAAATCGGCGCGGTACGCCGCCGCCAGCCTCTCGGGCCAGTCGCCGATGGGCTCCAGCACGCCGGTGAAGAAGCGAAGAGTGGCCGGTTCGTGGACGAAGCGCAGGCCGCCCACCAGATCGCGGTGGTCGTACAGCCACTTGACGCGGTCGATGACGTACTCCGTCTGGGACAGGGTGAACACGCGGCGGGGGAAGGCCAGGCGCAGCAGCTCCATGGAGGCGATGCGCTCCGTGCCGTCCGGCTCGCGTTCCTCCGACAGGGTACCGCGCTCCATGCCGCGGATGCCGCCGCAGACGTACAGAGCGCAGGACAGGGCACCGGCGGAATACTGGGCCTGGGGGACATGAGGCAGGAACGACTTCACATCGATGTGGGCGCCCAGACCGCCGCCGGGGGTGATGACGGGCACGCCGTAGTCGGCCAGACGCCGCACACAGTAGTCGATGAACTGGGGACCCTGGGAGATGACATCCATGTCCATGCTCTCCTCGAAGCCCACGGTCATGGCCTCCATCTCCTTGACGGACATGCCGCCGTAGGTCAGGAAGCCCTCGAACATGGGGATCAGATCCTCCATGGAGTGGAAAAGCTCCGGGTCACGGACCAGGATAGCGCCGCCGCGGGCGAAGCCGAATTTGCGGGCGGAGAAGTAGATGATGTCGAACAGGTCGGCGATCATGCGGGTGATCTCACGGACGGACTTATCCGCCAGCGCCGTCTCGCGGGTCTTGATGAAGTACAGATTGTCCTGCAGCAGGGAGGCGTCCAGCACGGTGAGGATGCCGTGGCGGCGGCAGATGGCGGTGGCGGCCTCCATGTTTTCGTAGGAGATGGGCTGGCCGCCGATCAGGTTGGTGCCGGCCTCCAGGCGAACGAAGGGGACGTTGGCCGGCGTCTCCCGCTGGATGCAGCGCTCCAGCGCATCCAGGTCGATGTTGCCCTTGAAGGGCAGGGTGCTGGCGCTCTCAAGACCCTCAGCCTTGACCAGCTCCTCCACGCGGCCGCCCAGACGGGTGATGTGGGCCTTGGCAGTGGTGAAGTGGTAGTTCATAATGACGCAGCTGCCGGGCTTGACGAAGCGGGTGGCCAGGATGTTTTCACAGGCGCGGCCCTGGTGGGCGGGCAGGCAGTGCTCGATGCCGAACAGCTCCGTCAGCTTGGCCTGCATGCGGTAGAAGGTCTCGGAGCCGGCGTAGGCATCGTCGGCCTGGAGCATAGCGGCCTGCTGGCGGTCGGACATAGCGTTGACGCCGGAATCCGTCAGCATATCCAGAAAGATGTCGCCATTGTGGAGCTGAAAGGTGTTGAAGCCTGCGGCCTGGATCTTCTCCAGACGCTGGGCGGTGGGCAGCAGGTGCAGCTGCTGGACGATCTTGACCTTGTGCATTTCCATGGGGATAGGTTCGTGCTTGTAAAATGTAATAGCGGGCATGATGAGCCCCTCCTTATATAATATTAGTAAGATCTGATGTCGCTGTGTTTCCTTGATCCCGCTGCCGCGGGTATCGCCGCGAGATACAATACAAATAAAGAAGCATGAGGCCCTCCTTGTGAAATAAAAAAACGCCCTCCGCGTCCGTATCGGACACAGAGGACGAGTTTGACCCGTGGTACCACCTCAGTTTACCGCTTGCGCGGCCTCATAGGATACTGACATATCCGCAGCGCTGTAACGGGCGCACCCGACGCCGCCTACCACTCCAAGGAGCTTCAGGGCGCGGCTCAGGACGGTAATTCAGACGCTGTATCTCCGCTGTCTTGCACCAACCGACAGCTCTCTGCAGAAGATGGCACAGTATCCTACTGAGGCCCATCATTGCCGTGTTCTGATGTTGGAGATACTTTATCACTTAAAAGCGTAAATGTAAATAGAAAAATTGCACAGGGAGAGACGAAGTTTTCGCGGTGCGGTTGTACAATTGTGCTTTGCGTATGAAAATAGTCATAAGCTAAGCTTATGGAACTGCCTGTTTCATATGAACGGGAGGAAAAGTGAAAAAAGGGGTTGCAAAGTAGGGAGAGGTGTGGTAATCTAACCAAGCTGTCCGCGAGGGCAGCGGTGCTCAGCCGAAGCGAGTCGATGAAAAATGTCAAAAAAAAGTAAAATTAGTAGTTGACAAGATGGCTGACATATGATAAGATAATACCTGTTCCGCGTGGGACGTGTACCTTGTAAATTAAACAACGAACGAAACGAAAAGCACCAGACGGGAGCGCGAGAGAG
>UQZR01000028.1 GCA_900545585.1 uncultured Eubacteriales bacterium
ACTTGCCGTCCGCAAACGGTTTTGACAAACCGTTTGCCGCCAGCAAGTTTGAAGATTAGACATAAACAAATCCTCCGCATGGTCTAAGCCATACGGAGGATTTACTGTTTTATGACCACCCGGATATCGGGCGGTGGTTTTTATTTGCCCGGCAAAGGCCGGCGGATGCGGACGATATCTCCCGCAGGGAGGAGCTCCACCGCGGCAAGTATGCTTCCGGCGGCGCCTTACCCTTTATGCGTACCGCTTTCGCAGGGTCAGATTCATGTAGTGCAGGTACAGCATCCCGAAGGGGTTTTTATAGTCCTCGTGCCACGGCTTGTTCCTGCCGCAGAAGTGCAGGACCGCCGTGTTCCGCATGACCCAGCTCAGGTCGTGCTTGCCTGCGCTGCGGATGAGGTACTTGGAGTAGTTCCGCACATCGTAGTTCCAGAGGACGTCCTCCACCGGCCGGGTCTCCTTGCCATAGAGGATGTTGAATACGTCCTGATCCGGCAGGATCAGTTCCTTTTCGTGCTCGCTGACGCAGGCAAAGACATCCTCCGCCGTCACCAGCTTGCGGGCGGCAGTCAGGTCGATGAGCATGACGCCGGAGTTGAAATACTCGTGCTCCGTGTCCAGCCGCATCTGATTGATGCCGTTGGCCATCTCGGTGAGCCCCGTGTGGGACGCCGCTGCAAAGGTTTTGCCGTACAGATCCATCTCCCACAGGGGCCGCAGCGGGTTGATGATGAGCATATCCGGATCGAGGTACAGCACCCGCTCCACCTCCCGGGGCAGGATCAGCGGAGAGAGCAGCCGGTAGTACATCTCCTTAGGGTAGCGCTTGCTGGTGGGGGCGCTTTCAAAGAGCGCCGCGTCCACGGCGATGGGCCTCAGCGCCGCGCCGAGGGCAGCGCAGAACGACGCCAGCTCCTCCAGCTTCTCCGCAGGGATGGCGCTGTGGAGCAGGTACACAGTGACGTCCGTCTCCGCGGGGTTGCTGGCGAAAAGGGAATCCAGCATGACCTTGCAGGGCAGCAGATAGTTTTCATCAAGCGTCAGCAGTATATTCATCACGGTCTCCTCCGTTTCTGTTTTCAGCTCACCTCCCTCAATATAATGCAGATTTCAGGGTGTCCGCAAGGGGGCAAGGCTATTGTTCACACTTTGTTCAGAGAGGGGTCGCAGGATCGGTGGAAAGTTTTCTCTCCTTCTTCTCCCATAACGCAAACCCAGACGGCGCCGGCATGAGCCGGCGCCGTCTGGACCCTATTTCCGGTTTTGTCACGCCTTCCGCAGGAACAGCACGCCCAGCGTGCCCGGGCCGCAGTGGGAGGAAACCGTGCAGCCCGCCTGAGTGACGAATACCTCCTCGAAGGGGGCCAGCTCCCGCACCAGCGCCGTCAGCTGCGACAGCGTCTCCTCCGGCACCTCGCCGGAGTGGGTGATGAAGGCGTGGTCGGCTACCACCGCCTTCCCCGCCAGCCGCTCCGCGATGTACTGGCGGTACACCTTGTCCATGGAGCCGCGGTACTTTTTGCACACCACCAGCTTGCCCTCCCGCATCTCCAGACAGGGCTTCAGCTTCAGCAGGTTGGCGCCCAGCGCCGCCACGCCGCTGCACCGACCGCCCTTCCACATGTACTCCAGCGTGTCCAGCACGAAGCTGGTGTCGCTGTGAGGGGCCAGACGACGCAGCTCTGCCGCGATATCCGCCGCCGCCATGCCGCTATCCCGCAGCTTGGCCCCCTGGAGGGCCAGCAGACCGCCGCCGGTGGACAGCTGGCGGCTGTCCACCACGTGGATCTCTCCCCGCTCCGTCAGCTCCTGCGCCGCCAGCACCGCGTTCTGGCAGGTGCAGGACAGCTCCGCGCTGATGTCGATATGTACGATGTCATAGCCCTCCGCCAGAATGGGGGCGAAAAATGACTTGAACTCCTCCGGACTCACCGCCGCCGTCTTGGGCAGGGTGCCGCGGCTGCGATAGTCTGCGTACAGGTCTGCCGAGGTGTAGCGCCCGTCGTCGGGGAACACCCGTTCCCCGCTCTGAATGGTCAGGGGCACCGTGCGGATCCGGAAACGCTCCAGCAGCTGGGGCGTCAGGTCGCAGGTGCTGTCGTAGGTGATGCAGACAGGTCTGTGCATGGGGATCGTCCTCCTATTTTCTCCGATTGTAGGGGCAGTATACCGGAGAAACCTCAACACAAGCTCAAAAAAGCCTCGATTTTCGAGAGCGGATGTGATAAAATTCAGAAAAAACGCTGGAGGGATGGTCATGTTCCGTATTCTGGTAGCAGAGGATGACGACAGCGCCCGCTTTCTGATGTGTGAGGTGCTGCGGCGGGCGGGATACGAGCCCTGCCCCGCCCGGGACGGTGTGGAGGCGCTGGAGGTGATGGAGCACTACCAGTGCGATCTGGCGGTGGTGGACATCACCATGCCGCGGATGGACGGCATCACCTTCACCCAGACGCTGCGGGAGGGAAACTGTGACCTGCCGGTGCTGATGGTGACGGCCCGGGTGACGCAGGAGGACAAGCGCCGCGGCTTTCGGGCAGGCACCGATGACTACATGATAAAGCCCGTGGACGAGGAGGAGATGCTCTGGCGCATCGAGGCGCTGCTGCGGCGGTATTGCAGCCGCGCGGACCGGCGGCTGACGGTGGGAGCCACCGTTCTGGACCGCGGCTACCTGCAGGTCGTTTCGCCTCAGGGCGCCCAGCAGCTCACCGCCAAGGAGTTCCTGCTTTTATACAAGCTGTTGTCCTACCCCCGCACACTGTTCACCAAGCGGCAGCTCATCGACGACATCTGGGATCTGGACAGTGAGGTGGACGAGCACACCGTGGAGGTCTACATCTCCCGCCTGCGGGAAAAATTCCGGGACAACGGGGACTTTGAGCTGCGGACCATCCGCGGCTTCGGCTACATGGGCATGCTGCGGGAGGATGAAGATGCGCAGAGCTAAGGTGAAAAAGGAGAACCCGCCGGTACGGCTGCTGGGCACTATGTTCCTGCTGGTGCTGGGACTGGTGGTGGTATACGTGGTGCTGGCGCTGGGCATTGTCGCGCTGGCACAGCGGCTGGTACGTCTGGAGCTCACGGGCTATACGCTGCTGTGGCCCATCCTGATCCTGACCATCAGCGCCGTACTGGGCGTGGTGCTGGCCGTGTTCATCTTCCGCGGGTATCTGGCGCCGCTGTCCCGGCTGATGCAGGCCACGCAGGCCGTGGCCGCCGGAGATTACTCGGTGCGTGTGGAGATGCGGGGCGCACGGGGCGAGGTGGCGGAGTACATCCGCAGCTTCAACAAGATGGCGGAGGAGCTGTCCAGCGTGGCGCTGCTGCGGATGGACTTTGTGAACACCTTCTCCCACGAATTCAAGACGCCGCTGATCTCCATCCGCGGCTTCGCCAAGCTCCTGCAGAACGACGACCTGACGCCCCAGCAGCGGCGGGCCTATACGGACACCGTGGTGCAGCAGTCCCAGCGTCTGGCAGCCATGAGCACCCATATTCTGGAGCTTGCCCAGTACGAAAACACGGAGATCGTCTCCGGCAAGACGCGGTACAGTCTGGACGAGCAGCTGCGCCGCTGCGTCCGGCAGCAGGAGCGGGACTGGCTGAAAAAAGGGCTGACGGTGGAGGGCGATCTGGATCCCGTGGAATATTACGGCAGTGAGGAGCTGGTGGAGCACATCTGGTCCAACCTCCTGTCCAACGCCATCCGCTTCACCCCCGACGGCGGCCAGATCACCGTGGTGCTGCGGCAGGGCGAGGGCGCGGCCCACGTGTCCATTTCCGACACCGGCGTGGGTATGGATGAGGAGACCCAGCGCCACATTTTCGAGAAATTCTACTGCGCCGCCACCTCCACCGGTGACCGCGGCAATGGCCTGGGTCTGTCCATCGTGCAGCGGGTGGTAAAGCTGTGCGGCGGACAGATCACGGTATTCTCCCGCCCGGGAAAGGGCACCACCTTTACAGTGACGCTGCCCGCGGAGCAGCTATGACGGCGTTTGACACAAGATCACAAGGGACGGCCGGAGCGCTCCCGCCATCATCGGCGGAGAGGATATCGGACCGACGCAAACGGGCAAAGGACCGGCGCTGCAGCTGCGCCGGTCCTTCGCCCAAAAGTACCAAAAGAGGAGAGAAATTAGCTTATTTGCTGCCGCAGGGGACCTTCTTCACCAGCCAGTCGCAGACCAGATCGGCAATCTGGCGGCTGTTGTCGTCCTGCATCATGGCGTGGGTGTTGCCGCGAATGCCCATCTCGGGAAGATGCATCCACGTGCTGTCGCCGCCCAGTTCCAGAATACGCTCGTGCAGTTTACGCATCGTGCCCTGACTTGATGAAAGCATCGTACTTATCGGCGTCAAACCGGGTGCCCTCATAGCTCTCCGGGTACTTGGGGCCCAGACGGTAGGTGGTCCAGCGCTCGGCGTAACTGTTGAAGCAGGGAGGGACCGGATTGATCTCCGGGAACTTGGCCCAGCTGGCGCGGCCGCGCTCCACGGCGTCGGACACGCAGACGTTGAAGCCATGGCGCAGGAACAGGGTGTCGAAGCCCTCGCGGCCATCGGGAATCCTGCCCCGTGCCCACCTTTGAGGAGGCGGAGCATCTGGAGCGCTGCAGGGCCGCCCACTCCACCGAGGTTTCGTAACACAAAGAACGCCGGGGAAAGCGTACGCTTTCTCCGGTGTTCTTTGTGTGATATGGCGGTTCAGGGCGGCAGGCAAAGCAAGACGCCGGACAGGAGGAAAACCTCCCATCCGGCGGTCTTTTTCAGGCAGAGCCTTTTACTTGGCGAACTCCTCCGCCAGCTCCTTGGTGACGCGCAGATACTCCTCAATATCCTCCACCGTGTGGCAGTGCATCGGGGAAACACGGATGGCGCCGGTGAGGCCCACACCCTCCACGATGCGCTTGGAGTACACGCTGCTGTTCACGCGCTCGAACACGGTGACGCCGCGCTTCTGATACTCCTCCACACACTTGGTCATATCCACGCCGTCGATACCCATGGCCACGATCAGGTCACGGTGCGTCAGATCCTCGGTGTCCACATAGACATGGACGCCCGGGATGTGGCGCAGGCCGGCGGCCTTGTCCGTGCCCTCCAGCATGGTGTACAGCAGAGCCCGCTCCTGCAGATGGATGTGCTCCATACCCACCAGGAACAGCTTGCGGCGATCGGTCTCCTTGGTGAAGTGGCTGCCCAGCCAGCAAACATAGTCTACCACGGCACTCATGGCTGCGAAGTTGCCGGGGGTGGGAGAACCCAGCTCCCAGATCTCCTCGGGACGCTGCAGCACCTTGCGGTGGGGCAGCTTGGCCACACGGTCGGACACGTAGCCGTAGCCCATGCCGCGGGTGCCGAAGAACTTGTAGGGCGCAAAGTTCACGCCGTCGAAGCCCAGCTTGTCCACATCCATGGGGGCGTGGGGCGCATGCTGCACCGCGTCGGTGACGATGTAGATGTCGGGGTTGATCTCACGGGCGGCGCGGACGATGCCCTCCATGTCCATGATGGTACCGGTGATGTTGGAGGCGTACATGACGCTCAGCAGGCAGGTGTCCTTGTCCACCACGCGGCGGATCTCCTCGGGGTCGATGCCGCCGGTTTTGGGATTGGCCTGAGCCACACGGAACTCCTTGCCAGTCTTTTCGCAGTAGTACTTCACGGCGTCGAAGGCGGAGGGATGCTCCAGCACGGAGGTGACGGCGTTGGTACCCGGGCAGTTCTCCAGAATGGCGCCCACCATCTGGAACATGCACTGGGAGGCGGTCATCTCCGTCAGCAGCGCGCCGCCGGAGGCGCCGAACACCACATGCATCACATCGTCGATGCCCCGCAGCTGGATACGCTTGAGCTCCTTGGAGCGGGCGTGTACGCGTTCCGGGCAATCGGGGAAGGCCTGGTACTTGGCCTGCTCCTCCACAGACGCCTTCAGGCGCAGGGAGCCGCCGGAGTTCTCAAAGAACAGACGCTTGCCGAACTCGGGGTCGGCATCCACATAGCAGAAGCGCTCCTTGATCTCCGCAGACAGGGCGGGGTCAAACAGCAGACCATGCTCATAGTTTTCCATAGGGATCTCCTTTTTCCATTCTATCTGTAAATGATTTGTTTACTTGGCAGCCTGGGGCTTGTCGAAGCGGCGGCCCACGCCGGTGATGGCGCTGAGGGTGAACAGGACGATCAGCATGATGCTCTGGAAGTTGTAGGGGATGAAGTCCAGGAAGGAGAAGGACTCACCCACCACACCGCTGGCGATGGCCAGACTCACCGCGTTCAGGCACACGGGGTTGTAGGGGACCAGACCGGCGAAGCCGGTGCTGATGCCGTCCATCAGGTTGGAGCCGCGGGTACGCTCGATGTTGTGAGTCTCCAGCAGCTTGCGGACCAGCGGGCCCACGAACAGGATGGTGATGGAAGCCGCGCCGATAGCCACGCTGCCCACGAAGCAGATCAGGATGGTGACCAGCTCCGCCTGACGCGGGGTCTTGCTGGCGTTATGCAGCTTGCCCAGCATGATGTCAAACACACCGCTGCGGGTGAGCATCTCCAGCAGGGCGAACATGAAGAAGCTGAAGCAGATGACGTTCAGCATGCCGGTGAGGCCGGCGCCGATGGGACCGGCGGCATCCACCATCTTGGCGGGCTCGATAAAGCCAAACACCAGGCACAGCACGAAGCCCACCAGGTCGCAGACGATCAGAGTGCCGATGAGGTTCCAGCCCTTGAGCATCAGGATGATCATGATGACGGGGATCACCAGCATGATCAGGGTCTTGGCGTAGGAGGCGTCCACCAGCTCCGGCAGGGTCACGGCCTCGGAGGTGCGGAAGCCGATGATGACGAACAGGACGGCGGAAACCACGCCGGCGATCAGGGAGTAGGGCAGACGGGTGCGGACCACGTCGCGGACCTCAGCGCCCTGAGTCAGGGCAGAGGCGATGGTGGTATCGGAAATGGGGGCCAGGTTGTCGCCGAAGATGGCGCCGCTGACGATAGCGCCCACCACAACGGCAGGATTGGCGCCCACGGTGGTGGCCACGGGCAGCAGCACCGGCAGAACGGCCACAATGGCGCCGTTGGAGGTGCCGCAGGCCGTGGAGATCAGTGCGCAGATGATGAAGCCCACCAGCGGCAGGAAGCCGGCGCTGAGACCCAGCTCCGTCACCAGCCAGGTCAGGCCCTGGATCAGACCGCTCTGGCGCAGCTCCTGGGAGAGGACGCCGGCCAGCAGGAACGCGAAGATAATGACGCACAGGGTATCGTTCTTCAGGCCCGCGACCACCGCCTTCTCAAATTCCTTCTTGTCCTTGGCAAGCAGGAAGGCTGTGCACAGACCGGCGAAGCCCGCCATGCAGAACAGGACCAGAGAGACCTTCTGCAAGGCTGCAATGGTGATCATCAGTGCCATGAACACCAACAGCGGCAGGCACGCGCCGAAGGTGCCGCCATAGAACTGCATCTTCTTTTGATTTTCCATTTCTCATCTTCTCCTTTTTTTGGTGATTCCCGCCGAAAACGGTGGAGGATCATGGTCTCCGGCAGGTTTGTTCACATCTTATTCATATAAGACAGAAAGTCAATAGGTTTTCAACAATTTACATCGCTGCTGTTGCATTTTCTACAAAATATACAGTATAATGTTGTTGCAGCAACAACAATTGCCGCAGACTTTGTGACAGAAGGAGTTTTGCCCCATGAACACCAGCTTGCAGCAGCGCATTCAGAGCGCCGATCTCACCCGCACGGAAAAGCGCATCGCCGACTATTTTCTCGACCACAGTGAGTCGCTGTACTTCATGACCGCCCGAGACATCGCCCAGGAGCTGGGCGTCAGCGACACGTCCATCATCCGGCTGTGCCGCACCCTGGGCTACCGCGGCTTCCGCGAATTACAGGAGAGCCAGCGGGCGGAGCTGGCTCAGGTCATGGAAAACGGCCGCTACGTCATCCCCCGGCAGCAGGTGGAGGGCAAGCTGGAGCAGTACCAGAACTGCAGCCCGTTCCAGTGCCTGCAGCTGGCCATGGAGACGCTGCAGGAGACGTACCGGAAGAACCGGCCGGAGAAATTTGAGCGGGCCGCCCAGCTTCTTTTGCAGAGCGAGCACATCTTTATCTCCGGCTTCCGCGGCTTTTCCGGCTCCGCCCGTTATATGGGGGTGCTGCTGTCCCAGTACATCAACCGCGTCACCTACTATTGCGATGCGGACACCCGCTGCGTGGAGGGCCTCATTGACTACGGCCCCCAGGACTGCGTAGTGGTTTTCGGCGCAGAGCGCTACTCCCGCATGTCCTGTGTGCTGGCCCAGATCGCCCGGGACGCCCACTGCCGTCTGATCGTTATCACCGACAAGCTCACCGCGCCCCTGGCCGTGGGGGCGGACATCGTGCTGCTGGCGGATTTCACCAGTCCCACCGCTGTCAACTCCTATCTGGGTGTGAACTTTCTGGTGGAGGCCATCGCCTTCGAGGTCAGCCGCCAGCTGGGCGTCTTTCCCCAGCAGCGGCTGTCCCGCATGGACCACTACCTGTCGGAGCTGCATCTGTATTGATGCGTGCCAAAAAATGAACAGCACCCCATTTATTAGACAGGCATGGTAAAATACCTGTACTAAGAAATGGGGTGTTTTTCTATGCCAAGGGGGCAGGGGGCAACGGCGCTCACCTCTCCACCAGATGGACGTTCAGGTGGTCGTAGGTCATTTCCACCCCCGCCGCGGCAAAGGCATCGCGCAGGTTCTCGTTCAGCGCGAAGAAAGCGTTCCAGTAGTCCTCCGTCCTGGTCCAGCAGCGGACGCTGTACTCAATGGCGCTGCTGCCGTACTCCGTCAGATACACCACCGGCGCAGGCTCCGGCAGCACATTGGGCGTGGCCGCCACCGCCGCCAGGCAGGCGGCCTTCACCGTCTCGGTGGGCGCGTCGTAGGAGGCGGTCACAGTCCGCACCACCCGCCGCCGGCCCATGGCCGTGTAGTTGATGATGCGGCTGGAGGACAGCTCCTTGTTGGGCTGCATGACGAACTGGCCGTCCGGCGTCTCGATCTTCGTATGGTTCAGGGTGATCTCCCGCACCGTGCCCACGGTGTCCGCCACCTCGATGTCATCGCCGATGTTGAAGGGGTGGGATGTCAGGATCACCAGACCGCCGGCCACGTTGCCCAGAATGTCCTCCGCCGCCAGGGTCACGCCCAGCGTCAGCACCGACACCAGCGCCGTCAGGGACGAGGTATTCAGTCCCAGGGCCTCCGCCGTGATGATGCCCGTCAGCAGATAAAGTACCACCTTGGCCGATGTCAGGACGATCTGGCGCAGGCGGGCAGTCAGCTTTTTGCCGCGGTCCAGCAGCCGTTTGGCCAGCT
Source organism: uncultured Eubacteriales bacterium (assembly GCA_900545585.1). Classification (GTDB taxonomy): domain Bacteria; phylum Bacillota; class Clostridia; order Oscillospirales; family Oscillospiraceae; genus Vescimonas. Next base: position 9,363 of record UQZR01000028.1, read on the forward strand.
TTAACAGCAGCCGCGACACGATGAGGCACACCAGCAGTGTCAGCACCGCCGACAGAATGCGGCTCAGGCTGTACCCTCCCAGCGATGTCTCCAGTATTTTCGAAAGCTCTTGCATCGGAATGTCTCCTTTCTCATGCTGACACCAGTATAGCAAATTCCCCGCCGCTGCGCAATCGCATTCATAAAGAGGGAGCGGAACACGGTGCGTTCCGCCCCCTCTTTATCCGTTCTGCAACCCGCCGAAAACATCCCTGTCTCCCCCGCCGGAGCTTGTCGCAGGTGCACAAAATATCTGCGTTTGCCAATTTTTACTTGCCAGTCGGGGACGGCTCTGCTATGATAGACGCGAAAAATGCCAAAAAAGGGGGTACTGCCATGGGCATATCCTACAACAACCTGTTCAAGCTGCTCATCGACAGAGGCTGGTCCAAAACGGAGTTTGCCCGCAAGGTGGGCATCAGCTCCAACACGCTGGCCAAGCTGTCGAAAAATGAGCCGGTGTCGCTGGAGGTGCTGGTGCGCATCTGCCGGCGGCTGGAATGCACACTGGGCGACGTGGTGCAGATCCTGCCGCCGGCCGCTGTGGAGAAGCTGCGCACCGCTGCGGAGGAGGGGATACACAGATCATGAGCCAGACCAACGCAAACGGCGCCACGTTCATGGAAAAGCTGTCCACGTTCATCGTGGATAAGCGGAATCTGATCTTTCTCATCACCATCATCGGCCTCATTTTCTCCGCCTTTTCCCGCAACTGGGTCCAGGTGGAGAATGACCTGACCTTCTACCTGCCGGACAACTCTCAGACCAAGCAGGCGCTGGCCGTCATGGACGAGCAGTTCGTCACCTACGGCACGGCGGAGGTAATGGTGGCCAACGTCACACCGGCCCAGGCGCAGAAGCTGGCTGACAAGCTCCGGGACATCGAGGGTGTCCAGAGCCTGACCTACGACAAGACCACCGACCACTACAACGACATGTCCGCTCTGTTCTCCATCACCTTCGCCTACGACGAGGATGACGACGCCTGCCTGACGTCTCTGGATGCGGTGAAGGCAGCCCTCAGCGGCTATGACCTCTACGTCTCCACGGATCTGGGCAATACCCAGCAGGAGACCATTGAGCATGAGATCAGCGTCATTATGATCTACGTGGCCATCGTCATTGTCATCGTGCTGACCTTCACCTCCGAGACCTACGGCGAGGTGCCGGTGCTGATTTTGACCTTCGTGGTGGCGCTGGTGCTGAATCAGGGCACCAACTTCCTGATGGGCAAGATCTCCTTCGTGTCCAACTCCGTCACCAGTATTCTGCAGCTGGCGCTGTCTATCGACTACGCCATCATCTTCTGCAACCGCTTCAAGGAGGAACACCGGCTGCTGGACCTGCGGGAGGCCGTCATCGTCTCCCTGAGCAAATCCATCCCCGAGATCGGCGCCAGCAGCCTGACCACCATCGGCGGTCTGGTGGCCATGCTGTTCATGCAGTTCAAGCTGGGCCCCGATATGGCCCTGTGCCTCATCAAATCCATCCTGTTCGCGCTGCTGTCCGCCTTCGTGGTGATGCCGGGCCTTCTGATGCTGTTCGGTCCCCTCATCGACCGGACGCAGCACCGCAGCTTCGTGCCCAAGATACCCTTCGTGGGCAATTTCGACTACGCCACGCGGCACGTGGTGCCCGTGATCTTCGCCCTGCTGATCACCGTGGGCTTCTTCCTGTCCTCCCGCTGCCCCTTCGCCTACGGGTACAGCCTGCTGACCACGCCCATCCAGAACGATAACCAGATCGCCGAGCAGATGATCGAGGACACCTTTACCTCCAGCAACATGCTGGCCCTGATGGTCCCCGCCGGCGACTACGACAAGGAGACCGCCCTGCTGGCGGAGCTGGAGCAGTACGACGAGGTGGACCGCACCATGGGGCTTGTGAACATTGAGGCCATGGACGGCTACACGCTGGCGGATAAGCTGACGCCCCGTCAGTTCGCGGAGCTGGCCGGTCTGGACTACGAGGCCGCGCAGGTGGTCTACGCCGCCTACGCCGCCAACAACGGCGACTACGGCCAGCTGGTGGGCCATCTCTCCACCTACAGGGTGCCGCTGCTGGATATGTTCCTGTTCGTCTGCGACCAGATCGACGCCGGCGTGGTAACGCTCAGCGATGACCAGACCGCCGCCCTGAAGGACGCCCAGACCCAGATGCTCAGCGCCAGGAACCAGCTGCGGGGCGAGGATCTCAGCCGTATGCTGGTATACCTGACCCTGCCGGAGAGCGGCGATGAGACGTACGCCTTCACCGATAAGATTCTGGACATCGCCCAGAAGTATTACCCCGACCAGAAGGTATATCTGGCCGGCGACTCCACCAACGAGTACGACTTCGAGAAGTCCTTTGCCATCGACAACAAGGTGGTGAGCATCGTGTCCATTCTGGTGGTCATGGTGGTGCTGCTGTTCACCTTCAAGTCCGCCGGTATGCCGGTGCTGCTGATTCTGGTGATCCAGGGCTGCATCTGGATCAACTTCTCCGTCCCCGCTGTCACCGGCAAGTACCTGTTCTATCTGAGCTACCTGATCGTCAGCTCCATCCAGATGGGTGCCAACATCGACTATGCCATCGTCATCGCCAGCCGCTATCAGGAGCTGAAGGCGAAGATGGCCCAGCGCAGCGCCATTGTAGAGACGCTGAACTTTGCCTTTCCCACCATCTTCACCTCCGGCGCCATCATGTCCATCTGCGGCTTCCTCATCGGCAGCATGACCTCGGAGCCCGTCATCGCCGGCATCGGTGAGAGTCTGGGCCGCGGCACGGTGATCTCCATCATCATGGTCATGTTCGCCCTGCCCCAGATCCTGCTGATCGGCAGCCGCGTCATCGACAAGACTTCCTTCTCCGTGCCATCCGTGGTGGCCAAGAAGAACAGCCGCGGCCGCATGACGGTGAACGGTATGGTGTACGGCCACATCAACGGCACGGTCCGCGGCATGATCCACGCCACGGTGGAGGGCGACGTAGATCTGACCATGCTCTCCGGAGCAGAGGGAGAGGAGGTACCCGACGATGAGGAAGAAGATTGACATACGGCATCTGGCCGCGGCTCTGCTGGCAGCCCTGATGCTGCTGGCCTGCCTGCCCGTGACGCAGGCCGACGCTGCCGGCAATACCATCCACATCTCCTCGGAAGCGGAGCTGCGGGATCTGGCCGCCAGCTGCGCGCTGGACACCTGGTCCCGCGATAAAAACGTGGTGCTGGACAGCGACCTGACGCTGGCGGACCCGTCCTTCCTGCCCATCCCCACCTTCGGCGGCAGCTTTGACGGGCAGGGTCACACCATCCATAATGTCAGCATAACGGACAGTCTGTCCCCTGCCGGCCTGTTCGGCGTGGTACAGGCGGGCGGCTCCGTTCGCAGCCTCCATGTGGTGGGTACCGTCACCCCCTCCGGTGACGGCCGAAGCGTGGGCGGCATCGCCGGCGAGAACAACGGCGCCATCGAAAAGTGCAGCTTCACCGGCACGGTGTCCGGTCAGGTATACGTAGGCGGCATCGCCGGTCACACCGGCGCCTCCGGCAGCATCCTCGCCTGTGAGACCCGCGGCGCGGTCATCGGCGACAGCATGACCGGCGGCATCACAGGCTATAACGAGGGCCTGCTGGCCGACTGCACCAACAGCGCCTGCGTCAACGTGGAGAGCACCGATCCCCGTCTGGATCTGGAGGATCTGGATCTGACGCTGACGCCGGACCTGTCCAAGCTGGGGCAGGCCAACGCCGGCGCCTCCGCCGCTGATACCGGCGGCATCGCCGGATACAGCGCCGGTACGCTGTCCGACTGTGTGAACCACGGCGCCGTGGGCTACCAGCACATCGGCTATAACACCGGCGGCGTGGCCGGCCGCAGCTGCGGCCAGCTCCTGCGCTGCCGGAACGATGGCTCCATCGCCGGACGCAAGGACGTGGGCGGCGTGGTGGGCCAGATCGAGCCCTATATCCAGGTGGACGCCTCTCCCACCTATCTGTCGGAGCTGAACCGCCAGCTGTACGAGCTGAAGTCCCTGACCGACCAGGCCGCCAACGATGCCCAGGACGGCGCAGGCGACGTGTCCGGCCGGCTCAACGACATGAACGACTACCTGAAGGACGCCCTCTCCGACCCGCAGGACCCCCTGGCTGCCATCACCGGCTTCGGCAGCCGCCTGAAGGACCTGAACAACAGCGCCTCCGGCTCGGTGGACACCGTGGCGGACGACCTGCGGGACATCAACAGCAAGTTCAATGAGGTATCCAACACCGTGCTGGCCGCCATCTCCGCCGCCGGCAACCCCGCCTCCGTCATCTCTGACGGCTCGCAGGGGAACATCGACAAGATCACGCTGGGCAAGACCTCTGCCTGCACCAACAGCGGCGCGGTCAGCGGCGATGTCAACACCGGCGGCATCGCCGGCTCCATCGCCATCGAGTACGAGCTGGACCCAGAGGATGACGTCAGTGCCGATCTGGACGGAGAATACCGCCGGCAGTACGAGTACCGCGCCGTGGTGCAGCAGTGCGCCAACACCGGTGCCGTCTCCGCCAAGCGCAGCAACACCGGCGGCATCGCCGGGCGCATGGACCTCGGCCTCATCATCTCCTGTGAGAGCTACGGCAGCGTGGAAAGTGACAGCGGCAGCTGCGTGGGCGGCATCGCCGGCCTCACCGCCGCCACCGTCCGCAGCAGCTATGCCAAGTGTACCCTCAGCGGCAAAAAATACGTGGGCGGTATCGTGGGCTCCGGCGTGGCGGAGAAGTCCGACGGCAGCGCCAGCACCGTTACCGGCTGCTGGTCGCTGGTGGACATCACCGACTGCCAGCAGTACGAGGGTGCCGTCTCCGGTGCGGACACCGGTACGTTCACCGATAACTATTTCGTCTCCGACACGCTGGCGGGCATCAACCGCCAGAGCTTCGCGGGCCGCGCGGAGCCTGTGAGCTTCGACACCCTCGCCGCGGCGGAGGGTATGCCCGGCGGCATGACCACCTTTACCCTGTCCTTCGTCTCCGACGGCAAAGTGCTGACCAGCCGCACCTTCTCCTACGGCGCATCCTTTGACAGCAGCGTCTATCCGCCGCTTCCGGAAAAGGACGGCATCTACGCCCACTGGGACCGCACCGACCTCCACGGCCTGCACCTCGACACGGTGGTCACCGCCGTCTATGACCCGCTGCTGCCCACCCTGTCCTCGGAGCAGACCCGCGAGGACGGCCGCCCCATCATTCTGGCCGGCGGTGACTTCAACGACGGCGACACCATGGCCGCCACAGCCCTGACTCTGACGCCGGAGGAGTTCCACGCGGCAGACGGCAGCTTCGCAGACCGCGCTGCCAACTGGTTCTCCTACCTGAAGGATGGGCAGCTGCCGCCCCTGACCGTAAACCGCCGCGTGGCGGAACAGTGGCGGGTATCCCTGCCCGATGACGGCCAGGAGACCCACACTCTGCGCTACCTGCCGTCTCAGGACGCATCACACCTGCGGCTCTATGTCAACGATGGCGACGGCTGGCAGGCCGTGTCCTGCGACACCGTGGGCAGCTACCTCTCCTTCACCGCAGGCGGCGCCAGCCCCGAATTCGCCGTGGTCACCACCGCATCGGTGTGGTGGCCGCTGGTTGCGGCCATCGCCGTGTGCGTGGCCATCGTGCTGGCGGTCCTGCTGGGACGGCGTCACCGCCGCCGGCGGAAGGCCGCCGCGGCCTCTGCCCCCGAGACGGCGGAGAATGCCGCCGAAAGCACGGAAACGCCCGCCCGCATCTCCCGCCCGGCCAAGAAGAAAAAGCGGCGCTGGTGGATCCCCGTCAGTATCGTTGCGGGCATCGCCGCTGCGGCGGCGGTGCTCCTGACCGCCACCGGTCTGGGCCGCCAGCTCAACGCCTGGCGTCTGCTGCACCGCGCCCTGAACGCCGACTCGCTGGCCATGACCGTCTCCGTCCAGAGCGGCGAGACCTTCACCGCCAGCGCCGATGTCTGCCGCACCAGAGCCGACACCACCCGCATCGTCACTGTCCGGTGGCAGGGCGTGACCGTCTACTGCACCGGCGATGCGTTGTATCTGGAGAACGGCCGCGCCTACCGTCTGAGCAGCAGCATGACCCTCTCCGACCTGGCCGCCCTGTTCCGCGAGGCCCATGTGGACTGTGAAAAGACGGACGCGGACACCCTGTATACGGCGGCGCTGTCCGCCGCCGACGCGGACGCCCTGCTGACGCTGCTGGAGCCGGAGGTGGGCGACCTCACCGGCATCGACAGGCTCACCGCCGTGCTGACCGTGGCCGATGGCCGCGCCCGGTCCCTCCGGCTCACTGCCGGGCCGGAGGACGCCCCCGTCCTCACCGCTGTGATGGATTTCACCGCCAAGGTCACGGCGCCCCAGGTGCCGGAGGCGGTGACCGCCGCCATCGCCGGCGGTACGGAGCCGGAGAATACCGTGCTGCCCGCGGATACCCTGCGCCTGCTGCGGTCCTGGGCCGCCCTGCGCAGCAGGGAGGTACTGGCCGCCGACCTGACGCTGACGGCGGACTGCGGCCCCCTGGTGCTCCGCGACACCCTGCAATATGACCGCCGCACCGTGGACGGTCAGGATTTCACCGCCGTCCGCAAGGGCGCACTGAGCCTGTACTTCTCCGGCGATAAGCTCTGCGATGCGGAAGGCCATGTTCTCACCACCGGCGACACTCTGGCTTCCCAGGCCCGGCTCCTTCAGCTGGCCTACCAGCTGGTGCTGAACGGCACCGCCGCCTGCACCCAGACCGGCGGCACAGATACCTATACTCTGACGCTGGACGAGGCGGGAGCTGCGGAGTTTGCCGCCGCCATCGCGCCGGATATCCAGTCCCAGCACGTCGCCTTCACCGGTGGCCGCGTCACCATGGAGGTGCAGGGCACCCAGCTGTGCAGCGTTCGTATCACCTGCTCCGGCAGCATCAGTGTGGCGCTGACGGAGGCCAGCGCCTCCCTGAGCGCCGATATCCGGTTCGTCTCCCGCAATTACCCGTTCCCCCGCGCGGTGCTGAATGCGCTGCAATAACAAAAGAGAGAAGGCAATAGCATGGGAAACCGCATCATCTGCATCAGCCGCCAGTTCGGCAGCGGCGGCCATGAGATCTCCGTCAAGACCGCGGACCTGCTGCGTCTGCGCGTCTATGAAAAGGAGCTGGTACATCTGGCCTGCGAATACGGCGAGCTATCGGAGTCCGTCATGAGCGATTCCGATGAAAAGGCCACCAACCCCTACCTGTTCCGCACCGTCCACGAGGGCAACTACCATGTCGTGCGGGGCAAGCCCACGTCCGAGGTGCTGTTCGCCCTGCAAAGCCACGAGATCCGCCGCATCGCCCGCAGGGAGGAGTGCGTGTTTGTGGGCCGCTGCGCCGACTATGTCCTGCGGGATGCGGATGTCCGCCTGCTGCGGGTATTCGTCTCCGCGCCGGAGGAACAGCGCATTGCCCGTAAGATGGAGCAGGAGCATCTGACCCAGCCTCAGGCGGCGCGGCTGCTGCGGAAAATGGACAAACAGCGCCGGAAATACTACGAGACCTACACCCACCATGTCTGGGGCGACAGCACCAACTACGACCTGTGCATCGACACATCCACCTGTACGCTGGACGAGGCGGCGGCCCGGATCGCCGACCGCTTCCGCGCCATGGCGTAGCGTCAGAAGGGCTTTTATGCAGCAAGACAAGACATTTCTCGGTACGGAGCCGGTAGGGCGGCTCCTGTTCCAGCTGGCGGTCCCCACGGTGACGGCCCAGCTGGTAAATATGCTCTACAACATCGTGGACCGCATCTACATTGGTCACATGCCCGGCGATGGAAGCCTGGCCCTCACCGGCGTGGGCGTGTGCATGCCCCTCATCATGATCGTCTCCGCCTTTGCGGCACTGGTGGCCTCCGGCGGTGCGCCCCGTGCCTCCATCGCCATGGGCCGCGGCGACCACGCCGGCGCGGAGCGGCTGCTGGGCGGCTGCGCTGCCCTGCTGCTCCTGTTGTCCCTGACCCTCACCGCCGTGCTGCTCCTGTGGGGCCGCGACCTCCTGCTGCTGTTCGGCGCCAGCGAGAACACCGTCGCCTACGCCGCCGACTACATGGGTGTCTATGCCGTCGGCACCGTGTTCGTCCAGCTGACGCTGGGCCTCAACGCCTTCGTGACGGCCCAGGGCTTCGCCCGGACCGGCATGCTGACGGTGCTCATCGGCGCGCTGGCCAATATCGCGCTGGACCCGCTGTTCATCTTCGCTCTGGACATGGGCGTGCGGGGCGCGGCGCTGGCCACCGTGCTGTCTCAGGCCCTGTCCTGCGTCTGGGTCACATCGTTCCTCTGCGGCAAAAAGACGCTGCTGCGCCTGCGGCGGGAGAACCTGCTGTCCGGTCTGCGGCTGGTGCCGCCCTGCATCGCGCTGGGATCGTCCTCTTTTGTCATGCAGGCCAGTGAGAGCGTCATCTTCGTGTGCTTCAACTCCTCCCTGCTGAAATACGGCGGGGATCTGGCCGTGGGCGCCATGACCATCCTCACCAGCGTCATGCAGTTCGCCCTGCTGCCCCTGACCGGCCTGTCTCAGGGCGCTCAGCCCATCACCAGCTACAACTACGGCGCCCGGAACACAGACCGCGTCCGGCAGAGCTTCCGCCTGCTGCTGCGCGCCTGTCTCATCTACTCTATGATGCTGTGGGCCTTCGTGATGCTGTGCCCCCGGGTGTTCGCCGGTCTGTTCACCACCGACGCGGCCCTGCTGGCCTTCACCTCCAGGGCGCTGCGCATCTACTGCGGTGGGCTGGGCCTGTTCGGCATCCAGATCGCCTGCCAGATGACTCTGGTCTCCACCGGAAACGCTGTCTGCTCCATCATTGTAGCGGTGCTGCGGAAGTTCGTGCTGCTGATCCCCCTGATCTACATCCTGCCCTGCTTCCTGCCGGACCCCACAACAGCCGTCTATCTGGCGGAGCCCGTGGCTGACGTGCTGGCGGTGACGTTCACCGCCGTCCTGTTCTCGGTGCAGTTCAAAAAGTCCCTGCAAAAGCTGGAGACGCCCCTGCAATAATCTATACCCAAAAGCGCGCAAAAAAGCGCCCGTCCTTCCGGACGGGCGCTTTTCAGTGCTTGTCGTATATCCCTTACTCGGCCTCGGCCAGCGCCTTGGCGGCGGCGATCGCCTTCTCCTGAGCTGCGGCGGGGCAGTCCTCGTAGCGGACGAAGTTGAAGGTGAACGTACCGCGGGACTGGGTCATGGACCGCAGATCAATGGCGTAGCTCATCATCTCGGCCATGGGCACCTCGGCCTCCAGTACGGTCTCGCCGTCTCCGGTGGGGTTCATGCCCATCACGCGGCCGCGGCGCTTGTTCAGGTCGCCCATCACGTCGCCCACGTAGTTGTCGGGCACGGTGACCTTCAGCTCACCGATAGGCTCCATCAGCACGGGCTTGGCCTCGGGCAGAGCGGCCTTGAACGCCAGGTTGGCGGCCAGCTTGAACGCGATCTCGGAGGAGTCCACGGGGTGGTAGGAGCCGTCCACCAGGGTGGCCTTCAGGAACACCACGGGATAGCCGGCCAGCACGCCGTGCAGGCAGCTCTCGCGCAGGCCCTTTTCCACGGCGGGGAAGTAGTTCTTGGGCACGGAGCCGCCGAACACGTTCTCCTCAAAGATCATATCCTCCTGCTCGCTCTGGGGCTCGAAGATAATGTGAACATCGCCGAACTGGCCGCTGCCGCCGGTCTGCTTCTTATAGCGGCCCTGCTTGCGGACGGTGCTACGGATCTTCTCACGGTAGGCAACACGCGGGGTATCCAGCTCGGAATCCACGCCGAAGCGGGACTTCAGCTTGCTGCACAGCACGTCGATCTGGATGTCGCCGGCGCCGGAGATCACGGTCTGGTGGGTCTCGGCGTTGTTGGTGACGGAGAAGGTAGGGTCCTCCTCGTTCAGCTTGTTCAGGCCGGTGCCCAGCTTCTCGATCTCCTGCTTGGTCTTGGGGGAGATCGCCCGCTCGTAGCAGGCGGGGGCAAAGGCCAGAGGCGCAAACTTCACATAGGTCTTGGGCTCGCACAGGCTGTCGCCGGTCTTGACCTTGTCCATCTTGCCGATGGCGCCGATGTCGCCGCAGCAGATCTCCTTGGTCTCCTCGGTCTTCTTGCCCTTCATGACGTACAGACGGCCCAGCTTCTCGGTGTTGCCGGTGGTCATGTTGTACAGGGACATATCGCTGGTGACCTTGCCGCGGATGACCTTGATCATGGAGAACTTGCCATACTGGTCGGAGATGGTCTTGAACACGAAGGCAGCGGCGGAGCCGTTGGGATCGTGGGCCACCTCAATAGCGTTGCCGTCGTCGTCTTCAGCGGCCTCGGCGGGCATATCGGTAGCCACGGGCACCAGGTCCACGATGGTCTGCATCAGCATCTCCACGCCCATACCGGTGACGGCGCTGCCGCACAGCACGGGGCACACGCTGCCCTCGCGCACGCCGATCTGCAGGCCCTTGGCCATGTCCTCGGCGGACAGCTCCATGGTCTCGAAGAACTTCTCCATCAGCTCCTCATCGGCACCGGCGGCGGCCTCCATCAGCTCAGCGCGGAGGGCCTCCACCTCGTCGGCCATGTCGGCGGGAATAGCGCACTCGCCCTTGGCGTCGTAGGCTTTGTTGTGCAGCAGGTCCACGATGACGGTGACGGCCTTGTTGCCGTCGGCCTTGGTGGCCACGATGGGGGCAATGGCGGTGCCGTACTTGGCCTTGACGGCCTCGATGCAGGATGCGTAGTCGGCGTTGGCCTCCTCCACGCGGTTGATGAACATCATGCGGGGCTTCTTGCCCAGCATCTTCCAAGTGCGCTCCATACCCACGGACAGGCCGTCCTTGGCGTTGCCCACGATGACGGCGCACTCGGCGGCGCGGATGGCGCACACCGCCTCGCCGGAGAAATCGAAGTTGCCGGGAGCGTCCATGACGTTGATCTTCTTGCCCTTATACATAACGGGGGCAAAGGCCAGGGAGATGGAGATCTGGCGCTTGATCTCCTCGGCGTCGTAGTCGCAGGTGGTGTTGCCGTCGGCGGTCTTGCCCAGACGGTCGATGCCCTTGGTCATAAACAGCATCTGCTCGACCAGCGAGGTCTTGCCGGACCCGCCGTGGCCCAGCAGCGCAATATTGCGAATGTCATTAGCAGTCATAGTGGTGATGTACTCCCTTCATTTTCTTCAAGTCCGCCGCCCACACGGCTGCGGACAGTAGCTCAATGTACCGATTATAGCTTATATTGCAGGACCTGACAACCATTATTTTGTGGATTTGTAGGAAAATTCCCTGTCCGCACAGGCTTTTTCGGCAACTTATACAATTTCCCTTCCGCCGTACTGGGCAGGTCGACGAGGGCCGGCAGACATCCCTTGCGCCGCCGCAGAAAACGTGCTATAATGGCGGATATGTTTGCGGGCATGATGGAATTGGTAGACATGCGAGATTTAGGTGATGTCACCTCAGTGTAGGTTTTCCGATCCATCATTCGCCGTGCTCATTCTTTGGTAAAAGCAGGCTCGTCCTGTTTTTATAGCTGCGGGTCAAGCGTTATGCTCCGCCTCGGTTCCTCGCCGTGTAAAAACAGGGGGCAATAAAATAGCGACAGGTAGCTCTGCCGCTCATACCTGCGGGCGTGGTGGAATTGGCAGACTCGACGGATTTAGGTTCCGTTACCTTAGTGGTGTGCGGGTTCGAGTCCCGCCGCCCGCACCATAACAGCTACCGTAATTGATACAACTGTGTCAGTTACGGTAGCTGCTTTTTATGCCAATTTTGCTGAAAATATGGCATTTTCCTGACTTTGCAACGCATTTTCCACTGCAGACTCCATGATAATGTGCATTTTCCGGGTGTTGCAATCCGCCGGCCACCGCATATTGTGCTTTCCATTCGTTAAACAACCGCTATTCGTTATACGACTGATAGTCAGCAGAGGCGAAAACATAGTATGTACAAGTGAAATCAAAAACAGCCCCTCGTTACTTTTTCGGTAGCGAGGGGCTTGTCCTGTAAATGCGTTATGTGCTTAAAAGTGCGAAGGCCAGTCCCAGTAAGCCAACCGAAATCAGCAAGAGGAGTCCTCCCGCAAAAATGAAACACACGATCAATGCGGGGAGTGCCATTATAAAAAGAATCGTTGCAAGCACTTTTGTAAGGCTCCACGCCACCTTGAACACAAGGCCCAACACCTTGATGAATAGCCCCACGAACAGGACGGTACAGATTATTTCAAACACCGCCTATCCTCCTGCAAAATTCAGTGGCACTCGACGATGACATCTTCATCACAGACCGGACAGGTCTGATCGGTTTCCCAGCTGCCATCCAGGTAGCCAACGCCACTCGCGCCTACAGAAATGAAAACGCCGGTAGAGTATCCGCAATGGGGACAATCAAAATCGATATTAACAATTGTCCCTTCATCGTCCTGGGTGATTACTTCCCAATTGGTCGCAGTTGCGCTTTTAGCCATATCGCTTTCCTCCTTATAATTAAAACTTACTGACATCACCGTTAACCGCCTTGAAGTCGAGGTCTTCGGGTGTCTCGAACAGGGTTTCGCCGGTCTCGGTATCCGTCAGGCGGCAGGCACGACCATACTTTATTGAAAAGGATGCCACTTTCAGTATCGATGATTTTATGTGGAATCTGGAACGATTCTATCAGGCAATGCGTATGTACTTTGCCGTTGAACAGATGTGTCTGGGCAATGATGAACTGGCACTCACTTTGCATGAGGACGGCAGGCACTTTGACGGGTTACCATTTTTTGAACAGTACCGCCACGATCCGGAAGACAATCCAGAGGTGGACTATTCCTCCGCCGGCGGGGATCTGCTTAAAATGATGCAATTGGATGCGGAGGTCACAAAGGACAGGCAGCATCACGATGGTTTTGTAAGAGTTCCTTTCGATTATTATGAAGAACTGCAGCAAAAAATGGTGGATATGATGCCGGATTTCCGGGTACGGCTGAAGGTCAATCCCAAGACCCGGAAAATGGTATTCGCGGCGGATGTGCATTCCGTATTTGACATTTGCTGGTATACGCTGGCACGGAAAATGTCCGAGGATGTTGCTCCTGAGGATAAGGGCACGTCTGCGGATAAGAAAGAAAAGCCTGCAGGTGTTGTTATGTCCTGTCCCTTCTGCGGTGAGGCATTTGTACGAAGAAGCAACCGATCTGTTATCTGCGGGAAACCGGAATGTGAAAAGGCAAGAAAAGCGATGAATCAACGAAACAGTCGAAGAAAGCGAAAAATCCAGTCACAGCAAAGCACATAAAAACCAGGATTCTTCAGCAATGGAGAATCCTGGTTTTTACCTTTTTTCCGCACAATGGCGGCAGAAGCGGAAAAAACACGATTGACATTCTTGAGATTGGGAGTATAATTATATTTAGCTAACTGCATCTTGTAGTTAATCTGTGCGGAAAGTTGGTGAATGTATGACCCACAGAGAGAGAATACAAAATATGGCCGAAGCAAGTGGTGGGGTGTTCAGAACCTCAGATCTGAAAGCACTTGGCTATAACACCTATGCCATTCGAAAACTGGTCAACGAAAAAGTCATTGAACGGGTAAAATCCGGTTATTACCGTCTCAGTGAATCGTCCCAAAGACTGTCGGAGGCTGCCCAGATAGCGCAGCTGTTTCCGGATGGCGTTCTGTGCATGTATACAGCACTGTTTTATTACAGATATTCTGACCGGACACCACTGGAATGGAATGTTGCGGTGGATCGTGATACTTCCAAGTCACGGTTTAATCTGGATTATCCGTTTGTCCAACCGTATTACATGAAGAAAGAGTTTCTTTCCTTTGGCATAACTACGGCGGATTATGGAGACTGCACTATGCAAATTTTTGACCGGGATCGGCTGATTTGTGAATGCATTTTCTATGAAAACAAAATGGATCGGGAGACCTATAACAAGGCAATCCAAGGATATGTGGCGGATGCAAAAAAGAATGTTCCCAAACTGCTGGAATATGCAGAGAAGAGAAGAGTTCTGAAAAAAGTAAAGGATCGGATTGGAGTGTGGCTCTGATGGATATGGGCGCATCGGTCATTGCGCGACTGAAAAACAAGGCAAAAGAAACCGGGAAACCCTTCCAGCTTCACTTGCAGCTATTCTGCCAGGAGGAGTTTCTGCGGCGACTGGCAGCATCCCGGTATGCCGAGAATCTGGTGCTAAAGGGTGGTCTGTTCATCTATACTCTGACTAATTTTGAGAGCCGGGCCACTGTGGATATTGATTTTCTGTTGCGTCAGTTCCCTGGAACAATAGAAGACATCAAACGAATGGTGGATGAAATAATCGCTACAGACAGCGATAATGATTTCATAACCTTTTCTTCCCGGGGGTTTGAAACGATATCACCGCAGCGGAAATATACCGGTGTCAGCTTCCAACTGGTGGGCCAAATCAAAAATACCCGCACTCCCTTTGATGTAGACTTCGGTGTCGGTGATGTTATTGTCCCCAATTCGCACAGGCGGGCGATTCCGGTGCAGTTGGACGGCTTTGATGTTCCGGAGGTGCTGACCTACTCCCTGGAGAGCACGATTGCGGAAAAATTTGATGCACTACTCCAGCGTTTGGAACTGACCAGCCGCATGAAGGATATTTACGATATTTATTATCTGTCTTCTATGTTTGATTTCGATGGAAGAGCCCTTCAGCAGGCCGTCTTTGAAACGCTACAGAATCGGGGTACCGCATACGAGCGGGATAGCTTTGACAGGGTGATTGCCTTGGCACATAACAAGGATATCCAGATTCGGTGGCGACAGTATCTGCGACGTTTGAAGATGCCGGAACTGGTGTTGGAAGAAGTAATGCACAGCATTGATGCTTTTTTAAGACCTGTTTGGGACGCAATCACAAATGAGTCGGAATTATTGCATACCTGGCACAGTCAATCCGGCCTATGGAGCAACAGCCAATAATCTTCAGTAAATGAACAACAACTTCTGGTTTAGTCCATATTGGGGGACACATCATTTTATATAGTTTAATAATCGGAGGCCTATTATGGAAAAGTATATCGAAATCCTCGATTCATTAATGAAAGCAAAAAAAGAAAAGAAAAAGAAAGAACCCACAATTAAGGAAAAAGAGGCTTTTCGCAGCGCATGGCTTAGTCTCGTTGCGGATGCAGGGTTGACCGGCAGTGCTGAACAGTTTTTATATGAAGGTTTTGCCTTCTGCGGTGCAGAACCCTTCTATGCCTATTTGATTCAAACGGAAGATCAAAATGCAACTCTGGCAGCAATGTTCAGCGGAAAATACTATGGCATTGACAGCAATGTGTCTTTCAGGTTGGTAGCACATTTGCTTGCGCTGATGCTAAATAACAACGCCACCAGAAATATACTTGCACCCATAATTAAACGGTTGCCGGGAGCATGTGTCAATAAAGATAAAAAACGACTTGGCACAGCTGAGAAAACGTTTGAGAAATATTTTTTGGCAGAACTACATCCGGATGTGGAACTGTGTCCGCTTGCTGATATTGGAACCAAACCTGTATTCATTAAAGAATTCGTAACGCTCGTTTCCTCTATAATGGATGGCATTGAAAATGCCGGATCGGCAAAAGGGGTTGTTGTAAAGAATATTGCGAAAATTCGCAAGTGGTTGGCTGATTATGATACTTCCCAAAGTGCCAGCACAGACACAAAGGCAGAACAGCTAATCCCTGCGTCAACAATAGTTGCAGCAGAAAAAGTGAAGATCGTATCCGTTGCAGATAATCCCCCGGAAGATAGAGTTCAAGCACCGAAAGTGATCGTTACACAGCCCAAGGAAGAGGCTTCTGTCGATATGATAGCATATCTTACCGAGTTGCTGGGAAAGGCAGCGAAAGCTACAGCCGTTGTCAAGAGCGAAAGCACGCAGCAGAGAGTCAAAATTGATGCACTTACCCAAACTCTGGAAAGCGAGCAGAGTAAGCTGCGTGGAGCTAATCAGCAGATAGCAGACCTGCAGGATACTATTACTGAGTTAAGAAAAAAGCTGTCTGCCGCTGAAGGTGATATTTTTGTGTTGAGACAGACGGTGGAGCAAAGAGATGCAGTTATCGCCGAAAAAAATGCTGAAATAGCAGAAAGAGTTAAAATGGCAGAGGTTCTCAGCCGGGACAGAAGTAAACAGGCTGATGAGTCGCTCCAGAGACTTGCATCCAAGATCCGGGTCGAATATCGGGATTTTGTGGATGCATTGGATGTGCCTATTAGCTGCGATCTGGGTGAGAACCTGAGGCTTCAGCTTCAGAGCATCTTCGATATACTGGAAAAAGGCGGCATGAAATTTAAGTGAGGTGAAAATCCGTGGCAACTGGATTGAAATATTATTTTGGCATTGACTTTGGCACAACCAACAGTGCGACTGTTGGTTATGTGGTGATGGACCAAAAACCGGAAGCCGTTAAATACGGCGATGAAGAAGGACGTCCAATCCCGTCCATTGTTGCGATTGATAAGACCACTGGCGCTGTGTTCAATGGTCGGGATGCATGGGATAAAAAGATGGAACTGAGTGAATCCTGTGAGTATATCTCATCCGTCAAGACCATTCTGGATTCTGAGCAGGTAAAAACGATTGCAGGCCGCGAATGGACTGCTGTCGACGTGGCCAGCGAGGTTTTTAAGTATCTGAAAGCCAATGTGCATAATCGCACCGGAATTGACATGGAAGAGGCAACTGTAGCGATTCCCGTTGGATTCAGTGCATCCAAGCGTGCAAAACTGCGTGAAGCAGCAAAGAAGGCCGGCATCCATATCCGTTCTTTTATCAGCGAACCAACAGCTGCCTTTATTGCAAATTATGATGAATTGAAAAGTTCTTCTATCGTTGCAATTTTTGACTGGGGCGGTGGCACGCTGGATGTGTCTATTCTCCAGCATATCAATGGTAAGGTATCTGAATTAGCAACAGTCGGCAGGGATATTGCCGGTGACTATATTGATGATAAAATCGCCACGCGAATTCACGCAAAAATAGCCCGTAAAAAAGGTGTCGAGATGGCGTTTGCCGATATGCCGTCCAGTGCCCAAGATATGATGCGGGTTCGTGCTGAACGTGCAAAGCGCATGCTGGGCGATGATGATACCGCCACGATTTCCATCAATAACTATGGAGTTTATGGTGCCTGCCGTGAAACATTGGAATATGACTGGTTTGCGGATATTGTAGACCCGGAGGTCACGATGGCGATGGACTGTCTGGAGGAAGCTATCCGTCAGTCGGGGGTTGGACTTGCCAATATTGACCGGATCGTCATGGTGGGCGGTAGCAGCAATCTGCGTCCCCTGCTGGAGAAGATGGATGATAAGTACGGAGACAAGCTGCTCTTCCCGGAAGAAACTATGTGGAATGTTGGTCAGGGTGCTGCTATGCTGGCAATGACTCCCGGAGGCTATTTTGCCAATCAATCTGTCGGTATCGTGCTGAGTGATAATGCATACTACGAAATTCTGAAGCCGGACACTCCCCTTCAGGGATGGGAACATACATGTCATTTCGGTATTGTGGATTCCAGCAAGGAGGCCCGCTTTGTTTTTGGAGGTAGTCCTGATATCGAGGCCTCTCCGGAAAGATATAAGACACTGCCTGTCCCTGCTTACCGTTTTCTTCAGGAGCAGATTGTACTTAATGCTTCTGTTGATCAGAATATGGTGTTCACCGTTGTTGCCGGAAGTAATATGCAGCCTGCAGAGTTTCGGCGGCTGTGGGAATACACACAGTTGAAGTGCTATTATAAGCTACCTGGAAAGCAGGTGCAGCATGGAGAGTAATGTCAGTACTGTAGCGTTTCGGAGCAATTTGTATCCTGTGGAAAAGAGTTTTTATGAAGACTCTACTTTCCGATCCAAAATACATGATCCATTTTCACTTGAGATTCTCAAAAAACAATGCGCATTGACGAGCATTCAGAAGCAAGAATACGATTATGCATCGGTTCACTGTGCATACGCTGCAAAAAATGATTATCCTTGGGGAACTATTAGAGACGATCAGGACACGAAGCGGGTTGTCTGCAGGTGCCTTAATACGAAATGTAGCCACTTCCATAGTTGCCGTCCTGATTTTGATCCTGCCGAATTGGACATACATGAAGAAAACAAGAGGGCTCAACCGGCTATCTTTGAGTTTGAAGAAGCTGCACGAAAGAAACGCACCTCAGAAGATGGAGATGCCAGAGCCGCAGCGAAACTGTTTGCTGGAAACACCCCTGAAAAGAAGAATACCAGCGAAACAGGTACTACTATTCCTGTGGTGAAAAAGCCTGATCCGAACGATCCGTTCGTTGTCAGGCCACCCGCTCCGCCGGTACCTAAACCGGTAGAGGTTAAGAAAATCGATTTCAGTTCCTTTACAGAAACCACACAAAACAAAATTATTGAAGCGGAACCTGCGGAGCGCAGCATCGTAAATGCCGGCCCCGGTACGGGCAAGACGTGGACTCTGATTGAAAAAATTATCCACATGATCAACGAGGAACAGGCCGAAGCCGGGAATATCCTGGTGCTGTGTTTCTCACGCTCCGCCGTAGAGGTTGTAAGAAACAGATTGGCCGATGCTGCTGAAGCCGGTCGTATTGGCTACGAGTGGCAGGATGTCGATGTTCGTACTTTTGACTCTTTCTGCACATATATGCTCGCATGGGTGCAAGATAATCATAAGGAACTCCTTCCCAGACATTTTCTGCTGGAAGAATATGACTATGATCAGCGCATTAAAAAAGCCACAAACATTTTTAAGCAGAAAAAAGATATGCTTGCAGATTATGAACACATCATAGTCGATGAAGTTCAGGATTTGGTCGGTAGCCGTGCAGAGCTGGTCCTTGCAATGCTCAAAGGTTTGCCGGAAACATGTGGCTTCACAATTTTGGGCGATTCCTGCCAGGCATTGTATGATTATATGGCGGAGGATGATCCTGCAGTTATGTCCTCCGAACAATTCTATCAAGAGATTTTCAAGAGTTTCCCCGATGCCAATTATTACGCTCTCACAGAGAATCACCGCCAAGGTAATACCTTTGGTCAGTTGACTGTCCCATATCGGAAGGCAATCCTTACTGGTTCCACCCAAGAGAGGGTTTCTGCAGCGAACGATTTGCTGGCGCACATCCCCAAGATGCCTGTAAAACTAACCAAGTTCTCAAGAAGTGATGCATTGCGATATGTTGGTCAAGGTGAGACCTTGGGTATTCTTACCCGCACGAACGGACAAGCATTGCAGATCTCTGCTTGGCTCCAAAATGCAGATGTTCCGCACGCCCTGCATCGCGGTCTGGGATCTCCAACATTGGGTGACTGGATTGCGCGTATTTTCTGCGACTATGAGAACGAATCTATCGATGAGCCTGCTTTTGTGGCAAAACATCTTGCCTTGTTCCCGGATGCAGCGTATGAACTTGCACGTATGCGGTGGGCTGCACTTGTTTCAACGCAACACGGGGAAGCACGAAACAGGTATGAGGTTGCAGATTTGCTGAAGGGTCTGCTAAGAAATGCCAGGGAACCTATGTTGTTTGAATCTGGAACAGGCGCTAAGCCTGCCATTACTGTCAGTAACATTCACCGGGCAAAGGGTAAGGAGTTTGACTCTGTGATTGTGATTGATGATGTAATCGAAGCAATGGCAGATCCTGATACAGAAGATCTGCTTGAACACAAGGTGTGCTATGTTGCTCTGACACGACCGAAGAAGAAGGTGGAACGCGCTGAAATATCCAAGAAGGATAAGCAGATCTATATTACTCGGAATGATGATCAGAGTAAGCGGTGTGCCAATGCTCATGTACGGTAAGGAAGCAAGCAACCGAAAACAAGAGATAGACCGCCAGCACTACACTATTCCGAACCAAA
>UQZR01000029.1 GCA_900545585.1 uncultured Eubacteriales bacterium
CGGTGGCCTGCGATGATCTCATAGCCGCCATCCTCACGGGGACGCACCAGCGCGGGCTGATTGACGCCCGCCGCCTTAACCGACTCCACAAGCCCCTGCATTTCCGCATCATCCCGGACACCAAAGGGGTGATTTTTGAACGGGTGCAGGTCAGACAGGTTGAGATAGACGATCTCCTCTTTTTCGGCGCGGGTGGCATCACGGGGCGCAGACGGCTCCGGCGTGACCTCCGTGCCAGCGGGAGCGCCGCCCTTATCCACGGCAGGTTTCTCCGGGGCAGGCTTGCTTTGGGACTTTTTGTCCCGAGGTTTGGGCGGCTTTGCCTTATCGGGAGCAGCCTTGTCAGCCTTGGGCGGGCGGCCTTTGCCGGGTTTGGCGGCTTTGTCCTTTTCCGTGGGCGGCTTCTGCTTGACCGCCTTTTTCTCCTCCTTGGCTGCCTCGTCACGGGCGGCGGCAAAGTCCACCACCTTGCCGGAATGTGCCGGGGCGGGGGCATCCTTGCCGGGATCGGGCGGCTGTTCCTGTTCCTTTTCAGCTTTGGGGACTTCGGGAGCGGCAGGCTCCTCCACCTCGGCGGGAGTAACAGCGTCGGCGGGATCAGGAACGGCCTCGCCCATTTCAAAGAGCGCTGCCTGCCCCTCGTGTTCCAGCATGACCGTCTCTGCGTCGGTCAGCGCAGGCTCGGGAGCGGGCTGCTCCGACACGACGGCACTTTCTACCGCAGGAGCGGACGCCTCGGCGAGCGGAGCTGCCTCGGGAATGTTTTTCTTATCATCTGCCATTTGCAAACCTCCTTTTTGTGGCATGAAAAAAAGCCAGTCCGCAGACTGGCCGGGTGGAAGTGACCTCCCTTCGTGGTGTTATATATGAAAACGCCGCCCGTTGTCCTGTTGGGCGGCGTTGTTCTCAATTTTAAGCTCCCGCTGCCTATAAAGATTTAGGCAACGGGAGCTTTTGTTAGAATAAAAACCTCTTGCTGACTGCCAGATTGATACTTTCAATTTTAGTCCGTTGTAGTTTTATTTGCTGCTCGCATCTCTTCGTCCAAGTCGGCAAACATCAGCTTTAGCAAGATGTCTGCCATGCTTTCACCGTCTTTCCTGTACCGTGGCTCAACGATAAAAACTCGACCGCCAATTTCGTATCGTTGGGACTCTCCGGCAATATATTCTTTTTCCATGCCTGCACCTCCTTTCCAACATGGACACAAAAATTATATCATGCCGTGGAGGGGCACAAAGCAGAAAAATTATTTTCCTTGATATACGGGCTTTCTTTGACTATAATGAAAGACATTCAGGGTGTGTTTTGGGGTTGCCCGCGTATTGAAGCGCTCTTTTGGCCCGGTTTAGGGGGGTATGTAACCGCACTAACCGGGAGAGCGCTTGAATGGCATTCAAGAGGTCAGCGGTTCGATCCCGCTTATCTCCACCAAAGAAAACCTTGAAACCACAATGGTTTCAAGGTTTTCTTTTTGCCCAGATCAGGTAGCCGTCCTCTGCTCTTCTAACGCATTTCTAACTGCAAAACACACCCCCTACATTTTCCAGCATCTTCCAGACAAGCCTTTCCAATACGCACCAGATGCGGTATAATGGATTTGCGAACTCCGGCGCACTTAGCCGAGGGCGCTTGTTTTACGGCACAAATCACATAAGAGAGATTCCATCATGAAGAAATGGGCTGCGTTTTTCCTTGCCCTGCTGATCTGCCTGCTGCCTGTCAGCGCCGTGGCCGCATCTCCCTGTGACAACCGGCAGCACGCTCCACGCCCCCACCTACGTCGACTGCATCGGCGGCTTCAAGTCCGCGTGGTATGGGTGCTCTGTCTGCGACCATCAGGTGGACACCAGCGGAAACGATGTGCCGTGGTCTCCCTCATCGTGCCCAGACTGACCGCCCCCGACAATTCCTCTCTGCAGACATCCATCTCCACCGGCCTGACCTCCGTGCCGGAGACCGTCGCCCAGCAGTATCCCACCGCGGATGCCATCTATCAGGCGCTGGTGCAGGCGGCGCAGGCTTCCAACACTTCGCTGAAGCAAAACGATGGCAGCGTCCTGTTAGATGTGACCCTTCAGGTCCGCTGTGACGACGGCACCCCGACCACAGTGGCGCCGGAGCACTTCCCCGCCGAGGGCGTGGAGGTGCTCCTTCCCTATCCCCAGGGCACGAACCGCAGCTGCACCTTTGTCATCACCCACATGATCACCTCCGGTGAGCGCGCGGGCCAGATCGAGACGCTGAAGGGAACCAGGACCAAGGACGGCATCCTTGTCCTGTTCACCAGCATGTCCCCCGTGTGCATCACCTACCAAGTCCATACCTCTACCGGCACAGACCGCACCGCCGCGGTGGACACCGCAGTGGGCGTGTCCTCCCCCAGGACAGCGGACAGCAGCCGTGTGGCACTGTGGAGCGCAGCCTGCGTGTGCAGCGCCGCCCTGCTCCTCTCCATAACGGTGAAAAAGAAGAAATACGCCTGACAAAAAACCTCCCCCGACCGCCGGTCAGGGGAGGTTTTTTCTGTTGCCTTACTGCCACAGGGAACACAGCAGGTCGGTGTAGGATGACGGATCCTCGATGGGCATGCCCGCGATGAGCACGGCCTGGTTGTAGAGGATCTCCGCGTACTTCCTGGCCTTTTCGGGGTCCGTTGCCCGCGCCGCCTCGAAGGCCAGGAACGCCGGATGGTCCACGTTGATCTCCAGGATGCGCTTGGCCTTCAGGCCCAGCTCCGGCTGCACCGCCGTGAAGTACTTCTCCATCTCAAAGGTGACGCCCTCGCCGCTGGTAAGGCACACCGGATGGGTCTTGAGCTTGGTGGATGCCTTCACGGTGTCCACGCGGCCGCCCAGCGTCTCCTTGATGAAGTCGAAGGCGTCCTTGTAGTGCTCCGTCTCATCGGGCTTCTGGGCATCGCCCAGCTCCAGATCCCCGTCGATGGCGGAGCGGAAGGGCTTGTCCTGATACGTCCGCAGGATATCGGCCAGAAACTCGTCCGCCTTGTCCGTGAAGTACAGGATCTCCATGCTGTGCTCCTTTAAGAGCTCCGTCTGCGGCATGTGATCGATGGCTTCCACCGTATCACCGGAGGCATAATAGATGAACTTCTGATCCTCCTTCATGCGGCCCACGTACTCCGCCAGCGTCACCAGCTTCTTCTCCGTGGAGGAGTAGAACAGCATCAGATCCTGGAGCGTCTCCTTCTTGGCGCCGTAGTTGTCCATGGCGCACACCTTCAGCTGGCGGCCGAAGCTCTGCCAGAACTGCTCATACTTCTCCCGCTCGTCCCGCAGCATCCGCTCCAGCTCCCCGCGGATCTTCTTCTCCAGATTGGCGCAGATGATCTTCAGCTGCCGGTCGTGCTGCAAAAGCTCGCGGGAGATGTTGAGGTTCAGATCCGGCGAATCCACCACGCCGCGGACGAAGTTGAAGCAGTCCGGCAGCAGGTCGGCGCACTTGTCCATGATCATCACACCGGCGGAGTACAGCTGCAGGCCGCTCTCATAGTCCTCGGTGTAGTACCGCCCGTTGGCCGCGGAGGGGATAAACAGCATGGCCTTGTAGGTCACAGCGCCCTCAGCGGACACGGTGATAACGCTCAGCGGCGGATGGGGGTCGGCAAACCGCTGCTGGTAAAATTCGTCGTACTCCTCCTTTGTCACATCGCCCTTCTTCCGCTGCCACAGAGGCACCATGCTGTTCAGCGTCTCCCACTCGTACTTCTCCTCGTACTCCGGTTTTTCGTCGGAGCTGCCCTCCTTCCGAACGGAATGGGGCATCTCCATGCGGATGGGGAAGCGGATGTAGTCCGAGTACTTCTTCACCAGCGCGTACAGCGTGTGCTCCCGCAGGTACTGGCTGTACTCCTCCTTCTCCTCGCCGTCGGCCTTGATGTGCATGATGATGTCTGTGCCCACCGTCTCCTTCTCGCAGGGCTCGATGGTGTAGCCGTCCACGCCGGTGGATTGCCACCTCCACGCCTGGTCCTGACCATACTTTCTGGTGATGACGGTGATCTCATCGGCCACCATGAACGCGGAGTAGAAGCCCACGCCGAACTGGCCGATAATGTCGGTGTCCGCGGCAGCCTCGCCCGCCATCTCCTGCCGGAACCGCAGGCTGCCGGAAGAGGCGATGACGCCCAGATTGTTCTCCAGCTCGCTCTGGTCCATGCCGATACCGTTGTCGCTGACGGTCAGCAGCCGCTTCTCCTTGTCTACTGCCAGCGTGATGGCGAACTGGTCGCGGCTGATGCCCACCTTATCGTCGGTGAGACTGAGATAGCTCAGCTTATCGATGGCGTCAGAGGCGTTGGAGATGATCTCCCGCAGGAAGATCTCCTTGTGGGTATAGATTGAGTTGATCATCAGGTCCAGCAGCCGCTTGGACTCCGCTTTGAATTCCTTTCTTTCCATACAGGACACTCCTTTTTTCATAACATATCGGGGAGATGCGCAGCGCACCTCCCCGTCTTGTACCGTTTGCGGTTTCTCAGTCCCGACGGGCCACCAGCCAGCCCACGCAGGACAACACCGTCACCGCGGCGGACGCGATCATGACGCCCTTCAGCGCCGGTGCCGCCGCCTTCTTGATCTTACCGCCCACGCAGTGCGCCGCCTTGCCCGTCACCTTGGCGGTGAGATGTCTCGCCGCCGCAGCCGCGTGCCGTACAGCGGACAGGCACAGGGAAAAGCCCTTGCCCACCAGCGCCAGCGCCGTGCCGGCCGCCTTCTTCGCCGCACCGGCGGCGATCTCCAGAACCTTTTTCATGTGCAGCCTCCTTATATCGTAGTTTTCACCGTTTCACAGTCTCTGTAAAGCCAATTTGCTTCACAGTATGTCCGTCCGTTTCCGCCCCGCATCAGGGACATTTTCCGACGGCATTCCAACTTTCCTCTCTATTATAATCCCGCGATGGCCGTCTGTCAACGCGCCGCCTCTGCCGTTTTGCGCATTTTCCCTGTTTCGTACAAAACGCTTCAAAAAAAGAGACGGCTTCCGCCGCCCCCTTTTCTGCGCTGTTACCTCCGCACGACCTCCCGCCCGTCGGACCAGACGGACACGATGTTGTGCCGGTGGGTCATGTAGATGGCCCGCTCGAACCGCTCCCGTACCGACAGCGTGTGGCTGGCCTCGGGGAAGTCGCCGTCATCGATGACCACCGCGTGGAGCTTATCCCCCACCGCAAAGCCGTCCCCCGCGCCGAAGTACCGGTGGCCCGCCGTGGTACCCAGATAGTATCCCTCCGGCACTGTCAGGAAATCGGGGTGCCAGCCGTCCGTGACCCGCCGTGCCTTGGAGGTGCGGATGGACATGGTGATGACCTTGTACATAGGCAGCTGCGCGCCGCCGGCGATGTCGCTGCCCAGCGTGACCCACAGTCCCTCGTTGACCATCTGCCGCACGGGACACAGGCCGGAGCAGATGTTCACGTTGGAATCTGCGCAGTGTACCACCACCACACCGGCATCGCGGATGGCCGCCCGTTCCCGCTGGTCGGAGTGGACGCAGTGGGCCATCACCGTGTGATCCTTCCACAACCCGTACTTGTCGTAAGTTTCCCAGTACTGCTTGCAGTCGGGGTGCAGCTCCCGCACCCACTCGATCTCGCGGGTGTTCTCCGACAGGTGGGACTGGACGTACAGCTCCCGCTCCCGGGCCAGCTTCCCCAGCGCCGCCATAAGCTCGTCGGTACAGCTGGGCGTGAACCGCGGCGTGATGATGGGCCTGACGTGTTCAAAATGACACCCGTCCAGCCACCGCACCGTCTCGCGGATGGACTCCTCCGTGGTTTCCTCCAGCACCCCGGGCAGGCCGTTGCGGTCCATATTCACCTTGCCTACATAGCCGGTGACCCCTGCCCGCTCCAGCTCGTCCATCAAGATCCACGTGGCCTCCGTGTGAAGGGACGAGAACATGCACACCCGCGTGGTGCCGCTGGTGATGAGGTCTCCGGCCAGCCGCCGGTACACCCTGCGGGCATAATCCGTATCGGCGAACCGCGCCTCCGTGGGGAATGTGTAGGTATTCAGCCAGTCCAGCAGCTGTAAGTCCATCCCCATGCCCAGCATGGGATACTGCGGCGCGTGGAGGTGCATGTCCACGAAGGACTGCATCAGCAGCCGGTCGCCGTAGTCTCGCAGCTCTGCCCCCTCCAGCTCCCGGGGCAGATCGGAACAGACCGCCTGTATCACGCCGTCCTCCAACACCAAGCAGCCGTGCTCCAGAATGGACAGCTCTCCCATCTTAGGGGCGTGAACGATGTTTCCGCGCAGCACCTGTGTCATGACTCGTACCTCCCATGAAAAATAAAAAGGCGTTCTGCACACTGTCAGAACACCCATAGTGGCGCCGTCGGCGGCGCCGTAGAAACGTCCCGCACCGTTGCTGCGGGACTATATGAGCCATATTCGCCTTTTTTGCATTATACCGCTTTTCGCCCCGTTTTGCAAGGAAAAAATCATATCCCGCTCCGCTGCCGCATAGGCTTGTCTATACCGCAGAGGAGGGATACCTGTGAAAAAAAGCCGCTTTACCCGTCTTGCCGCCATTGTTCTGGCCGCCGCCACGCTGTGGGTCACCGCCGTCACTGCCGGTGCCGACAGCCTGCGCAGCGCGATTGCCGCCGTCCGCGACTCCGCCCGCCTGCCGGTGGCTCTGCTCCGCTGGGAGCTGGGCGACACGTTTCCGGTGGACGCGCTGGCTCTGCCCGCCATGCTGGCCCTGCGGGAGTCGCCGCTGCTGCTGTCCGCCTGGGCAGAGGTGTCCTCCCTTCCTGCGTCCGATGACGCGACCCCCGTACCGGAGCCCGACACGTCCCGGAAGGAGCCGGAGGAGACGCCGCAGCCTTCTCTGCCAGATGCGCCCCGGGACGATGCCGACAACGGCGCCGCGTCCCAGACTATCGCCCCCACCTCCCCCTCCGGCTTTGTGCAGGTAGGTGACGTATTCATCAAAAACAACTCCACCAAGGCGCTGGACCCCGCCTGGTTCGACGGCAGCTTCGCCGCCTCACTCTCCGACGACGCGCCCCAGGTTCTGATCGTCCACACCCACGGCAGCGAGGCCTACACCATGCCCAAAGGGCAGGAGTACGCCCCCACCGGCACCTGCCGCACGGCGGACAACTCGGTGAATATGATCCGCGTGGGTGATGAGATCGCTGCCGTCCTGTCCTCCTACGGCATCTCCGTCCTTCATGACCGTGTGCTGTACGACGATCCCGCCTACGACGGGGCCTACGAGCGGGCAGCGGATGCCATCCGCGGCTATCTGGAAAAATATCCCACGTTATCCTTCGTGCTGGATGTCCACCGCGACGCCATTGAGGACAAGGCAGGGCACCAGTACAAGGTCATTACCCGCGAGGACCCCAGCTGCGCCCAGATCAGCTTTGTCATGGGCAGCAACAACGACCACTGGCTGGAAAATGTGAAGCTGGCCGTGGCGGTACAGCAGAGGCTGACGGACACCTCCCCTACCCTGATGCGTCCCATGACGCTGCGCAACTCCAACTACAACCAGCACCTGACCACCGGCAGCATGCTGGTGGAGATCGGCACTGCTGGCAACTCCCTCAGTGAGGCCCTCCGCGCCGCCCAGCTCTTCGCCACGGGCTTCGCCCAGGTGGTCACGGAAAAGTAGCCCGGCATCCCAATTGATCGCAGGACCTCCCTTCCCACTGCAAACCGCAGCCGAATGGCCGCATGCGCCGCCTGAATGTCCAGATGACGTCCCTTCCCCCGCATAAAAACAGGCCCCGCAGCCATGCCGCGGGGCCTGCTTGCAGTTCTGTATCCCTGCCGTATCAACGGTTTTTCTTGGCCAGCTCCATCAGCTCGGGAAATTTCTTCACCACGTAGCTGTAACTCCCCCGCCCGTGGGGTACCAGGCAATTGGAGCAGTCCTTCACGCCGCTGTCCAGATAGACGAAGTTGCCGCCGCAGTGACTGCCCAGCGTATACAGCGGACAGTAGCAGAACAGACAGTTGAAGTCCTCCGGATGGTCGGTCTTGTGACACGGAAAGAACTCGCAGGCTCTGTGCTGGGTGAAGGAATAGTGACATTCCTCCGGTTTTTTTCTGTAAAGGTCGTTCACTTTACATTCCTCCTGTATAAATATTAATTCCACTACGGGATATCCCGTGCCGCCAGCTGGCGGAGGCTGGGATGCCGCTCACCTCTTGCTGCTCTTGCGCCGCTCCTCCCATGCCTCCTGCGCCTCACGCAGGTGCTCGGCCAGCGAGTGGCTGGAGCGGAAAGCAAACAGGAAGTTGTTTTTCTCCCGCAGCTCATCCTGACGGCTGCGGATATGGGATTTCAGGCGCTCGAACTTGATGTCCACCTCGTTCTCCTGGGCGAACTTACGGATGCGGGTGACCAGGTGTGCGGAGTAGACCACGTCGATGGTGAACACGCCGAAGAAGTATCCGATGACAAAAGAAAACGCCAGATTCTCCGACAGCCACCGCAGCGCATTCAGAATGTAGGGGTGTACCAGAAAGTAATATCCCGCGCTGGCCGCCGCCCAGATCAGGGAGAACTGCGGGCAGATGAGGCCCTGGATGTTTCCCCACTGGCTGCTGTAATCCCACAGGCGGATGTGCATGAACTTCAGGGACACGATACCGGCGATGTACTCGATGACCGTCATGCTCACCGCCATGCCCAGAAACATCAGCAGCTTGCCGCCCGTGGTGTTGACCTTATGGGCGTCGCCGATATAGGCCAGCACAAACAGGATGCACAGGCCGAAACCGTACAGCGGCACGTAAGGGCCCACGCAGAAGCCCGGATTGATCCACTTCCGCTCCGGATTGGCGCCGGAGATGAAGCGCCGATAGAACAGCTCCAACACCCAGCCCAGCACGGAGCCGATGAAAAACAGATACGCCAACGTCAAAAACAGATTCATATACTTTCTATCCTCTTACTTTTACTCTCTTCCGCGTTCCGCCGCCAATACCACATGGCGCATCAGCACGGCGGATGTCACCGCGCCCACGCCTCCGGGTACCGGCGTGATGGCATCCACCACGGCGGACACGGCGTCAAATTCCGCGTCGCCCACCATAGCGTTCCGCGCCGCATCCCAGCTCACGGACACATCGATCACCGTCTGGCCAGGTCGGACGTGAGATGCCGTCAGGCTCCCCGCCGCACCGGCCGCCGACACGATGATGTCCGCTCCGCGGGTGACGGCAGGCAGGTCCGCCGTAGCGGTGTGGCACACCGTCACCGTGGCATTCCGCGCCAGCAGAAGCATGGCCGCAGGCCGTCCCACCACAGGAGAGCGGCCGATGACCACCGCCCGCTTTTCGGCGCAGGCCACGCCGTAATGCTCCAGCAGTACCGTCACCGCCTCCGCCGTGCAGGGGGCGAAGCCCAAAGGCCGGCCCAGATACACACCGGCGGCGGAGGTGCCGGTCATGCCATCCACATCCTTTTCCGGCAGCAGCCGGTCACAGATCTCCGGCTCCGCGTCCCGCAGATGGGGCGACAGGGGCCGCAGCAGCAAACATCCGTGGACGGTGCTGTCCGCGTTGACGGCATCGATGGCGTTCAGCAGCTGCTGCCGCGATGCCGTATCCGGCAAGGTACGGACCTCGACCTCTACGCCGCACAGTGCGCCGCGTTTCAGTGCGCCCCGCAGGTACGCGCCGTCCGCTTCGTTCTCGCCGCAGCGCAGGATCACCAGCTTCGGCGTCACTCCCTGCCGCGCCAGCGATGCCGTGCGCCCTTTCAGTTCTTCGGTCAGGGCCGACGCCGCTTCTCTGCCCGTCAATAGTCTTGCCATAGGCCGTTCCTCCTTACAGCAGGCGGTCCTTCACCTGCTTGAATACGGCGTCAGACGCCGCTTCGCCCCTGGCCAGCAGGGCAAGGCACCGCTCCGTCAGCGGTGCGCCCGCCGCGCCCATGGCCTTGGTATTCACCAGCACGTTCAGGGACGCCGCCCGCAATGCTCCGCCCAGAATGGCGGCGGCGCACCCGGCATCGGACACCGCCAGACGGGAGCCAATGTCCGCCAGACGCCCCGCAGCGGCCAGCGCATCCACGCACAGCTCCATGATCCGCAACGGCACGGCACAGGCCGTCTCCGATGCCTGCACCAGCTTTGCCGCGCGGTCAGGCGCGTCCTTGGGCAGGGCATATACCGACGCCAGCGGCAGGAAGCCCTCCGCGTCCGCAGCCACCTGATCCAGCAGCTTTTCCTGTAAAGCATTTGTAGTTGACAGCAATTGCTGTATATCACCTTCTACCGCAGAGTAGGCTTTTTTCCCCGTGGTGAGGTTGGCCACCATGCCGCACAGTGCCGTGCCCACGGCGGCGGTCAGTGCCGCCGCCCCGCCGCCCCCGGGTGTGGGAGCTGCGGAGGACAGCACCGCTGTAAATTCGCGGCAGCTCCGCATCGTATCGTCCATAAAAGCGCTCCTCTCTTAAAACAGGCCCGTCACCGCGCCGGTGGCCGTATCCACATCGATGCGGCGGTAGGCGGGGTCGGAGCCGGTACCGGGCATCATGGAGATGCCGCCGGCCACGGGGCACAGAAACCGTGCGCCGCTGTACTCCAGCACATCCCGCACCGGCAGACGCCAGCCGGTGGGCACCCCCTTCTTCGTGGGGTCGTGGGACAGGGAGAGGTGTGTCTTGACCATCATGGTACAGAAATCCGCGTACTTGGGGTCGCTCTCAAACCGCGCGGCCTTCTCCGCCGCCAGCGGCGACCAGTCCACGCCGTCCGCGCCGTAGACCTCCCTGGCGATGCGCTCCACCCGCTGGCGCAGAGGCATGTCATCGGGGTACAGCAGCTTCAGCTCCGACGGCTCCTCACACGCCTCCAGCACAGCCCGCGCCAGCTCCTCTGCCCCCGCGCCGCCATAGCGCCAGTGGTCGGACACGGCGCAGCGCACGCCGTACTCCTCGCAGATGCGGCGCACCAGCGCCAGCTCCAGATCCGTATCGGTATAGAATCGGTTCAGGCACACCACCGGCGTGACGCCGGACTTGCGGATGATGTTCACGTGGTGCAGCAGGTTGGCACAGCCCCGCTCCAGCAGGGTCAGGTCCTCTTTTGTGTAGGCGTCCGGCAGCGGACGGCCAGGTGTTACCTCCGGCCCGCCGCCGTGCATCTTCAGGGCGCGAACGGTGGCCACCAGCACCGACACGTCCGGCTTCAGGCCGGACAGACGGCACTTCACGTTCCAGAACTTCTCGAACCCGATGTCGGCGGCGAAGCCGGACTCGGTGACGTGATAGTCGAACAGCTTTGTGCCCAGCCGGTCCCCGATCACCGAGGACTGGCCGATGGCGATGTTGGCGAAGGGCCCCGCGTGGACCAGCACCGGTTGGTGCTCCACGGTGTAGCACAGAGTGGGATTTATCGTATTGCGCATCCAGGCCGTCATGGCACCCGCCACCTCCAGATCCTCGGTGGTGACAGGGCGGCCCTGCCGGTCGTAGGCCAGCACGATGTCGCCGATGCGGCGGCGCAGATCCGGCAGATCCCGCGCCACCGCCAGAATGGCCATCAGCTCGGAGCTAACGGCAATGTTGGCGCAGGTGTCCATGGGGTAGCCGTCCATCTTTCCCTCGCCCAGGCCGATACGCATTCTCCGCAGCGCCTGGCAGCAGAAGTCCAGTACAAAGCTCCACTGCACCCGCTCCGGATCGATGTCCAGACGGCGCAGGCCGCGCTGGGCCAGCTTGGCATCGTCGTAGTTCCGCTCGTGCTGCATGCGGGCGTTCAGCGCTGTCATGGCCAGATTGTGGGCGTTCATGATGTCGTTGATGTCGCCGGTCAGGCCCAGCGAAAACTCAGTCATGGGGATCAGCAGGGCGTTGCCGCCGCCGGCAGCGGTGCCCTTGACGTTCATGGTAGGGCCGCCGGAGGGCTGGCGCAGGCAGCCTCCCACGTTCTTACCCAGATGTCCCAGCCCCTCGATGAGGCCCAGGGACGTGGTGGACTTGCCCTCTCCCAGCGGCGTGGGGGTGATGGCCGTGACCTCGATATATTTGCCGCTGGGACGATCCTTCAGCCGCTCCATGATGCGCAGGAAATCCAGCTTGGGCGTCTTGCCATAGGGAATAAGCTCCTCCGGCAGGAGGCCCATCCGGCGGCGGAACTCCTCCACCGGCGGCAGCGCCCTCTCTGCCGCCGCGCCGATCTGCCAGTCGGGGTAGACCGTGGGGTCCAGCATGATCCGCTCCCCGCCGTCCGTATAGCTGCCGTCTGTAAACCGTATCTCCATGTCGCATCCTCCCCAGTATATTCTGCTGACCATTATACACAATGCCCGCCTGTCCCGTCAATCACCGTTCCGCAGGGAACGTCTGAATTCCCTCTTGTTTTTCCCTGCGGCGTGCTGTATAATGCTCTCAGCCTGTGTGTAGGAATGGTGCGTTAAGTGCCGGACGGATGGGAGGCTGCCGCCGGACGAAGGAGCTTGCTCCGCGATTCCATTCCAGCTTCCACACGGTGCAAATTCTGCTATTTTGTCTATGAGATCCCTCCCATCCCAAGGATAAGGAGGTTTTTTTATGCCCGAAAAAGAATTGCCGCGCACCGTATCCCGTCCCGTGTTCAACACCTACGCTCTCACCGTCTGCGCCCTGCTGACCGCGCTGAGCGTGGTGCTGGCACGGGTGCTGACCCTCATCCCCGCCGAGACCACCCGTATCTCTCTGGAGGCCGTGCCTATCGTGCTGTCGGGCCTGCTGTTCGGCCCCATTCCCGGGGCGGTGGTGGGCTTCGCCGCCGATCTCATCGGCTGCCTGTTCTCCCCCTTCGGCTACAATCCCATTTTCTGCGTGCCCCCCATCCTGTACGGCCTGCTGGCCGGTGCGGTACGGCGGTATGTGACGGACCGGCCAGCCCTGCTCCGCACGGCGCTGGCCTTCTTCCCCGCGGCCATCGTGGGCTCCGTCCTGTGGCAGAGCATGGCGCTGGCTCTGGTGTACGGCGGCGATGCCAAGCAGGCATTTTTTCTGGCAAAGCTGGTGTCCCGCAGCATCCAATTCGCCCTCACCGGCACGGTGGACACGCTGATCGTGTGGCTGCTGCTGCGCCGCGGCGCACTCAACGCTGTGCAGCGGCGTATCCAGGTCAAGGGAGGCGCAGAGCATGACCATCAATGAAGCCCTGGATTACATCCATGCGGTGGACTGGCGGCGCAGCAGCCTGGGCCTGAGGCGCATCGACGAGCTGCTGGCCCAGATGGGACATCCGGAGCGGACGATGAAGTTCGTCCACGTCACCGGCACCAACGGCAAGGGCTCCACCTGCGCCATACTGGCTTCCGTGCTGCGGGCAGCGGGCTATCGCACGGGGCTCTACACCTCGCCCTACATCTTCCGGTTCAACGAGCGGATGCAGATCGACGGCGCGCCCATCTCCGATGCGGAGCTGTGCGCCGTGACGGAGGAGGTGCGGCCGCTGGCGGACGGCATGGCCGACCACCCCACGGAATTTGAGATGGTGACAGCCATCGCCTTCTCCTGGTTCGCAAGTCGGAAATGCGACATCGTGGTATGCGAGGTGGGCATGGGCGGCGAGCTCGACGCCACCAATGTTATCCCCGCGCCGGAGGCGGCGGTGCTGTGCAATATTGGGCTGGACCACACCGCCTACCTGGGCGACACGGTAGAAAAGATCGCCGCCACCAAGTCCGGCATCATCAAAGCCGGCTGCGACGCGGTGCTGTACCCCTGCGCGCCGTCGGTGCGGGAGGTGGTGGCGGATCGCTGCCGCCGGTGCGGTGTGACGCTGCACTCTGTGGACATGGACGCCTTGGTTCCTGTCGGCCACTCGCTGGAGGGACAGGAGTTCAGCTTCGGTTCTCTGTCCGGCCTGCACCTGCCCCTGCTGGGACGGATGCAGCTGCGCAACGCCGCTGCGGCTCTCACTACGGTGGAGGTACTGCGCCGCCGGGGCTGGGCCATCGGTGAGGACGCCGTGCGGCAGGGTCTGGCGCAGGTGCGCTGGCCCGTCCGCTTTGAGGTGGTACGCCGCGAGCCGCTGGTGGTGATGGACGGCGGCCACAACCCCCAGTGCATGGCGGCGCTGGTGGAGAATATTCAGGACTACCTGCCGGACCGGCCCTTGACGGTGCTCACCGGCGTGCTGCGGGATAAGGACTATCACCGGATGTACGCCCCGCTGCTTCCCTATGCGGCGCAGTTCATCACCGTGACGCCGGACAGTCCCCGGGCCCTGCCGGCCCAGGAGCTGGCGGCATATCTCCAGACGTTGGGCAGGCCTGTTACCCCCTGCGATACCGTGGCGGAGGGCGCTGCGCTGGCCCTGGCGAAGGCTGCCAACGGCGGCGCGGTGCTGTGCTGCGGCTCCCTGTACCTCATGGGCGAGGCCGAAGCGGCGCTGCTCCGCTGAAAAACCATACAAAAAGAGACAGGCATGACCAGTGGCCATGCCTGTCCTTTTTTGTATATCCGCTGTCTCAGGCGGCCTTTTCCGCCTTCAGGGCGTAGGCGGCGCCGGCTTCGATGTTGGTGGCATCCACACCGGTGGAGGCATACTCTCCGTTGATGTAGAACGCCCAGTACGCGCCGTCGGTGTTGTAGTCCAGCGTCACGCCGTTGACGGTGGTGACGTACAGGCCGTACTCAGTGGTGTCACCGGCCACGACACCCAGCTCCAGCAGAGCCTCGCCCACCGTCTCCTTGTCGGTGTTGACGGTGAAGGTGATAGACGTGCCGTCCAGCTGGGCGACCTCCACGGTGAAGGCGGTCTTGCCCTCGCCGATCACGTCGCCGTCAGCCACCACGCTGTCCTGCGGGGCAGCGGCATCGCCGTTGTCGCCGGTGTTGTTGTCGGTATCGGTGACAGCGCCCGCGTCCTTATCGGCGGCGCCGTTGTCCTGTGCCTTATTGCCGCAGGCGGCCAGAGACAGTACCATCACCAGCGCCAGCAGCAGGGCCAGCAGCTTATTCAGTCCGTTCTTTTTCATGCTTGTTTACTCCTTTTCGATCAATGCTATCAGCAAACTGCCCCGCGTCACGGTGACGCGGACAGGGTTGCCCACATAATGATTGCTGACACCCAGAGGAAACGACGACGTCAGCACCGCATCATGCACCGTGTACTGGCCGCCCTCGATGGTGACGCCCTGAGCGTCCGCGCCCATGCAGAACACGGACACGATACCCCTTTCCCGGGCGGGCAGGGTGATGCTGCCGTCCCGGATGGCGGTGAACCGCTCCCTGTCGCCGTACAGCCAGCCCCGTGCGCCGTGGTCCGCCAGATACAGCAGCCCCTGAAGGTTGGCGATGGTATGGTCGGTGCGGCCGCCCATGCCGCCGTAGAGGTGAAATTCTGTCTCACCGCGGCCCAGCCCCTCCTTGATGGCCAGCATCATGTCGGTATCGTCCTTCTCCACCGGCACGCGGCGGATGCGGGCGAAGTCCGGCACGGTGTGCAGGGAGTCGAAATCCCCCAGCAGCAGGTCCGGCGTGATGTTCTCCCTGCGGCAGATGCGCCAGCCGCCGTCGGCGGCAATGACGGTGTCCCCCGCCGCGGGACGCTGCGGCAGACCGTAAAAGCCTCCTGCACCGAAAATATAACAGGCCACTTGCGCTCCTCCTTTACATCCACATGGCGAACAGCCGCAGCACCACGCCCACGACTCGCAGATACCATGGCCGTGCCGCCATGCGCGCCGGCGTCACCGGCTGGCTGTTCTGGATGATGTTGTCCATATCCTCCAGCAGCGACTCAATGGCGGGCATGCGGTACAGCAGCTCGCCGCACTCAAAGTGCAGCTGGAAGCTGCGGAAGTCCATGTTTACCGAGCCCACGAAGGCCGCCTCGCGGTCCACCATCACCGTCTTGCCGTGGATGAGGCCCGGCGTGAAGGTATATATCTTCACATGGTGGCCCGTCAACTCCGGGAAATAGCTCTGGGCCACCTGATAGGCGAACCAGTGGTCGGGGACGCCCGGCATCATCAGCCGCACATCCACGCCGCTGTCCCCCGCTACGCACAGCGCCTTGATCATGGGCTCGTCGATGGCCAGGTAAGGCGTGGTGATATACACCGTCTGGCGGGCCCGCGCGATCAGCTGGAGGAACACATCCTCCGCCGTGGCGTCAGGGTTGTTGTCCGGCCCATCCACGATGGTCTGGCAGAAGCCGTCGGAGACGGCGCTGTGAACAGGACGGTAGTAGTCGTGCTCGTTGTGCATCTCGCCGCCCAGGCGCTCCCACATGTAGATGAACTCACGGGTCAGGCCCCAGGCGCCCTCGCCCTCCAGCCGCAGGCCGCAGTCCTTCCAGTAGCCGAAGCGGCGGATGATGTCGGCGTACTCATCGGCCAGGTTGGCGCCGCCGGTGTAGGCCACATCGCCATCGATGCAGGTGATTTTCCGGTGGTCGCGGTAGTTGAAGTACAGCCGGTTCACGTAGTGGTGTACCGGATTAAAGACGATGACCTCCACACCGGCACGGCGCAGGGCATCCACCCGCTCCGCCGGCATGCGCATCATGCTGCCGAAGTCGTCGAAGATCAGCTTGATCTCCACGCCCTGCCCGCTCTTGCGGCGCAGCACGTTGGTCAGACGGTCCCACATCTCGCCCTCGGCCATGATGAAGTACTCCAGAAAGATGAATCGCTCCGCCTTCTCCATGGCGGACAGCATATCCTCCAGAAAGTCCCTGCCGGTGGGCAGATATACTGCGTCGGTCGCCCTGTAAAGGGAAAAGCCTTTATTGTTCAGATAGGACGCCAGCGGAGCCCACTGGGGCATGCTCTGCCGCAGCTTTTCTATGTTCAGGCGGCTCTCTTCCTGCTTGCAGGCGGACTCCTGAGGCCGCGGCAGCTTTTTCAGGTCCAGACGCTTGGACTGCCGCCCGCCGTTCCACAGCCAGTAGAGCATCAGGCCCACCACCGGCAGGAATAGAATCAGGAATATCCATCCCACCTTGTAGCTGGTGGTCCCGGGCTTCGTCCAGATATACACAGCGCAGACGAATGCCACCAGCTCCAGCGCGGTGTAGGCCAGCGCCGCCCGCTGCTTCAGTAAAGTGCTCAGGAGGAGCACCAGCGCGATCTGGGCCACCAGCAGCACAGCCACCAGCACCAACCGCAGCGCCGCAGATATGCGGCGTTCTGTCCTCTGTTGGACTCTCGGTTTTTTCATAGGCGTTCCTCCTTCTCTCTTTCTATCGGGGCAATTGCCTTATTCCTGGGAGCTGCGCAGCAGGTGCTGCTGAATGTCCCAGAGCTTATCGGACAGGTCCACGTAGTACTTGTGGGGGTAGTCGAAACGCTTCACCTCGTCCCACAGGGTGTCTATCTGCTGACGGCAGTATTCGCGGATCTCCGGCAGCGACGGGCTGTCGTATACCCGCTTGCCGTGCAGAAACACCGGCACCAGCAGCTCGCGGGCCTCGAAATTGTAGATGCGCTTTTTCTTCCATGTGGCCAGCGGATCGAAGATGGTCAGATCCCTGGTATCGTCCACGGTCTCATCGTGGAGAGCCATGTAGTCGGCCAGAGCCTTGCCGTTGTCGCGGCCGTAGAAGCGGTACACCTTCTTGAAATGGGGCACCGTGATCTTCTCCACGTTCTCGCTGACCTTGATCTTGGGCACGATGGTGCCGTCCGGCTCCTCAACGGCCACCAGCTTATAGACGCCGCCGAACACCGGCTCGGACTTGGCGGTGATGAGCCGCTCGCCCACGCCGAACATGTCGATCTGTGCGCCCTGCAGCAGCATGTCCTGGATAAGGTACTCGTCCAGCGAGTTGGACACGGAGATCTTGCAGTCCGTCCAGCCGGCATCGTCCAGCATTTTGCGGGCCTTCTGCGTAAGGTAGGCCAGGTCGCCGGAGTCCAAGCGGATGCCGCACTGGGTGATGCCCAGGGGCTTGAGCACCTCGTCAAAGGCACGGATGGCGTTGGGGATGCCGGAGTGCAGCGTGTTGTAGGTGTCCACCAGCAGCGTGGCGTTGGTGGGATACAGGCGGCAGTAGGTCTTGAACGCCTCCAGCTCGCTGGGGAACATCTGGACCCAGGCATGGGCCATAGTACCGCCGGCGGGCACGCTGTACACCTCGTCCGAAAGTGTGCAGGCCGTACCGGCTACGCCGCCGATATAGGCCGCGCGGGCGCCCACGATGGCGGCGTCCGCACCCTGCGCGCGGCGGGAGCCGAATTCCAGCACCGTCCGGCCCCGGGCGGCCCGCTGGATGCGGTTGGCCTTAGTGGCGATGAGGCTCTGGTGGTTGATGGTCAGCAGGGTGAAGGTCTCGATGAGCTGGGCTTCGATGGCCGGTGCGCGCACCACCACCAGCGGCTCCTTGGGAAATACCGGCGTGCCCTCGGGGATGGCATAGATATCGCCGGTGAAACGGAAGTCACGGAGATAGGCCAGAAATTCCTCGCAGAAGATGCCGCGGCCCCGCAGGTAGGCGATGTCCTCCTCCGAGAAGTGCAGGTTCTCGATGTAGTCGATGAGCTGCTCCAGTCCCGCCGTGATGGCGAAGCCGCCGCCGTCCGGCACCTTCCGGAAGAATACGTCGAAATACACGATGCGATCCTTGTAGCCGGTCTGGAAATACCCGTTGCCCATGGTCAGCTCGTAGAAATCGCAAAGCATAGTCATGTTCAGCTTTTCCTGTGTTTTCATCCTTCATACCTCAATATCGGTCTTTGCGCGCCGCGCAAAGTGTATTAAGTGTATTATACCGCGATTTTTCCCTTCACGCAACCCTTGCCGGTTTTTCCCAGCCACTCTGCGGAAAATGCGAAAAATGGGCAAGCTAAACCACCGGTCGGTTGCGTTTTCCGGCACATTTGCTACAATAGCGGCGAGGTGATCACTTTGGACAAACAAATTCTCGGCGCCTTTATCGCTGAAAATCGCAGACGCCGGCACCTGACTCAGCAGCAGCTGGCCCAGATGCTCCACGTCACTGATAAGGCCGTGAGCAAATGGGAACGTGGAGTTTCCCATAGTTAAAGATACCACACCAAATATGACGAACCCACGCTTATACATTATCAGCCATAATAAAATGCAAGGATAGCAATTTGATACTGCTGTCCTTTTTGCATTTATGGATTAAACAAATAGATTTAGAACTCTTGTAGAACATGAGTATAAGGTTGTCAAGAAATAGTGTGTTGTTATTGGTCGGTCAACCGACTATGATATATGGTGAATATTTTGTAGAAGATTGAATGTCTGGTGACAGACGAAAAGCAGCATAAAGAATAGCGGTGAAATTCAAGCAAAGGAACCTTACATCAAATGTAAGTGGTGTATTTGTGCTTTGTGTAGTAAAATTTTAATTGTAAAAAAACATGAACAAAAAAGAGGTGTTAAGTATGGATTATACAAAAAAACTTTTAGAAGTACGCGACCTGCACAAAGCATATTCCAAAGAAGGTGTTCCCACAAAAGCACTAAACGGAATTACCTTTGATGTTCTCAATGGCGAGTATTTGGGAATTATGGGAGCCAGCGGTTCCGGGAAAACAACATTATTGAATTGTATTGCTACGGTCATTAAACCCACCTCTGGACAAATTTTGCTCTCCGGAGCGAATATAAGTGCTTTTGACGGTGCTAAGTTAGCGGAATACCGTGGAAATAGAATTGGTTATCTGTTTCAAGACTTTGCTTTGCTTGATAATTTGACAGGCAGAGAAAATATTCTGTTGCCCTTATCCATTCACAATATAGATATTTCCATAGCCGAAAAGCGCCTAAATGATATAGCCGGATTTCTTGGAATTACTGATGTTCTTTCAAAGTTTCCGGCGCAGATGTCCGGCGGTCAAAAGCAGCGTGTAGCCGCAGCCCGTAGTTTGATTTCTGACCCGGATATTATTTTGGCTGACGAGCCGACAGGTGCATTAGATACAAAAGCCGCGCGGCTGCTCATGGAAAAGTTACGGGAAGTCAATCAATCACAAGAACGTACAATTTTAATGGTTACGCATGACCCTAACGCAGCAAGTTTCTGTTCCCGCATTTTGTTCATACAGGACGGCGTTATTTTCCATGAATTGCGTCGCAAAGTTCCGACAGAAACACGGGAAGAATTTTATGCGCGCATATTACACGTAATGGCGCAAATGGGAGGAGGGAGCGCAAATGTTCTTTAACCTTGCATGGAGAAATTCCAAACGTAGCCGCAACGAAAATCTGATTTACTTTCTGACAATGGTAACGGCGGTAGCGGCATTTTACATTGTGCTTTCTCTCGGAGCGCAGGACGTGATACGCTTTTTAAGTAGCCTTGAAAGCGACGCCGTGGAACGGCTACTTACAAACCTTTTGCCTACTGTCTATGTTTGTGCATTATTATTTGTATTTTTCCTTGTAGTATTTGCAAATAAGTATCAGCTCGAATGTCGCAGTCGGGAATTAGGGTTATATTTGATGTTTGGTATGACAAAGACCCGATTATTTACGCAAATTATGACGGAGGGGCTTATCACTTCACTTGTCGCTCTTTTGGGTGGACTTATCTGCGGTGGTTTTCTATCCGAAGTTATCAGCCTTGCAACGGCACGTTTAGTCGGACACGGTATTATTGCACATCAATCAAGTTTTTCGTTAAGCGCAGTTTTCTTTACGATATTGGGATTTTTAATTATCCAATGTGTGGCGTTGTTTATACTATGTGGAAAATTGTTTAAGAAAGAAGTTCACCAACTGCTTTATGGAGAAATGGCAAAAAAACAACACACGGGCAGCACACACGGAAGTTTGCTATCCCTTGTAATTGGTACGGCAGTTTTACTTGTTGCATACTGGGTTGCCATAGAACACTTCATGGCTGGCGGTGGTGTAATGCTGCTTGTTGCTGTCCTGCTTGGAATTGTTGGAACAATTCTTTTTATCCGTGGCATTGCTCGGCTTTTAAGTATAGTAGCTGCTTCTAACAAACGTAAAGCGACAAATGGACTTTATGTATTTACTTTGCGACAGCTTCACGAAAATGTTGTTTATAAATATATTTCAATTAGTGTTGCGTCTATTCTGATGATGCTTACCATTATGTTTATTGCAAATGGTTCTGCAACTATTATGTCGCATGGGAATGAATTAACAAGAACTTCTGCTGTCTATGATTTTACAGTAATGGGCGAAGAACAGAATATTGAACAATACCTTTCCGACGAGCAAATGCGAGTTTATGTAGCTAATCTTAACCGTATGGAAACAGGGAACATGAAACGTCCTGCTTCCGGGGAAATGAAATCCTTTGTTGACTGGTCTGTATTAAGAAAAGAGATTGTTCAAAACTTGCCAGAGGGTGTAATAGACCCTGCTACACAAGAAGCTGCCAGTTACGAATTAGGCTCACATCAACCCGCAGCCCTTAATCTGCTTGGATTTATTGATACGGGGAGTGTTGCTCCTTATATGCTCCCAGTTTCATCATATAATCGCTTGTTGGAAGCCGCAGGAGAAAAGCAAATAAATCTTGAAAATGACGAAGCTGTTTTTTACCTCAACCCGGACTTTTTAGGGAAAGCACAGGAAGATACCATTGCTCTGTTAGACAGGATTGCAGAGAACGCACAGACAAGCGGTAATGCGTTGATTTCCATTGACAAAAAGTCAGTTACACTTGTTCCGTCTGTACCAATGAAAGGGCTTACTGCGGATGAAAATGTTAAAATTGTAACCGCGTTGATTGTTTCCGACGAGATATATCATAACTATGTAGACCCGGACACGTGTTCCGTATATTGGAATTTCTGTATTCCGAATGAGCTTGTAGAAGCAAATGGGCTGATGTTGTCCGTTATGGAAGCACGTGATTTGCTGAAGCCGTCCGGTCTGTATTACGAAAGCTATCTTGATAATTTCGGGCGACAGCTATTTTATCTTATCTCCGGGAGTTACACGACTTTATATATGGGCTTTATGCTATTGATTATTGCGTGTGCATTGCTTGCTTTGCAATTCTTAACACAAATGCAATCGACAAAATTAAGATATTTGACACTCTCAATTTTGGGTGCGCAACGCGAACAGATAAAGCGGTCAATTTATAAACAAGTTTTATGGTATTTCCTGCTCCCCCTAATGTTGGCTTGTATAAGCGGTACGGTTGGTCTTTATGCAATGCAGCAACATTTATACTCTGACAGCACAAAGATCGGGCAATCTTATCCGTTGCTGATTATTATGGCATTTACTGTCGTTCTTATTATGGCAGTTTACGGTGTGGCTGTTGCGCGGACAGCTACACGGGAAATCGGAAAAATAAATTACAAGCCTAATTCATAACAGGCTTACGTGAAAGGAGGTGGTCGTATTGGCACGAATTATGGTAGTTGAAGATGATGTTTATATGCGGGAAGAACTGACGGATTTATTGAGAAAGTCGGGGTATGAAACAGTTGCGTTATTTGATTTTGAAAACGCAATATCGGAAATTGCAGAGTATTCCCCCGATTTGGTTTTGCTCGACATAAATCTTCCATTTCATTCCGGCTTTGAAATCTGCAAAGAATTAAAAGCAAAGCAGATTGGAACAGCGTTGGTATTGACAGCAAGAGATAAATTGCAGGACGAACTTCACGCATTAGGATTGGGAGCTGACGACTACTTAACAAAGCCGTGTAATATGGAGCGCCTGCTTGCCCGCATTAAAAATTTATTACGACGCAAAGAGGAACAGATACGGCAAGGTTTACTGGACGGGAACGGATTTTTACTTGACCCAAACACCTTTACAATCTATGTGGGAAAGAGTTCTTCCCTCATGCCACCCAATGAGGGAAAAATATTGCTTGCGCTTTTGAAGAAAAGCCCTAATCTTGTTACCAAACATGAGCTGTGCAACGTGCTTTGGGGAACGGAAGAATACATTGACGAAAATGCGCTGCAAGTAACCTTTACGCGATTGAGGAAAACGCTCCGTGAATTTGGTCTTGAAGATCGGATAGAAACAGTACGCGGGCAAGGCTACCGCTTGAAAGAGCAGGTGCGATTATGAAGAAGCTAAAAATACTTTTAACATATATTTCCTCTAATCGTGTATGGATTATTACACTTGCCTGTTTGGACTTGTTCTTTATATTCCTTGCTTGGCTGGCTAATCCCGATTATTTTATCAACTATGTTGCATTGATAATTTTTGTATCATTTGCCGCACTTGCTATTCCTCTTGCTATATCAATCAGAAAACGCAACAGGGCAGACGTTATTTTTCGGCGTTTTCTATTGGAGCCGGACGATACCAACGAATACTTACTGTGTGAAGCTGTTCCCGCAGTATTACGCCCTTATATCTGTGAATTGGGGCAGCATTTGAGGACGCAGCAGGAATATATCAACGAACAGAAAATTACAGTTACAGATTATGAACACTACATTGAAAATTGGGTACATGAAATCAAAAAACCGCTATCCCTTATGACCTTGCTACTGGACAATCGAAAAGATGAAATGTCCCCTTTGGTTCATACCCGTATGCTGTATGTACGCGACCATACCCGACAGGATATAGAACAAATTCTATACTTTTCAAGGCTTGGAGCTACTCATAAGGATTACTTTTTTGAGCCGCTTTCAATTCTTGAAACTTGTCGTGAAGCAGTTGAAGATAATTTAACGCTTCTTGAAGAAGCCGGATTTTCTGTTGAATATACCGAAAACGATTATCAAGTGATTTCTGACAAAAAAGGTTTGATGTTTATTTTAGGACAGATAATCAGCAATAGTGTGAAATATGCGGGGAACAATCCTGCTCCCCGGCTTCTCTTTTCCATTGCTGATAGTGCGGATAGTGAACAGATTTCTTTATCTATTAAAGACAACGGCACAAGCATACCGTTGTCTGACTTACCCTTTGTTTTCGACAAGGGGTTTACTGGAGATACGGGCAGTTACCTTAGTCGTTCTACGGGTATGGGATTATACCTTGTTCAGAAAATGGCAACTGACCTGTCTATCACGGTGGAGCTAAAAAACAATTCTTACGGTGGAACAACCGTAACCTTGACGTTCCCGAAAGTGGATCGTCCATTTGGGAGGTAATGAAATGCAGTTACAAAACGAAACAATAAAAGAGCGCACGCCAATAAAAGGCTTGCTCATTGATTGGTTGATTATATTTGGAACATATCTTTTTATCCGTGTATTCTTCGCCCTCTTTGGGCTTCATCAGAATATTGTCCTTTTGGGCTGTTGCCTTGCGATATTGCCATATCTTTTGGGGGCAGTATATTTACAGAAATCCCACAAGCAATGTCCATTATGGCTTTCTGCATTGGCTATTTTAATACCGTCCATTGTTGAAAAGGTAGCGATATATTTATTTGGTGCGTACTTATACAATTTAAGC
Organism: uncultured Eubacteriales bacterium; assembly: GCA_900545585.1. Lineage (GTDB taxonomy): Bacteria > Bacillota > Clostridia > Oscillospirales > Oscillospiraceae > Vescimonas. The sequence continues at coordinate 24,335 of UQZR01000029.1, forward strand.
CCGATAAATGTTTTAGGAGTTATGGAAGCGATTAAGAGTAACGCGCCATACACAAACCTCATTAAAAATCAATCAGCACAGAATTTAATCAATCTATCATATTTTAATTGGACATACATTCTATGCAGTATAGCTATTTCTGTTTTGGTTATCTTGCTTTTACATCAGACAAAACAGAAAAGTAATAAAGGATAAAGAGAACTTTTTGAAATTGACATAGTATGAAGCATCTGCCACTCGACAGCAAAAGAAAAAAGCCGTCGTACAGCAGATATAAAGAGTTAATTGTGAGGTGAAAATATGGGAAATTAGCTGTATTTGATATATCTGAATCCGGCAGAGCGATTGGAGAAAAGTTGATACTTCTGCTTGATGAAAGGCAACAGGAGGAGCTTGCACAGTATCTTCTTGAAAGGACAACGAAAACAAGAACTGAAACTATGTGTTTTCACTTAAAGCACAACTGGAAGCAAGACAGTCCGCTTACGGAATTTCAAGAGGGCGATTTATACATCTGTCTGGAATACAGGCGTGTGATTGTTCATGAGCAGGAAATCGCCCTGACTATAAAAGAGTTCGACATCCTGCTTCTGCTCATTATGAACCCGAACCGGGTATTTACCTATGAGGTTATCATGGATTTGGTTTGGAACGAAGATTACACCTACTATTCCCGGAAAGCCATCAATAACCATGTATGCAATCTGCGGAAAAAGTTAAAGACAGAACCGGGCGATCCTGATTATATCAAAAGCGTTACCGGTATCGGATATAAATTTGCACTGCCATAAAGCTGACAAACATTTTTTAATAATCTGTCAGCTCCACAATTACATTACTCTGCTGATACAGCCAGTCCGTAAATTCTTTCGGGCTGGCTGTTCCTGTTTTTACAGCCTTTTTTCTCTGCAATGCTTCTTTCTTGAAGTCAGCAAAGGTAGCTTGTATTTTTTCCAGACGGTCAGCTGGAAAGCCGTTGGTATTCTTTGCCCGGTTGATTTTGTTGCGCCAGTTCTGGCACTCATTTTTATAAAGTAAATCATAGTTATTTTCTCTGGCTCGTTCGTCAAACTCCCGCTTGTTTTGAAGTGCCTGCGCCTTGCGGCATTTGTCGCTGCACAGCTCATACCGCTGGCTCTTTGCCAGAAAATATTTTCCGCAGACTTTACACTGCCGGAAGCATAGCCCCCAATCATTCAGTCGGTTCAGGTAATAGGTTATAAGCGGATAGAGGGACGCATAGGCAGACACACATTCTTCTGTGCGCCGGTTTTCCGGGAACCAGAGGTCAAGCCGGGTATCTTCGGACGGTGCGCCTTTGAAATAAAGGCTGCCAGCCTGAAAGCGTTTCGGTTTTCCTGTCTCCTTATCAAAGCTCATGGCTCCATCATGGAATACCCCGGTCAGGCTGCTCATTTTATCCATGAAGCGGTCACAGGCAGCGTTACGGTCACGGGGTTCTCTGGCAAGCAGATAACTGTTCCAGATACGGAACGCCACATACATTTTCAGAGGTTCATTGCTAAGATATTTCTTCCAGAGAAATTCGCTTGCCGCCTGTTCCAGCTCCGGCTGTTTCCATCGGTTGGAATGGAGGGCTTGACGCAGCGGAGAAAGCCCATATAAGTTCCATTCCCTGTCCGTGTCCTGCTCAAAATTTATCAGAAAAGTTCCCAGCGGGCGTGTCATATCACAAAGCACCTCTGCACTTTTGCTCCCGTCCAGCCGGAAGCGAATCTGCTGTTCTTCCCCAATCAAAATCCGTTCTTTCATTTTCTTTTTGTCCAGCGTCAGGACAAACAAAATCCTCTCAAAACACGGTTCATGCCGCACAAACTGGTTTTCCATTCTTATCCCCTGCCTTTGCTTATGGTAATTATATAATTCAATCATATCCGTTACACTCATGGTATCGCAGAAGTATTGTTTTGTCAAGGTTAGTTCGCTATGATGATTGCAGTTGGTAATTTCGTACTAAACAGTACCTTGACAAGTGAATGACCGTCCAAAAGGGATATGACCGGCAGGAGAAGTGACGCATCCAGCGCACCAATGCCGGGAAACGCCACAGGAATGGGGCAGTTACAGAGATGTAGCTTTTAGGATAACGGCTTTTGGGGAGAACGGCAGCAGGAAGCATTTTAACTTATTTGATTTATGGGAGGAACAGAATGAACGATAAAAAAAGATTGAGCAGCTATGACGATTTACCGCTGGTTCTGGATGTGGCAGACATCCAGCGGATTATGGGAATTTCAAGAGTGAGCGCATATGAGCTGGTACACACCCCCGGCTTCCCAGCGTTCCGCAGGGGCAGACTTATCAAGGTCAGCAAGATTGCTTTTTTTGAATGGATGGCAAAAGGCTCCGAGACCGTACCGAAAAGCAACAAATAAATGGAAAGTATCATTTCCTATCTGCAATACTGCCGCCTTTCCCAAAGGCGCATACAGAGGGAAAAAACCTTGAAAATGATACCGAAACGCTACACCAAACCCGCCTATCTGCGTACAGCGGATAGAAACGGAGAAAGGAGCCGGTTATGGCGAGAATGAGCAACAAGCGGCGGCTGGAATGGTCTTTCTTCTTAAATGACCGCACCCGTATCACTTACAACGAACTGTGCCGGAAATGCCAGCACCAATGTAAACAGAGCTTCCGGGTGGTTGTGGTTGACTGCCCGAAGTATCTTTCCAAGCGTTCAGCGAGAAAGGCTGACCGGGAAAAGGATTGATTTTTTGCAGGGGAAGCGCAGGAAGCCAAAAATCCCTTAGGAACTAAGGGCGCACTTCTATACATAGTCTAAAGACCATGTATCGTGCGTCCTGCGGAGCTTACC
>UQZR01000030.1 GCA_900545585.1 uncultured Eubacteriales bacterium
AACAAGAACGACACCGCTCCCATCTTCGAGGTGGCTGACTACGGTATCGTCGGCGATCTGTTCAAGGTCGTTCCCGAACTGATCGAGTCCATCAAGGCTGCTAAGGCCGCGAAGTAACTCTTTTTCCTGATACCCAGCAAAGACCTCCGCCGTACAGGCGGAGGTCTTTGCTTATATCGGAGCGGGCGTCAACCGTTCCATTTTTCCGAAAACGGCGGAGTGCAAACAGCCTGCCGGAACGCCTGACGTAGAGATAGATATTTACTGTCTGCGGGATAGCATTTACCGCCTTGACGCAAGGGCGGTTTTTCGGTATACTGTCCCAAACGGGAGGAGGGATTTCATGGGCTTCGTGGCTTTGATCGGACTGTACTTCGTGCCGCTGCTGTGCCTGTTGTGCGCGGCATGGTCCTACGTCCGCTACAAAAACGAGCACGAGGACAAGGAAATGGCGGAGAAGGACCACAAGCGGGTGCGCGTCCTGCTGATCGCAGCGGCGGTATCACTGGTGGTATTTCTGGCGCTGAAATTCATGTTCCCTGTGACATAAGCGAAAAAGGCTCTGACCAAGCGGTCAGAGCCTTTTTGGTTCACGATTGTCCCCGTGGAGGAACGCGTTTTTCCTGCTTATGCCTGCACCGGACGGCTTCTGCCGCGCGGCGGTGCTCAGAACTCGGGATAGCCGTCCTTCAGGGACTCGTCGTACACGGCGCGGTCACCGCCGATGAACTTGGGCCGCACCCGCGCAGCCAGCAGGATGGCATCGCCGATGTGGTCCTGGGGCAGACGCACCGGCACCGCCACCTTTTTCAGGTGCATGCCGATCAGTGTGCCGCCGATGTCCAGACCGGCGTCGGCCCTGATCTCCTCCAGCGCCACGGGGTGCCGGAACGCCTGGTACGCGGCGGTGGCGAAGGAGCTGCCCGCCTTGGGCTGGGGCACCACGTTGACAATTTCGGCGTTGGGCACGGCCTCGTGCTCCACGATGATGGCGCGGTTCAGATGCTCACAGCACTGGGCGGCGATATAGACGCCCATGGGCCCGAACACGCTGTTCAGCCCCTCGAAGATGGCGGCGGCGACCTCCGGTGTGGACCAGCTGCCCACCTTTTTGCCCACCACCTCGCTGGTGCTGCATCCTACCACCACGATCTGGCCCTTATGGAGCCGGGCCGCCTCGGCCAGCTGGGCTGCCGCATTGGCCGCCTCCTGCCGCACCTGTTCATGCAGACCCTTCTGCTCCAGCTCATGCACAATACCTGCCATAAAAAACACCCCGTTCATATACAAATTAAAAGAGATATGGCGAGCCGAAAAACCGGCTCGCCATACAGTATATCACACGCTGACCTTTTCTTCAAGATGGGTACGGCGGGCCACCTGCAGCAGCAGGAAACCGGCGATGAGACCCACGGCGCCCTGCACCAGATTGCCGGGGACGCTGGCCGCAGCGCCGATGCCCTTACCCAGCAGCAGTGCGGCGTAGCCGAAGTAGCCGGCCACCATGATGATCTCACTGACGAGACCACTGACCAGAGCACCCACGGAGCTCTTGCCGAGGGCCTTGAAGATCAGGGCGCCCACCAGCGCCATCAGACCCTTGATGATCAGGGTGCCGGGGGCGTAGTGGCCGTAACCCAGCAGCAGGTCCGCCAGCATGGAGCCGATACCGCCGGCCGCACCGCCCCACCAGGGACCCAGCAGCCACCCGCTCAGCAGCACGAAGCAGTCACCCAGATTCACGAAGCCGTTCATGGGGGAGGGGATCTGCACCACCATCGTGGCCACGCAGGTCAGTGCCGCCAGCACGGCGGCCATTACCATCGTTCTGATTTTCTTGTCGGACATGGTCTTGCACCTCACAAAATTTGTTCCGCGCAGGACCAAAAAGTCCTTGCAATCGCGGTATAGCTGTATTATAGTGAGAACTGGTATTATTAAAATATCCATTTTGATTTTTCTTGTTAATACCAGATGGAGGATGATATGCTGACCTATCCACTGACAAAGACCGGCGGCGTCAGTCTGTACGAGCAGCTGTACCGCCGCATCAAGGATGATATTCTCACCGGGCGGCTGGCGGCGGGGGAGAAGCTGCCGTCCAAGCGGGCGCTGGCGGCCCATCTGGAGGTCAGTGTCATCACGGTGAAAAATGCCTATGAGCAGCTGATGGCCGAGGGGTACATCTACGGCATGGAGAAGCGGGGGTACTACGTCAGCCCTGTCCAGCGTCCGCTGGCGGCCCAACGTGCTGCATCACCCGCCGCAGCGCCTGCGCCGCAGAGCTGGGAGATGGACCTGGTGACCAACTCCATCGCGGCGGAGGACTTTCCCTTTACCGTCTGGGCGCGGCTGATGCGCCAGACCATCTTAGAGGAGGGCACCGGCCTGCTCCACGCCATGCCGCCCCAGGGCGCACCGGAGCTGCGCACCGCCATCGCCGCCTATCTCCGGCAGTTTCGGGGTATGGCGGTGGACGCGGAGCAGATCATCATCGGCGCCGGTACGGAGCAGCTGTACAGCATGCTGGTGCAGCTGCTGGGCCGCGGGAAGCGCTACGCCGCCGAGGACCCAGGGTACAGCAAGATCATCCGCATCTACCGCAGCAATCAGGCGGAGGTGGTGTCCATCCCGCTGGACAGCGCGGGGCTGTCGGTGACGGCATTGGAACGCGCCCACGCTGATGTGGTACACATCTCGCCCAGCCACCACTATCCCACGGGTATTGTCATGCCCATCGCCCGCCGTCAGGAGCTGCTGCACTGGGCGGAGCAGGGGACGGACCGATACATTCTGGAGGACGACTACGACAGCGAGTTCCGCTTTGTAGGCCGCCCCATCCCCACATTGTTCTCCGTGGACGAGGGTGGGCGCGTTGTCTATCTGAACACATTTTCCAAGACCATCGCGCCGTCCATCCGCATCAGCTATATGGTGCTGCCGCAGCGGCTGCTCCCTGCCTTTCGGGAGAAGCTGGGGTTCTATTCCAGCACCGTCTCCGGTTTCGAGCAGTACACGCTGGCTCGCTTTATGGCGGAGGGGTACTACGAAAAGCACCTGAACCGCATGCGCAAGCGCTATCACCAGAAGCGGGATGCAGTGATCGCCTGTATCCGCGGCGGCCCGTTGGCCCCGAGGGCCCGTATCACCGAGGAGGACGCGGGACTGCACTTCCTGATGACGCTGGATACGTCCCTGTCCGACACGGCACTGCGCCGCATGGCGGAGCAGCGAGGGCTGCGTCTGGCTATGCTGTCGGAGTATTACAGCGATCACGACGCCGCGCCGCCCCATGTGCTGGTGGTGAACTACTCCGGCGTGGAACTGGAAAAACTGCCCCGGGCGCTGGCACGTCTGGCGGAGATATTGGAGGAACATGACCATGAATGATGAACTGACCCGCAGCGACATACAGAAGATGCAGGAGGAGATCGACTACCGTGTGCAGGTGCTGCGTCCCAAGCTGATCGAGGACGTGCAGACGGCGAGGGCCTTCGGCGACCTCAGCGAGAATTTCGAGTACAAATGCGCCAAACAGGACAAAAACCGCAACGACGCCCGCATCCGCTATCTCCAGCGGATGATCAGGACTGCCCACGTCATTGAGGACCGCTCCTCTGCCGACACGGCGGGGCTGTACGACACGGTGGAGATTTTTATGGAGAACCTGGGAAGGAGCCGGAAGATCCAGCTGGTCACCACCCTGCGGCAGGACGCCCTGAAGGGCCTTATCAGCAAAGAATCGCCGGTGGGCCGCGCCGTCATGGGCGCGAAGGTGGGCGACCGCGTCCATGTGGACATGGGCGGCGGCAAGGGCTATTACGTCCGCATCGACGGCATCGAGAAGGGGAAGGACGATGGCTCCATTCCCATCGGCAGCTTCTGAAAAAGAGAGAGACGGGACACATCGCGTCCCGTCTCTCTCTTTTTTACAGCAGCTCATCAAAGGACCGGATGTACCGGTCGCACACGGCCCGCATTTCCGGCTCCGTACCGGCAAAGAAGGGGTCGAACACGCCCACGGTGCGCATGCCGGCAGCGCGGGCCCCGCGGCATGCCTCCACCGAGTCGTCGTACAGCGTGCAGTCCTCCGGCTTTACGCGCATCATCTCTGCCGCCAGGCGCCACAGCTGGGGATCTTTTTTCTCACGGTGCAGCTCCTGGGCAAAGATGATGCGTTCAAAATACGGCGTCAGGCCCAGGTGGTCCAGTGCGGTGCGGCAGTGTACCGGCACGGCGCTGGTGACCACGATCATGCGTTCTCCGGCGGAGCGCAGCTTTTCCAGATATTCCCGCACGCCGGGCTTTACCGGTACAGACGTGCCGTACAGATCGCCGGCCATGTCCATCCACTCCGCCATGATGGCCTCCTCCGACTCCGGAAGATGGCAGAACTCCTTGGTGAACCTGGCGGCCAGCGGGAAGATGGTGTGGGCTACGCCCTCGTAGTATTCTTTGGTGTAGGGCAGGCCCCGCTTGGCCAGGAACGCGGTGTCCACATCCTTCCAGATGCCGTTGGAGTCGATGAGGGTGCCGTCCATGTCGAAAATCTGCATATGCGTCTCCTTTTTCGGGATAGGTCTGTAAAATTTTCTGTCCGATGGTATCATAGCACAGGGCGGGGCCGCGTGTAAATGGGCGGGCCGCCGAAATTCCGGCGAAAAGGGCGGGGACGGCCCTTTCTGTCTACGATATGGACAAACGGGGAAAACTGTGGTACAATACCCCGTATTATGGGCGGCTGTGCCCAGAGGAGGAGAGCGGTATGGGGAAACTCATCGTATTTGAGGGGACGGACGGCTCCGGCAAGGCCACCCAGTCGGCGCTGCTATGTCAGGAGCTGGAAAAACGGGGCATCGCGTTCCGCAAGCTGGAATTTCCCCGCTATCAGGAGGAGTCCTCCGCGCTGATCCGGCTGTATCTGGGCGGCGCTTTCGGCAGCGCCCCCGACGATGTCAACGCCTACGCCGCGTCCACGTTTTACTCCGTGGACCGCTACGCCTCCTATAAGCAGGACTGGGGCGGGTTCTACGAAGCCGGCGGGCTGCTGATCGCGGATCGCTATACCACCAGCAACGCCGTCCACCAGACCAGCAAGCTGCCGCCGGAGAAGCGGGACGCCTTCCTGGACTGGCTGTTCGACTTCGAGTACCATCTGCTGGGGCTGCCGGAGCCTACCCGCGTGCTGTATCTGGACATGCCCGTCGAGGCCACGGAGCAGATGATGCGCCTGCGGGAGGAGGCTACCCATACCAAGGCCGATATTCACGAGAAGGACGAGGCGTACCTCCGCCGCTGCCGCGAAAACGCCGCCTATGTGGTGGCACGGTGCGGCTGGACGCGGATCGACTGCGCAAAGGATGGCGCGCCCCGCTTGATCAATGACATTCACCGCGAAGTGATGGCGTGTGTGGCCGACCTCATCGGCTGACCCGCCGGAAAGGAGATTTTTCTATGTCTAATTATGACAGACGCGACAGACAGGACGAGACGGCCATGTGGGACGCCGGTGAGGTCCGTCGTCAGGAGTCCGCCCAGCAGCAGCGCCGCGGCGATGAAAAGCGCCGCAGTGCCCGCCGCCGCACCGGCACCGCCATCTATCTGGTGTGCGTGGTGCTGGGCTCGTGCCTGCTGGCAGGTATCGGCTGGCTGATGATCAACGACCTGTGCTCCCTGAACAAGGCCCCTGTGGAGGTGGAGATCACCGTGGAGGAGGGCGACAGCGTGTCCGATGTGGCCAAAAAGCTGAAGGACGCGGGACTGGTGAATTCCAAGGGCTTTTTCCAGCTGGCCAGCGGCTTCCTGCATTACAGCCGCTACGTGGAGCCGGGCACCTATAAGCTCAACAGCGACATGGACTTCCGCGCCCTCATTGTGAACATGCACGACTGGAAGCAGGATTCCATGGATGCGCAGGGACTGGTGCAGGTCACCATCCCGGAGGGCTACACCGTCCGGCAGATCATCGACCTGCTGGCGGAGAAGGGCGTGGCCACCAAGGCTGAGCTGGAGGACGCCTGCGCGAACTTTGATTTCGAGAACTATTCCTTCCTGTCCTCCGACACGCTGGGCAGCATCGACCGCATGGAGGGCTTCCTGTTCCCCACCACCTACACCTTCGACAAGAACAAGACGGCGGTGTTCGCAGTAGATACCATGCTGACCATGTTCAAGAACCAGATCAGCCAGCAGATGCTGGAGGACATCAAGAATTCTCCCTACGACCTGAAGCAGATCATTACCATGGCCTCCATCATCGAGAAGGAATCCATCGGCGATGATACCGAGCGCAAGAATATCAGCTCCGTCATCCACAACCGTCTGGAGCAGCCCAATAGTGAGAAGGGCGGCCGCCTGCTGCAGCTGTGCTCCTCCATCAACTATATCATGGTCCACGATGGCATCAGCAAGTTCGATACCACCATCGAGAGTCCCTACAACACCTATATCCACGAGGGGCTGACCCCGGGGCCCATCTGCAATCCGGGCCTCAGCGCCATCAAGGCCGCCATCTACCCGGCGGATACGGACTATTACTTCTTCGCGCTGGGCACCGATGACAAGAGCCACTTCTTCACCGACTACAACGAGCATCTCCGCTTCATCAACAGTGCGGAGTACCAGCCCATCTACTCCTGATGCGGAAGCCGGAGCTGCTGTCCCCCGCAGGGGACTGGGAAAAACTGCGGATGGCCGTGCTCTATGGCGCGGACGCCGTCTATCTGGCGGGTACGTCCTTCGGCATGCGTTCCTTCGCGGGCAACTTCTCCGATGAGGAGCTGCCCCGAGCGGTGCGCTTCGCCCATGAGCACGGCGTGAAGGTCCACGCTACGGTAAACACCATGCCCCGCTGGGACGAGGCGGAGCAGCTGCCCGCCCATCTGGAAAAGCTGGATGCGGCGGGGGTGGACGCCCTGATCCTGGCGGATCTGGGGGCCTTCACACTGGCGGGGAAGTACGCACCCCGCTGTCAGCGCCACATCAGCACCCAGCAATCCGTGGCAAACCACGTTTGCGCGCAGGCGTGGTACGATCTGGGAGCATCGCGGGTGGTGCTGGCGCGGGAGGTGAGCCTGACGGAGATCGCCGCCATCCGGCAGCGGGTCTCTCCACAGCTGGAGCTGGAGGCGTTCTGCCACGGCGCCATGTGTGTCAGCTACTCGGGCCGGTGCCTGCTGAGCAACTATATGACCGGCCGCGACTCCAATCGGGGCGAGTGCGCCCAGCCCTGCCGCTATCAGTACGCGCTGATGGAGGAGAAGCGCCCAGGGGAGTATTTCCCTGTGTTCGAGGATGAAAAGGGCACCTACATCATGAACAGCCGCGACATGTGCATGATCGACCATCTGGAGGATCTCATGGCTGCGGGTGTGGACTGCCTGAAGATCGAGGGCCGCGCCAAGTCGGCGTACTACGCCGCCATCGTCACCGGCGCGTACCGCCACTGTCTGGACGCTGTGGCCGCCGGAGAGCCGCTGGACCCCGTCTGGCGGGACGAGGTGGAGCACATCAGCCACCGCCACTACTCCACCGGGTTCTTCTACGGTCAGCCCGGGCAGTATTACGAGGATGCCCGCTATCTGCGGGACTGGCAGATCTGCGCCGTGGTGACGGACTGCACGCCGGACGGCGTAGCTACCATGAGCCTGCGCAACAAGTTTGCCGCCGGTGACACGGTGGAGATCGTGGGGCCGGACACCAAGCCCTTTACCATCACCGTCCCCGCCATGCGCGGGCCGGAGGGGGAGGTGCTGCTGGAGCCGAAAACACCACAGATGACCTTCACCATGGAGCTGCCGCAGGCCGTGCCGCCCATGAGCTTCATCCGCCATGCGGTAGAGCTGAGTGGAAAATAACGTACATAAAAAGGACGTCTGCCCACAGGCAGACGTCCTTTTTAACGTATTCACATATTGGAGGAGGGCTGGGCCGCGGTATCCGCGCCCGCATCCTCCGGAATGGAGGCGGCCTCCTCGTGACGCCGCTCGCATACCGCCAGAAAATATCCCCACGCCACCAGCGGCAGCACCGCCAGCGAGCCTCTGGTGAACCACCACTTCACCGCGCAGAACGCCCACGACGCGCCGACGTGGAAGCAACCCAGCGTGGCCAGATAGAACCACATTTTCCGCAGGTGCGCCCGATCGTGGTCGCACAGGTACTCCGCCAGCGCCAGCGAGGACTGCTTGGTGTTATTGGTAGAGAAGATGGTGGAACTGTAAAAGCCCCGTGCGCCGGCGAAGCTGCTCCACTGGATGCTCATGGCGAAGAAGACGGGGTACAGCGCCACCACCGGGTCCAGCTCCGGCGGCAGGAAGAACAGCACCACCGCCGCCACCGCCGTGACGATGGGGGAGAGATAGTGTGTGTCCGCACCGCACCAATGGGGCAGCAGCACCGTCAGCATGGTGCCCAGCACGTAGAGCGCCAGCGCGCCCAGATGCAGCAGCATGTCCGGCAGCTGCCACCGCAGCAGGTCGATGACCATCTCCAGGAGGTTCATGGTCTGGGCGTTGCCCATGACGCCGCTGTGTACCAGCACGGCATATGCGCCGAAGAAGCCGCCCACCGTGCAGAACGCCAAATGGCGGTAAAAGTCAATGTGGTCGTTTTCCGACAGCCTTTTCATAAAAACGCCGCCTTTCTCGCAAATATTCCGGCTCTCCAGTATACCAGACGGCGCAGGAAAGACAAGGGCGAAATCGCATAAATCGAAAAAATCCGCGGATTTCCTGTTGACAACGGCGCGGTACGTGGTACAATAACAGCATCTTTGATGACAAAGGCGATGACGAAGAAGAAACGCCGCGGCCGCCGCCAAGCGAGACGGGGAGGGTGAGAGCCCGTCGGGACCGGCGCAGCGTGGAGCCGCTTCTGAGCCTGCCGCGATGAGCGGCACGCTTCGTCCCCGTTACCGGACGGCTGAGAGGGCGGGTTTTCCGCCGAATCAGGGTGGTACCGTGAAGCAGCGCTTCGCCCCTGTGTGTACGCAGGGCGCGGGGCGCATTTATTTTTTCCGGAGGTGGTCAGCTTATGGGATACCACGTGGTGGACATGTCCGCCGATCCCCGCTGCGGCCAGTTTGCATATTTCCGCCGTATGACATTTCCCTTCGCCGGTATCACGGCGGAGGTGGACATCACGGACCTGATGGCCGCACGGAACGGACGCCCCTTCTTTTTGAGTATGCTGTACGCCGTGACCCGCGCCGTCAACGCCGTGCCCCAGCTGCGCCGCCGCATCACGGAGGACGGTGCCGTGGTGGAGTACGACTGGTGCGCCCCGTCCTACACTGCCATGAAGCCCGACGGCGTCTACGTCTACTGCACGGTGGAGGGCGACCTGCCCTACGACGAGTTCGTGCGGCTGGGCCAGAGCCGCCAGCGGGAGGTGTTGGAGCGCGGTACCCTGACGGAGGACGGCGACGTACGGGGCATGATCTTCGTATCCAGCGTCCCGTGGCTCCACTACACCCAGCTCCAGCATCCGGCGGAGAGCCCCGACGACAGCAATCCCCGCATCGGCTGGGGCAAGTACGTTACCGTCAACGGCCGCACCACGCTGCCGGTGTCCCTGTTCGTCAACCACGCACTGGCCGACGGCCTCCATATCGCCAGATTTTTTCAGGGGCTGGAGACGGAACTGGCCGCCCTGTGCGCACAATGGAAAGCAGAACAAATAAATTTATAATACAAAAGGAGACGAAAAAGATGAGCCATCCCTATCACGGCCTGAACGAGCTGCGGGAGCTGTTCCTGAAGTTCTTCGAGACCAAAGGCCACCTGCGCCTGCCCAGCTTTTCGCTGGTACCCCAGAACGACAAATCCATCCTGCTGATCAACGCCGGCATGACCCCCATGAAGCCCTGGTTCAAGGGCGAGGAGGAGCCGCCCCGCCGCCGCGTCTGCACCTGTCAGAAGTGCATCCGTACCGGCGACATTGAGAACGTGGGCAAGACCGCCCGCCACGGCACCTATTTTGAGATGCTGGGCAACTTCTCCTTCGGCGACTACTTCAAGCACGAGGCCATCGCCTGGAGCTGGGAGTTCCTGACCAGTCCCGAGTGGGTGGGCCTGGAGGCCGACCGCCTGTATCCCTCCGTCTATGAGAGCGATGACGAGGCGTGGAACATTTGGCACGATGAGATCGGCATCCCCGCCGAGAAGATCTTCCGCTTTGGCAAGGAGGACAACTTCTGGGAGCACGGCTCCGGCCCCTGCGGCCCCTGCTCCGAGATCTACTATGACCGCGGCCCCGAGTACGGCTGCGGCAAGCCGGACTGCACCGTGGGCTGCGACTGCGACCGCTATATTGAGATCTGGAACAACGTGTTCAGTCAGTTCGACAACGACGGCCACAACAACTATACCGAGCTGAAGCAGAAGAACATCGACACCGGCATGGGTCTGGAGCGTCTGGCCTGCGTGTGCCAGAACGTGGATAGCCTGTTTGACGTGGACACCGTCATGAACATCACCAACAAGGTGTCCGAGCTTACCGGCGCCCACTACGGCGAGAGCTACAAGCGGGACGTGAGCCTGCGCGTCATCACTGACCACATCCGCTCCGCCACGTTCATGATCTGCGACGGCATCCTGCCCAGCAATGAGGGCCGCGGCTACGTGCTGCGCCGCCTGCTGCGCCGCGCCGCCCGCCACGGCAAGCTGCTGGGCGTCAACGAGCCGTTCCTGTATCAGGTGGTGGATACCGTGGTGCACGAGAACGAGTGCCAGTACCCCGATCTGCGGGAGAAGCAGAGCTATATCACCAAGGTCATCCGCACCGAGGAGGAGAACTTTGCCCGCACCATCGACGGCGGCATGCGTATCTACGGCGAGATGCTGGCGGCCCACAAGGAGAAGGGGGAGACGGTGTTCTCCGGCAGCGACGCCTTCAAGCTGTATGATACCTTCGGCTTCCCCATCGACCTGACGGTGGAGATGGCGGCCGAGGAGGGCATGACCGTGGACGAGACCGCCTTCCAGACCCTGATGACCGAGCAGAAGGAGCGCGCCCGCGAGGCCCGCAAGGCCATGGGCGACCTGGGCTGGGCCGGTGTGGAGTTCGGCAAGGACATGCCCGCCACTGTGTTCGCCGGTTACGAGTATGACAAGCTGGACGACGCCAACGTGCTGGCCATCGTGACCGACGGCCAGCTGGTGGAGGAGATCGTCAGCGGCATGGACGCCATCGTGGTGCTGGATCAGACTCCGTTCTACGCTGAGATGGGCGGCCAGGTGGCCGACCACGGCGTCATCACCGCCGACGGTGTGGAGTTTGTGGTCACGGATGTCCAGAAGAACAAGGGCGGCAAATACATGCACTACGGCAAGCTGCTGCGGGGCGCCCTCCATGTGGGCGACAACGTTTCCCCCGCCATCGATACGGAGCGCCGCAGCGCCGTCCGCCGTGCCCACACGGCCACCCATCTGCTGGATGCCGCGCTGAAGAAGGTGCTGGGCGACCACGTTCATCAGGCCGGTTCTCTGGTGGAGCCGGACCGCCTGCGCTTCGACTTCACCCATTTTGAGGCCATCACCCCCGAGCAGCTGCTGGAGGTAGAGGATCTGGTGAACGACGCGGTGCTGGACGGCCTGTCCGTCGTCACCGAGGAGCTGCCGCTGGCGGAGGCCAAGGCCCGCGGCGCCGTGGCTACCTTCGGCGAGAAGTACGGCGAGACGGTGCGCGTCGTGACCATGGGCGATTTCTCCATGGAGCTGTGCGGCGGCACCCATCTGGACAATACCGCCAAGACAGGTATGTTCCGCATCAAGTCCGAGAGCAGCGTGGCCTCCGGCGTCCGCCGCATTGAGGCCACCACCGGCAAGGTGTCTCTGGAGGAGACCCGCCATGGCCGCACCACCCTGCTGAAGGCCGCCCAGTTCTTCAAGACCGCTCCCGGCAGCATTCTGGAGCGTATGGAGCAGCAGGCCAACGAGATGAAGGAGCTGCGTCAGGCTGTGGAGAAGTTCAAGGCCGAGGCGTCTCTGGGCGAGGCCAAGCAGGTCATGGCGTCCGCCAAGGCCGTGGGCGGTCTGCACATCATCACCGGCACCCGTCAGGGTCTGGATGCCAACGCCCTGCGTACCATGGGCGACTTCCTGCGGGATAAGGACCCCGCCGTGGTGGCGGTGCTTGCCAGCATCACCGGCGAGAAGGTCAGCTTCCTGGCGGTCTGCGGCAAGGAGGCTGTTGCCAAGGGCATCAAGGCCGGCGAGCTGGTGAAGTCCGTGTCCGCTGTATGCGGCGGCAAGGGCGGCGGTAAGCCGGACAGCGCCATGGGCGGCGGCACCGATCTGCTGAAGGTGGACGATGCGCTGGCCACGGTGGACGATTTTGTGTCCTCCAAGCTGGGCTGAGAAAACAAGAACACCGTCGTCCCGCTCCGCCGGGGCGGGACGACGCGAAAAAAACCATCGAAAGGAGACAGACCATGAAGAACGATTGCCTGTTCTGCGCCATCATCGACGGCGAGATCCCCAGCAACAAGGTTTATGAGGACGAGCAGTGCTACGCTTTCTACGACATCGACCCCCAGGCGCCCACCCATTTTCTGGTGGTACCCAAGGAGCATATCTGCTGTGCCAACGCCATTACGGCGGACAACAGCGGCGTGGTGGCCCACTGCTTCGAGGTCATCGTGAAGATCTGCAAGGAGCTGGGCGTGGAGAGCTACCGCATCGTCAACAACTGCGGCGATCAGGCGGGGCAGACCGTCAAGCACCTGCACTTCCATGTGCTGGCCGGCCGCGACATGACCTGGCCCCCGGGCTAAGCCAGCGGCGCACAGCAAAAAAGAGGAGCGGTCCTGTGGACCGCTCCTCTTTTTTGCGATGTACTCAGGAAATGTAAAGCTCTCCCGTAAAGGACCAATAGGCAAAAAACAGCAGGAACGCCGCAAAGGCGAAGAAGAAAAATCCGCCCAAGATCGGTTTTCTGGGCCTGTTCTCCGTGATGCAGGAGGGATCAGCGGGATCATAGTAGCCCGTGACCTGCCGCCCCATATCGCGGCTGGAGACGCACTGACGGCTGGCATACCGATACGTTTTGCCGTCTACCGTGTACTCGTAGGTGGGCTGGTACACCGTTTCCCGCCGCAGCTCGCGGCCGCCGTCATCCCGATCCTCCCAGGTCTCCAGCACCGATTCATCCAGATGCACCACCGTCATCACCGTGCTGGCGGTGTAGCGCCGCACATCATCCTCGTAGTCCCGCTGGGCCCTCTTCCGCTGCCGGATGCCCAGCCAGACCAGCACCACACCGGCCAGAAGGAATACGATCCCCCACATAATGTTTCCCATATACACCCCTTTCTGCCATACGCCGTATGGCGGACCTTATAAAAGCAGTATATCGTAGAAAACGGCGGAAAGCAATCGCCTTTCTGACAACACGCAAATAAAGATCCAACAGCAGATTTTCGATAGCCGCGTGCCGCATACCGCTTGTCTCCGCAGGGAAACTATGCTATACTGACATCTCAGACATGAGAACAGGAGGGGCATATGGAAAAGAACGGGACTGTCATGGACTACCTGCGCTGGCGGGGCGACCTGCCCTTCACACGGGACGGCTTCAACGAGGTGGACGATCTGGTGCTGTGCATCATCTCCTATATCAATTTCCGCCGGTTTGACGATCTGAAGACCACCGATCCCGCCCGGGCTGTGGCCCTGCCGGAGGTGGCCGCCCGCCTGACGGAGGAGGACGAGCAGCTGGGCCTGTCGGAGCTGGACTACATCCCTCTGATGCGCTTGGCGGCGGAGACGGAGCGCTTCCGCGAGGTGCGGATGTTTGGCTTCACCCATGAGTACGACGAGGTCAAGGAGATGCAGTTCGATGCTGTGTCCTACCTGCTGCCGGACGATACGCTGCTGGTGTCCTTCATGGGCACCGACACCTCACTGGTGGGCTGGAAGGAGGACTTCAACATGAGCTACCTCTCCGCTGTACCGGCGCAGCTCCGCGCCGCGGCCTACACCGAGGAGATAGCCGCCGCCTGCCCTGATCGCGGGCTGCGCATCGGCGGTCACAGCAAGGGCGGCAATCTGGCGGCCTGGGCTGCCATCCACATCTCCGCCCCGCTGCAGGACCGGCTGCTGGCTGCCTACAACAACGACGGCCCCGGTTTTTCTCACGACATGGTGGATTCCGCGGCGTACCGCCGCGTGGCGGACAAGCTCCATACCTATATCCCCGAGTCCTCCATCGTGGGCATCCTGCTGGAGCACGCCGAGGATTACGCCGTCATCGACAGCAGCAACCGCTCCATCATGCAGCACGAGCCCATGTCCTGGAATGTGGAGGGGCCCCGCTTCGTACACCTGGGCCAGCGCTCCCCCATGGGAAAGGTCAGCGACGACCTGCTGCGCCAGTGGATCGGCTCCATGACGCCCCAGGAGCGGGAGCAGTTCACCGACGCCCTGTTCGACATCCTGAGCATGTCCGGCAAGACCCGCACGCTGGAGGATCTCCGGGCCGGCGGGCTGGCCAAGATGGCGGCGCTGCTGAAGCAGTACAACGGCGCGGACGAGAAGGATAAGAAGATCATCACCGAGATATTCCGCCGTCTGGCATCGGACGTGAAGGGCGAGATGAAGAAGGCCGCCGGTGAGGGCCTGAAAACTGCGGAAAAGGGCCTGAGCGGCGTGAAGAACGTCATTACCGGCCTGACCAAAGGCGATAAGAGCGAGAAATGACCCCGCGCCTCTCCAAAAAACGGAGGGGCGCTTTTCTTTTCCACGGTTGACGGCCACGGCGGAGCGTTGTATAATAAACTGATTTACTATCTCGAACACGGGGGTATGGCCTTTATGTGGATCACAAAGGATTGGCAGGATTACGAGCTGCTGGACTGCGGCGGCGGGGAAAAGCTGGAGCGCTGGGACAAGCAGATACTGGTGCGTCCCGACCCCCAGGCCATCTGGGATACGGACCGCCGAGACCGGCGCTGGAAGACCGCCAACGCCCGCTACTCCCGTTCCTCCACCGGCGGCGGCCACTGGGACAAGGGCAAGCTGCCGGAGAGCTGGCCCATCCGCTATAAGGACTTGACGTTCCAGGTCAAGCCCATGAACTTCAAGCATACCGGTCTCTTTCCGGAGCAGGCCGCCAACTGGGACTTCGCCATGGAGCAGATCCGCACGGCGGGCCGCCCCATTCGGGTGCTGAACCTGTTCGCCTACACCGGCGGCGCCACCGTGGCCTGCGCCAAAGAGGGCGCCAGCGTTTGCCATGTGGACGCGGCAAAGGGCATGGTGGCCTGGGCCAAGGACAACGCACGGCTCAGCGGCCTTGCCGACGCGCCCATCCGCTGGATCGTGGATGACTGCGCCAAATTCGTGGAGCGGGAGATCCGCCGCGGCAAGACGTATGACGCCATCATCATGGATCCGCCCAGCTACGGCCGCGGCCCCTCCGGTGAGGTCTGGAAGCTGGAGGAGAACCTGTACCCCTTTGTCCGCCTGTGCGCCCAGGTGCTGTCGGACAAGCCTTTATTCGTTATCCTTAACAGCTACACCACGGGCCTGGCCCCGTCGGTGCTGGGATATATCCTGCAAATGCTGGTGGGCCGCAAGTTCGGCGGCCATGTGACGTGGGACGAGCTGGGACTGCCCTGCACCGATTCCGGCATGGCGCTGCCCTGCGGCGCTACCGGCCGCTGGTGCGCCGATTGACCAAGAACGGAGATATAACAGAATGTCGACCATGATCGAAACAAAAGACCTGACCTTCACCTATCCCGCGCCGGAGGGGGAGACGAATCCTCCCGCCCTCCGCGGCGTGTCCGTCACGGTGGAGAAGGGTACCTTCGTGGTGGTGCTGGGCCACAACGGCTCCGGCAAATCCACCCTTGCCAAGCACATGAACGCGGTGCTGCTGCCCAGCGGCGGCGCCGTGTACGTGGAGGGTATGGACACCCGCGACGAGTCGCTGCTGCTGGAGATCCGGCGGCGCACCGGTATGGTGTTCCAGAACCCCGATAACCAGATCGTCGCCAACGTGGTGGAGGAGGATGTGGCCTTCGGACCGGAGAATCTGGGCGTGCCTACGGCGGAGATACGCCGCCGTGTGGACGACGCGCTGGCCGCGGTGGGCATGGAGAAATTCGCCCGCCACGCGCCGCACCTGCTGTCCGGCGGCCAGAAGCAGCGCATCGCCATCGCCGGCGTCATCGCCATGGAGCCGGAGTGCATCGTGCTGGACGAGGCCACGGCCATGCTGGACCCCGCCGGACGCCGTGAGGTGCTGGACACTGTCCACCGCCTGAATCGGGAGCGGGGGATCACCGTGGTGCTCATCACCCACCACATGTCGGAGGCGGAGGACGCCGACCGCGTTATCGTCATGAACGACGGCACCGTGGCCATGGACGGTACACCCTGCCAGGTGTTCTCCCGCGTGGAGGAGCTCCACGCCTTCGGTCTGGCCGCTCCCGACACGGTGGAGCTGCTGTATGAGCTCCGGCAGGCGGGTCTGCCTGTGGCACTGGACAGCCTGACGGTGGATCAGTGCGCCGATACCATTTGCCGCGCGTTGGGCGCAGCGGAAGGGAAGTAACCTTGGAACCGATCTTACAAATAGAGCATCTGACTCACACCTACTCGGCGGGCACGCCCTTTCAGCGCAGCGCCGTGGATGACATGAACCTGTCCATGATGGACGGTGAATTTCTGGGCATTATCGGCCATACCGGCTCCGGTAAGTCCACCCTGATCCAGCATCTCAACGGCCTGCTGAAGCCCACCTCCGGCCGTATCCTGCTGCAGGGGAGGGATATTTGGGCCGACCCCAAAAAGATACGGGACGTGCGGTTCCAGGTGGGACTGGTGTTCCAGTATCCGGAGTACCAGCTTTTTGAGGAAACTGTGTATAAGGACATTGCCTTTGGCCCTAAAAATATGGGCTTGGACGAGGCGGACATCGACCGCCGCGTTCGCGATGCCGCCGCCTTCGTGGGCCTGACGGAGGCCATGCTGGACAAGTCACCCTTCGAGCTGTCCGGCGGACAGAAGCGCCGCGTGGCCATCGCCGGCGTTATCGCCATGGAACCCAAGGTGCTGGTGCTGGACGAGCCCACGGCGGGTCTGGATCCCCGTGGCCGCGATGATATTCTGGCCCGCATTCAGGACTATCATCGGGCGAAAAACGCCTCTGTGGTGCTGGTGAGCCACAGCATGGAGGAGATCGCCCGCAATGTGGACCGCATCGTGGTCCTGTCGGACAGCCATGTGTTCATGGAGGGCACGCCCCGTCAGGTGTTCGCCCGCGCCGATGAGCTGGATCAGGTGGGCCTGGACATCCCCCAGGTGACCAAGGTGGCGCTGGCACTGCGCCGCCGCGGCCTGCCGGTGGACACGGCAGTCTATACCGTGGAGGCGCTGCGCGATGCGCTGCTCCGGAAGGAAGGAGACGCTGACGCATGCTGAAGGATATTACACTGGGCCAGTTTTTCCCGGGGAATACCCCCATCCATCGTCTGGACCCCCGCACCAAGCTGCTGTGCGTCATTCTGTACATCGTGGCGCTGTTCAACGCCAAGGGCCCGCTGACCTACGGCATCATGATCGTGGTGCTGGCGGTCTGCATCCTGCTGTCCAAGGTGGAGTGGAAGGCTCTGACCCGCGGCCTGAAGCCGGTGTACATCATCGTGGCGTTCACCGCCATCATGAACATGTTTTTCACCACCGGTACGCCGGTGGCGGACGTGTGGCTGCTGCGCCACATCACCTGGCAGGGTATTATCTCCGCCGTTCAGATGGTGCTGCGCATCGTGATGCTCATTATGGGCACGTTCCTCATGACCTATACCACCAGCCCCATCGCCCTCACCGACGGACTGGAGAGCCTGCTGGCCCCCCTGAAGAAGCTGCGCTTTCCGGTGCACGAGCTGGCCATGATGATGTCCATCGCCCTGCGGTTCATCCCCACGCTCATTGAGGAGACGGATAAGATCATGTCCGCCCAGAAGGCCCGCGGCGCGGACTTTGAGACGGGCAATGTGTTCCAGCGAGCCAAGGCGCTGGTGCCCATTCTGGTGCCGCTGTTCATCAGTGCGTTCCGCCGCGCCGATGAGCTGGCCACCGCCATGGAGTGCCGCTGCTATCACGGCGGCGAGGGCCGCACGGCCCTGCGCGTCCTGCGCTACCAAACGGCGGACTGGCTGAGTCTGACGGCGTTCGTGGCACTGACCGCCGGTGTTATCGTTCTGAAAAAATTCGGCTTCTGAGAAAGGAGGCGGCGCGGTGCGCAACATCGCCCTTATCTTAATGTATAACGGCGCCGCCTATCACGGCTGGCAGGTGCAGAAAACGGAGATCTCCGTGGCACAGACGCTGGAGCGGGGCCTGAGCATGGTCTGCGGCGAACCGGTGAAGGTCACCGGCTGCGGCCGCACCGATGCCGGTGTCCATGCCGAGCACTACGTGGCCAATTTCCACACCAATTCCCGGATTCCCGTGGACCGCCTGCCCTTCGCCGCCAATACCCATATCCCTGAGGACATCGTGGTGAAGGCGGCCTACGAGGTGGCGGAGGATTTCAACGCCATCGGCTCCTGCATCAAAAAGGAGTACACCTACCGCATCTATAACTCCCGCATCAAGAACCCGTTCTACGTGGATCGGGCCTATTTCTATCCCAAACGGCTGAATGAGGCGGTGATGGACCGCGCTGCCCGCATGTTTGAGGGTACCCACGACTTCGCCGCCGTGCGCAGCGTGGGTACCAACGTCCGCAGCACGGTGCGCACCATCCACTACTGCCGCGTCACCCGCAGCGGTGAGCTGCTGGAGCTGAAGGTCTGCGCCGACGGTTTTTTGTATAATATGGTACGTGCCATTACGGGCACGGTGCTGTATGCGGCGGAGGGCAAGCTGACGCCGGAGGACATCCCTGTCATCCTGGACTCCGGCAACCGCACGCTGGCAGGTCCCACGGCGCCTCCCGGCGGACTGTATCTCACCCGCGTATGGTATGAGGACGAACGACTCAATGGATAAGAGAGAGCAAATGACCTTCACCGGCGGCAACCCTCAGGAGGAACCGCCCCGCCGCGTGGCGAAGAAAAGTAAAAAACGCTTCCTCTGGCTGGCGCTGGTGACGCTGCTGGCGCTGATCGCTGTGGTACTGTCAGTGCTGTACGACCGCGGGGAGTTCGACGGCCTGCGCCGCCGCCTGCTGTACACCAAGGCCCAGAAGGACGAGAACGGCTGCGCCCAGCTGTACCGTTACGCCAGCGACCAGTCCGGCAGCTTCGCCTCGCTGGACGGCAGCCTTGTCTCCGTATCCATGCACCAGGTATCGGTGCTGGACGAAACGGGCAAGACCGTCTACGAGCAGACGGTGAAGTTTCAATCCCCCGCGCTGGTGCGCGGCGCCTCCCGCGCCGCCGCCTATGACGTGGGCGGCACCTCGGTCTATGTCCTGACTGCCAAGGGCCTGGCCTGCCAGGTAGACACCTCCGGCGAGATACTGGCCGTGGCCCTCAACAGGGACGGCTACCTCACGGTTACCAGCAACGAAAGCGGCTGCAAGGCCGCGGTGCGGGTCTATGACGCCTCCGGCCAGCCGGTGTTCGCCTACCGCTCGGCGGATCGGTTCATTATGACCGCCGCCCTGTCCGACGACAGCCGCACCCTGGCCGCCGTCACCATGGGGCAGAGCAGCGGCGTCTTTACCAGCTACGTGGTGTTCTACCGCATCAACAGCGAGTCGGCCCTGACCACCACTGCTCTCACCGGAAGCCTGATCTACGACCTGATCCCCATGGGCAGCCGGTTCTGCGCCGTGATGGAGGAGCAGCTCTGCTTCCTGGACGACAGCGGGGAGGTTCGCGCCGCGTACAGCTGCGGCAGCGACTATCTGCGCCGCGTGGACTGCGGCGACGGTTACGCCGCGCTGCTGCTGGGCCGCTATCGCAACGGCACCCAGCACCGCCTTGTTACCGTGGACAGCGATGGGCAGGTCATGGCCTCGCTGGACGTGGATGGCGAGGTGCTGAGCATGTCCGCCGCGGGCCGCTACATCGCGGTGCTGTTCAGCGACCGCATGGTCATCTACGACAAGACGCTGGCAGAGTGCGCCCGACTGGACGCCGTCAGCGAGGCGCGCCAGGTGCTGATGCGCGCCGATGGTTCCGCCGTGCTGGCCGGCTCCACCGCCGCCAGCCTGTATCTGCCGTAACGGCAAAGGAGAGCTATGGCTATTTTTGTGGATATTTTTATGGCAGCCTGCCTGCTGCTGGCACTGGTGCTGGGCGTGCGGCAGGGCTTCCTGCAGAGCCTTGCACGGGTGGCCATCATCATCGTGGCCCTGTTGGGCGCGGCGTGGCTGGCCGAGCATCTGGCCGATCCTGCCGCCAAATGGCTGGAGCCCATGCTGACGGAGAAGATCCAGCAGCAGATGGACGGACAGGCCGCTGCCGCAGACGACCCCAGTCTGGCCGCCGCCGGACTTTTGGAGACGTTCGGCTTCTCCGGCGAGGCCCTGGACAAACTGGTAGAGAGCGCCACCGAAAAAGCCCAGGAGGTGGGGCAGACGCTGCTGTCCGCCGTGGTGTCCACGGTACTGCGCTCCGTGGCCTACGCCGTGGTCTATCTGGTGTCGTTCCTGCTGCTGCTCCTCCTGCTGCGGTTGCTGCTGGCGCCGCTGCACCTCTTTACAAAACTGCCCGTGGTCCACGGCATCAACGCCGTGATGGGCGGCGCACTGGGATTGGTGAAAGGCGCGCTGCTGCTGTTTTTCGCCGTCTGGCTGCTGCGCCGTCTCCAGATCTGGATCACGCCGGAGCTTATCAGCCAGACCTACATCCTCCGCTTTTTTGCGGAGCACAGCCCCATGGAGCTGATCACATCCCTTTGATGACCCTGCCGCCGGTGCGTTTGCCCGCGCCGCAGAGCGGCAATACTCATATCACCCCAACGGATAATGGAGGAATACCATGCAGCCTACACTTTGTTCCCGATGCAAGAAAAACGTGGCCGTCGTGTTCATCTCCCGTATGAACGAGAAGAACGAGATGGTCAATGAGGGCCTGTGCCTGAAATGTGCCGCCCAGCTGGGCCTGCCCCAGGTGGAGGAGATGATGAAGCGCATGGGCATCACGCCGGAGGACCTGGAAAACATCAACAGTGAGATGATGCAGGCATTCGGCGGCGCGGAGGAGATGAGCGACCTGCCGGAGGACGGCGGCGAGGACGATGAGGAGAGCGGCAAGACCGCCACATTCCCGTTCCTGAACCGCCTGTTCAGCAACAGCAGCAACCCGCCTGCCGAGCAGCCCCGCGACAACGCCGGGGCCGGTCAGCAGCAGCCTGCCGGCCGCAAAAAGGACCAGAAGCGCAAGTTTCTGGACAATTACTGCATCAACCTGAGCCAGCGTGCCCGTGACGGCAAGCTGGACGCCGTCATTGGCCGCGAACAGGAGATCGAGCGGGTCGTTCAGATTTTGAACCGCCGACAGAAGAACAACCCCTGCCTCATCGGTGAGCCGGGCGTGGGCAAGACCGCCATTGCCGAGGGACTGGCCCAGCGCATCGTCTCCGGCGATGTGCCTTTCAAGCTGCGCCAGAAGGAGGTCTATCTGCTGGACCTTACGGCACTGGTGGCAGGTACCCAGTTCCGCGGTCAGTTTGAAAGCCGCATGAAGGGGCTGATCGAGGAGATCCGCAAGGCGGGCAACATCATCCTCGTTATCGACGAGGTCCACAACATCGTGGGCGCCGGCGACGCCGAGGGCAGCATGAACGCCGCCAACATCCTGAAGCCCGCCCTGAGCCGCGGCGAAATTCAGGTCATCGGTGCCACCACCTTCAACGAGTACCGCAAGCACATCGAAAAGGATACCGCGCTGGAGCGCCGCTTCCAGCCTGTCACCGTGAATGAGCCGAATATCGAGGACACGCTGAAGATTTTGCAGGGTATCGCTCATTACTACGAGCAGTTCCACGGCGTGGCCATCCCTCAGGGGGTGCTGCGCCAGGCGGTACTGCTGTCGGAGCGGTATATTACCGACCGCTACCTGCCGGACAAGGCCATTGACCTCATCGACGAGGCATGCTCCGATAAGAATCTCCACGACCCGGACATCAACCGCCGCATGGAACTGGAGCGCGAGCTGGAGAACCTCACCTTTGAACGGGAAAACCTCATGTCCGCTCAGCCTGCCGATGGGCAGGAGTTTACCCAGGACGAGCTGGATCACCGATACGAGCGCATCGCCGAGCTGCGCAGCCAGGAGCTGCGTGTCACCGATGAGCTCAACGCCATCCGCGCCAAGGGTACGCCCCAGCTGACCATGGACAACATCGCCCGCGTCATCGAGATGTGGACGAAGATACCGGCCAGCAAGATCAAGGAGGAAGAGTTCAAGCGTCTGGCGGAGCTGGATCAGCGGCTGCGTGCCCATGTGGTGGGGCAGGACGAGGCCATTGCCGCCGTGTCCGCCGCCATCCGCCGCAACCGTGTGGGCATCTCGCCCAAGCACAAGCCAGTGAGCTTTATCTTCGTGGGACCCACCGGCGTGGGTAAGACGGAGCTGGTGAAGCAGCTGGCGGACGACCTGTTCAACGCGCCGGAGTCCCTGATCCGGCTGGATATGTCCGAGTTTATGGAGAAGCACTCCGTCTCCCGCATCGTGGGATCGCCCCCGGGCTATGTGGGCTATGACGAGGCGGGCCAGCTGACGGAGAAGATCCGCCGCAAGCCTTACTCCGTGGTGCTGTTCGATGAGATCGAGAAGGCACACCCCGACGTGCTTAATGTCCTGCTGCAGATCCTGGACGACGGCCAGATCACCGACGCCCACGGCCGTAAGGTGAACTTCGAAAATACGATCATCGTCATGACCAGCAACGCCGGTTCCGACACCAAGTCCGCCGGTGCGGTGGGCTTCGGCGGCAGCGCCGATGACCAGGGGAAGGAGCGCACGATGAAGGCACTGCGGGACTTCCTGCGCCCCGAGTTCCTGAACCGCGTGGACGAGATCATCTGTTTCAACCACCTGTCCAAGGAGAATTTCGCCGGTATCGCCCGCATCATGCTGGAGGAGCTGCGCAAGTCCCTGAGCGACAAGGGCTATACCTTCCACTACGACGATGCGCTGGTGGACTACCTGGTGGAGAAGTCCTACTCCATGACCTATGGCGCCCGCAACCTGCGCCGCCTGATCCAGAAGGAGCTGGAGGACCCCATGGCTGCCCGTATCATCGACAGCTTTGAGAATCCCATCACCCAGATCAGCGCTACCGCTGCCGATGGCGCGGTGCAGCTGTATACGCTGTGAGGTGATACCATGCTGTTTCGGAAAAATATCGATCCCCGCTGCGCCTACTGCGCCAAGGGCAGTCGTATCAACGACGAGCAGGTGGTCTGCGTCAAGCGCGGCGTGGTGCCCGCCTCCGACCACTGCGGCGCATTCAGCTACGATCCCCTGAAGCGGGTGCCGCCCCGTCCAATGAAGCTGGACGCCACACGGCTGACGGAGGACGATTTCAAGCTGTAACTACCTATATAAGTATAAAATAGAAAGCAGAGGGAGGGAATCATCATGCAGCCCCAAAAGGTATGGGCCGTGTATTTCAGCGGCACCGGCACTACGGAAAAGACGGTCCGGCGTATCGCGTCGAGCCTGGCCGCAGCGTTCTCCGCACCGCTGGAGGCGGTAGATTTCACGGCGCCCGCCGTGCGGAAGGAGGCGCTGACCTTCGGCCCCGACGATCTGGTGGTGCTGGGCACGCCCACCTATGCAGGCCGTGTGCCCAACGTCCTCCTGCCCTATCTCACGGAACAGATCCGCGGCGCCGCTACACCGGCGGTACCCGTGGTCCTGTTTGGCAACCGCGATTTCGATGATTCACTGATGGAACTGCGGAATATCATGACCGCCAACGGCTTTGTGCCGGTGGCGGCAGCCGCCTTTGTGGGGGAGCACAGCTTTTCCCGCACACTGGGGGCAGGCCGTCCTAACGCGGCAGATCTGGCGGAGATGGACGATTTTGCCCGTGCCGCGGCCCAGAAGATCGGCGGCCTTGCTGCGCTGCCTGCTGTGCCGGTAGCCGTGGCAGGGCAGGAGCCCATCCGGCCCTATTATACGCCCCGCGACCGCCACGGCGCGCCCATCAACATTCTGAAGGTCAAGCCCAAGACAGACATGGCTCTCTGCGGCGGCTGCGGCCTGTGCGCCGCCCGATGTCCCATGGGCAGCATCGATCCCGCCGATGTGTCGCAGGTCAAGGGGATCTGTATCAAGTGCTGCGCCTGTGTCAAAGGCTGTCCCTCTGGCGCCAAGTATTTTGATGATGCGGGATATCTCTACCACCAGCACGAATTGGAAGAAATTTACGCCCGCCCTGCCCGGAATGCCCTGTTTTTATAACTTCTTCATCATGAACTGCGGCGCCCCCACTTTGGAAGGGGAACCTCACCATCGGTACAGCAAAAACGGCGTCTGTCATAAGCTCTACTTATGACAGACGCCGTTTCATATGAACGGGAGGAAAAGTGAAAAAAGGGGTTGCAAAGTAGGGAGAGGTGTGGTAATCTAACCAAGCTGTC
>UQZR01000031.1 GCA_900545585.1 uncultured Eubacteriales bacterium
AACAAGAACGACACCGCTCCCATCTTCGAGGTGGCTGACTACGGTATCGTCGGCGATCTGTTCAAGGTCGTTCCCGAGCTGATCGAGTCCATCAAGGCTGCCAAGGCCGCGAAGTAAGAAAGGAAGCTGACATGGATATCAGACAGGCTATCAATGACCGCCGGTCCATCCGCTCTTTTACCAGGGAGCCTGTGACGCAGGAGACGCTCCGGGAGGTCCTGACGCTGGCAACGAGAGCCGTATCCGCCGTCAATGCGCAGCCCTGGGAGTTTGCGGTCGCCGCCGGCGACGTACTGGAGGCCATCCGTCAGGATAATATCGCGTCCTACGATCAGGACCGCCCGACGGATGTTCCCGACATCATGGTGGACGGTATTTATCGGGAGCGCAGCCGCGAGATCGGCAAGGCACTGTTTGCCGCCATGGGAATTGAGCGGGGCGACAGAGCGCGCCGAAACGAATGGGGACAGCGGGGATTCCGCTTCTTCGATGCACCCGCGGTCATCATCCTGAGCATGGACCAGATGCTGGACAATACGACGTTCCGGCTGGACATGGGGTGCGTGATCCAGAATATCTGCACCGCGGCGATGGAATTCGGCCTCGGCACCTGCGTAGAGCATCAGGCGGTCATGTATCAGGAGACGCTGCGCCGCAATCTCCATATCCCCGAAAACAAGCGCATCGTCTGCGGCATCGCCATCGGCTACCCTGACTGGGAGTTCCCCGCAAATCAAGTCATCAGCACCCGCGTACCGGTGGATGAGATTACCACATGGTGCGGTTTCTGAATTATTTTGCTTACTACCTCTTTTCTCTCCTTATTTCCCCGCACTGCGGATGATTTTCCATGACCCACGAGCAGGTCTCCTCATGATGAACATTTTTCCAAAACTGCAACCTTACAAATACGTTCCTACCTTACCATGACCTCTCAACATGTTAAACTGTGATTTTTCTGCCTGCCCGGGGTCCTGGAACATCTGCATGGACATTCGATGTTTCGAGTCCTGATCCGCAAACAATAAGAGAGACGCCCCGTCGGGGCGCCTCTCTTATTGCATTTTACAGGATGCCGCGGTCCGCCAGCTGGCAGCGCAGGTGCGCCGCGTCGCCGTGAAAGACAATACCGGCCATACCGGCATTTTCCGACGCCTCAATGTTGGCAGGGGAATCGTCGATGAACAGGCAATCCTCCGGCTTCAGACCGAACTTCCGGAAAAACGCCTGATAGATGGCGTCCTCCGGCTTCAGCAGGCGGTAGTCCGCGGAGATGAACGTACCGCTGAAGTACTCGCTGCCGGGAATGTCGTGCCAGTAGGTGTGCTGGCGGGTGCTGGCGTTGCTCAGCAGGTACAGGTCGTAGCCGGCGTTTTTCAAGTCACGGGCCACATCGGCCATACCCTCCACCGGCACGATGGGGTCGTTCCACCGCCGCACCAGATACTCCGCTGTACCGTGCAGGTGCTGGGGCAGGCGGGCCTGCATCCGCGCCAGCGCATCGTCATCGGAGATGGTTCCGCGGTCCATGCGCACCCATTCCACGGTGGTCAGCACCTCGCGGCGGATCAGGGCGGCGTCCGCCTCGCTGAGCCGGAGCCGGTCGGTGAACAGACCGATGTTGAAGTTTACCAGCACCTGCCCCATGTCAAATACGATGTGTCGGATCATAGCTGCTCTCCTGGCTCCTCCACGGCGCTGTCGCCGCTGCGGCGGAATACGCCGGTCATGCGGTTCAGGATGCGTTTCCGACGGGCCTTGGCCTCAAGCCGCTCGCCCAGATCACGGCCGCCCACACCGTAGACCAGGTACAGGATGATGCCGGACACGATCATGATGAATACCGTGGACGCACAGCGCCGTCCGGAGGCGTTGACGTTGTAGCCGTACAGGCCCTCCTCGGCGCACATGGACTGGATGACCATGGCGTAGCTGGTGCCGTAGGAGCTGGAGAAGGTGGCGGACATATCGTATTCCGTGAACAGGGCGTTGAAGTTCAGGGCGAACACCGCCAGCACGCTGGGCAGAATGATGGGCAGCTTTACCTTCAGGAACGTGCGCAGGCCGCTGGCGCCCATGTTGCGGGCGGCGTCCTCCAATTCCGTGTCGATGGAGTAGAACGCAGCCTTGATCATGCGCAGCGAGAAGGGCAGCTTTACCACCGTATATGCCA
Source organism: uncultured Eubacteriales bacterium (assembly GCA_900545585.1). Taxonomy (GTDB): domain Bacteria; phylum Bacillota; class Clostridia; order Oscillospirales; family Oscillospiraceae; genus Vescimonas. The sequence goes on from UQZR01000031.1 coordinate 2,174, forward strand.
GCACAATGAGCAATCGCACATTCTCCGCGTAGTACAGGTTCATGTTGCCCACATACCAGATGGCGTCGGAGTTGAAGTAGGTGCGGTAGGAGTAGCAGATCAGGATGGTGGGCAGCAGCCACGGGAACAGCAGGCAGTACTCCAGAACGATGCCGGACTTCTTGTTGCGGTTCTTGAAGATGTAGTTGCAGGCCACCACCACGATGAGGCAGGCCAGCGCCGCCGCGATAACGGACAGCAGGAAGCTCATCTTGATGCCGCCCAGGGTGGCCTCGTTGGCGAACAGGCCGGAGATGGAGCCCTTGCGCAGCTTGTAGGTGCCGCGGTTGGTCAGGTATTCATAGTCCTGGGTGCCAAAGTAGTTGATGAGGGTCCAGTTGCTGAGATCCAGCTTCTTCATACGGATGGCTCCGTAGGTCTGGAAGGAGAAGATGATGATCATCACCACGGGGATCATGTAGATGATGAACAGCACATAGGCGTAGATGTGGGCCAGCACGTTCCACACGGGATTGGTGATCTTCTGCTTTACCAGCTTGGCCTTGGTCTTGGACACCGACAGATAGTGGCCCTTCCGCTCGTAGGCGGACAGCACCGTCAGCAGTACGATGGTGAACATGGCAAGGATGATAGACAGCAGGGCGGCCCGAGCCTGGGGGAAGGACTCATCCGCCACGGAGGAGCCTGCCAGACGCACGATCTCGGGGTTGATGGAGTCGTAGCCCAGCAGAGTGGGGGCGGACATGGCGCAAAGGCCGGTGATGAACGTCATGACCGTCAGGGAGAACATGGTGGGCACCAAGGTGGGGAATACCACCTTCCACAGCACCTTGAAGGGCTTGGCGCCCATGTTGCGGGCAGCCTCCACAGTGTTGTAGTCGATGCCGCGGATGGCGTTGCGCAGGAACAGCGCGTGGTTGGACGTACACGCGAAGGTCATGGTGAACAGCACCGCGTTGAAACCGGAGAACCAGCTGCGGTTAAAGCCGGGGATGGCGTCAGCCAGCGCCGTGGTCAGGATGCCGTTGGGGTCGTACAGGAACAGGTAGCCGGTGACCAGCGCCACGCCGGAGTAGATCATGGTGGTCATATAGCCCAGACGCAGGATGTTGGCGCCCTTGATGTCGAAATACTCCGTCAGCAGCACGATGGACACACCTACCACGTTGACGGTGATGACCAGGCAGATGGCCAGCTTCAGGGAGTTCCACACGTAGCGGCCCATGTTGCCGGCGAAGAAGAACCGGATGACAGCCCAGGGGTCCGTCTCACCGGCGGCGTTCTTGGTGGTGAAGATGCTGGTCAGCGTGTTCAGACACGGCACCAGCATAAAGCCGAAGAAGAAATAGGCGAACAGCACGATGCCGATGATCCGCACCACAAAGGCGGCATCGGGGCGCCTGCGGGTCAGGGAGTTACTCATGTGCCGCCTCCTCGCTGGCCTCGTAGGCCATGACGTGGGAGGGGTTGATGACCACGGATACCTTCTGCCCTGGCTCATAGATGTTGACGCCGTCGTTCTTCTCAATGACCTTCAGGGTCTGGCCCTCCACATTGATATAGTACTTGATATACAGGCCATAGTACTCGCGGCTCTCCACCACGCCATCCAGCGCCAGCTCGCCGTCGCGGGGCTGCACGTTGACGTGGAGCCGCTCCAGGCGGATATAGTTGTGCTTGGCGGAGTCCAGCGCTGCGCCGCGGTCGTTGAGGTACTGCACCAGCGGCGTCTCCAGCCGGTTGATGTCGCCGATGAAGTTGCACACGAACTCGGTGGCGGAGTGGTTGTAGACCTCGTTGGGGGTGCCGATCTGCTCGATGACGCCCTTGTTGAACACGGCGATGCGGTCGGACAGGGTCAGGGCCTCCTCCTGGTCGTGGGTGACGTAGATGGTGGTGATGCCGAAGTCCTTCTGCATCTTCTTCAGCTCATTGCGCAGCTGGACGCGGAGCTTGGCGTCCAGGTTGGACAGCGGCTCGTCCATGCAGATGATGGCGGGGTTGGTCACCAGCGCGCGGGCGATGGCCACACGCTGCTGCTGGCCGCCGGACAGCTGGGACACGGCCTTCTGCAGCTGCTCATCGCTGAGATCCACCTTGCGGGCGATGTCCCGCACGCGCTGGTCGATCTCCGCGCGCTTCGCCTTCTTGACCTTCAGGCCGAAGGCGATGTTGTCGTAGACGGTCATGGTGGGGAACAGGGCATAGCTCTGGAACACGATGCCGATGTTGCGGTCCTCAATGGGGACGTGGGTGATGTCCTGTTCCTTGACTACCACAGTGCCCTCCGCCGGCTCGATGAAGCCGGTGATGGTGCGCAGGGTGGTGGTCTTGCCGCAGCCGGACGGACCCAGGAACGTGAAGAATTCGCCCTCCTTCACGTGGACATTGATGCCGTGCAGAGCGGTGAAGTTATCGAACTTCACCACAATATCATTCAAACGGATCATACACACAAAACTCCTTTGCTCTGTTTCTTACCTGCTCAGCGTGCCGGCCAGCATGGCTCGATATTCCTGCCGTTGTACCCTCTTGCTTCACAGCTGTAAAGGCGGAAAGCGGATTTTCCGCCCTTACAGCTGTGGCGAGCCGGATTCCGGCTCGCCACAGGAGTAGATACGGGATGCTTACTCGGCCGCGGCCTGGGTCAGAGTGGCCCAGTCCAGGTTGGCCCAGTCAGGCTCGGCAACAGCGGCGCTGCTGTCAGCCCAGTAGAAGCCCAGGTTGGTCAGGATGTTGGTCCACTCAGCGGAGTGAGCGGCCACATACTCGGCGTAGGTGGTGTCGCCGTCCACCTTGGACAGTGCGAAGTTCTTCAGGGTGTAGATGGCGGGCACGCCGTCGGGGTACAGGATGTCAGCGGCAGCGGTATTGCAGGGATAGGAGTCGAACTCCTCGCCCCAGGCCGCCTGGGTCTCGGCGGAGCCGAACCACTCGGCGAAGGCCTTGACCGCCTCGGTCTCCTCATCGGTGCGGCCTTCCTTATTCAGGATGCCGATGTACTCGGCGATGTAGTAGGTACCGTCATCGATCTCCACCAGATTCCAGTTCTCGGGGGTCATGGTGCCCTTCAGAGGATTCTCGGAGCTCTCGGCAGCGGCGTCGATCTTGCCGTACAGGGAGGAGGAGTAGAAGGTGGAGACAGCCACATCGCCCTTGTTCAGAGGATCGAAGCCGTACTTGTAGGTATCATCGGAGGAGTACACGCCGTTGGCGCAGTAGTTCCACAGCGTCTTCCAGCCGTCGATGGAGATGCCGCCGGCGGGAGAGGTGGGATCCACGAAGGAGTACAGCAGCGCGGAGTTGATGTTGGCGTTGGTGGTGCCGCCGACCTTGTTCTGACGATACCACTTATAGCCGCAGTTCACGATGTCGGACCAGTGCTGGAAGTGCAGGGCCTCACCGTTGGTGCCCAGCTCATCGGTACGGTACAGCATCAGCACGTTCTGGATGACCAGACCGTAGGCAGCGCCGGGATAGGCATACTGACCCACCTGCTCGGCCCAGGTAGGAGTCCAGTCCACCAGGGACAGGTTCTCGTAGGTGCCGTTGACCACCTGGCTCCAGCGGGTCTCGTTCAGACCGAACAGGATGTCGCCGTCCTTGTTCTCGTTGGCAGCCTGGATGGCGGCGGTATCACCGGAGATGACGCTGTTGTCGTCAATGGACACGGTGAAGCCGGCGTCCTTGGCAGCGTTCACCAGCCAGGTGGTGCGCTCCGTGGAGTTGGAGTTGGAGTAGATGCGGATGGTATAACCGGAATAATCCTTGGCATCGGGGGTACCCTCACCGCCGTTATCGGCGGGGGCCTTGTCGCCGCAGGCCACCAGGCTCAGAGCCATGACCAGCGCCAGCAAGAGAGCAGCAAACTTTTTCATTCCTGATTTCTCCTTTTTAAGAAAGATCGGACAGCGCACAGCCTGCACCATCACACCATTATTATACCAGCGCGGAATTCACCGGCAAAACGGGTCATCTCTGCGATTATTGAGACGATTCTGTGCAAAGAAGCGGCACATGTCAAAACAAATTGCTCGTTTTTGTGCAATTTGCTAACGGCATCGGTCCTGATACTCCGATGGCGACATGCCGGTGAGCTTTTTGAACGTGCTGCCGAAATAGGCCACGTCGCGGTAGCCCACCATCTCCGCCACCTCGTACACCTTGTACCGGCAGTCCCGCAGCAGCTTGCGGGCCGTATGGATGCGGTACTGGGTGAGATAGCCCAGGGCTGTGTAGTTGGTCTCCTTCTTGAACACATGGCTCAGATGCCCCTCGCTGATGCCGATGTGGCGGGCGATGGAGGCGATGTTGATATCCGTGTCGGCGTAGTGCTCGGCGATATAGTTCAGGGTCTGGAGCACGTACTTGCTCTTGTCGCCCTTGGGCAGCAGCAGGGTGTCCTCCGCCGGCTGGGCGGCGCCCTCCTTCTCCCGCACACGTGCGATGGCGGACATCAGATCCTGATCGCGGAAGGGCTTGAGCAGGTAATCCGCCGCGCCGTAGCGCAGGGCGGCCCGGGCATAGTCGAACTCGTCGTAGGCAGTGAGGATGATGAAGTGGGCGGTGGACTCCTTCTCCCGCAGGCGGCGCATCATCTCGATGCCATCCATGCGGGGCATCCTCACGTCGGTGATGATGAGGTTGGGGTTGTACCGCTCCGCCGCGGCCAGACCCTCCTCGCCGTTGGCCGCCTCGCCTACCACCACGCAGTCCATGGAGGCCCAGTCCACGCCCAGCACGATGCCGCGGCGCACTACGGTCTCGTCGTCAACGATCAGTACCTTTAGCATGGCTGTCTCCTTTCATCATGGGCAGGCGCAGCGTCACGCGGCTGCCGGTATCGCCGGACTCGGCGGTGAGGCCGTACCCCTCGCCGTAGTACAGGCGGATGATGCGGTCCACATTGTTCAGTCCCAGATGGCCGCCGGGGATATCCTCGTGGCGGGCCAGCCGGTCCAGCACCTCCGGCGCGATGCCCCGTCCATTGTCGGATACCCGCAGCAGCAGGTCGCCGCCGTCCTCCTCGGCCCACAGCTTGATGTAGCCCTCCTCCAGATCGGCCACGCCGTGGATGATGGCGTTCTCCACCAGGGGCTGCAGCACCATCTTGGGCACGATACAGTGCTGGTACCGCTCGTCCACATCGATCTCACACACGAACCGATCCTCGAACCGGATCTCCTGAATGTTCAGATACTGCCGCACCAGCTCCAGCTCATCCTCCAGGGGGATCAGCTCGCTGCCGGAGATACCGGCCCGCAGCAGCGCCGCCAGATCCGTGGACATATCGGCGATCTGAGGGACGTGGTTGGCCACACCCAGCCATTTCATGCAGTCCAGCGTGTTGTAGAGGAAGTGGGGGTTCAGCTGGGCCTGCAGCATCCGCAGCTGCGTCTCCGTCAGCTCCCGCTGCCGCTGGACGGACCGCTCCAGATTCTGGCGGTACTCCTCGGTCATGCGGTTGAAGCTGGCGGCCAGACGCCCCAGCTCGTCGGGGCTGTCCAGATACAGCTGCACATTGTAGTCGCCCCGCTCCGCCTGCCGCATGGCGTCGTCCAGCGCGTTCACCGGCTGGGAGAGGTACCGGCTGAGCCACCACGCCGCCACGGCGCACAGCCCCAGACACAGGATGCCCAGCGCCGCACCCACCAGATACAGCGACCGCAGCACCTGTCCCGTGTAGACGCGGGGCTGCTGGAGCAGCAGGGTGAAGCCCGCCGCGCCGTCGGCGGTGTAAAAGGCGCAGTCATCGCCCTCGTCGCCGGTGAGCTTCTGACCGGCCAGCAGTTGGCTGCGCAGCGCCGCCACCGTGCGGTCGGCCTGCACCGTGCGGGTGTAGTACACCGTGCGCCACGTGCCGTCCAGCACCAGCAGGTCGTCGGCGGGGGCCATCACGCCGTCAAAGAGCTGGGCAAAGCCGCTGCTCTCGATGCGGGCGGTGACGTAGCCCAGCAGCTCACCGCCGTAGCCGGTGACGGTCCGCGCCGCCATCAGGCCGCGGCCGGTGCTGAGGAACACCGTGCCGCCATTGGTGCGGGCGGCGTACAGACCGCCCCAGTCCGTGTCCGCCGGTACGGCGGCCAAAGAGGTGTCGGTGCTGTATAAGCACGTGCCCTGGGCGTTGTAGATCTCCAGATCGGCATAGGACCGCACCGCTGCGGCACTGAGGTACAGGAACTGGTACAGCAGGCGGGAATCCGGCTCCGTGCGGCGCAGGACGCTGCGGGTGATGGTGCTGGTGGCCAGCGCCTCCAGCGTATCGCCGCACTGACCGGCGGCCTCATCGAACCGCTGGGACAGCATGTCCAGCGCCGCTCTGGCCTGACGGGCCTGGGTGTGCTCCGCGCGGGCCACGATGACCTGCATCATCACCACGTCGCACAGCAGCAGCGGCACCAGCGTCACCACCAGGATGGTGGCGAACACGCGGTTGCGGAAGGAGCGGCGTATCCAATTCTTCAGCTTCATGGCGTCTCCTCCGCCGTCAGGCTGCTCCAGATGTCCAGCGTCTCCGCCTGATGAGCCCCTGCGGCGTAGGGATCGTAGGCCAGCGCGTGGGGCAGGGAGGCGTCGCCCGGGGGAGTGAACACCGTCCGGCGGTACTGCCGGGTCAGGCGCTCCTGCACTTCGCCGCTGAGCAGGAAGTCGATGAAGGCGCGGGCGTTGTCCTCGTGGGCGCAGTCCGCTATGATGGCGGCGCAGTCCGGCTGCACCACCGCCCCCTCGCGGGGGTAGATCACCGTGACGCTGAGCCCTGACGCCGCGGCCTGCATGGCCAGATCTTCAGTGGTGACGCCCACGTAGCAGCGTCCGTCGGCCACGGCGGTGACCACATCCTCTGCCGTGGGCAGCACATCGCCTACGCAGCGGACGAAATCTGCCAGCACCTGCTCCGCTTCGCCGTCCAGCGCCTGTGTCATGGCCTCCAGCGCCGTGCAGCCGGTGGCGGACACCGTGGGATCGGGACAGGCAATGCGCCCCCGCCACGCCGAGGATGTCAGGCTGCTCCAGCTGTCCGGCACATTCCGCTGCACCAGCTGGTCGTTGTAGATGAGCACCACCGGCAGCAGGGAGAAGGGCGTCCACCGATCCTCGCTGTCGCGGTAGGCACCGGGGATGTCCGCGGCCGCCTCCGGCGCGTAGGGCGCGAAGAGCTCACCGCAGGCGGAAAGACAGTCCGGCGTGACGCCCAGCAGCAGGTCGCAGCGCTGACCGGCGGTGATCTGCTCCAGCAGCGGCAGGGCGCCGTCGGCGGTGTGTACCTCTACCCAGATGCCGGTGCGCCGCTCAAACTCCCGCACCGCGTCGTCGTAGACGGCGGCGCTGCGCGCGGTGAAGATGACCAGCCGGTCCGCGTCCTCCGGCGCCGCGGCGTCCCGGTTCCCGCCGCAGCCGCACAGCAGGAGCAATATCAGCAATAGGGGGAAGATGCGCCGCATGACCCGCCCTCCATTCATACCATTATAATATATGCCTGTATTTTACAATCCGGCGGGCAAAATAGCAAGCGGCAGGCGAAAAAAAGAGGACGCTGCCGTCATTTGGCGCACAGCGGAAAATTTCGACAGACATGGCGTTGCAAATCATCATCTGCTGTGGTATAGTAAATGATGAATATGCATCCCTATATCCGGCGCATGGCGAGGATACAGGCAGAGAGGGGCGTTTTTCCGGACCATGAACAACGAAGAACACTACACAGAGATCGACCTGACAGCACTGCTGAAGGCGCTCTGGCGGCATATCTGGCTGATCGCGGCGTCCGTGATCGTCATCGGTGCGATGGCTTTTTCCTACGCCCGCTTTTTCGTCACGCCCATGTACACGGCCAGCGCGCTGATGTACGTCAACAATAATTCCCTGTCGGTGGGCAGCACCAAGGTGAGCCTGAGCGCCGGCGACCTGTCCGCCGCCAAGAGCCTGGTGAACACCTACGTGGTCATCCTGAACGCGCGGACCACGATGAACGAGGTGATTCGCGAGGCCGGTGTGGACTATACCTACACGGATATGCAGGGGATGATCTCCGCCGGCGCCGTGAACTCCACGGAGGTGGTGCAGATCGATGTCACCATGCCCGACCCGCAGGAGGCGGCGCTGGTGGCCAACTCCGTCACCAAGGTGCTGCCGGAGCGTATCGCCGCCATCATGGACGGCTCCTCCGCCCGCGTGGTGGACACCGCCGTAGTCCCGTCCACACGCTCCTCCCCCAGCTACACCAGCTATACGGCGCGGGGCATGCTGCTGGGACTGGTGCTGAGCTGCGCCTGTGTGGCGCTGCGCCAGCTGCTGGACGATCGGGTGCAGGACGAGGACTACCTGATCCAAAACTATCCCGACATCCCCGTTCTGGCGGTGATACCCGACCTGAACCAGACGAAGCATAGCTCCTATGGCTATTATGAGGGCTATGGCAGCGCAGCGGCCTGCGGTGGAAAGGAGGCGGCGCGATGAGCCTGGACAAGCAGAGGGGTGCGCGGGACGCGGGCAAGCGTGAAGCCGCCCAGACCGAGCAGCCTATCATCGGCGAATACCTGAGCTTTGCCGCTACCGAGGCGTATAAGCTGCTGCGTACCAACCTGATGTTCGCCCTGCCGGATCAGGGCAAGTGCCGCGTGGTGGGCGTCACCAGCGCCCTGCGCAACGAGGGCAAGAGCACGCTGGCCATCAACCTGGCCTATACCGTGGCACAGGCGGGCTACCGCGTGCTGCTGATCGATGGCGATATGCGCCTGCCCACGCTGGCCAAGCGGCTCAACATACCCAAGCGGCCCGGCCTTTCCAACCTGCTGGCGGGTCTGTGTACCGTGCAGGACGCGGTGCAGACCAGCGACCTGCTGGACAACCTGAAGGCCATCGCCGCCGGCGACATCCCGCCCAACCCCTCTGAGCTGCTGTCCTCCGCACGGATGGAGACGCTGCTGCGGGAGCTGGGTGCCGACTACGACTTCATCCTTCTGGATCTGCCGCCGGTGACTGCCGTGACGGACGGTCTGGTGATCTCCAAGCTGGTGGACGGCATGATCGTGGTGGTCTGCCGCGGCTACTGCGAGAAGAAGCTGCTGGAAGCGGCGCTGCGGAACATGAAATACCTGAACATCAAGATTTTGGGCTTCGTCATGACCCGCGGCAGCGTGGACAAATCCGGCTATGGCAAGCGGTACGGCAAGTATAAAAAAGGCTACGGCGGCTATTACAGCTACGGCGCGCCGCCTGCCGGCGACCGGAGACCCTCCGAGCCGAAGCAGACCGGCGGCAAGAAATCGTCATGATCGACCTGCACAGTCACATCCTGCCTCAGATGGACGACGGCAGCCGCAGCACGGAGGAGAGCCTTCAAATGCTGACCGCGCTGGCGGCGCAGGGTGTCACCGATGTGGCGGCCACGCCCCACTTCTACGCATCGGAGAACGGGCCGGACCGCTTTCTGGCCCGCCGCGCCCGGTCGTGGCAGCAGCTGCGGCCACATCTGACGGCGTCGCTGCCCCGGGTACATCTGGGGGCGGAGGTCCTGTTCTTCGAGGGCATCGCCGCTTTCGACGGCCTGCCCCGCCTGTGCCTTTCCGGCGCGGACACCCTGCTGCTGGAGATGCCGTTCCGGCCCTGGAGCCAGCGGATGCTGGACGAGCTGCTGGAGCTGGCGGACCGCCCCGATGTCACGGTGCTGCTGGCCCACATGGAGCGCTACCTGCCCTATGTGGCGGAGCCGGACTGGCGGCGCATGGCCCGGAGCGGCCTGTATATCCAATCCAACGCCGACTTTTTCTGCGGGTTTTCCACCCGCCGCAAGGCCCTTCGCCTGTTGTCGGAGGGCCGGATACACGTGCTGGGTACGGACTGCCACAACATGGAGCGGCGCGCGCCCCGCATGGACGAAGCGGTGCGCGTCATCGCCAGGGCCCTTGGCGATGACACGGTGCAGCGTCTGGAGGAGCAGGCCCGCCGCCTGTTGAAGAAGGGGGGAGCTGCGTGAAAAAGAAGCTGGCCCTGATCGGCGGAGCGTTGGCGGTGTGCATCGCCGCCTACCTGCTGTGGACCTACCAGCCCTGGCGCACCGAGCCGGAGGAGCCGCCTGTACCGGATGCCCCTGTGGGGAACACGGCGGAGCCGGAGCCTGCCTACGTCAGTCCCATCGACTTTGCGAGCCTGCAGGAGCGCTGCCCCGACATCTACGCCTGGCTGGAGATACCGGACACGGACATCAGCTATCCGGTGGCCCAGAATGCGGACGATACATGGTATCTCACCCACGACATCGACGGCAACTACTCCAGCGACGGCACCTTATTTACCGAGAGCGCCTATAACGGCGCGGATCTGACCGACCCCGCCACGGTGATCTACGGCCACCGCATGAACAGCGGCGCCATGTTCGGCACGCTGCAAAAGACCTACTCCGACCCCGAGAGCTTCGAGGCCCATCGGGAGATCGTGCTCTACCTGCCGGATCAGGAGATACACGCTACGGTGTTCGCGGCGGTGCCCTACGACAACCGGCACATTCTGTATAACTACGACTTTGACGACCAGCGCATGACCCGCCTGTTCCTCAACAGCGTGCGTCTGGTCCGTGACCTTGGCGCCAACCTGGATGAGGATGCCTTCCCGCAGGAGGGGGACCGGATGGTGATCCTGTCCACCTGCCAGAAGGGCAACCGCCAGATGCGGTATCTGGTGCTGGCAAAATGGACGCCGTCCTGACGGAAAACTGTTTACCTAAAGCGATGCTTTTTTGCAATAACCTGAGATTTATCACGAAAGTGAGAAAGGGGAACCCAAAATGAAGAAGTTTGCAACCATGCTCCTGGCTCTGCTGCTGACGGCCGCGCTGACCGTGCCCGCCATGGCCACGTTTACGCCCAGCTCGGAGAACAAGGACGCGCCGGAGATCATCTCCGCCACCTTCGAGGACGGCACCGATGCCAAGGGCTACCTGATCGTGACGCCGTACAGCAAGAGAAATTCGGCGGATCCCTCCATCAAGGAATCTCTGGAGCGGGCCTATGAGGACGTGAAAAACGCCTCCACACTGGATAAGCTGAACAGCGATGTCAACACGCTGCTGAAGAACTATCCCCACGTGAAGGCAGAGGATCTGGTGGCCTCCGACCTGTTCGACCTGAGCTACGTGGAGAACGGCCAGCTGGCCCCGCTGCCCCAGCGCGTCACCGTCACCTTCCGGCTGACCGTGCCGGTGGAGGACCTGCTGTTCGTCATGACCCGCGACGCTGAGGGCAACTGGCATCTGCTGAACATGACCGCCGGCCTTGTCACCAAGGTCAGCAAGAACCAGGTCACCGTCACCTTTGACAGCACCGGCCCTGTGCTGTTCATCATCAATACCGCCTCCATGCCCGTGGACAAGGACGGCCCCAAGTCCCCTCAGACCGGTGAGATCTCCCCTGCGTGGGTGATCGCCGGCATGACCGTCGTGGCCGCCTGCGCCGCCGCTTATGTGGTGCGCAGAGGGAAGGCCGCCTGACGGCAGGCGTAGATCACGGGTGTGAGAGAACAAACGAAAAAGCGGCCCGTTCGGGCCATCGCGGCGGTGGCGGCCATGTTGGCTGCCGCCGCAGCGGTGCTTCTGCTGCTGCACCGGTGGGAGAACCGCCCCACCGCCCAGACGGAGGACGACCCCTACGCCGGGGAGGACGAGTCCCTGACCTACTACAACGGCGGCTGGTATGCCCGCCGCGATGTGGAGACGGTGCTGGTGATGGGCGTGGACAAGTACGCCGCCCAGACCTCCGGAGACAACTATAACCAGCAGCAGCAGGCGGACTTCCTGCTGCTGCTGGTGGTGGACCGCACCGCCGGCGTCTGCCGCGTCCTGCCCCTGAACCGTGACACCATGACGGAGATCACGGCCCTGGGTCTGGCCGGTGAGCAGGTGGGCACCTTCAACGGCCAACTGGCCCTGTCCCACACCTACGGCTCCGGCGGACTGGACAGCGCCCGCAACACGGGCCGCGCCGTGTCGTCCCTGCTGTACGGCGTGGACATCGACCATGTGATGGCCTTCACCATGGATGCCGTGCCCGTGATCAACGACGCGGTGGGCGGCGTGACGGTGCTGGTGGAGGACGATTTCTCCGCCGTCACGGACCAGCTGCCCATGGGGCAGGAGGTCACGCTCCACGGTGACCTGGCCCTGACCTTTGTGCAGAGCCGCGGCGACATGGGCGGAGAAAAGACCAACATCAACCGCATGTCGCGGCAGGCCGCCTATCTGCGGGGCCTGTATACCCGGCTGCAAAGCGCGGCGCAGGACGAGGGCTTCCTGACGCAGCTGCTGCTGGAGCTGTCGTCCTACCTGACCACCGATTGTACCGCCAACCAGCTCAACGACCTGTATCGGACGGTGTCGCAGGACCGGCTGGAGGTGCTGGACCCGCCCGCCGGTGAGACAGAAGTGGGAGATGAGGGCTATATGGAATTCCACGTGGACGAGGCCGCTCTGCGCCAGACGGTGATCGACCTGTTCTACGAGCCGCGTCAGGCGTCGTAACCCGGTGGGAGGTGCGCCTTGCGTGGGAAAAAGATAAGCACCGCCCTGCTGCTTCTGGCCATTCTGGCTACTCTGGCCTTCATCTGGGGCAACTCGCTGGACTCCGCCGTGGAGTCTGCCGCCAAAAGCGGCCGCGTGCGGGAGCTGCTCCGGCCGCTGCTGGAGCTGGTGGTGGGACAGGGAGGCGTCACGGACCATCTGGTTCGAAAGCTGGCCCACTTCACGGAGTATGCCGTGCTGGGTGCGCTGCTGCTGTTGCTGACGGCGGTGGGCTTCCGCGTCCGCCTGCAAACGGTGGTGAACTGCCTGTTTTTTCTGATGGCGGCGGCCCTGACGGACGAGACCATCCAGATATTTACAGGCCGCGGCCCCCAGATACAGGACGTATGGCTGGACTTTGCCGGCGGCTTCACCGGCCTGCTGGTCATGCTGGCGCTGTGGGCGCTGCTGCGGAGAGCGTTCCGCTCCCGCAGACGTGCGGATGTCTGAGCTATCCATAAAAACAGGGATGTCCCGCGCGGGACATCCCTGTTTTTTACTGTTTGCGCCGCATCAGCGGCAGTTTTTCAGAATTTCACATACCAGCTGATACATCCGCTCCACGGAGGCCACGCCCAGCCGCTCCCGCGGGGAGTGGATGTCCAGCAGCTCGGGGCCGAAGGACACGGCGTCCAGCCCGGGCATCTTCCCGGCCAGCAGGCCGCACTCCAGACCGGCGTGGATAGCCAGCGCCACACCATCCTTGCCGGTGACGCGCTTGTAGGCGGCCATCACCGTGTCCCGCAGCGGAGACTGGCGGGCGTACTGCCACGCGGGGTAGTCGCCGCGGGTGGAGACAGTGCCGCCGGCAAAGGTGATGATGGCCCGCACCTTCTGGAGCAGCATCTCCTTCTCCGATGCCACGGAGGACCGGATGGACAGGGAGAAGCGGAGTCCGTCGTCCTCGGCGGTGATGACACCCAGATTCTGGGAGGTTTGCACAAGGCCGGGGAAGTCGGGGCTCATGACCTGCACGCCCTGGGGCATCACCAGCAGTGCGTGAAGCATACGGGCCGACGCATCGGCGTCGTAGGCCGCAGTGCCGGAAACCGCTGCGCAGGAAAGGGTCACGCCGCCGTCGGCGACGGAAAGCTCATTCTTCATGATGCGGTCAAATTTCCGCACAAAACTGGTAAATTCTTCCTCTTTTCCGGCGGGCACGGCCACCACTGCGTCGCAGCGGGGGCAGATGACGTTGTCAAACTGGCCGCCCCGCAGGTCCGCGATGCGCAGCGCGCCCACCTGCTCCATGGCGCCGTACAGCGCACGCCCCATGAGCTGGACGGCGTTGCCGCGGCCCTTGTCGATCTCCGCGCCGGAGTGGCCGCCCTGCAGGCCGGACAGGTTCACGGAAAAGCAGCTCTCGCCGCCCAGCGCCTGCCGCGCCGCCGGCAGGAAGCAGTCGGCCCGCAGGCCGCCGGCGCAGGCCACGGTAAACACACCCTCCTCCTCGGAGTCCAGGTTCAGCAGCAGGCGGCCCTTCAGATCGGAGCAGTCCAGCGCCGCGGCGCCGTCCATGCCGGTCTCCTCGTCGATGGTGAACACCACCTCCAGCGGGGGATGGGGCAGGGAATCATCGGCCAGAATGGCCAGCGCCGTGGCCACGGCGATACAGTCGTCGCCGCCCAGCGAGGTCTTATCGGCCCAGACGTAGGTGCCGTCGGTCCGCAGATCCAGCCCTTCACGGCTCATGTCCTTGGTGCAGTCCTCTGTCTGGGCGCACACCATGTCCATGTGGCCCTGCAGGATGACGGGAGCGGCGTTCTCATAGCCCGCCGACGCATCCTTCCAGATAATGAGATTGTTGCAATCCTCCTGGCGGTATTTCAGCCCCAGCTCCCGGGCAAAGGATGCGCACAGGTCGCTGATGAGCTTGGTGTTGCCGCTGCCATGGGGCACGGCACACAGCTTTTCAAAGTAGTCGAAAACCGGCTTCGGTTCCAGATGAGACAAAACGCCCATAGGTCAAAACTCCTTTCAAAATCAGGCTCAGCGCGTCAGGGGCGCGGTGGCCTCAGCCAGCCACGCCTGCTCCTCCGCGTCCAACAGGGGAGACACCGTAGCGTACACCTGCCGGTGGTAGTCGTTGAGCTGGGCCAGCTCCCCCTCCGTCAGCAGGGACACATCGATGGCGTCGCGGTCGAAGGGAGCCATGGTCAGCGGTTCCAGATACATGAACTGGCCAAACTCCGTCTTATCGCCGGTGCGAACCAGCACCAGATTCTCATGGCGGATGCCGAACTTGCCGGCCTCGTAGTACCCAGGCTCGTTGGAGATGACCATGCCCTCCTCCAGTGGGTAGCGGCGGCCGTCCAGACTGTGCCAGCGGAAGCTCTGGGGCCCTTCGTGGACGCTGAGGATATAGCCCACGCCGTGGCCGGTGCCGTGGTTGTAGTCCAGGCCCCGCTCCCACAGGGGCATGCGGGCCAGCACGTCCAGATTCTCACCCGTAGCGCCGTGGGGGAAGCGGGCGGCGGACAGGGCCAGATGACCCTTCAGCACCAGCGTGAACATCCGCTTTTCCTCATCGGTGACGGGGCCCAGCGCGATGGTGCGGGTCACGTCGGTGGTGCCCTGACGGTAATGTGCGCCGGAGTCCAGCAGAAGCAGGCCCGCCGCGTGCAGGGGTACGTCGGTCTCCGGCGTGGGATCGTAGTGGACGATGGCACCGTGGGGACCGTAGCCCGCGATGGTGTCGAAGCTCAGGTCCAGGAAGTCCGGCTGCTGGGCGCGGAGGGCGGCCAGCTTAGCGGCGGCGGACAGCTCGGTAATGGGCTCCTTGCCCACATGGGTCTTGACCCAGTGCAGGAACCGGCACAGGGCCGCGCCATCCTTAACATGGGCGGCACGGAAGTTCTCCACCTCCTCTCTGGTTTTGCAGGCCTTCATGAGAATGGCAGGGCTGGGCTGATCCAGTACCGCCGCCTGGGACAGGCTCTCCATGATGCGGTAGTTGGCGGTGGCGCTGTCGGCCATGACCCGCGTACCGGCGGGCAGGGCGCGGAGTATATCGTAGATGCCGCTGTAGGGCCGCATGGCCACGCCGTCGGCGGCCAGCTTTGCGCCGATATCCGCGCTGACAGCCTGGGGCTGGATGCACAGCTGGGCGTCCTCCCGCCCGATCAGCAGGAAGGACAGGAACACCGGCGTGCAGGCCACGTCCCCGCCCCGCAGGTTCAGGGTCCACGCGATCTCCGTCAGGCTGGTGAGCAGCAGGTACGCGGCGTCGCTTTCCGCCATCTTTTCCCGCAGCTTCACCAGCTTCTCGCTGCGGGTCAGACCGCAGCCGGTCAGCTCCCACACAGGCTTGTCGGACAGAGCGGGGCGATCCGGCCACATACCGTCTACCAGATCCTGCTCACAGGTGAAGCGGACGTGCTTGGCGGCCAGCGCCTTTTCCATCGTGCGGGCAAAGCTGCTGGAGACGGTGCGGCCATCGAAGCCCAGTGCGCCGCCCTCCGGCAGCTGCTCCGCCAGAAACGCGGGGATGGTGGGCACGTTGGGCTGGCCCATGCGCATCAGCTCGATGCCGCTGCCCGCCAGCTGATCCGCCGCCTGCAGGAAGTAGCGGCCGTCGGTCCACAGGGCCGCGCGGTCCGGCAGCACCACCAGCGTACCGGCGGAGCCGGTGAAGCCAGACAGATAGGCCCGCGCCTTGAAGTAGTCGCCCACATATTCCGAGCCGTGGAAGTCGTCTGTGACCACCACATAGCCGTCCATGCCGCGCTGGGCCATGCTCCGGCGCAGCTGCGCCAGACGTTCCGTTATGACCATAGTAAGAGTTACCGCCTTTCCCGACGGCTGACGCCGCCGTTTGTCTTTGAGATATGTACACAATTATATCACAGGGCGATAAAAAAGTGTAGCCCTATTTCCGTACCACAAAACCGTGTTTGTCCTTATCAACGGATGGCGTTGTATAAGCCGGCCTCCGGCGGCGTATAATAAGGCGATACTGTAAGGAGGAACGCGCGATGAGGCAGAGAGGACAGAAATGGCGCACATGGGAGATGGCGGGGCTGTTTGCCGCGCTGCTGCTGGGCAACACACTGCACTTCGTCTACGACTGGACGGGGCAGGCCCGCTGGGCCGCATATCTGGCCGCCACCAACGAATCCACGTGGGAGCATATGAAGCTGCTGGCGGTGCCGTGGGTCCTGTGGACCATCGCGGAGTGCATCGGCCTGCGCAGCCTGCGTCCGGCGGGGCCGCGGGCTGCGGGACTGCTGGCGGGGCTTGCGGCCATCCCCCTGCTGTTTTACGGCTACGTGGGCGTCATCGGCTTTCACGCGGCGGTGGTGGATGTGCTGATCTTTCAGGCGGCGGTGCTGCTGGCCTTCTGGGTCAGCACGGCACTCCAGAAGCGGGGGACGCTGACCGCACCGGTGTGGCAGGCGGCGGGAGTGCTGGTGCTGGCAGCGGTGTCCGCCGCCTTCGTGGTGTGGACCGCGTCGCCGCCGGAGCTGCCGGTATTCATCGACCCCACCAACGGGACGCGGGGCATCCCATCATAAACGTGCGCAAGAGCCGCCGCTCGGCGGCTCTTTTTCTTGACCGTGGGGGCCGGATGGTCTATAATGAGACCACGAAACAACCATGATCGACCAAGGACTGGAGGCGACAGGATTGAAAACAAAGACCATCGTCCACAAATCGGCCGCGCCCATCTACGCCGCGGCGGTGACGTGGGTGTTGTACGCACTGCTGTTCCCCCTGTATCAGGTGGGACATTTCCTATTGGCTGCTGCGGCGGCTGCCGTGGTGGCGCTGATCGCCCGCATCTTCTGCAAGGACGTGACGGAGGAGGTGGAGATCCCCGAGGAGCCGGTGACCACCGGCAATCCCGAGCTGGATAAGATGATCGCCGACGGCGGCGGAGCTATCCAGGCCATGCGCGCCCTGAACGACAGCATTCAGGACGAGACCATCTCCGCCCAGATCGACCGGCTGGAGGAGGTCAGCAGCCGCATCTTCCAGTACGTGAAGGACAACCCCGCCAAGCTGCCCCAGATCCGGAAGTTCATGTCCTACTACCTGCCCACCACCATCAAGCTGCTGACGGCCTACGACCAGATGAGCCGCCAGGGCGTCAGCGGTGAGAACATCACCGGTACCATGGAGAAGGTGGAAGGCATGATGTCCAGCATCGTTCAGGCCTTTGAAAAGCAGCTGGACAGCCTGTTCGGCGACGAGGCCATGGATATCTCCACGGACATCACCGTGCTGGAGAACATGATGGTGCGGGAGGGGCTGGCCGCCGACGACCTGCACAGGACCGCCCAGAGCGAGCCTCAGACCCAGCCGCCGCAGGGCACCGATGGCGGTATTACGCTGGAGCTGTAAGCAAGAGAGAAAACACATTTTATCATACAGAAAGGAACTGAGAACATGACCGAAAATATGACACCTGAGCTGACCCTGACCCCCGACACCGATGCCGCCGCCGCAGTGGCTGTGCCCGAGCTGACCCTGACCCCCAACGCACCCGAGATCCCCCAGGAGGAGGAAAAGAAGATCGAGCCGGTGGCCATGGACGAGAGCCTCCTCACCGAGGAGGAGCGCGTGGCGGTGGACGCCTTCTCCAAGAAGATCGACATCCGCGACACCAATCAGGTGCTGCAGTACGGCGCCGCCGCCCAGAAGAGCGTGGCGTCCTTCTCCGAGAACGCCCTGAACAACGTGCGCAACAAGGATATGGGCGAGATCGGCGATGATCTGAGCCGCCTTGTGGTGGAGCTGAAGGGCTTCGGCGAGGACGAGGAGAAGAAGGGCCTGAAGGGCCTGTTCAAGAAGGCGGGCAACAAGCTGGAGATCATGAAGGCCCAGTACAGCAAGGTAGAGGCCAACGTGGACAAGATCGCCCAGAATCTGGAGAACCATCAGATCACGCTGCTGAAGGACGTGGCCATGTTCGACCAGATGTATGAGCTGAACCTGAAGTACTACAAGGAACTGACCATGTACATCCTGGCCGGTAAGAAGCGTCTGGCGGAGGTCCGCGCCACTGAGGTGGAGGAGCTGCGCAAGAAAGCGGAGCAGACCGGCCTTGCCGAGGACGCCCAGGCCTACAACGATTTGGTGAGCCTGTGCGACCGGTTCGAGAAGAAGCTCCACGATCTGGAGCTGACCCGTATGGTCTCCATCCAGATGGGCCCCCAGACCCGCCTGCTGCAGAACAACGATACCCAGATGATCGAGAAGATCCAGTCCTCTCTGGTGAACACCATCCCCCTGTGGAAGAGCCAGATGGTGCTGGCACTGGGTCTGGAGCACAGCCGGCAGGCCACCGCTGCCCAGAACGCGGTGACGGAGATGACCAACCAGCTGCTGAAGAAGAACGCCGACACCCTGAAGATGGGCACCATTGCCACCGCCAAGGAGGCCGAGCGCTCCATCGTGGACATCGAGACGCTGCAGCACACCAACCAGCAGCTGATCTCCACTCTGGACGAGGTGGCCCGTATCCAGAAGGAGGGCGCCGCCAAGCGCAAGGAGGCGGAGGTCGAGCTGGGTAGGATCGAAGGCGAGCTGAAGCAGAAGCTGCTGGAGCTGCGGAGCTGAGAAACGAAACCATCTCCTTTGGAAAGGGGAGCGCATATGAAATTTTTTGAAAAGCGCGGCATCGCCTTTGCCGCACTGGTGCTGGCCATCGCCGCCGCCGTGTTTATCGGCCAGAGCCGCAAGGCCGGCTACATCGAAAAGCAGCCGTCGGAGTTGCCGCAGGTAGAATATCACCAGTGGATCTGCGACGATGCGGGCATGCTGACCGACACCACAAAGGATGCCATCCGACAGTACAACAGTGCGTGGGACAGCAAGTATTATGCCATCGTGGCCGTGGCCACGGTGGACAGCCTCACCGGCTGGACGCCGGAGGAGGCCGCCCTGCAGCTGGGCGCCGATTGGGGCCTTGGCGCCAACGACATGCTGCTGATGATGGTGCGGAACGACGATTACTATGTGGCCTGCGGCGACAATGTGCTGTGGGTGCTGAGCAATTACGACACCATGCAGGCCAAGCTGAAGCAGGCCATCGAGTCCGCCTATTACAGCGGTGACTTCGACGCTGCGGCGCTGGCGTTCTACCACCAGGCCGACGTGTTCTACGGACAGGCCCAGTTGGGCAGTACGTCGGCAGACACCGTTTGGACGGAACCTACCCAGCCTGGCGGTGTCGACGTGCTGGGCGTTATCCTGCTGATCGTCGCCATTTTTGTGGTGTGGATGCTGCTGGACGCCGTGCGCTATCGCCGCTACCGCCGCCGGTACGTCACCGGCGCGCCGGTGGGCGTGGTACGGCCTATGTATTATCCCATCTTCTGGGGACGGCCCCGCCGCCCCCGTCCGCCCCGTGGACACCGGCCCCCACCGCCTCCTCCCATGGGCGGCGGCCCCCGTCCCTCCGGCGGATACAGACCCTCCGGCGGTCCTCGCCCATTTGGCGGACCCGGTGCCCCCCGGCCCGGTGCGCCGCGACCCAATAACCGCCCCGCCGGCGGCCCCCGGCCCGGTGCGCCCAGACCCGGCAGCTCTCGTCCCAGCGCTCCCCGCCCCAGCAGCCGTCCCTCCGGCGGCAGCAGGCCCTCCGGTGGTTTCGGCGGCGGCAGCCGCAGCGGCGGAAGCCGTGGCGGCGGCTTCGGCAAAGGAGGCTTCGGCGGCGGCAGACGCTGAGAAAACCCATTTTATCGCAAAAAACAGGACCTCTTGGGAGGTCCTGTTTTTTCAGTTCTCCATGTTTTTGCCCAGAAAAGCGGCCACGGTCTGGGCCAGCTTGCACTCGGTGTCACCGGCCAGACGGCCCTGATCGGTGACGAACAGCACCGCACCTAGCACATCGCCCTCGCAGAGGACGGGGGCGGCCACGGCGGCGGTAAAATTGGCGTTGTCCTGACACACCGGCGGCATGGCGCCCATCCCACCGAAATGATAGACGCTGCGCTCGGTCATGAGCTTTTCCAGCTGGTCGGAGACGGGCTTGCCCAGCAGCTCCCGCTTTCCGGCGCCTGCCACGGCGATGACCGCGTCGCGGTCGGTAACAGCAGCGGTGAAGTCAGTGCTGCGGCTCAACGTGTCGCAGAACTGCGCGGCGAAATCCTCCAGTCCGCCGATGAGGGAGTATTTTTTGAAGATGATTTCGCCGTCCCGTGTGGTGTAGATCTCCAACGGGTCGCCGTTGCTGATA
>UQZR01000032.1 GCA_900545585.1 uncultured Eubacteriales bacterium
GGGAGTTTTATTTTCCCTCATCGGCAGCAGCCTCTTTTGAACCACTCGCCCAGCGAGTGGTTTTCGGGATACAAAAAAAGCGGACGCTGTTCAGCAGCGTCCGCTTTTTTCTATGACTCTTCAGTTTTCTGCTGCACTCAACGGAAGTAGGGCAGTTCTTCGGGATATCGCTGCGCCACATAATCCTGCACCGTCCGCACAAAGATCTTCGTCACGGGGGTCACGTACTCGCTGCGCTGTGTTGCGATACCAATGGTGCGGAACGGCGCGCCCTCGATAGGAAACACGCGGATATTTCCGCCCAGATAGTCCAGCACCAGCTCCGGCATAATGCTGATGCCCTGTCCGCTTTCCACCATGGCGATAATCAGCGCGTCATCTGCCAGCTGGTGCGGGTTTTCCATCTCGATATTGTTGGCGGACAGGAAGGCCCGCGCGTCAAAGTCGGATTCCGCGTGCGGCAGGATCAGCGTGTTCTTCCGCAGATCCTCCAGCGTAATATAATCTCCGTTTTCCGCTTCAAAGGACTTCGGCGTAATGCACATCAGTCTGTCATGCAGCAGCGGGTACGCCGGAATGCTGCCAGTGATAGGCACCGATACAAATGCCGCGTCCAGCTCCCCATTTGCCACAGCCGCCTCCAGTCCGGTATAGCTGCCCTGGTGAATATACATCTTGATCTGGGGATACTCCTTCTGCATCCGCAGCATAATGTCAGGCATCCAATTGCAGCCCACGCTGCTGAATACGCCCACATTCAGGATACCGGTACGTATATCACAGATCCGCACGATCTCCTGCTGCAGCCGCTCCTCCGCCTTCAGCGCATAGCGGACATGGGGGATCAGCTCCTGACCGTATTGGGTCAGCCGCAGGCCATCGCGGTTGCGGACCACCAACTGCATTCCCAGCCGTTCCTCCAGCTTTCGCAGAGAATGGCTCACCGCAGATGGTGTCAGGTGTACGATCTCCGCCGTTTTTGTCAGGCTGTTGGTGCTGGCCACCAAATCAAAAATGCGATAACTGATGTCTATCACAAGCATCCTCCTTTCTTACTATTCTGTCGTGCTGTATCCCCCGTGACGGTGGTTACTTTGACAGTGCGGCGCGTTTTTTTCGATACATTATTGTGCAAGATTCAACACGGGTTGAATCTCTTTCATTTTGTTATTGTAGCCTTTTTGCGAGAGCTTGGCAAGTGCGGCGGCACATAAATCTGCACAATTTACGTTTTTTCTCTGTACGGATACCCCCGGCGCCGCAGACGCATATCATGCAGTGTGTGCATGATAGCGTCCGGCACGGGGAACGGGCCGCGACCGGCAGCAGGCATACAAGGGGTGACAAACCCTGCACACTGTGCTATACTACCCACATCACCACCAAGGAGGACGTATCATGCGTATCAACTGGTTCAAGGACGAAAATCACCTGGTCTATATCAACGGCGCGACACAGCTGGCGGAGCTGGAACGGACGCTGCACTTCCCCGGTCTGGAGGAAGCCGCCAATGAGCTGCGGCAGCATCCCACGGCGGAGGGCTTTACCATCAAGGGCCCCAAGCGCACCAGCGGACGGCTGTTCGTGCCCGATCTGACCTTCGGCGAGCACATCGAGATGGGCGAAAACATCTTCTTCTATATGGGCGAGATGCAGGAGTGCTACGTCATCTACTGGCTGGACGCGCCTGTGGCAAAGTGAGGCGGCATCGCACATGACTTTCCTGCAAAAGCATCACGGGCAAATGTCCGATTCCATGCTGACGGCCTTTTTCATCATCCTATCCGGCGGCCTGCAGGACGCCTATACCTACTGCTGCCGCGGCAAGGTGTTTGCCAACGCCCAGACCGGCAACATCGTGCTGCTGAGTACGCATCTATTCGAGGGAGACTGGGGACAGGCGCTGCGCTACTTAGTCCCCGTGCTGGCGTTCCTGCTGGGTATCTACATCGCGGAGTGCGTCCACCGACACTTCAAGCGGATGGAGAAGGTACACTGGCGGCAGCTCATCATTCTGGCAGAGATCGTGCTGCTGGCGGCGGTGGGCTTCCTGCCGGAGACGCTGAACACCACCGCCAACGCCGTGGTGTCCTTCGTGTGCGCCATGCAGGTGCAGACCTTCCGCAAGGTGCGGGGCCACGCCTACGCCAGCACCATGTGTATCGGCAATATGCGCAGCGGTACGGAGGCGCTGTGCGCCTACTTCCATACGAGGGATAAGGAAATACTCCACAAGGCGCTGACGTATTTCGGCGTGGTGCTGCTGTTCGCGCTGGGCGCGGGTATCGGCAGCATAGCCACCCTCCACTGGGGCACGGGGACGATCTGGCTGTCCTGCGGGCTGCTGACCGTCAGTTTTCTCATTATGTTCGTCCACGACGAGGAAGAAAAGCTGAATGCATAAAAAACGGCTCCAACTGCGCTCTCCCTGCCGCAGTTGGGGCCGTTTTTCGAGGTTTCCCTCATGGAAAAGAAAAGTGTGGTTAGTGAAATCATGGCGCTATGATAGCGCGGAGGAAAGGACTCGGGGCGCCCATTTCACCGTGTCCCGCCTGCCGGGACACAAGGGGCCGACGTGACAGGCATCTATCTGGCGTCTGCGGTGCACGGTTTCCGCCGGTTGACCAATAAGGCCAAAACTGCTTCGAGGAAAAGAAAAAACCCTCGAAGCCTTGCGGCTTCAAGGGTTTTCCTGTTGGTGCGCGAGGCGGGACTTGAACCCGCACGTGCGTAATGCACACTAGAACCTGAATCTAGCGAGTCTGCCAATTCCACCACTCGCGCGTCACGAACAAGTGTTATTATAGTCACGTACCCCCCAAATGTCAACCCCCTTTTTCGTTTTTTTGAAAATCTTTTCTTTAACGATCTTTGTCGACATCTGTCCCCTCCTGCCGCCTTGACCTGGGGCAAAAAAGCTGGTATGATAATAAAAAATTGTCAAAGGAGAACGTATGGAAAAACCGCTGACCGCCCGCAAACGGCAGGCACTGGAGATGCGCTCCCGCATCCAGAACGTGGCGCTGGACCTGTTTGACAGGGACGGCTTTGAAAATGTGGCCGTGGAGCAGATCGCGCAGGCTGCCGGCTGCTCCGTAGGCAATATCTATCACTACTTCAAGAGCAAGGATGAGCTTATCATCCAGGTCACCAGCAACGTGGACGCCCAGTACCAACTGCTGGAGCAGTCGTACCTGGCCGACAACACCTCCTCCGCCCGCAGCAAGCTGCTGGACTTTGTGGGCAAGTCGCTGGACATCAGTTCCAAAGACCCCGCCCTGTACCGCAGCTTCATCCACGGCCTGAAATATCCGGAGCAGGCCATCCTTCAGGATAATGAGAGCCGTGTCTACTTCCGCGTGCTGCGGGAGCTGATCGCCGCCTGCCAGCAGGAGGGCAGCATCGCCCCTCACCACGACCCCAGCGAGCTGGTGGCCGACCTGGTGGTGATGCACCGCGGCATGCTGTTTGAGTGGCGTATCGACGAGCAGAGCTTCGATCCGGTGACCCGCGGCTGCCGGATGGCCCAGGCGCTGTTGGACGGCTGGAAGCAGCCGGAGTAAGGGTTCCCGCGCAACAAACAAAATACCCCCGCGCACCGGTGTGCGCGGGGGTATTTTTATGCTGCGGATGGCTCGATCACTTCATGAAGGTTCCGTCCACCATCTGCTGCAGGTAGGCGTTGTACTTCTCCTGCACATCGGCGGGAACCAGATCGCTGATCTTACCGGCGGACAGGGTACCGTTCTCCAGTGTACCGTAGACGGTGTTGCCGCCGAAGGTACCAGCCTCGACAGCCTGCATGGAGGCGACGATCATGGCGGAGTTATCGGTGACCTGGGAGCAGATGATGCACTCATTCTGGCCCAGGATGTCGGCGGGCTGGCCGATGTCGTAGATCTTCACGGAACCGGCAGCGGCGTTGGCGGCATCGATGGCCTCGCGGGCGCCGGAGTCAACGGCGGAGGCGTCGCCGAAGAACACGTCAGCCCCCTGGCTGATCAGCTCGGTGGCAAATTCCTTACCCTTAGGGGCATCAGAGAAGGAGTTGGCGTAGGGGACATTCAGCAGCTCGACCGTCTTGCCCTCCTGCTCGGCCACGTACTTGGCGGCCTCCTCAAAGCCGGCGATCTTACCCTTGGTGGTATCCAGCTCCATACCGCCGATGAAGCCCAGCTTGCCGCTCTCGGTCATCAGACCGGCCAGCGCACCGGCGATCCAGCCGATCTGCTGGGCGTTGGGCAGCAGGGAGCTGACGTTGCCGTTGACAGCCTCGCCGGGGGTCTTCTCCGCGCCGTTCAGCAGGGCGAAGGCGATGTCAGGATACTCCTCAGCAGCCTGCAGCACGGCATCGGTGTACTGGTTGCCGGGAGCGTAAATCATGTCATAGCCCAGAGCGCAGTAGGCAGTGATGGAATCGTAGTACTGGTCCTGAGAAATAGAGTCGGTGACCTCGTACTGCCAGCCCTGCTTGTCGCAGGCAGCGACCATGGCGTTGTAGCAGGCAGCGCCCCAACCGCCGTCGTTGATGCTGGAGTCGCAAATCATAGCGACCTTGTAGACCTTGTCGCCATCGGTGTTGGCGTCATCGTTGCTGTCACCGGTATTGCTGTCGCCACCGGCGGGCTTGCTGCCGCAGGCCACCAGGCTCAGAGCCATGACCAGCGCCAGCATCAGCGCAAGAAACTTCTTCATTCTTTTTTCCTCCTAAATAAAATCTTTTATAACAACGCGCTTCCGCGTTATTACCGCATTACCGCTGTTCCTTGCGGTAGGCCTGACCGTTGGCCTTGGGGCCGCTCTGGCGGGTGCCGATGGCACTCAGCACGATGACGGTGGCCACATAGGGGATCATCTGGAAGAACTGATAGGGGATGCCGATGCCGGACACCTGGAGTCGGATCTGCAGCGCGTCGCAGAAGCCGAAGAACAGGCAGGCCAGCAGCACGCCGCCGGCGCTCCAGCGGCCGAAGATGACAGCAGCCAGGGCGATAAAGCCGCGGCCGGCCACGATGCCGTCGGTGTAGGTGCTGGAGTAGCAGGTGGTCAGGTACGCGCCGCCCATACCGGCCAGTGCGCCGCAGATGGCGCAGGCGATGTACTTCACGCCAATGACGTTGATGCCCAGCGTGGCGGCAGCCTGGGGATGCTCGCCCACCGCCTTGTAGCTCAGGCCCGCACGGGTGCGGTTGAAAAACACAGACGTGAACACCACCAGCAAAATGGCGAGGTACACCATGGGGCTCTGGTCAAACAGCAGGGGCCCGATGACGGGGATATCCTTCAGCCCGGGGATGGCAACGCTGGGCATGGTGACGATCTGCTTCAGGTCGGAGCCGGTGCCGAAATACACGCGGTAGATGAAGGATGCCAGCGCCGGCGCGAAGATGTTGATCGCCATGCCGTACACTGTATGGTCGGCGCACAGTGTCACCGTGGAGAATGCGTAGATCATGTTGACCAGCAGACCGGCCAGCGCACCGCACAGCAGGCCCAGCCAGTTGGAGCCGGTGATGTAGCAGGCCAGGAAGCCCACCAGCGCGCCGATGGCAGCCAGGCCCTCCAGACCGATGTTGACCATACCGGCCCGCTGCCCGTACAGCTCGGCCAGAGAGATCAGCAGCAGAGGGATGGCCAGGCGAACGGTGGCCAGAAGCAAACTGGAGATCCAATCCATTACTTGTCACCCGCCTTTCTCTTTCTGGAAAACAGCCGGCTCTTCCAGGACTCGAACTCCGGCAGCTTCGTCAGGGCCATACCGGCCACGGAAAACACGATCACCAGCGCCTGGATGATATCCGATACACTGGTGGGGACGCCGGTAGCGGCCTGCATGGTGGTGGAGCCTACACGCAGCGCCGCGAAGAACAGCGCCACGATCACCGTTGCGATGGGGTGCAGCTGACCGATCAGCGCCATGGCCACGCCATCGAAGCCGTAGCCCGCGCCAAAGCCGTTGATGAGACGGAACTGGGTGCCCAGCAGCTCCGCGCCGCCGCCCAGACCGGCGATGGCGCCGGAGATGATGAAGCTGGTCAGGATGTAGCGCTTGACAGGGATGCCGTTAAAGCGGCTGGCTGTCATGTTATAGCCCACCGCCCGCAGCTTGAAGCCGCCGCTGGTCCAGAACAGCACGTAGTACATCACGAGGCCCACCACCAGCGCCAGCACGAAGCCCCAGGTGAAGCGCATGCCGGATATCACGCGGGGCAGCTGCACCAGCTTGGAAACGGCAGGGGTCTGGGGAATGTTCTCATCCCGGATCCAGCTGGTATAGAGCACGCCCATGAACAGCGTGGCCACATAGTTCAGCATAATGGAGATAATCATCTCGTTCTGGCCGCGGGTGATCTTCAGCACGCCGGGGATGAGGCCCCAGATGCCGCCGGCCAGCGTACCGGCCAGCAGTGCCAGCAGGATTCCCGCAAAGCCGGTGAGGCCGCTGAAATAGGCCGTCAGGAATGCGGCGATGGAGCCCATCAGGAACTGGCCCTCGCCGCCCAGATTGAACACGCCGCACTTGTAGGCGAAGCAGGCGCACAGCGCGGTGAACATCAGGGGGGTAGCTTTGTTCAGTGTGGTGCCGATGTTGGCGCGGGAGCCGAAGGCACCCTGAAACAGGAATTTCACCGCCGCGAACGGGTCGGCGCCCAGCGCCGCCATGATGATACCGCCGATGAGAAAGGCCAGCAGGATGGACAGCAGCGGGACCGCGAAGCTGCCGAGAGAGCGTTTCAACTTTTCCATGTATGTATCCCCCCTTACTTACCGGTCATGGCAAGGCTGATCTCCTCGATGGGAGGATTCTTGCCGGAATACTCGCCCATGATCTGCCCCTCGAAGCACACCAGGATGCGGTCGGACATCTCCAGGATCTCGTCGAAGTCGGCGCTGATGAGCAGGATACCCACGCCGCGGTCACGGGCCGCGATCATCTGGTCGTGGATGAAGCTGGCCGCGCCGATGTCCAGACCACGGGTGGGATGGGTGGCCACCAGCAGCACGGGATCGGACTCAAGCTCGCGGGCCAGAATGACCTTCTGCTGGTTGCCGCCGGACAGGCTGCGCACGTCCTGCTCCACCGAGGTGCAGCGGATATCATACTTTTCCGCCATCTCCTCTGCGTAGCCGGCGATAGCCTTCTTCTTCAGGAGCAGTCCTCCGCCGCTGCTGAAGGCGGCGGTGCCGCTGCTTTTCAGCACCAGATTCTCCGCGATGGACATGTCGCCGATAAGGCCCTGCAGGTTGCGGTCCTCCGGCACGTGGGAAACGCCGTCCTCAATGAAGCCATGGGGGTCAAAGATAGCCAGCCGCTGGCCGGACAAGGACAGTGTGCCGCTGTCGGGGGAGATGACGCCGGTGATAAGCTGGGCCAGCTGGGTCTGTCCGTTGCCGTCCACACCGGCGATACCCACGATCTCGCCGCGGTGCACCGTCAGGGACATATCGTTCAGTCCGTTATGCTTGGACTCTTTATGATAATCCACATGGGACAGCTCCACCGCGATCTCCGCGTCGGAGCAGTCCTTCTTCTCATACTGGGAGGCGACCAGTTCGCGGCCGATCATCATGCTGGCCAGCTTCTTGCTGTCGGTGTCGGCACAGTTGACGGTGCCTACCACCTCACCCAG
The DNA here is from genome assembly GCA_900545585.1 of uncultured Eubacteriales bacterium. Classification (GTDB taxonomy): domain Bacteria; phylum Bacillota; class Clostridia; order Oscillospirales; family Oscillospiraceae; genus Vescimonas. The sequence continues at coordinate 7,632 of UQZR01000032.1, forward strand.
CCGCAGCACGGTGATACGGTCGGAGATGTGCATGACCTCGCGCATCTTGTGGCTGATAAAGATGATGCTCTTGCCCTCGGACACCAGCTTGCGCATGATGGCGAACAGGCCCTCCACCTCGATATCCGTCAGAGCGGCGGACGGCTCGTCCAAAATCAGCAGTTCCGCGCCGTGGTACAGCGCCTTCAGGATCTCTGTGCGCTGCTGCTCGCCCACGGAGATCTCCGTGATGAGCCGATCCAACTGTACGTCCAGGCCGTATCTGGCGGACAGCTCCTCGATCTCCTTGCGGCGGGCGGCCCGATCGATAAACAGCCCCTTGGCGTGCTTGTCACCCAGGATAATGTTGTCGAACACCGTCATCGCTTCCACCAGCATGAAGTGCTGGTGTACCATGCCGATACCCAGCTTCACCGCCTGGCTGGGGGACTCGATGCGGACCTCCTTCCCCTCCAGAAAGATCTTGCCCTCCGTGGGCTGGTACAGACCGATCAGGATATTCATCAGCGTAGACTTGCCCGCGCCGTTTTCGCCCAGCAGCGTCAGCACCTCGCCGCAATTGACGGTCAGGCTGATGTCTTTGTTGGCGTAGAAGCTGCCAAACCGTTTGCTGATATGCTCCATTCTCAGCAACTCACTCAATTTTCCTCACTCCCTGCTTCTCCAGAATTAACGGTATCGCTATTGTATCGCCTATAAAATAATGGGGAAAGTATACCATAGTTTTCTTCTGTTGAAAAGCAGAATTTTCCATTTTCCACATAAATACGATTTCGGTATGCCCTTTGTTTGCGGTTGTTGCATAGACCGCGTCCCCCCCCACCGCAGAGCCGCAAAAGCCGTTCCCCCGCTGTGGCCGCTGTTTTCCACAGTGACTGCGGCGCTTTTTTGTGCGATATGACGAGTTTCCGAAAATGTTCAAATCGTTGTTGACTTCCGCCACTGACAGTGCCATAATGTGAATGGTTCATTAAATTATTCGGTGAAATATTTGCAGCCACGAATCACATGACCTATATAAGGAGGGTTCCGATGAAGATCTTAGTCATCAACCCCGGCGCCACCTCCACCAAGATCGCGGTGTTCCAGGACGAGGAGCAGCTCTACAAGCTGACCATCGACCACTCCGCGGAGGAGCTGGACCGGTTCGAGCGGGTCATCGACCAGGCGGACTACCGCCGCGAGGCCATTCTCAGCGCCATCACCAACGCCGGCTACCGGCTGTCGGACTTCGATGCCGTGTGCGGCCGCGGCGGCCTGTACCGCGCCATCCCCTCCGGCACCTACGCCGTCAATGACCGCGTCATGCGCGACGTGGAGGCCGCCCCCTACGGCGAGCACCCCTCCAACCTGGGTGCGTACCTGGCCAAGCAGCTGGGCGACACCGTGGGCATCCCCGCCTTCTTCGTGGACCCCGTCTGCGTGGATGAGATGACCGAGGTGGCCCACTGCACCGGCTTTGCCGAGTTCCGCCGCAGGTGCCTGTTCCACGCGCTGAACCATAAGTCTATCGGCCGCAAGGCCGCGCAGCAGCTGGGCCGTACCTATGAGGAGGTAAACCTCATCGTTTGCCATCTGGGCGGCGGCGTCAGCGTGGGCGCCCACCAGCACGGCCGCGTGGTGGACGTGTGCAACGTCAAGGACGAAGGCGCCATGGGTATGGACCGCGGCGGCGGCCTGCCGGTAAACCAGCTCATTGACTACTGCTTCAGCGGCAAGACCCGCGCCGAGGTGAAAAAGACGCTGGGCCGCCGCGCCGGCATGTTCTCCTACCTGGGCACCACGGACTTCCGCGTGGTCTGCGCCAGAATGGCGGAGGGCGACCAGCAGGCCGCCGCAGCCTATAAGGCTCTGGTATATCAGCTGGCCAAGGATATCGGCACCATGGCCGCCGTGCTGCACTTCAACGTGGATGCCATCGTCTACACCGGCGGCATGGCGTATGAGCAGTCCTTCTGCGATGACATCACCGCCTACGTGGGCAGGCTGGCCCCCGTACTCCGCCTCCCCGGTGAGGAGGAGATGCGCTCGCTGGCGGAGGGTGCCCTGCGGGTGCTCCGCGGCCAGCAGGAAGCCGGTCAATATTAAATAAGGATATGTAGAAAGGTGGAAAAAGCTATGAAACATCTGATGTCCGGCAATGAGGCCACCGCCCGCGGCGTCTACGAGGCCGGTATCAAGGTCTGTTCCGCGTACCCCGGGACTCCCAGCACGGAGATCCTGGAGAACCTGCCCCAGTACGGCAAGGATGTGTACTGTGAGTGGGCCCCCAACGAAAAGGTGGCCGCCGAGGTGGCCTACGGCGCGGCCATGGCCGGCTCCCGCTCCTTCTGCACCATGAAGATGGTAGGTTTGAACGTGGCCGCCGACCCCCTGTTTACCGCCGGCTACCTGGGTGTCAACGGCGCTTACATCGTTGTCAGCGCTGATGACCCCTCCTGCCACTCCTCCCAGAATGAGCAGGATAACCGTCTCTATGCCCGGGCCGCCAAGGTCGCTATGGTGGAGCCCAGCGACTCTCAGGAGTGCAAGGATTTTGTGAAGCTGGCCTGCGAGATCTCCGAGGAGTTCGACACCCCTGTGCTGTACCGCACCACTACCCGCGTCTGTCACAGCAAGGGTCTGGTGGAATTCGGCGAGCGCACCGAGCATACCGCTCCCGCCTACCAGCGCAATGTCCGCAAGTTTGTCTGCACCCCCGCTCACGCCTATATGAACCACCCCATTGTGGAGGAGCGTCTGGCCAAGCTGGCGGAGTACGGCTGCACCCGCGCACTGGAGAACGGCCTGAACAAGCTGGAGCTGGGCGACGGCAAGGTGGGCGTCATCACCGCTTCCATCAGCTATCAGTACGCCAAGGAGGTATTCCCCGAGGGCACATCCTTCCTGAAGCTGGGCCTGACCTTCCCCCTGCCCATGGACCTGATCCGCGACTTCGCCAAAAAAGTGGAGAAGCTGTACGTCATCGAGGAGCTGGAGCCCTTCATGGAGGAGCAGATCAAGGCCGCCGGCATCGACTGCGTGGGCAAGGAGCTCACCGGCAACATGTACGAGCTGAACACTGAGCTGGTGCGTGAGCGGGTGCTGGGCGTGAAGCCCAGCTATCAGGTCATCACCGAGGTCCAGGCCGCCAAGCGTCCCCCCGCGCTGTGCCCCGGCTGTCCTCACCGCGGCTTCTTTTACACCCTGTCCAAGAACAAGAACTACGTGGTCACCGGCGACATCGGCTGCTACACCTTGGGCAGCGCCGCGCCCCTGAACTGCATGGACGCCTGCCTCTGCATGGGCGGCGGCTTCACTGTAGGCATGGGCATAGCCAAATCCTTCCAGCGCGAGGGCGTCACCGATAAGGTGGTGTTCGGCGTCATGGGCGACTCCACGTTTTTCCACAGCGGCATGACCGGCGCCGCCGAGATCATCTACAACAACGGCCGCATGATCCCCTGTGTGCTGGATAACCGCATCACCGGCATGACCGGCCACCAGGACAACCCCGGCACCGGCTTCACCCTGATGGGCGAGCCTGCCCCCATGATCCGCGTGGAGGGTGTGCTGGAGGCTTACGGCTTCGCACCCGTGCTCACTGTGGATCCCCAGGATCTGAAGGCCATGAAGCAGACCGTGGACGCCGCAGTGGCCGCCCTCAACGAGGGCAAGCACCCCGCCATCGTCACCCGCCGTCCCTGCCTGCTGATCAAGCGGATGAAGCACGAGAACGGCATGTGCGTGGTCAATGCCGACAAGTGCAGGAGCTGCAAGAGCTGCCTGAAGGTGGGCTGCCCCGCCATCTCCATGGAGAACGGCAAGGCATTCATCGACCGCACCCAGTGCGTGGGCTGCACCGTCTGTGCCCAGGCGTGTCCCTTCGGCGCTATCGAAAAGGAGGAAAAGTAACATGAGCGATGTGAAAAGCTGCCTGTTGGTAGGCGTAGGCGGTCAGGGCGCTATCCTGATCTCCAAGATCATGTCCAACGGCTTCATGAAGGCCGGCTACGATGTCAAGCAGAGCGAGGTCCACGGCATGGCCCAGCGCGGCGGCAGCGTGTCCACCCAGGTCCGCTGGGGCAGCAAGGTCTACGGCCCCGTGTTTGGCCGCGGCGAGGCTGACATCATGGTGGCCCTGGAGAAGATGGAAGCCGTCCGATACGCGGAGTTCCTGAAGCCCAGCGGCGTGGTCGTCATCAATGACTACGCCATCAAGTCCACCACCATCGCCTCCGGCGCCGAGACGTACCCCGAGGGCTGCATCGAGGCTATGTCCAGGCACTTCAAAACCATCGCGATTCCCGCCAGTGACATTGCTCTGGAGCTGGGCAATCCCAAGTGCATGAACGTAGTGCTGTTCGGCGCCATGTGCGACTCTCTGGGCTGCCCCGATATCGACTGGGAGCAGATCGTAGCGGAGACGGTGCCCGCCAAGGTCAAGGATCTGAACCTTCAGGCGTTCCGCGCCGGCCGCGAAGCCGCCAGCAGAACCGCCGAATAACACGGATACATAAAAAGCTCCCCCGACACGGTGTCGGGGGAGCTTTTTATGTATCTGGCCGCTTACTTGTGCAGCAGGGGGCTGAGGGGCTTGTAGATCAGGAAGCACAGCGCCACGTCCAGAAGGCCCTTGCACAGGGTGAAGGGGACGTTGAACACCAGCAGGCAGTTGAACAGGGCGTTGCCGGTGGGGATCTGCGCCACCGTGCCCAGAATTTCCTGATACATGCCCACGATGGCCTCCAGCGGCAGGCCGTACAGCACCACATAGGCGGGGTAGACGATGAAATAGTTCAGAGGCAGGCTGATGAGCGCCATGGCGGCGGCGCCGGCCACAGAGCCCCACAGAGCGCCGGAACGGTTCTTGTGCTTCTTGTAGACGATACCGGCGATGAGGGCGAAGGTAGCGCCCAGCAGGAAGTTGGACAGCTCGCCCACGCAGGCGCTGGAGCCGAAGGGCAGGTGCAGCAGGTTCTTCACCAGTTGGATGGCGACGCCGTAGACGGGGCCGAGGGAGAACGTGCCAAGCAGGGCGGGCAGGTCGGAGATGTCCAGCTTCACGAACGCGGGCATGATGGGGATGGAGAACTCCACGAACTGGAGGACGGCGGCCACCGCCGCCAGCAGGGCGGCCACGGCGATACGATGGGTCTTTTGCTTCTGAGTCATAAAAAAACACTCCTTTTCGATGATAAACACCCGGAAATTGCCTTCCAAGGTGTACGCATCAAAAAAGAGCATCACAAAATGCCATACACGCCTTCTCTCATCCAGACTATACTGTCGGTACCGGAATCACACCGGTTCATGCAGCTCTCGCCGCTCGCGGACTATACCGCCGGTGGGGAATCTCACCCCGCCCCGAAGACAAATATGCGGTTGTTCTCGCGCTCTATGATACACCATGTCCCGCCAAAATGCAACCGCTTTCTGCTGAATTTTTCTATTTATTGCTTCGCAGTAATTTTTTATTGTATTTCGATAAATAATGATTGACAAACGATATAACCCGTGGTATGCTGACACCAGAAAGGATGTGTGAGACATGAAGCATATCGCGCATAAAAAGCTGGCCGTCCTGCTGCGCATCGGCCTTATGATCGCAGCCCTGGTGTGCGGGGCCATCTTTTTCTGGTTCCTGCCTCAGCTGGGCCGCGGCATCGCCTTGGCCGACCCTGAGTACGCCTGGGCCTTCTGGCCCTGCCTGATCTTCGCGTGGCTGTTCGCCGTACCGGTATTCTGGGCCATGGCCGCCCTGTGGGCTGTATTCGGCCGCATCGGCCGCGGCGATGCCTTCTGCGCGGAGAACGCCCGGGCCATGGCCACCGTGTCCCGCTTGGCATTTTTCGACGCAGTGCTGGTACCGGTGGGCGTCATCACCTTGGCTCTGCTGGGCGCCGGCTCCCCCGGCATGACGGTCATCGTCATGCCCGCGGGCGTCATGGTCTGCACTCTGGTGGGCGTCATGGCGATGGCCCTGAGCCGCCTGGTAGCCGATGCCGCCCGCCTCCAGGACGAGAGCGATCTGACGGTGTGAGGTGGCAGTATGATCGTATTTCACATGGATATCATGCTGGCCCGCCGCAAAATGAGCCTGACGGAGCTGAGCGAGCGGGTGGGCATCACCATAGCCAACCTGTCCATTCTCAAGACCGGCAAGGCCCGTGCCGTGCGGCTGGACACCCTGAACCGCCTGTGCGCCGCGCTGGACTGCCAGCCCGCCGACCTGATGGAATTTCTGCCGGACCCGCCGGAGGAATGACCGCACCGGCAGTTGCAGTTTCTGCCGCATCGTGCTACAATAAAGGGAATTCCGCCGGACTCACCGGTCTGAAGTAAGGTGGCGAACCGTATGGAGAGCACCTCCCCCGCCCAACCGGATACTGTGTCGCAGCCGGAGGCACCTGCGGCCTCCCGCTATTCGCTGCGCTGGCTCTTTTTCCCGCTGGCCCTGCTGTACCATGAACTGCTGCTGCGCGCTTTCGACAGCGGCACTGTCTTTTTCGACGCGGCGCTGGCGCCTACCGCCCTGACCGCGCTGGGTCTGGGCCTGCTCATCAGCCTGCTGGCCAATGCTCTGCCCTGCCGCAGGGTCTCCCGCTGGGCCGTGCTGACCCTGACGCTGCTGTGGACCGTTTACGTCTGCGTGGAGTACTGCTGTAAGAGCTACTTCAAGTCCTACTTTGCCCTGACGTTCATGGTCACCATGACCGGTCACGTGGTGGGCGACTTCGCCGGCACCATCCCCGATGTGGTGCTGCCCCGCCTGCCCTTCATCCTCCTGGCGCTGGTGCCGCCGGTGCTGGCCATTGTCCTGCGCCGCCGCATCGTACCGGAGGTCTCCATGGGCCGCCGCGGCCTGCTGGTGCTGGCGCTGCTGGCCCTGTTGACGCTGGGCGGCGGAGACGCCATCGGCCGCTTCGGCCCCAGCGCCGCGCTGTTCACCTACGACTTCAACACCAACAGTGCCGTCCCCCGCTTCGGTCTGAACACTGCTCTGCGGCTAGAGCTGACCTACGCCGTCACCGGCGTACCCACGCCGCCGCTGGAACCCCTGCCGGAGCCTGACCCCGAACCGGAACCGGAGCCCACGCCCGTGGACTACGGCTACAATATGCTGGACATCGACTTTACCGCGTTGGCCGAGTCCACCGGCGACAGCACGCTGGCTTCGCTGCACCGTTATATGGCCGCCCGTACTCCCTCCCGCCGGAACCAGTATACCGGCATGTTCGCAGGCAAGAACCTGATCCTGCTGACAGCGGAGTCTTTCTCGCCCTGGTTCATCTCTCAGGAGCTGACCCCCACCCTGTACCGCCTGACCCACGAGGGCTTCGTGTTCAGCAACTACTACCAGCCCGGCTGGGGCCAGTCCACCACCGGCGGCGAGTTTGCCGTCCTCACCGGCCTGCTGCCCACATGGGTGGGCGGCGATGTCAGCTTCTGGGCCAGCCGCTATGACTACATGCCGCTGGCGCTGGGCTATCAGTTCCGTGCTCTGGGCTATCAGACACCGGCGTGGCACAACAACACCTATAATTATTATGGCCGCAACGCCACTCACCCCAACCTGGGCTACGACTATGAGGGCATTGGCTCCGGTCTGACTCTGGCCACGCAGGACAGCAGCTGGCCCTACTCCGATCTGGAAATGCTGGAGGCCACGCTGGACAGCTATGCGGACACCTACCTCACCACCGGCCAGCCCTTCCACGCCTACTACATGACCGTCAGCGGCCACGGCAGCTATAACTGGGGCCAGTCCATGGCTGCCAAGAACCGCGCCGCAGCGGAGGCCGCCTACCCCAACGCCAGTGCGCCGGTGCAGGCCTACGTAGCCGCCAACCTGGAGCTGGAGGCCGCCCTGACGTATCTGGTGGACCAGCTGGAGGCCCGCGGCATCGCCGCCGACACCGTGATCTGTCTCTCCGCCGACCACTACCCCTACGCGCTGGCGGAGACCGGCGTGGACTACTACGCCGAGCTGACGGGCCGTCAGGACTCGGATCTGGACACCTCCCGCTACCGCAACGCGCTGATTCTCTGGTGCGGAGGCATGGACCAGCCCGTCACTGTGGACACGCCCTGCAGCGCCGTGGACATCGTGCCCACCCTCAGCAACCTGTTCGGCCTTCGCTACGACTCCCGCCTGCTGTCCGGCCGCGACATTCTGGCAGATAACTACGACCCCGCCAGTGCCTCCGGCTGCATCCCGCTGGTGGTGCTGCCCACTCCCGTGGGCAACAGCTGGGCCACCGCCGCCGGCGTCTACGAGGCCCGCACCGGCACCTTCACTCCCGCCCCCGGCGTCACACCGGAGGAGGGCTACGTGGACGCCGTCAACCGCCTTGTCTCCGCCAAATACACCTACGCGCGGCTCATCATCCAGTACGACTACTACCGCATCGTGCTGGGAGAGAATGAATGACGTAAAAAAAGCTGTTCTGTCTCTGACAGAACAGCTTTTTTGTATATGGAAAACCACTCGCCTGCTTCCTCTTCTGATTCAAAGCTGGTGCGCATACCACTCTCCGCCGGTGGGCCGGAACCCCGCGGTTCGGGAGGTCGATGGCATATACCTCAGTGTCTCCGCGTCAGTGGCGCTCCACGTAGTCCCACTCATCGCCGTTCTCGTACACCAGATGGATATCCTCCAGATAGGGGGTATCCATGGGGTTGGCCATGGGCGCCGCCTGCTTGTAGCGTTCCAGATTCCGGCGGGACTTCTCCGCCGGCTGGACTGTACCGGCGCCTGCGATGCAGCCGCCCGGGCAGGCCATGCCCTCCAGCAGATAGCCGTTGTACTTGCCGGTGCGAGCGACGCGCAGCATCTTGCGGCACTCGTCCAGGCCCTCCGCCGCTACGGTCTTGACCTCCACCTCGGGACGGATCCGGTGGATGACCTCCTCCACTGCCTTGGCCACGCCGCCGCCGGCGGCGAAGCCCACGCCGGGGGCGGATGCCTCGTAGTGGGCCGCGCTGTCCTCGATCTGGGAGAAGTCGATGCCCTTGGCCTCGAACATGCCCCGCAGCTCCTCAAATGTCAGCACGAAGTCCACATCGCTGCGGACGGAACGGCGGCTGGCCTCCAGCTTCTTGGCGGCGCAGGGGCCGATAAAGGCGATGCGGCAGTTGGGGTCCTTCTTTTTCAGCAGCCGCGCCGTCAGCACCATGGGCGTCATGGTCATGGAGATGTAGGGTGCGAAGCCCGGGAACTCCTTCTTGGCCATGACAGACCAGGCGGGGCAGCAGGAGGTCGCCATGAACGGCTGCTTCTCCGGCACGTCCCGCAGGAACTCCTCGGCCTCCTCGATGGCGCACAGGTCGGCGCCGATGGCCACCTCCTCCAGAGAGACAAAGCCCAGCATCTTCATGGCCTCGCGGATCTGGCCCGGAGTCACGTTGTCGCCGAACTGGCCCCAGAAGGCCGGCGCGATGATGGCTACCACCTTATCGCCCTTGCGGATGGCGTGAATCAGCTGGAACAGCTGGCCCTTGTCCACGATGGCACCGAAGGGGCAGTTCACCAGACACATGCCGCAGTTCACGCACTTGTCGTAGTCGATGTCCGCCCGTCCGTACTCATCCTGTCCGATGGCGTGCATGCCGCAGGCCTCCTGACAGGGGCGGGTGAACTTGATAATGGCCTGATAGGAGCAGGCTTCCTTGCACTTGCCGCATTTGATGCACTTATCCTGGTCGATGACGGCCTGACCCCGCTCCGTGGAGATGGCCCCCTTGGGGCAGGCGTGCTGACAGTGCCTCGCCAAACAGCCCTGGCATGCGCTGGTCACCTCGTAGTGGGTGGGCGCGCAGGCATTGCAGGCGTACTTGATGACGTTGATCAGCGGGGGATCGTAGTACTTCGCGGCAATGGCACTCTCCTCCACGCCGTCGGACAGCACCGAGTGCTCCGTCACCGGCCGCAGCGGCAGGCCCATAGCCAGCCGGATGCGCTCACCCACGATGGCCCGCTCCAGAAACACGGACTCCCGCTGCCGCCCCACCTCGCCGGGCACGATCTCATAGGGCAGCTTCTCCATGCGCGTGTAGTCTCCACCCTCATAGGCCAGCTTCGCCACCTCGGCAAAGACCCGCTTGCGGATGTCCGCAACACCGCACTTGATATTTCTCATTCTTTTTTGTCCTCCCAAAATCCACCCTAAAGGGCTTCTATACCAATTGTGTATTATACCTGCTCCCCCCATAAAAAGGCAATATCTTTCGTAAGGAATTTTTTTCACCCTCATAGGTGAATTCTCTTGCAACCTGCACAATCCCCCTATATAAAGCCGCTATTCCCCCATTATATCCGCAAATATTCCGTAAAAAATACACGAAAAATCCGCATCATACTTAATAGAAATTTTATATCTAATTTTCGATTATCCGCATAAACACTATACTTTCAAGTATTTTGAAGTATAGAAAACCATTCATTTTACCACGAATTTACCACGATTGAATGAGCCTTGATATGATGATAAAACGACTAAGGGAGATAGCACAAATAACTGTGCCTCTCCCTATATTTTCTTTGTTTATTCCGTTGATTACTTCATTTGATTTCAAACTTTAACGCCTTTTTATATCTCGTTTTTTTATTCCTATTATATTCATACCTCAATTCTACTTTTTAAAGCTAATAAGTTTTCCGTTGTATTTTACAATGATGAATATGATATAAAACACTCCTACAACAATCAAAGTAAGCCCTATGTAGTAGCCTAATTCAGAATGAGAGATTAAATTGATAATCGGCATAGCAATAACGCCAATGCTAACCAGCAGAGAACCTATTCCTATTCTTTTTGTAAACGCTTTTTTATCTTTTGGGTTGAGATGTGTATAATGATAACTATGTAAGAAAGTAATATTTTCTTTTATACCCACTTGATAAGATAAAAATAATAAAAACAATCCCATAACTATTTCAACAACCACTTCTTCTATTTCCATAATCATACACTCCTTAATCAAAATAAAATAATTCCTCAAATTTTTTATCTAAAGCTATACAAAGCACTAATGCTAATTTTGCTGTTGGATTGAACTGTCCTGTTTCAATAGAACTTATTGTGTTACGGGAAACTCCAACCATTTCTGCTAATTCCGTTTGCGATAATTTTTTTTCTTTTCGCACCTCTTTTAATCTATTTTTTAAAATTAAATGTTCGTTCATATTACAAACCTGCTGTCAAAAATTTATAAAAGTAATACAACATAAATAGGACAAAGAATAGGGCAGTAACAAATTTAGGTTTACTTCTTGAAAGATATGCTTCATAACTCATATATCCAAATGCTACCGACCAAATAATTGTCATTATGTCATTGTAAGGTTCTTTACAAATAACCTTAATAACAAAGATTAAAATGCAGACAAGCAACACAAACATTAGCCCAAAAGATTTCCCTTTAAGTTTAATGTGTTTTTCATACTCATCAAGATATAAGTTATCTTTTTTGTTTTGTGACAGTATTTTTTCTTTATCCATTTATATTACCCCTTTCCAAAAATACCAAGTATACTTGTCATTTTTATTATAATACTCAATCTCTAAAAGTCAATGTTTTTATACTGTTTTCTTATTATTTTATGACGGCGTATTTTTTTCCATGAGATTATACGCCGTCAATAATTATGTTACAATTTTCCAGTTACTATCCTTATGGAGCATAAGCTCATACTGTGATACTTGCGTCGCCTTTGTCTGATTGTCGATAAACTCATGACACTACACCTTGTTTCCTCTTGTCTGCCAGAAACAGAAAAGAAAAAGCCCTGTCAAGAGCCTTGCCACCATTGGTGGTGCTTTGCACTCTTTACTGGGCTTTTTGTTTGCTGTATCTTC
>UQZR01000033.1 GCA_900545585.1 uncultured Eubacteriales bacterium
TTATCTACACGGCCCTGCGGGGCACGCTTGAGCACATGGAGGTCTCCGACTCCGAGGTGGATCGGCTGCTGAAGCGGCGTCAGGAGCAGACGCCGCGCCGGGTCCCGGTGACGGATCGTCCGGCACAGAACGGCGACGAGGTCGAGCTGGAGTACGTGGGCGCGATTGAGGTGGACGGCCAGACGTACATGGCGTTCTTCCCTACGGTGGATGACGAGGCCGATGAAGCTGCCGCCGAGGAGTTCGGTCTGGTGATCCTGAAATCCATTACGGAAAACGGTGAGGAGCTGCTGAGCACACTGGACAGTGACGAGGAGCTGAACCGCGTGTACGACCTGTTTATGGAGCAGCTGATGGACGACGAGGACGGCGACAACTGAGAAAACCGTTCCGCGTCTGGCTTCCGCCTGTATTCGACGGGCGGAGCTGGTACACTATATCATAGAGTCCGGCGGGCACGGCCACGCGCCCGCCCTCAGCGATGGGCAGCGGTCTTTTTTATCCTGACATTGGTTATAGGGGATGTCGGATCAACGGATGGTTTGCAGGCCTCCCCGCTGCTGTATGCGGCCGGAAGTTGGAAGCAGTAAAGTCAGTTGGAGACAACCCACCTGCGAGCTGTGCAGGTTATAACGCGGCCGCTGCCCATCGCTGAGCGCCCCTCCGCCTTGCGCGGAGGGGCGCTTCGTTTTGTCCGAAAAGGGCCGCGCCGCCCACTCTGCGGGGCTGCTTCCGCCGCCCATATTCCGGCAGAAGCGCCCGTATCTTTCCGGAATGTTCATAAATTCCCTGCGCTTGCCCCTTGCGGAACGGCGCGTAATCCTGTATAATAAGCAGGCATTTTATCACCAAGGGCGTATTATGCCCGTTTTTGAGAGGAATGAAGCAAATGAGCGCATCAAGAGAAAAGAAGAACCGTCAGGATCTGGCCAGCCAGGGTATTCAGGACCCCAAGGCCATCCGCGAGGCGGAGGAGAAGGCCCAGCAGCGCAAGGCCAACCGTCTGTACGGCGCCATCGCGGTGGTGTTCGTGCTGGTGGCCGCCCTGCTGGTGGTGGTGAACTCCGGCGTGCTGGAGCGCAGCGCCACCGCCATCACCGTGGACGGCGAGAACTATACCGCCGCCCAGATGAACTACTATTACTATGGCATCAAGAACAGCATCATCAACTCCGGTTACAGCTCCTTCTACGGCATCGACACCTCTGTGGCCATGGACAAGCAGAACATGAGCGACACCGCCAAGATGCTGCTGCAGGTCACGGATGAGGGCGACATCACCTGGGACCAGTTCTTCCGTGATTACGCCACCCGTCAGCTGTCCGTTCAGGTCATGGCCGCCAAGGAGGCCGAGGCCAACGGCATGGGCGAGGATGACGACATCCGTGCCGAGGTGAACGAGGTCATCGACAACATCACCGCCGGCGCCAAGGAGCAGGGCTACACCCTGAAGAGCTACCTGAAGCTGGCCTACGGCAGCACCATGACCGTCAGCACCTTCAAGAAGATGATGACGCTGGAGGAAGTCGCCACCCACTACATGCAGCACTATCAGGAGGAGCTGAGCTACACCGAGTCCCAGCTGGAGGAGTACTATCAGGCCAACAGCAGCGACTTCGACGTAGCCTCCTATGAGTATATCTATTTTAAGGGCACCGCCGACTCCACCACCGACGCCGACGGCAACACCGTCCAGCCCACCGAGGCCGCCTCCGCGGCTGCCAAGACCGCCGCTGCCGAGGCTGCCGCCGCTGCGCTGGAGCGCTATCAGGCCGGCGAGTCCCTGTCCGTCATCGCCGCCGACTATGAGAGCACCGGCTCTTACAGCAGTGTGGACGCCGGCTCCAACAACGGCTCTGCCCTGAGCACCTGGGTATTCGACAAGGCCCGCACCTCCGGCGAGAGCGCTGTGGTGACAGACGATCCCAACAGCTACGTGGTGGTGTTCCACTCTGTGGGACGTCAGGAGTACAAGACCGTGGACGTGCGCCACATCCTGTTCCAGGTGAGCACCTCCGATCTGGACTCCAGCTCCGATACCTATGACACTGATCTGGCCACCCGCAAGGATGAGGCCAAGGCCAAGGCCGAGGACGCCCTGGCCCAGTGGCAGGCCAACGGCGGCACCGAGGATGCCTTCGCCGCTCTGGCCAATGAGCTCAGCGACGACACCGGCTCCAACACCAACGGCGGTCTGTACACCAAGATCACCAAGGGCCAGATGGTCTCCGAGTTCAACGACTGGTGCTTCGATCCCGCCCGCAAGTCCGGCGACACCGGCATCGTCTACAACGAGGGCAGCTACACCGGCTACCACGTCATGTACTTCGTGGGCGAGGATGTCCCCGCCTGGCAGGTCTCCGTGGAGAATGCCATGTCCAGCAATGATTACAGCGACTGGACCTCCTCCCTGGCGGAGGCCGCTGCCGCGGAGCAGCAGTCCGGCATGAAGTACGTTGGCTGACACCGTGAACGAGGCCTTTCTGCGGACGCAGATGCTGCTGGGCGCTGATGCCATGGCGCGGCTGCGGCGCTGCCACGTGATCGTATTCGGTCTGGGCGGCGTGGGCAGCTACGCGGCGGAGTGCCTGGCCCGCAGCGGCGTGGGCGAGCTGACGCTGGTGGATCAGGACACCATATCCGTCACCAACATCAACCGCCAGCTGTACGCCCTGCGCTCCACGGTGGGCCAGTCCAAGGCGGAGGTAGCGGCACGCCGCTGCGCGGATATCGACCCGGAGCTGCGGGTCCACCCCATCTGCGCCACCTATGATGCCGCCCACCGCGACCGTTTCTTTTCGGCACATTACGACTATATCGTGGACGCCATCGACCTGGTCAGCTGCAAGCTGGACCTCATCGAGCAGGCCCGCCTGCGGCGCATCCCCATCCTGACGGCGCTGGGCACCGGCAACAAGCTGGACCCCACGCTGCTGCAGGTGACCGACATCTCCAAGACCAGCGGCTGCCCGCTGGCCCGTGTGATGCGCAGGGAGCTGCGGGCCCGTGACATCCGCCGCCTGAAGGTGGTGTACAGTCCGGAGGAGCCCGCCGAAACGCAGCAGCTGGAAGCGCCCCCTCCCGGGCGGCGTTCTGTCCCTGCCAGTGTGGCCTGGGTCCCCGCCACGGCGGGGCTGCTGATGGGCAGTGTGGTGGTCCGCGACCTCTTGCATGGAGGAGGCATGATCCCTTGATACTCACAGGCGCACTGGTCAACGGCGTTGCCATCGTCGCCGGGGGCCTTGCGGGCACCTTCGGCGGTAAGCTGATGCCCGAGCGCATGAAGCAAACACTGCTGACCGCAGCCGCCCTGCTCGCTATGGGCATCGGCATCTCCGGTCTGTCATCCAGCAATAACCAGCTCATCCCCATCCTGTCCCTGATACTGGGCACCATCGTGGGCGAGCTGCTGAACATCGAACATGCCGTGGAACGGATGGGCGAGTGGCTCCAGAAAAAGTTCAGCGGCATGGGCCGCATCACCGAGGGCTTCGTCACCGGCACGCTGGTATTCGCCGTAGGCGCCATGGCCGTGATGGGCGGATTGGACAGCGGTCTCAAGAACGACCACACCATCCTGTTCGCCAAATCCATCATCGACTGCGTGTCGGCGGTGGCCTTCGCCAGCTCTATGGGCATCGGCGTGGCCTTTGCCGGCGGCAGCGTCCTGCTGGTGGAGGGACTGGTGACGATTCTGGCCTCTCTGGTGGCCCCGCTGTTCACCGATGCGGTGCTGGCGGAGCTGACGTTCACCGGCTCCCTGCTGCTGATCGGCATCGGCCTGAACGTGATGGGCCTGACGAAGCTGCGCATCCTGAACATGATGCCCGCCGTCCTGTTCCCCATCTTGCTGTGTCAATTCATGTAAGCTGAAAAATGCCCATCCGGCAATACGCCGGATGGGCATTTTTTTATTTGCCGTAGATGAGGTACACCAGCCGGTTCAGCGCACCGGCGGGCAGCACCTTGGTCAGGAACACGAAGAACTTATAGTCGATGCGGATGGCGTACAGCGGGTGGTGGCTCCTCTCCCGCAAGGCCACCCTGGCCACGTAGCCGCCGGCTCTGGCGGGGTCCATGCCGGTCTCCTCGTCGTGCTCCATGCGGGCCACGGAGCGGCTGATGCGGCCCTGATAGATGTCGTCGCCCTCCCCGATCTTCCGGCGGGCCGCCGTGAAGCCGGTGTGGATGTCGCCGGGCATGACGGCACACACCGTCACGCCGAAGGGCCGCAGCTCGTTGGCCAGGGCCATGGTGTAGGCGTTCACCGCCGCCTTGGTGGCGGAGTAATAGGTCTGGAACGGGATGGGCACCGGCGCCGCCACGGAGCTGAGGTTCACGATGCGGCCACGCCCCGCCTCGCGCATGATGGGCACCACCTGCCGGTTCATGTTCACCATGCCGAAGAAGTTCACGTCGAACAGGGACTTGGCGTCCTCCGTGGAGGTGAACTCCACCGCGCCGGAGATACCGAAGCCGGCGTTGTTCACCAGAATGTCGATGCGGCCCTCCCGGGCCATGATCTGCTCCACGGCGGCACGGACCGATTCCTCCTTCGTCACGTCGGCGGAGATGTGGTGCAGGCCCTCCACGCCCTGTGCACGGCGGGACAGCTCGTACACGGTGCAGCCTGCGTCCTTCAGCGCCAGCGCCGTGGCCCGTCCGATGCCGGAGGTGCCGCCGGTGACAACTGCGACCTTGTTACTCATTTGCCATTACCTCCCCGATGATGTCCATAGCCTCGTCCAGCAGAGCCTCCGTGTGGGTGGCCATGTAGCTGGTGCGCAGCAGAGCCTCGCCCTCCGGCGTGGCCGGCGGCAGCGTGGGGTTCACGTACACGCCGCGGTCGTAGATGTCCGCCGCCACCCGCAGCGTCCGGTACGTCTCGTAGGTGTAGATGGGGATGATGGGCGTGGGGGCCTCCAGCGCCGAGGGCCGGATGGTAAGGCCCCGCTCCGTCAGGCCCTTGCGGGCGTACAGGCTCAGGCTGCGCAGCCGCTCCGGCAGCTCCGGATGCTGCTCCAGCTGCCGCAGCGCCGCCAGCGCCGTGGCGCAGTTGGCCGGCGGGATGGACGCCGAGAAGATAAAGGGTCGGGAGGCGTGGCGCACATACTCCGCCACCTCCGCCGATGCGGCCATGTAGCCGCCCAGAGACGCCAGCGACTTGGAGAACGTGCCCATATACACGTCCACCTTGTCCTCCAGCCCGAAGTGGCTGGCGGTGCCGCGGCCGCCCTCGCCCAGCACACCCAGACCGTGGGCGTCGTCCACCATGACCCGGGCGCCGTACTTCTCCGCCAGAGCGCAGATCTCCGGCAGCTTGGCAATATCGCCGCCCATGGAGAACACGCCGTCGGTGACGATCAGCGCGCCCGCCGTCTCCGGCACCTTCTGCAGGCACTTCTCCAGCTCCGCCATGTCGCTGTGCCGGTAGCGCAGCATTTTGCCGTAGGACAGCTGGCAGCCGGCGTAAATGCTGGCGTGGTTCTCACGGTCGCAGATGACGTAGTCGTGGCGGCCCACCAGCGCGGAGATGATGCCCACATTGGACTGGAAGCCGGTACCGAAGGTGACGATGCCGGGCTTGCGCAGGAACTTGGCCAGCGCGTCCTCCAGCTCCAGATGCATCTCCAGCGTGCCGTTGAGGAAGCGGGAGCCGGAGCAGCCGGTGCCGTACTGCTCCAGCGCCTTGATGCCGGCCTCCACCACCACGGGGTCGGTGGTCAGGCCCAGATAGTTGTTGGAGCCCAGCATGATGCGGCGCTTGCCCTCCATCATCACCTCCACGTCCTGACGGGACTGGAGGGCGTGGAAATAGGGGTAGACGCCCTTCTCCTTCAGCTCACCGGCCAGCGAAGGGGCATAGCATTTTTCAAAAATATCCATGACATGTCCTTTCTCGTTCTAATAACTCTTATTACGTAATATCGTTCCGTATATCGGTAGATATTGTAAATTTTTACACAAAATATTATATAGAACGGATGGACAGTTGTCAACGGTCAGCTACCGGCCGATATACTCGATGGCCCTCAGGATGCCCCTGGACAGAGCCGCCGCACCGCACATGGTGCAAAGGATAGAGATCGTGGTCATAGTGCGCACCTCCTTTTCTGCCCTCCAGCATAGCGGATAACGTGTCCCGAAATCGGGACACTTCGGCGCGGAGCGCGTTTTTTTCATGATACGGAACCTTTGCCGCGATCCATCCCTCTAATGGATGTCGGGTGAAGCGCGCTGTCCGGCGCAAAACACCGCAAAAAACGGAGGTTCTTCATCATGAAGAGATTTTTTACGATTTTTCTGACCTCGCTGCTGGTGCTGTCTCTGGCGGCCTGCGGCGGCGAGGGCAGCAAGGTGGACGCCGCGTGGAAGGACATTTTCGGCGCGGCGGACAACCAGATCGTGCTGAAGTAACGGTGCGGAAATGTACATAAAAAATCAGCTGCCCATGAGGGCAGCTGATTTTTTACGGTTGTTTTTTTGGATGCGCGGACGCCGGATATCGGCGCACGGACATACTTACATGGCCTTGATGATGTCCACGATCTCAACGCCGATGCGCTTCTGAGCCTCGACCGTCGCAGCGCCGATATGCGGCGTGCAGGACACCATGGGATGGCTGTACAGCGCCTTGTTGGTGGCGGGCTCGTCGGCGTACACATCCAGACCGGCAGCGCGGACCTTGCCGGACTCCAGCGCAGCCAGCAGAGCGGCCTCGTCCACATTGGTGCCGCGGGAGGTGTTGATGACCACCACGCCGTCCTTCATCTTGGCGATGTTCTCCGCAGAGATCAGCGCACCGCCGTCCACAGCGGGCGCGTGGACGGATACGAAGTCAGACTTGGCCAGCAGCTCGTCCATCTCCACATAGGGGATGCCCAGCTGCTCCTCGATGCCGGGGATGTGGAAAATATCGAAGGCGATGACGTTCATGCCGATGGCCTTGGCCATGACGCCCAGATGCTGGCCGATGCGGCCAAAGCCCACGATGCCCAGGGTCTTGCCCTGCAGCTCAATGCCCTTGCCGTACTCCTTCTTCTTCCACTCGCCGTTGCGCATGGTGTAGCCGGCATCGGAGATGTAGCGGGCGCAGGCGAACATGTGGCCCATGGCCAGCTCCGCCACGGACTGGGAGGACGCCCTGGGGGTGTTTTTCACGGCGATGCCATTGGCCTCGGCGTACTTCACGTCGATGTTATCCACGCCTACGCCGCCGCGGATGATCAGCTTCAGCTGGCTGCCCTTGGCCTCGTCGATGTGGTTGGCGCGGACCTTGGTCTTGGAGCGGACCACCACCACGTCGAAATCACGCAGGGCCTTGCCCAGCTGATCCGGCTCGTAGAACTGCTCCACCACCTCGTGACCCATCTCGCGCAGCTGCGCCATCGCGGTCTTGTCCATACCGTCAGTAACCAGAATACGCATGGTAATATTCTCCTTTGCTATTACAATTTGTTGATATTTGTCGGGGGCGCCGGGGACGCCCCCCCTGCATCGCCCTGCCGGCGGGTGTTTGCCCCGGCGTGTATGCGGCAGAAATACCACGGCTCAGCCGCTCCGGGCGGCACCGGTGACAGAGATCAGCCGGTGGGAGGGACTTAACATCCCCTTTGCAAGTTGTTACTTCGTATGCTCGGCCTCGAACTTTTTCAGGAACTCCACCAGCGCCTCAGCGCCCTCGATGGGCATGGCGTTGTACACGGAGGCGCGCAGACCGCCCACGGACTTGTGGCCCTTCAGGTTGTCGTAACCTGCGGCCTTGGTGGCGGCCACCACCTCGGCGTCCAGCTCGGCGCTCTCGGTGACGAAGGGGATGTTCATCAGGCTGCGGAACTCCGGCTCCACGGTACCCTTGAACATCTTGGACTGATCCAGGAAGTCATAGATGACCTTGGCCTTGGCGATGTTGCGCTTGTGCATCTCCTCCAGGCCGCCGATGCTCTTGAGGTACTTGAACACCTTACCGCAGCAGTAGATGGCCCAGCAGTTGGGGGTGTTGTACATGGAGCCGTTGTCAGCGTGGGTCTTATAGCTCATGTAGATGGGCATCTTGGGGTCGATGTCCTCGCGGATCAGATCCTCGCGGATGATGACCACCACCATGCCGGCGGGGCCTACGTTCTTCTGGACGCCGGCGTAGATCATGCCGTAGTCGGAGACGTTGCAGGGCTTGCTCAGGAACATGGAGGACTGGTCGGACACCAGCACGTGGCCCTTGGTGTTGGGCAGCTTGCTCCACGTCACGCCGTGGATGGTCTCGTTCTCGCAGATATAGACGTAATCGGTATCCTCGGGGATGTCCAGATCGGAGCAGTCGGGGATGTAGCTGTAATTCTTATCCTTGGAGGAGGCGGCCACGATGACCTCACCGTACTTCTTGGCCTCGGCGATGGCCTTCTTGGACCAGGCGCCGGTCTCGATGTAGACGGCCTTGCCGTTCTTCATCAGATTCCATGCCACGGCGGCAAACTGCAGGGTGGCGCCGCCCTGGATGAACAGCACCTTGTAGTTATCGGGGATACCCATCAGATCACGCAGATCGGCCTCGGCCTCGTCGATGATCTGCTGGAACACCTTGGAACGGTGGCTCATCTCCATGACGCACATGCCGCTGCCGCGGTAGTTCATCATCTCATCGCGGATCTCCTCCAGGACGGGCTCCGGCATCATGGCAGGGCCCGCGGAGAAATTGAAAGTACGACCGTATTTCATTTGGTTTTCCTCCTGTTTATATGGTTGATTGGTCCTTCTTTGTTCGTTTTGCTATTGCTAATGTATAGTATACGGCAAAGCTTCGGCGGAATCAACAGGGAAAACGAAAATATGTCAGTGTGCCTGAAAAATTTTCAGTTTCGTACAAAGAATATTTGTCCGCCATAGGCGGTTTGACAGTCCCGCCGGAACATGGTAGAATACCGTGCTGCGGGCTTGCGGACGCAGGCCCCGGAACAAGAGAGAAAAGGCGGTAAGTGGAATATGGAAGGGCTGCGGAAATATCTGGAGCGCATTGGGCTGTACGCCGACGCCATGCTGAAATGGCTGGTCATCGGCGGGCTGGTAGGCGGCGTGGGCGGCGTGGTGGGCGCGCTGTTCCACCTGGGCGTCAGCTATACCACGGAGGTGCGGCTGGCCCACCCCTGGGTGCTGTATCTGCTGCCGGCGGGCGGTCTCGTCATCGCGGGGCTGTATAAATTATGTAAACTGGAGGGCAGGGGCACCAACGCCGTCATCGAGTCGGTACACTTCGGCAAGGAGGTGCCGGTGCTTCTGGTGCCGCTGATCTTCGTGTCCACCGTCATCACCCACCTGTGCGGCGGCAGCGCCGGACGTGAGGGCGCGGCTCTGCAGATCGGCGGCGGCATCGGCTACCGCACGGGGCGGCTGCTGCATCTGGGGGAGAAGGACCTGCCCCTGGCCACGCTGTGCGGCATGAGCGGCGTGTTCTCCGCCCTGTTCGGCACGCCCCTGACCGCCACGGTGTTCGCGCTGGAGGTCATCAGTGTGGGCGTACTGTACTACGCAGGGCTTGTCCCCTGCATCACGGCGGCCATGGTAGGGTATCTGGTGTCGCTGTGGATGGGTGTGCCGCCCACCCGCTTCACCGTAGTCATGCCGGCGCTGGACGGCTGGACGCTGCTGCTGGTGGTCGTGCTGGCCATCCTCTGCGCCCTGGTGAGTATTCTGTTCTGCCGCGGGCTCCACGTCACGGAGCACCTGGCGGAGCGGCTGATGAAGAACAGCTGCCTCCGTGCGGCGGCAGGCGGTGCGGTCATCATCGCGCTGACGCTGCTGCTGGGCACCACGGACTACAACGGTGCGGGCATGGACGTCATCAGCCGCGCCCTGACCGGTGAGGCCAGTGGGTGGGCGTGGCTTCTGAAGCTGCTGTTCACCGCCGTCACCATCGGGTGCGGCTTCAAGGGCGGCGAGGTGGTGCCCTCCTTCTTCGTAGGGGCCACCTTCGGCTGTGCCGCCGGGGCCCTGCTGGGCCTGCCGCCGGGCTTTGCCGCCGCCATCGGGCTGGTGGCCGTGTTCTGCGGCGCGGTGAACTGCCCCATCGCGTCGGTGGTGCTGAGCGTGGAGCTGTTCGGCGCCGACGCCATGCTGTATTTTGCCATCGCCTGCGCCATCAGCTACGTGTTGTCCGGCTACTGCGGGCTATACAGCAGCCAGACCATCCTCTACTCCAAGCTGCGGGCGGAGTTCATCAACGTACACACCAAGGAGTGAGCAAAACAGACGGAAAGAGGCATCTCCGGATGCCTCTTTTTTTGCGTGCGGCACTTTCCGGGACGGATGCAGGGTCTGCATGTTTACAGGGCTTGACGGGTTTGGTATAATATGGGTTTGAAGTAATATGCGAAAGGAACGCGGCCTATGGAACTGTCGGCAAAGTTAGTCCGCTCACAACTGAATTTCTTCAAGCCCTTTGTGGCCAACTGCTCGCTGGAGGTGACCCGCAAGGGACAGGACAAGCTGGGCGAGCTGATGACCGCTCTCCACAAGCGGGAGGTGCTGGTGAAGGATCACGCCTTTGACAGCTTTCAGGGCGCGTGGGTCATGCCAAAGGATCAGCGGCGCAGCGGCGTCATTCTGTATCTCCACGGCGGCGGCTATACCTGCGGCAGTCTGGAGTATGCCAAGGGCTTTGCCGCCACGCTGGCGTCAGAGTGCGGTGTTCGGGTGTTCTGCGCCGCCTACCGGCTGGCGCCGGAGAACCGGTTCCCCGCCGCGCTGGACGATGCGCTGGAGACCTATCGCTATCTGCTGAAAAAGGGCTACGGGCCCAAGCAGATCCTGCTGTGCGGCGAGAGCGCCGGAGGCGGGCTGATCTACGCGCTGTGTCTGAAGCTGAAGGAGCTGGGGATGGAGCTGCCCTGCGGCCTCATCGGCATTTCGCCGTGGACCGATCTCACCGGCTCCGGCGCGTCCTATGAGGAGCACAAGGACATTGACCCCTCCATGACCAAGGCGCTGCTGGAGTTTTACGCCAAGTGCTACACCGACGATCCCACCGACCCGCTGTGCTCGCCGCTGTTCGGCGATCTGACGGGGCTTCCGCCGTCTCTGCTGTTCGCCGGCGGCGACGAGGTGATGCTGGACGATGCCCGGCTGCTCCACGAAAAGCTGCTGCAATGCGGATGCCGCAGCAAGCTGCACATCGCGCCGGAGCGGTGGCACGCCTATGTGCTGTACTGTCTGGAGGAGAATATGGCCGAGGATTTTCAGGCCATCGACCACTTCCTGACCCGCAACCTTTCCCCCGCCCAGAGCCTCCGGTGGATGCGGCTGGACAACGCCGCCAAGATCTACCCCGCCGCCAAGCGCCGCAACTGGAACAACTTCTTCCGCCTGTCCGCCACACTGACGGAGACGGTGGACGTTGCCGTTCTGCGCAGCGCGCTGGACGTGACGGTGCGGCGCTTTCCCTCCATCGCTGTGCGGCTGCGGCGGGGCGTGTTCTGGTACTATCTGGAAGAGATCCCCCACACGCCGCCTATTCAGGAGGAGAAAAGCTGCCCGCTGGCCCATGTGCCCTTCCAGGAGGTGCGGCGCTGCGCCTTCCGCGTGCTGGTGTACCGCGACCGCATCGCCGTGGAGTTCTTCCACGCCCTGACCGATGGCACCGGCGGCCTCATCTTCCTGAAAACCCTGGTGGCGGAGTACCTGACCCAGAAGTACGGCGTGGCCATCCCCGCGGAAAACGGGGTGCTGGGCCGGTTGGAGGAGCCGGACCCCGAGGAGCTGGAGGACAGCTTCCTGCACTATGCCGGTGACGTCACCGCCAGCCGCAAGGAGGCCACCGCCTACCACCTCAGCGGCACGGCGGAGCGGGATGGCTACAAAAACCTCATTACCATGATGCTGTCCGCCGATGCGGTGCGCGCCTGCGCCAAGGCGCGGGGCATCTCCGTGACGGAGCTGCTGTGCGCCGCCATGATGCAGGCCATTCTGAACCTGCAGGCGGAGAAGGTGCGGGACCCCCGGCGGCGCAAGCCGGTGAAGGTACTGGTGCCGGTGAACCTGCGGAGCCTGTTCCCCAGCCGGACGCTGCGGAACTTTGCGTCCTACATCACACCCGAGCTGGACCCCCGCATGGGCGAGTGCAGCTTCGAGGAGCTGTGCGGCGAGGTACACCACCGGATGGGGCTGGAGAACAACCGCCGCACCATGCGGGCCAAGTTCGCCGCCAATGTGGCCAGTGAGAAGTCCCCCGTACTGCGGGTGATGCCGCTGTTCATCAAGAACATCGCCATGAAGGCGGTGTTTGACGCCGTGGGCGAGTGCAAATCCTGCCTGTGCCTGTCCAATCTGGGCAACGTGCAGCTGCCGGAGGCCATGG
Organism: uncultured Eubacteriales bacterium; assembly: GCA_900545585.1. Classification (GTDB taxonomy): domain Bacteria; phylum Bacillota; class Clostridia; order Oscillospirales; family Oscillospiraceae; genus Vescimonas. The sequence continues at coordinate 12,347 of UQZR01000033.1, forward strand.
CCCCCTACGTCCGGCGGATGGACTTCATCATCGGCGTGCAGGCCGCCGCGCCCCACGACTGCGGTGTAGTGACGTGGAACGGCACCATGTATATCAACTGCATCCGCAGCATCCGCGAGCCGGAGCTGGAGATGCATTTCTACCGTGTGCTGCGGCAGCTGGGGCTCCACGTGAAGGTGGAGAGCAACCAGCGCTGATACGGGAAAGGAGCGAAAACAATGTATTGTATCAAATGCGGCGTGGAGCTGGCCGACAGTGAAAAGGTGTGTCCTCTGTGCGGGACCCGTGTGTTCCACCCCGATCTGCCCTGCGGGCAGGCCGAGAGCCCGTATCCGCCGGATGTCAGCCCCCGTGTAGAGGACGTGAGCCGCGCGGGCGTGCTGTTCGTGCTGACGGTGCTGTTTCTGCTGCCGGCGGTGATCTCCGTGCTGTGCGACTGGCGGCTCAGCGGCGGCATCGTATGGTCCGGCTACGTAGTGGGCGGGCTGGTGCTGCTGTATACCACCGTGGTGCTGCCCCTGTGGTTCAAGCGGCCCAACCCTGTGATCTTCGTGCCGGTGGACTTCGCGGTCATCGGCGTGTACCTGCTGTATATCAATTGCGCCACCCACGGCCACTGGTTCATGAGCTTCGCCCTGCCGGTGACGGGGACGGCCATGGTACTGGTAACGGCGGTGGTGGCGCTGCTGCGGTACGTGCCGGCGGGCGCACTGTATATCTGCGGCGGCGGGCTCATCCTGTCCGGTGCCTACGCCGTGCTGGTGGAGTGGCTGCTGAATGTGACCTTCCGGCTGCACGACACATTTCTGTGGTCGTTCTACCCGCTGGCGGTGTGTACCGTGCTGGGCGCCATGCTGCTGGTCATTGCGGTGTGCAAGCCCCTGCGCCGCAGCCTGCACCGGAAGTTTTTCCTGTGAAGAAAATATGAAAAAAACAGGACCGTTCCATGTGAACGGTCCTGTTTTTGTGTGTGGCAGTCAGTTGGCGTTGTACACGTAACGAACGCCATCAGGGAACGCATTGGCGGCCACAGACACCGCACTCCACTGGCTTTGGCTGCCGCCGTAGCGCACGGTGGCCAGATTGTTGTAGTAGATAAATGCCTCCTCCCCGATCGTTGTAACAGACGCAGGGATATAAATACTGCTGATATTGGGATTGCAGTAGAACGCCCAATCCCCAATGGTGGTCAGCCCCTCCGGCAGCCGCAGACTCTGGAGCTTCTCACAGTTCATGAATGCGCCGTCTCTCAGCTCCCCGAGGGTGGAGGGGAAGGTGATGGACACCAGCCCCGCTGCGTTGAAGGCATCCTCCATGATGGTGGTCAGCCCCTCCGGCAGTTGGATGCTCCGCAGGGCGGTGCAGTCGTTAAACGCGCACTGTCCGATGATCCGCAGGCTGGTGGGCAGTGTCACATCAGACAGATTGCCGCAGCTGTCAAAGGCGCAGCGTCCGATATAGGTAATCCCCTGCTCCACGTGGAGGGCGCGAATGCTGTCCCTGTACTTGTTGGCAAGCCAGGGCGGCGTAGTCCCACCCCTGTCGGCAGGCCACTCATAGTCGTACATCCGGCCGGTGCCGCTGATGGTCAGAGTACCCTCGGCGTCCAGCTTCCACGCTGCGCTGTCACCGCACTTGCCGCTGGCCACCGTAGCGGCGGCAGGCTTTCGGTAGGTCACGGACACGATGCTGCTCCACGCGCCGGCCGTGCCGTTGGCATCCATAGCGCGGACCTTTTAGTAGTAGGTATTGCCGTTTTCGATGTAGCTGGTGTTGGTGTAGGACGTGCCGGTGACGGTAGAATACTTGATGTAGTCGCCGTCCTTGCTGCGGGCGCGGTAGACTTCGTACTTCGCCGCGCCGGACACAGCCTTCCACTTCAGGGTAGGACGGCCCTGACTGTCGTTGCCGCCGGTGACGCTGGGGGCGGACAGGGTCTGCTTGTAGGTGACGCTGACCACGCTGCTCCACGCGCCTGCCGTGCCGTTGGCATCCAAAGCGCGCACCTTGTAATAGTAGGTATTGCCGTTTTCGATGTAGCTGATGTTGGTGTAGGACGTGCCGGTGACGGTGCTGTACTTGATGTAGTCACCGTCCTTGCTGCGGGCGCGGTACACCTCGTACTTGGCCGCGCCGGAGACGGCGTTCCATTTCAGCGTGGGGCGGCCCTGACTGTCGTTGCCGCCGGTGACGGTGGGGGCCGTCAGGCCCAGTCGGCAGGTCACAGCAACCACGTCGCTCCAAGGGCCTGCCGTGCCGTTGGCGTCCAGTGCACGGACCTTGTAGTAATACGTACTGCCGCTGGTCAGATAGG
>UQZR01000034.1 GCA_900545585.1 uncultured Eubacteriales bacterium
GTTGTTGACCTGCTCTCGGACGAGTACGGATGGAGCGACAGCGTTTCCAACCTGTCCGCAAAATTACAGCGGGAAAGTATACGATACAAGGAAGTATTGGAGCTTGCCGCTGTGCTTGGTTACGACATCGTATGGCAGAAAAGGCGGGAGAAGTGATACCCCGGCAACAGCCCTCCGCATCTCCCGTCCCCATAGGCGCACCGCAGTGCTGCCCATGGACAGGCAGTGAAAGATACGGTTTTCGCTGCCATCGTCTGCAAGAAATGTTCCGCAGAACAGCTTCATGCAGACGGGCTGACCAAGGTAAAAGGCGCAGACATTTTGCCTTGGTCAGCAGAGGTCACCGCAGTGACCGCATTCCCCCTCGGGAGAGCCCTCGGAGAGCCCACGGCACTTTGTAGCCAGCATGGATGAAAGTGTAATAGTGGGTTATTACACTTTGAAAAAGTGCCGTTCCTCAGCCCTCCGCTGTCTGCAAATCTTAAAGAAAGGACAAAAATCTATGGCAAGAAATGATGGAATTGATCGTACCTTAGCCAGAAATCAGGACTTGGAAACTCCGGATGATGTGACAAAAGTACAGGAACACAATGAGCGTGAAAAAGACCGTTATTCCAATGTGGACATCGTGCCGGAACGTACTGCGCTGAATGTTCACTTCAAGTCTCCCACTGACGATTATGTAAAAATGTTTGAGCAGATGGAGCAGGACAAGATCATCTCCACCAGAGGGCTGAAACCGGATGCCGTCAAATATGGCGAGTTGGTTTTCGATGTGAACTCCGCTTATTTCTACAACCACGGCGGCTATGAGTTTGCAAAACAGTTTTATGCCGATGCCTATAAAGCCGCCGTGGAGATCGTGGGCGGTGAGCAGTATATCCTCTCCGCTGTAATGCATGCCGACGAGCGCAACCGGGCAATGTCGGTAGCTCTGGGTGAGGATGTGTACCACTATCACCTTCATGTGGTTTATATCCCGGTGGTGGAGAAACAAATCCTGTGGTCGAAGCGATGCAAGGATGAATCCCTCCGGGGAACGGTAAAGGAAACGATCACACAGGTCAGCCGCAGTAAGAAGTGGGAATCCAAACCCGTTCTTGATGAAAACGGAAATCCTATGTTGAACGCAAAAGGGAAAAAGATTTTGAAGTCGTCCTACAGTGTGCTGCAGGATGACTTTTTCAATTTCATGCGAAACGCTGGTTATACCGATGTAGAGCGTGGAGAATGTGGCAGCACCGAAGAACATCTGACGGTGACACAGTTCAAGGTACAGGCCGAACAGCAGCGTTTGGAAGCTGTGACCGGACAGGTGGCACAGGCCGAGCAGAGCTTAGCGGATGCCAAAGCTGCCACGGAGAAGCAGAAAAAGAAACTGGAAGCTCTGAAAAAGGAAACTCAGGCTGCTAAGTCTGTTGCTATGACTGCACATGAGATTGAGTCGATGGGCAAGAAAAATCCCATTACGGGAAATGTTACCATGACGGCGGATGAGTGCCGCACGCTAAAGGATTATGCGGTCAGCAGCTTTGCGGAAAAGTCTGAGAAGCTGAAATACAAGCAGAAATTCGAGCAGGCAGATAAAAACGCAAAGATATGGAAAGACCGTTTTGAAAAACTGAACAAAGACTATGAGGAGCTGAAACAAAAAGCCCAGCCTTTCCTGGATGCGATTGAGATTGCATCTGAAAAGGTCTGGGCTTTTATCAATGCCATCCTCGCCAGGGGAAAGGAACTGTATGAACACAAACACCCTGCCCGCAATCGTGGACAGGACATGGAAATTTAAGAAAGGAACTATTTGCCTATGAAGAAAACCGTAGATGAAATTAACAAGATGATTATGGAAGATGCCCCGATGGAAGAAATCAACGATGCCATCGGCTATATTGATATTTGCTCCTGCTTCGATCCGATTTTTGAGCCGCCTATTGATTTTCTGGAAGAATGCCGCAAGCGTTGGGAAGCGGCACAGTCCTCTTTCTGCAAAACCATTGAGTGCAAGATCGGAAACACATGGTATGTGATTGAAACGGAGTGTGATGGAAATGAGCCACTTACCGACAAGGTAAAACGGCTCATTTTTTCTGACAAGGGGGTGATTTGTTAATGACTGCGACACAAAAGCATGATATAATTCCAATATGCACAACGGTACTGTCGGCTGACCAACCACCGAAGGAGGATATTATGTTGGATCAGCAGAAAATTACCATTCTCTATTGCCGTCTGAGCAACGAGGATGCCCAGGAAGGCGAGAGTAACAGTATCGCAAATCAGAGAGAGTATTTAACCCGATATGCCCGTGACCACGGGTATACAAACCTGAAAATTCTGGTGGATGACGGTTATACGGGGACGAACTTCAATCGTCCCGGTGTGCAGGAAGGCTTTGAGCTTGTCAAGCAGGGGCTTGTGGGCTGCTGGCTGGTCAAAGACCTCAGCCGCTTTGGTCGTGACTATCTGACTGTTGGACAATATACGGATATTATCTTTCCGAGTTATGATGTCCGCTTTATCGCTATAAATGATGGCGTAGACAGCAACCGGGGAGACAGCGAGGGCTTCGCCGCAATCCGTAATCTGTTCAACGAGTGGTATCCCCGTGATACCAGCAAGAAAGTCCGTGTCAGTTTGCGGCAGAGAGGAACCAGTGGGAAGCACATGGGCAAACCGCCCTACGGATACCGCTGTGACCCGGAGGACAAGGATCACTGGATTCTGGATGAAGAAGCGGCTCCGGTAGTCAAGCTCATCTTCGACCTTTGCATTGACGGCAAAGGCCCGGAGCAGATTGCAAGGATTCTGGAAGAAAAGCAGATTATGACCGCAAAGGCACTCTATGCCAAGCGAAAGAAAAAGCCGATGCCGGAAAGACCGTACCACTGGGGCAACCAGTCCATTGCAGGGATTTTGGAACGGCAGGAGTACACAGGCTGTACCTGCAACTTCAAGACTTATTCCAAGTCCTACAAGCTGAAAAAGCGGATTCCCAATGAGCCGGAGAATATGTTTTATCTGCCGGACACACAGGAAGCGATTGTATCTCAGGCACAGTTTGACAGGGTGCAGGAACTGAGGAAAAACAAACGCCGCCCCGCAAAAGCGGAACGGCAGGGATTGTTCTCCGGGCTTCTGTTTTGTGCCGATTGCGGCGGCAAGCTCCACTTTGCCACAAGCAAAAGCTTTGAGGGCAAGCAGGATCACTACGTCTGCAACAACTACAAGAGCAACCGTGGTACTTGTACTGCCCACTATATCCGGGAAGATGTGCTTCGTGAAATCGTTCTGGAACGCATCCGGGCAGTCAATGAGTATATCCGAAGCGATGTGGACGGTTTTCAGGAGGAATGGCTGCAATGCCGCAGGACTGACCAGGAGCGCAGCATCCGGGATGACAAAAAGAAGCTGGAACAGGCAAAGAAACGCCTTGCCGATCTGGATGTCATCATCGCCCGGCTGTACGAGGACTATGTTCTTGGAAATCTCAATCAGGACAGATACAGAAAGATGTCTGCGGACTATGAAGCGGAGCAGGAACGGTTAAAGCTCGAAATTGAAGTTATCGAAGAATGGGTGGAACAGCGGGAAGAAATGAACGACGGTCTGGATGCCTTTATCGCCCTGACACAGAAATATGTGGATGTGGAGGAGCTGACACAGACCATCGTGAACGAGTATATCAAGAAAATCATCGTCTATGCCCCGGACAAATCCAGCGGCAAGCGCAAGCAGAAAGTGAAGATTTTCTTCAACTTCGTGGACGATGTAGATATTCCCGTTATTTCCGAGCCTATCATCACGCAAACAACCTATGAACACAGAAAAACGGCGTGACCTTCGGGTCACACCGTTCTCTGCGACAAAATAGTTACTTGTCACTATTAAGCCTTGCGGTTTCAGGACTTTTTTGGTCCGAGTGTCGAGATTCGAACTCGAGGCCTCTTGAACCCCATTCAAGCGCGATACCAAACTTCGCCACACCCGGTTATTGCTTGCCGTCTCAAACAGCCTACTTATATTACCACAGTTCTCCTCGCATTTCAACCCCTTTTTTCAAATTTTTTCAAAAATGTTGCGGTTCTTTTTGTTGACAAAGTCCGCCGCGCATGGTAATATATTACTCGCATCTGGCATCAGGAGCGCTTTTACACACGGAGAGATGGCTGAGTGGTCGAAAGCACCGGTCTTGAAAACCGGCGATGTGAAAGCATCCGTGGGTTCGAATCCCACTCTCTCCGCCAGTAAGTTCATACCTGCGGAAGTACCCAAGTGGCCGAAGGGGCTCCCCTGCTAAGGGAGTAGGCCGTCAAAAGCGGCGCGAGGGTTCAAATCCCTCCTTCCGCGCCAAAAGGGAGCCATCCTCTGGATGGCTCCCTTTTTCCGTCTGTTCCGTTTCGGCGGGCGGAGACAACAACATTTGAAGGAGATTTTTTGAAGAGTATCAAATCGTTACCGGAGCGTGTGGCCTGATCGGGAGGTCTGGCAAATCTACACACACGCCATTCCTCCCGCGAGATCGTGACCACATCTTCAGGAGGAAACAGCATGAACCGCGAAAATAAGCGCAAAACCTTTGAGAAGGGCTGCTACAAGACCCACGCATGCCGCGATGCCTTCACCTGCAAGGTCTGCGGCAGGCTCTGCACACCGGAAAATGCAGGGAGCCAGCACCGCAACCACTGCCCAAACTGCCTCAGCAGTCTGCATGTGGACGTGGAGCCGGGGGACAGAGCGTCCGACTGCGGCGGCATCATGGAGCCGGTGGCTGTATGGGTGCGCAGGGGCGGTGAGCGGGCCGTCATCCACCGGTGCAGGCGCTGCGGCGCGCTGCGCTCCAACCGCGCGGCGGCGGATGACAACCCCATGAAGCTCATGAGCATCGCCATGCGGCCTCTGTGCCAGCCGCCGTTCCCGCTGGAGCGCATCCGCGAGATGACTGCCCTGATGGGCGGCGACGGGAGTATGGAGCAGGAATAGGAGACTGAGCCTGCTTGAAAAGAAAAGATACCGCCTCGGGGGAGGCGGTATCTTTTCTTTTCAAGCAGGTAGTTTTATATCACAGGTGGTACTTCTGCTGGTATTCCTCATAGTAGCGGGCGAAGGAGTGGGACTTCATGGCGCGGACGCTGCTGAGGTACTCGTGGGTATCGAAGGAGTCGGACTCCAGCTCTATGATGGCCACGGCGATGTTGGAGCAGTGGTCGGCCACGCGCTCGTAGTTGGTCAGGAGGTCGTTGAACACAAAGCCCTGGTCCAGGGTACAGGTACCGGACTGGAGACGGTCCACATGGTGGGACTTCATCTCATCGCACAGACCGTCGATGATCTCCTCCAGCGGCTCCACGCGGGCGGCCTGCTGGATGTCGTTGGCCACGAAGGCGGCAATGGAGATGGTCAGGATCTCCCGCAGGGCGGACTCCATGATCTCCAGCTCCCGCAGGGCGGCGGGGGAGAACACCATGTTCTTGTCGTGTATCTCCTTGGCCGTTTCAGAGATGTTCAGGGCATGGTCGGAGATGCGCTCGAAGTCGGAAATGGTGTGGAGGAACTTGCTGACCTCCTCGCTCTGGGCGCTGGAGAGGGAGCGGCTGGTGATCTTCATGAGATAGGTGCCCAGCTTGTCCTCGTAGCGGTCAATAAGGGACTCCGTCTCGCTGATAGCATGGAAGCCCTTTTCGGAGAAATCGGTGCGCAGAGCCATGGCGTCCAGCAGGTTGCCGGCGGCGCGCTCGGCCATGGAGTTGGTGACGAGACGGCTCTGCTCGATAGACAGGGCGGGGTGCTGGAGGAAGCGCTCCTCCAGGCGGTCCATGTCCTGGTCCTCGGCCTGGGCGCCGTTGTCGGGAAAGAGAAAGACCACCAGCTTTTCCATCAGGCCGATGAGGGGCAGCAGCGCTATCACGGTGGCCAGACGGAACAGCGTGTTCAGAAAGGCGATGCTGACGGAGGTCATGATCCTGGTCAGGAAGGGGAAGCGGAAGATGGCGTTGAGGGTGTAGAACACCAGGGACCAGATGACCACGCCAAGTACGTCGATGAGCAGGTAGACGAAGGCGGTGCGCTTGCCGTTGAGGTTGGCACCCAGGGCCGACAGCAGCACCGGTACCGCCGCGCCGATGGCCACGCCCATGATGATGGGGAAGGCGATCTCAAAGGTGATGGCGCCGGTGATGGACAGGGCCTGGAGGATGCCCACGGCGGCAGAGGCGCTTTGCAGGATGCTGGTGAAGGCGATGCCCACCAGAATACCCAGCAGGGGGTTGGAGAACGAGGTCAGGATGCGGATGAAGGACTCGCTCTCCCGCAGAGGGGAGACGGCGCCGGACATGGCGGACATGCCGTACATCAGAACGGCGAAGCCCAGCAGGATCTCGCCCACGTGGCGGTGGGAGGTCTTGGCGGAGAACATGCGGAGGATGATGCCCGCCACGGCCACGATGCCGGTGAGCACCTCCGTGCTCAGCAGCTGCACCAGGCCGCTGCCGCCGGAGATGGAGGACAGGCACAGGATCCAGCCGGTGATGCTGGTGCCCAGAATGGCGCCCATGATGACGCCGATGGCCTGACGCACCTTCATCATGCCGGAGTTGACGAAGCCTACCACCATGACGGAGGTAGCGGAGGAGGACTGTATCACGGCGGTGACGCCGGTGCCCAGCAGAACACCCTTCAGCGGCGTGCTGCTGAGACGGTAGAGCACCAGTTCCAATTTGCTGCCGGCCACCTTCTTCAGACCCTCGCCCATCAGAGACATGCCGAACAGGAACAGGGCGATACCGCCCAGCAGCGATATGACATCCGAAATGCCCATATGCGCACACCCTCCCATTATCTATCGTAATGACTATTATCAGTATACAGGACGAGGACGGATTTGTCGACAGGCATTTCCGAAAAGCCGGTAAAATTTTGCGGAGTCTTTTGCGCGGGTCTTTGACGTTCTTGCCAAAGCGGGGAAAAGCGGGTATAATAAGGGACAATATCTGGAAAAAGGGGAGCGCCGCTCTATGCTGAAACACTGTCTCATCGTCTTTCTGGTATCTATGGTGCCCGTTATCGAGCTGCGGGGCGCCATCCCCTACGGTGTGGGGTTTGGGCTGCCGCTGTGGCTGACATACTGCGTCGCCATCGCGGGGAACATGCTGCCGGTGCCGGTCATCTACTTCTTTGCGCGGCGGGTGCTTGTGTGGGGCAGCGGCAAGCCGGTCATCGGGAAGTTCTTCTCGTTCTTTCTGGAAAAAGGAGAAAGGGCCGGACAGAAGCTGCAGAAAAAGGCGGGGCGCGGGCTGTACTGGGCGCTGCTGCTGTTCGTGGGTATCCCGCTGCCGGGCACCGGCGCGTGGACCGGTACGCTGGCGGCCAGCCTTCTGGATATGGACTTCAAAAAGAGCGTGCTGGCCTGCATGGGCGGCGTACTGCTGGCAGGGATCATCATGGGGGCGCTGAGCCAGCTGGGCGTGGAGGCGTTCCGCGCCGCGGCGTGAGAAAAACCGAAAAAGAGCGCGTACACTGCGGGTGTACGCGCTCTTTTTGTGCGATCATCAAGCCTGATAGCGGGGCTGCTTGTCCTGGTAGATGTCCTGCATCTCCTGATCGATCTCGCTGATGGCATCGGAGCACAGGCGCAGGCGGGTGGCGTCCTCGTCGGTGAACTGGCGGTCCGACTTGTAGCGCAGCTCGTGCTCCAGACTGGCCCACATGTCCATGGCGATGGTACGCAGCTGGATCTCCACCGGCAGGACCATGGTGCCCTCGGAGATGACGATGGGAACATTCACCACCAGATGGAGACTGCGGTAGCCGGAGGGCTTGGGGTTCTTGATGTAATCCACCTCGCGGATGACCTTGAAGGCATCGAACCGTGTCAGCAGGGAGCGGAGGTAGTAGATATCATCCAGATAGTTGCAGATGACGCGGATGCCGGCCAGATCCTGTATGTGGGCGTAGATGTTGTCGATGGTGATCTCGTAGCCCCGACGCTTCAGCTTATCCACGATACTGTCCAGCGACTTGATGCGGTACTCAATGTGGTGGATGGGGGAGTGGTCGTACATGCGGGCGAACTCCTCGTCCAGTATCTCCATCTGGGTGACGGCTACCTTCAGCGCGCTGCGGTACAGATGGGTCACGCGAACCATACCGGCGGCCAGTGCCTGCTGCTCCGGCGGCAGGCTTCCGGCCACGGGGATGTCGCGGAGCCGGATGCTGCCGCTCTTTTCGATCATCATGGGCGATGCCCTCCTTTTATCTCATACCAGCATTGTAACAGGAAAGTATGTCCTGCCGATGAACAAAACCGATCTTTTTTTCCATTATATACGACAGATGCGGAGAAATGCAAGAGACGGGTTGTATAAACTGCGCAAAAGCGCCGGCAGCTCTGCTGCCGGCGCCTGCGTATGCACTTACAGGAGGACGCGGGCTTTGCCGCAGCGGGAGAGCACCGCGTCGGCGATGCGCTGGGCGGCTTGGCCGTCGAAGCTGCGGCGCTGGGTCTCTACCATCCGGCGGCGCCGGTCATCGTCGGCCAGCAGGGACAGGGCGCTGTCGGCGATGGCATCGGTATCGCAGGAGGCGGCCCAGCCGTGGGCGGAAAAGAACGCCTGGTTGCGGGTCTCACAGCCGCCCACCAGATCCGCCAGCAGCATGGGGACGCCCTTGCAGGCGGCCTCGGTGATGCTGATGCCGCCGGGCTTGGACACCAGCAGGTCGGCGCTGTCCATATACTGGGCCACGCGGGAGGTGAAGCCCACGGCCTGCACCCGCAGCAGGGAGCGCATCTGGATGGCGTAGAGCATCTGGCGGTTGCTGCCGCACAGGACGGTGGCGAAGTCGCCCTCCGGCAGCAGCTCGTCCAGCTGGCGGGCCAGGGCAGACATGGGGCCGCAGCCGATGCTGCCGCTCATCAGCAGAATGTGGCGGCCCTCGGCGGGCAGGGACAGCTCCTGCCGGGCGGCAGCGCGGTCCGTCGGGGCGGCGAACACCGAGCGGGTGGGGATGCCGGCGGGCAGCAGCGTATCCGCCGCGATGCCGCAGTGGATGAACTCCTCCGCCAGCTCCGCATGGGGGATGACGCAGATGTCCGGCGTGCAGCTGCCCACGGTGGGGGAACAGGTGTAGTCCGTGGCCACAAAGCAGAAGGGCATGGGTGCGCCGCCGTTTTGCCGCAGCATGGTCATCATCAGGGCGGGGATCACGTGGACGCAGACCACGGCGTCGAACCGCTCCGCCTGCAGGTAGCGGGCCAGGCGGCGGGCACCCCGGGACAGGTAGGTCTCCACGGGGTTGTGCCTGGGAGCGGGGCGGCCGTCCTCCTCCTCGGCGGACATGTAGCCCGCCTTATAGAGCTGGGGGTAGTGCCGGTAAAACCGCGTGTGCCAGCGGGAGACGAATTTGGATGCCTTCCGGGAGACGAAGGACAGGCCGTCCAGCACGCGGCTGTCCGCGCCCCGCTGGCGGAACGCCTCCGTTAGGGCGGCGGCCACCGCGTTATGGCCGCCGCCGGTATTACAGGTCAGTATCAGAATGTTCATGGGTTCCTTTCCGCTGCTCTCGCCGTTGCAGCAGGACGTGCAGCCGCATGAGCCGCGGCCTGTTGTAGCGTTGAATGAGGATGAATGGCAGATTGGCCAGCAGAAACCAGATCAGCCAGAGGACCACGCCGCCCCAGCCGGGCCAGAACCACAGGGCACCGAGGCCCAGCAGGATGGAGGCGGTGTGTACCGCCTCGGCCACGCAGGTTTCCTGTACCAGCAGCTCCGCATGGGACGCGGTGACGGCGGCGGGGTCCACCTCTTTTTTCACCATATCCGGCAGGAAGCGGCTCATGTCCGGTACCAGCTTCTTCCAGCGCTCGATGCCGATGCGCGTATAGAGCTTGCCCTGTTTTTCCCATTTGTAACACCGGTAGGGGAACCGGCCGCCGTCAAACCAGCGGCGGGGCAGGGCCTGCCCCAGCGGGTGAGCCAGGACGGCCAGCACCAGCAGGTAGGCCACGGCGATCCAGAAGCCTCTCATGCGTCCCTCCCCGTGCTGCAGGCACGCTCCAGCATGCGGCGCAGCGTGCCCTCCAGCAGGACGCCGGTGCGCTCGCCCAGCTGCTCGGCATCGTCCTTCATGCCGAAGCGCAGCCAGCGGGAGATCATGCCCAGCAGGGAACTGGTGAAAAACAGCGTCACCGCCCGCAAGTCCGCCTCCGACACCGAAAGGCCGGCGGCGGTGCGGCGTACCAGCGATTCGGTGCAGGCATAGGTCACGTCGTAGATGTGGTCCTCCAGCAGGTCCCGCTGGCTGGAGTGGAACAGGTGGTACACCGTGCGGCGGTGGGTGCGGAAGAAGGACGTCACCTCACGGGTGATCTCTATCCAGTTCAGGTCCTCCTGATTGTCGGTGATGAGCTGCTGGGCGCGGACCTCCATGAGCTCCCGTATCAGGGCGTAGACATCACAGTAGTAATAGTAGAACGTGTTGCGGTTGATGCCGCAGTGGTCAGCGATGTCCACCACGGAGATCTTGTCCAGCGGACGCTGTTCCAACAGCTCCAGAAAGCCGTCCATAATGCGTTTTTTGGTGGCCTGTGCCATGGCAGCCTCCTTGTATCGTTTTCTAAGACAATACCTGTTTCCGGCAGATTTTGCAATCCGCCTGCTTTGGACAATTTTTGCCGTCTGTCTGAATTTCAGGCAGGAGGGAGGGGGTTACAGGTCCAGCTTCAGGTCGCCGTCCTTGATCCAGCCCCATTTGCGCAGGGGTATGGCGATGAGCCACGTCAGCACAGCGGGCAGGACGAAGGAGATCAGTACCAGACCCAGCCAGTCCGTGCCGGTGATGGCGGCCTTAGCGCCGGAGGCCACGTCATTGACCCAGCCGGTGTAGACGCCGATCTGCCCCACCAGACCGCAGGTACCCATGCCGCTGGACACCGGCGCACCGTTCATCTCCATGCGGAAGATGCAGGTGGCGATGGGGCCGGTGATGGCGGAGGCCAGCGTGGGCGGGATCCATATCCGGGGGTTGCGGACGATGTTGCCCATTTGCAGCATACTGGTGCCGATGCCCTGCGCCGCCAGACCGCCCCAGCGGTTTTCGCGGAAGCTCATAACGGCAAAGCCGACCATCTGGGCGCAGCAGCCCGCCACGGCAGCGCCGCCGGCCAGTCCCGTCAGTCCCAATGCCGCGCAGATGGCGGCGGACGAGATGGGCAGTGTCAGCGCCACGCCGATGACCACCGAAACGATGATGCCCATGAAGAAGGGCTGCAGCTCCGTGGCCCACATGATGGCCTGCCCCACAGCGGAGGCCGCCTTGCCCACCGGCGCGGCGATCAGCGCCGCAAGGCCGATGCCGGCCAGCACGGTGACGATGGGCGTCACCAGAATGTCGATCTTGGTCTCCTTGCTGACAGCCTTGCCTACCTCCGCAGCGAACAGCGCCACGAACAGCACGGCCAGCGGGCCGCCTGCGCCGCCCATATAGTTGGCGGCAAAGCCCACGGGGATCAGGGAGAACAGCACCAGCGGCGGCGCCTTCAGCGCACCGGCGATGGCCACGGCCATGCCGGGGCCTACCATAGCCGAGCACAGGCCGCCGATGGTATAGCTCACCGCACCGTCACCCTTGCCCAGCGTGACGATGACGGCGTTGAGGAAGCCGATGTGGAACTGCTGGCCGATGGTGTTGAGGATGGTGCCTACCAGCAGCGTGCAGAAAAGGCCCTGTGCCATGGCGCCCATGGCGTCGATAAAATAACGCTTCGCGGAGAATATGATGTCTTTGCGGCGCAGGAATGCCTTGATTTTTTTCATTTGGTTCCACCTCATACATGTCAATGGCCCGACGGCGCGGGCTGTTATTCGTCATTATACAGGGCGGCACCGGCGTTTGTCAATGTGCCTCTCAGCCAGCGGAACACCGGCGCGGCATCGACGGCATCGGGACGGCGGAGGCCGAAGCTCTGGCGCTCCGGATGCCACTGGACGCCCAGAACCGGATGCTGTGGGGCGTACAGACCCTCGGCGATGCCGTCGGCGCTCCACTGGCACAGGCGGAGCCCGTCGCCCAGGCGGGCCACAGCCTGGTGGTGATTGCTGTTGACGGTGGGGCAGGAGCCCAACAGCGACGCCAGTGGGCCTTCGGCGCAGGTGGGGTGGAGCATATCGCCGGAGGGCTGCTGATGACCGGCGATGCGGTCATGCAGCGTGCCGCCGCGGAACACGTTAAGGGCCTGCATGCCGCGGCAGATGCCTAAGATGGGGCGATGGGCGTCCCAAAACGCATGGAGGAGGAAGGATTCCTCCGGCGGCAGGGAGCCATGGATGTCCCCACCGCCGGGGAGCAGCAGGGCCTCGCAGCCCAGGGCGGCCGCGAGGCTGCGGCTCACCACAGGGCGCAGACCCGCAGAGGTCAGCGCGGCGCGGTAGTTGGCGTAGTCCTCCGGCGCACCGTAGAGGAATACGGCAGGGGCAGGATTTTCCATGGATGACACCTCCTGTTCCAGAAAATGAGGGGGTGGGGGAAAATATGCCGGAAAGGGTGTTGCGCCGCGGCGGAAAGTGTGGTATGATAGCTCAGTTCTGTGCGGCGGTATTGAAGTGGTCATAACGGAGCTGACTCGAAATTTCGGCAGAAGCTGGGAATTTCGTCCCCCTGATTCTCCTTGATATTCCTCAACACAGAAAATCTC
>UQZR01000035.1 GCA_900545585.1 uncultured Eubacteriales bacterium
CCGCCCCTTTTCTACTACCCGAAGGAGGGAGAAAATGAACCGAATCAATACCGTTGAAAGCAGAGTGCTTCAGATCCTGCGGACTGCCGTGCTTTGAGTCCATCCGCAGAGCGAGGCAGCGTGTACAGTCCCTTTTCCCCGAACTGTCTCGAAAGGAAGTCAGAGAGAGTGACGGCGGCGTTGTTATCATCCGCTCCCTGAACGACACCAAGACCGAGCTGAAAAACAGAGGCAAGACCACCGACGCAGTGGACGACCTCATCATCAAGTTCGGCTATGCCCCAAAGAAAAAGTTCAAGGTGGTTGAGAGAAAGGACTGCTCCTGCCGTGAATCAAGGTAACGACCGGCGGGCGGCGGTCATCCTCTCCCTTATCGGTATCATTCCCGTGGTATGGCTCGGACTTCTCATCGCTCCGTCCGTCAAGGGCGGGTTGCCGGAGATATTGACGAGCCTGATGAACGCGATGAACGACCCGTTCCATATCGAGCTTTGCGAGGACAGCGTAAAAGCTGTCCTCGTTTTGCTTCTCTGCTACGGAATGGGCGTCGGCATCTACTTCTCCACACGCAGGAACTACCGCAGGCGGGAGGAACACGGCTCGGCAAAATGGGGCAGCGCCAGTGCCGTGAACAAAAAGTACGCACAGCAGCCCAAGAGCGAAAACAAGCTGCTGACGCAGAATGTGGCAATCGGGCTGAACGCCAAGAAACACCGCCGAAACCTCAACACGCTGGTAAAATAATAGTGCCTTTGCAATGCCCGGTTGTCGGAAAGGAGATATGACAATGGCAACAGCAAACTATATCAAAGGGCAAAGCGAAACCAAAATCACGGCGCTCTACTGCCGTCTTTCTCAAGACGATGGGCGGGAAGGCGACAGTAACTCCATATCGAATCAAAAGGAGATTTTACTTGCATACGCACAGCGGAATAGTTTTCCGAACCCTCAGTTTTTCACGGATGACGGATTTTCGGGGACGACCTTCGACAGACCGAGTTTCATCCAAATGGAGAACATGGTGGAACAGGGCTTGGTAGATACCATCATCGTAAAGGATCTCAGTCGTTTTGGCAGGAATTATCTTGATGTGGGCAACTACCTTGAAATCAAATACCCGACCCTCGGCGTCAGGTTCATTGCCATTCAGGAAAATGTAGATACCCTCAAGGAAACAGGCACGGAGATGATGCCGTTCAACAACATATTTAACGAGTGGTATGCTGCTCAAACGAGCAAGAAAATCCGCGCGGTATGGAAGAACAAGGCGGCAAACGGCAAGCGGGTCAGTTCCTCCGTCCCGTTCGGCTATGTCAAGAACCCACAGGATAAGGAGGACTGGCTGGTAGACGAACCGGCAGCGGATATTGTGCGGAGAGTCTACGCACTCTGCCTTGACGGGCGAGGTCCGTTGCAGATCGCAAAGCAGCTTGAACAGGAAAAGGTTCTCATCCCTTCCGCCTATTACGCTTCGCTTGGCAGAAAAACAAGAAAGCAGTATACCAACCCATACGCTTGGGATCAGAAAACCGTCGCCGGTATTCTTGCCAATCAGCAGTACACGGGCTGCACCGTGAACTTTATGACCACCACGGTCAGCTACAAGGTTCACAAGACCGTGTATAATCCAAAGGACGAGTGGCAGATCATCCCGAACACTCAGCCTGCCATCATCGACGAGGACACCTGGAAACGAGTACAGGAGCTTCGTGAGAACCGCATCCGTCCGACAGCAACGGGTAGGACAAGCCTTTTTTCCGGCAAAGTGTTCTGTGCGGACTGCGGTTCAAAGCTCCATTTCTGTGCCGCCAAGAGCCTTAACGCCAATCAGGAGCATTACCGCTGCGCCAACTACAAAAGCGGCAGAGGAAACTGTCAGATACACTATATCCGCAATGTAGTGCTGGAAAAGATCGTGCTGGAAGCTATCAACAGCTTGGCGGACTTCGTTAGATGCTATGAACCGGTGTTTCTATACCTGATGGCGCAGAAAGACATCGTATCCAAGCGGACGGAAACAAACAGGCTCAAGTCCTCCATTGAAAGCGGAAAGCGGCGTATTCAAGACCTTGACAAGCTGATAGAGCGCATCTATGAGGATCAGGTCCTCGGCAACATCTCAGCCGAACGCTATGCAAGAATGTCGATCAATTACGAAAACGAGCAGAGGGAGCTTGTCAAAAGGGTCGATGAGGACGAGAAAAGGCTTGTCAGTATAGAACAGACAAGCCTTGACCTGAAAACCCTGCTGAAAGTCCTGCGAAGCAGCACGGCATTTGAGGAGCTGACGCCAACGCTTGTCAACTCGCTGATACGGAGGATTGAGGTTCACAACAACGACAAGTCAAGCGGTCACTGCTCTGTGAAGGTGGACATTTACTTCACAGCCATCGGACTGATTGACATTCCCACAGAGGACGAGATCAAAAGCCTGATGGAGAAAATACAGTCAAACCCGCAGGAATACAGGCTTACAGCCTAATAGAGAAAACGGTGCAACCCCGAAAACGGGGTTACACCGTATCCCTTTCAAAAAACATCCTTACGGGGCTTTGGCTAAAGCGTGTCCTCCCTTTTTGCATGCAGGGAAATCACTCGATGACGGGGAGATCCTTGACCACGGCGGCGCAGCGGGGGCACAGCTCGGGGTGCTCCGCATCGCTGCCCACGGTGGGCAGGACCTTCCAGCAGCGCAGGCACTTGGCGCCGGCGGCAGGGCGGACGGCCACGGCCTGCTCCGCGCCCACGTCCACACGGACCTGAGAGACGATGAGAGTATCGGCCAGGTCGGCGGCGTCCATATCGGCCAGGAAGGCGTCCTCGGCGGTGACAGTCAGGTCCACCTCGGCCTCCAGACTCTTGCCGATGGTCTTGTCGGCGCGGGCCTGCTCCAGCGCGCCGTTGACGGCGGTGCGTAGGGCGGCGATGCGGGACCACTTGGCCATCTCGTCCTCGGTCAGGGCGTAGCCGCGGTAGGGCTGTACCATCTCGTTGAACAGGACGTTGCGGGCATCGTCGGCGGAGCGGTGAGGCATGGCCAGCCAGACCTCATCGCAGGTGAAGGCCAGAATGGGAGCGAACATGCGGGTCATGGCGTCCAGGATCAGCCAGACAGCCGTCTGGGCGCTGCGGCGCTCCAGCCCGCTGGCCTCGCCGCAGTACAGGCGATCCTTGATGATATCGAAGTAGAAGGAGCTGAGATCCACCACGCAGAAGTCGTTGATCATGTGGGACACCACATGGAACTCGTAGTTGTCGTAGGCGGCGAACACCTTCTCAATCAGGGCGTTCAGGCGGGTGACGGCCCACTTGTCCAGAGGCAGCATCTCATCGGGCTGCACCAGATGGTCGGGATCGAAGCTCACCAGGTTATCCAGGCAGAACTTGCAGGTGTTGCGGAACTTCAGATAGTTCTGGCTCAGCTGCTTGAAGATCTCGTCGGAGCAGCGGACATCCACGTGGTAGTCGGCGGAGCCGGCCCACAGACGCAGCAGGTCCGCGCCGTACTTGTCAAAGATCTCGGCGGGGTCCATGCCGTTGCCCAGAGACTTGTGCATGGCCTTGCCCTCGCCGTCCACGGTCCAGCCGTGGGTGACGCACTCCTTGAACGGAGCGCCGCGGCCCAACGCGCCCACGGCCACCAGCAGGGAGGACTGGAACCAGCCGCGATACTGGTCAAGGCCCTCGATATACATGGTGGCGGGCCAGAAGTGCTGATCGCGCTCCATGGCGGCAAAATGGGTGGAGCCGGAGTCGAACCAACCGTCCAGGGTATCGGTCTCCTTCTCAAAGCCGGCGGACTTGCCGCAGTGGGGGCAGGTGAAGCCCTTGGGCAGGATGTCGGCGGCGTCCATATCGAACCAGGCATTGGAGCCCTTCTCCTCAAACAGGCTGGCCACGGCCTCGATGCTCTCCTCGGTGCAGACGGGCTTGCCGCAGTCCTTGCAGTAGAACACGGGGATGGGCAGGCCCCAGCGGCGCTGGCGGCTGATGCACCAGTCGGTGCGCTCCAGGATCATGGAGCGCATGCGGTCTCTGCCCCAGGAGGGCACCCAGCGCACGTCCTCACAGGCGGCGATGGCCTCATCCTTGAAGGAGTCCACGGAGCAGAACCACTGGGGGGTGGCGCGGAAGATGATGGGCTGCTTGCAGCGCCAGCAGTGGGGATAGCTGTGGACGATGTCCTCACTGGCGAACAGGGAGCCGTTGTCCTTCATATCCTGAAGGATCACGGGGTTAGACTCGTCGGTGGTCATGCCCTCGTACTTTCCGGCGTAGGCGGTGTGCTTGCCCTGATCGTTCACGGGCACCACCATCTCCATACCGTAGCGCTTGCAGGTCACATAGTCGTCGGCACCGAAGCCGGGCGCCGTGTGGACGCAGCCGGTACCGGAATCCATGGTGACATAGTCCGCCAGCACCAGACGGGAGGTCTTGGGCAGGAAGGGATGGAAGGCCAGCATGTTCTCGAAGAAGGAGCCGGGGTGGGTCTCCACGATCTCATAGCTGTCGAAGCCGCCGATCTTCATGACCTTGTCGGTCAGGGCCTCGGCCATGATATACAGCTCGCCGCTGGGGGCCTTCACCACCGCGTAGCTCTCGTCGGGATGCAGAGCGATGGCCAGGTTGCCGGGCAGGGTCCAGACGGTGGTGGTCCAGATCACGAAGTACAGCTTGCTGTGGTCCAGATGGGGCAGCCTGCCCAGATCATCGTGCATGGGGAACTTGACGTAGACAGTGGTGCAGGGATCGTCCTTATACTCGATCTCCGCCTCGGCCAGCGCCGTCTCGTCGTGAGGGCACCAGTACACGGGCTTGAGGCCCTTGTAGATGTGGCCGTTCCGGTACATTTTGCCGAACACCCGGACCTCCTGCGCCTCAAAGCCGGGGTCCATGGTCTTGTAGGGATGCTCCCAGTCGCCCACCACGCCCATGCGCTTGAAGCCGTCGCGCTGGACGTCGATGTAATGGTCGGCGAACTCATGGCAGGCGGTGCGGAAGTCCGCCACGCTCATGGCCTTGTGGTTCAGCTTGTTCTGCTTGATGATGGCGGACTCGATGGGCATGCCATGGTTATCCCAGCCGGGAATATAGGGGGTGTAGTAGCCGCGCATGGCGTACATACGGGTGATGAAGTCCTTCAGGGACTTGTTCAGGGCGTGGCCCATGTGCAGCGCGCCGTTGGAGAAGGGAGGGCCGTCGTGCAGGGAGAACAGGGGCTTGCCCTCGTTCTTCTTCAGCAGCTCGTTGTAGAGGTCGATCTCCTCCCAGTGCTTCAGCATGTCCGGCTCGCGCTTGGGCAGGCCGGCACGCATGGGGAAGCCGCTCTTAGGCATGTTCAGTGTCTTTTTGTATTCCATGTTGCGTCTCCTTTTATCCGGAATTTTTTGTTGAAACAAAATAAAAAGCGCCTTTGTCTCGTTAAGAGACAAAGGCGCGTGAAAGCATCCTCTGCGGTACCACTCTTGCTGCCGCGGAAAGCGGCCACTCAGTCCCACCAGCCGTGGGTACGGGGTGATAACGGCCCGCTGCCGTCCGCGCTTACCGGCCAGAGGCCATCAGGCGGATGCTCGGGAGTGATACCCCAGACCGGCTGCCCGTCCGCCTTGCACCAAACGGCGGCTCTCTTCGCGCGGCAGGGAGGCGGGGCGCGTCTCCTTCATCGCAGTTGTACGGTGTTTCCTTAAGATAACGCTACTATACTCACAAAATTAGCCCTTGTCAATGGCTATTTTGCCGAAAAAACCGATTTTTTACAGGATACCGGCCAGCGAAAGCAGGCCCACCGCGCCCATAAACGTGTAGATGACGCCGCAGACGGTGAGTACCACGGTGACGATCTTGTAGACGGGACTCTCCTTTTTCGTGTGCTTGAAGCGGCGGATATAGAACAGGGACAGGCAGGCGATGCCCAGCAGCAGGGAGGACAGGGAGCTCAGCAGGATGCTGTCCTTATACACCGCCAGACGCAGGATCAGCACCACGATAATGGCGGCGAACAGCACCGCCAGCCAGATGTTCAGCCAGGTAGGGAGCTTCACCCGCTCCTGCTGGTTGGCCTTTTCGATGATCTTCTGGGTCACGGGATTGCCGGCGTAGCCGGCGTAATTGCTGTTTTTCTTCTTCTGGTGTACGTTTTTGTTGGGGTTGCCCCGGGCCTTGCGGCGGGCTTCCTCCTGATTGGCGTACTGGTTGACGCCGGGCCGGTAACTGTTTTTGGACATGGGTCATTCTCCTCCTGTCATTTGATCCGTGAGATAGCGGCGCAGCAGGTCCAGCGCGTGGTGGGCGGAGAGGGTGCGGATGCGCTCCCGATCGCCGCCCAGCGCCAGCTGCCGCACGAAAACGCCCTGAGGCGTGGAAAGGGCTGTGAACACGGTGCCCACGGGGCTGCCGCGGTCGTCGCCTGCGGGACCGGCCAGTCCGGTGACGGACAGGGCCAGATCCGAGCCGGTAAGGACGCGGACACCCATGGCCATGGCGCGGGCCACGGGGGCGGACACGGCGCCATACGTCTCCAGCAGGGAGGCGGGGACGCCCAGCACGTGCTGCTTCACGGTGTTGGTGTAGCTGACCACGCCGCCCAGAAACGTCTGGGACGCGCCGGGGATGTCCGTCAGGCGCTTGGCGATGAGACCGCCGGTGCAGCTCTCGGCGGCGGAGAGGGTCAGGCCCCGGGCCTGACAGAGGCGCAGCGCCGTTTCCTCCAGCCCCGACACGTCCGTGCCGTAGAGATAGCTGCCAAGACGGCGGCGGACCTCCGCCAGCAGCGGGGCCATGCGGGCTTCGCAGGCGGCCTCATCGGCGGCGCGGGCGGACAGGTGCAGCGACACCTCACCGGTACCGGCGTAGGGGGCCAGCGTCAGCTCCTTCTCCTGATGGAGCAGGTCGTTCAGAAGCTCCTGCACCTGCGGCTCCGTCAGGCCGAAGATGCGCAGGTCGTGGGAGCGGATCACCTGGCCGTGGAGCCGCTCCAGATAGGGCAGCAGGCAGTGCTCCGCCAGATAGCGGCACTCCGAGGGAACGCCGGGCAGCAGCACGGCGGTGACGCCGCCGGCGGTAAAGGCGCAGCCGGGGGCGGTGCCCACGGGGTTGCGGAACACGGTGCAGTCCTGGGGCAGATAGGCCTGCTGCAAATTGCAGGCGGGCATCTCCCGGTGGAACACGGTGTCGAAATAGCGGCGGATGTCCGGTATGATGTCCGGGTGGAACACCAGCGGCGTGGCCAGCGCGGCGCACACCGCCGTTTTCGTCATATCGTCGTAGGTGGGGCCCAGGCCGCCGGTGAATACCAGCAGCTCCGCCCGCTGCCGCGCGGCGGTGACGGCGGCCTCCAGACGGCCCTCGTCGTCGCCCACGGCGGTGTGGTACAGCACGTCCACACCAGCGGCGGTCAGCAGCTCCGACAGGAACCGGGCGTTGGTATTGGTGACGCCGCCGGTCAGCAGCTCGCTGCCGACAGCGATGATCTCCGCGGTACGGGGCATGGGATGCGCCTCCTTAATACTGGGGCTTGACGCGGATCATCTCCCGGTTGGCCATGGCCCGCTGGCACAGGCCCTCCACGTCCAGCGCGGCCTCGTACTCCCGCGTCTCCTCCACGCTGGGCTTTGTCTTGGGGTGGCGGGGGGTGAACACGGTGCAGCAGTCCTCATAGGGCAGGATGGAGGTGTCGAAGGTGCCGATCTTACGGGCGATCTTCACGATCTCCTCCTTGTCAAGGCCGATGAGGGGGCGCAGCACCGGCATGGTGGCGACGTCCTCGCTGACGGCCAGCGCCTGCATGGTCTGGCTGGCCACCTGACCCAGATTTTCGCCGGTGACGAGGGCGCGGCAGCGCAGCTCGCGGGCCAGCATATCGGCAAGGCGCATCATGAACCGGCGCATGATGAGGGTGAAGTGATCCTCGGGGCACTTGCGGCGGATCTCCTCCTGAATTTCGGTAAAGGGGATGATGAACACCGCCAGACGGCCGCACCAGGGCGTCAGCTCCTGGGCCAGCTTCAGCACCTTTTCCCGGGCCAGCTCGCTGGTGTAGGGAGGGGAGGCGAAGTGGATCATCTCCAGCTGGACACCGCGCTTGGCGATCATGTAGCTGGACACGGGGCTGTCGATGCCGCCGGACAGCAGGCTCACCGCGTGGCCGCCCATGCCCAGAGGCAGGCCGCCGGCGGCGGCCTCCGCCGGACCGTGGACGTAGGCCGCGTCCTCGCGGACCTCCACGTACACCGTCAGCTCCGGATGGTGGACATCCACCGTCAGGTGGGGGAAAGCGTCGTGCAGCGCGCCGCCCACCCACTGGCTCAGCTGGATGCTGCCCATGGGGAAGGTCTTGTCGGCCCGCTTGCTCTCCACCTTGAAGCTCCCGGCGGCGGTGAGGGCGTCGGCGAGGTACGTCTTGGCGGTGTCGAAAATGGCCTCCTTGGACTTCTCGCAGGGCAGAGCGCGGGTGATGGCGATGATGCCGAACACCTGCTTGCAGGCGGCGTAGGCCCCGGCGATGTCGCAGGTATCCTCCGCCGGCTCCACGTAGATGGTGGACTGGCGGGAGTAAATTTTGAACTTGCCGAACCGCTGGGTGCGGCGGCGGATGTTGCTCATGAGCTTCATTTCAAAGCTGCGGCGGTTCAGGCCCTTCAGGACCACCTCGCCCAGCTTGCAGAGGATAATCTCGTGCATGGTGCGGTTTCTCCTTATTTTAGTATACTGCTGCGGTATTGGATGGCTTCGGCCAGGTGCGGTGCTTCGATGCGGGCGGCGCCCTCCAGATCGGCAATGGTGCGGGCCATGCGCAGGATGCGGTCATGGCTGCGGCCGGTGAGGCCCAGACGGTCAAAGGCGCTTTGCATCAGCCTTTCGCCGGCAGCGTCCAGCGCGCAGAACTGCCCGATCATGGCAGGGGGCATATAGGCATTGCAGGATACCTCCGTGCCGGAAAAGCGCTGCTTCTGCACCTCCCGCGCGGCGTTGACACGCCGGCGGATGACGGCGGAGGACTCCGGCTTCTCCTTGCGGCGCATGGCCTCGTACTCCACGGAGGGGACCTCGACATACATGTCGATGCGGTCCAGCAGGGGACCGGAGATGCGGCGCATGTACTGGTCCACCTGATTTTCCGAGCAGGTGCAGCGGCCGGAGGGGTGGCCGTACCAGCCGCACTTGCAGGGGTTCATGGCGCACACCAGCATGAAGCGGCTGGGCAGCGTCAGCGTCCCCGCGGCGCGGGTGATGGTGACAAAGCCGTCCTCCAGCGGCTGGCGCAGCGTCTCCAGCGCCGACTTATCGAACTCCGGCAGCTCGTCCAGAAACAGGACGCCGTTGTGGGCCAGGGATATTTCACCCGGGCGGGGCGTGCCGCCGCCGCCGGCCAGGGACACGGTGGAGGCCGTGTGGTGGGGACTGCGGAAGGGGCGGGTGTCCACCAGCGGGTGGGCGGAGTCCGTCATGCCCGCCACGGAGTAGATCTCCGTGGTCTGGAGGGATTCGGCGCGGGTCATATCGGGCAGGATGGAGGGCAGGCGGCGGGCCAGCATGGACTTGCCCGCGCCGGGAGAGCCGATGAGCAGAATGTTGTGGCCGCCTGCGGCGGCGATCTCCAGCGCCCGCTTCACGTTCTCCTGCCCCATGACATCGGCAAAGTCCGGCAGGGGGCGATCAGACGGCTTCGGCTGCCAGCGCGGCGCGGGGGTCATAGGCGCGTCGCCGTTGAGGTGGGCGATGAGCTGGGAGACGCTCTCTACCCCGTAGACCGTCAGGCCGTCGGCCAGCGTGGCTTCCGCGGCGTTCTGGGCGGGGACATACAGAGTCCTGACGCCCATACGGGCGGCGCACAGCGCCATGGGCAGCACACCGGTGACGGGGCGCAGCGCGCCGGTAAGGCTCAGCTCGCCCAGAAAGGCGGCGTCCTCCGGCAGGGGCTTCAGCTCCTCCGCCGCGGCCAGGATACCCAGCAGGATGGGCAGATCGTACAGCGTGCCCTCCTTCCGGACCCGGGCAGGGGCCAGATTCACGGTGATGCGGCTGACGGGGAATTTTGCCCCGCAGTTTTTCACGGCGGCCCGCACCCGTTCGCGGGACTCCTTGACCGCCGCGTCCGGCAGGCCCACCATGTCAAAGGCGGGCAGACCGCCGGAGAGAAAGCACTCCACCGTCACCTCGTAGCCGCGGATGCCGGTGAGACCCAGAGAACGCACAGTGACCACCATGGGTCGTTTCCCCCTTCCAAATGGTCGTTCAGCATGTATCTTATCATAAAATCGGGACGGTGAACAGCGGTTTTTTCAAAAAAGCCATCCGGCTTTTGCGCGGAACGACGCTTTCCGACGGGATGGGAGTGAGAAAATTTGTGCATGGTGCTAAAAAAGTTTCAAAATAGTAAAAATAACAAAAAGCAGGTTTACATGGCGAAAAGTTTGTGATACTATCAACAATACCAACGGA
The DNA here is from genome assembly GCA_900545585.1 of uncultured Eubacteriales bacterium. Lineage (GTDB taxonomy): Bacteria > Bacillota > Clostridia > Oscillospirales > Oscillospiraceae > Vescimonas. The sequence goes on from UQZR01000035.1 coordinate 10,441, forward strand.
TAGGGGCCTTTTAGGGGGCTTCGATCGGATCAGCTTTCTCTCCGGACAGATGAGGAGGACGGGGAGGGAGCGCTTTTGCCTGCATGCAGCGCAGGCGGGAGCGGTCACACCGACATTTATTTAAGGAGGCACGTTATGGTAAGAAAAATGAAATCCATGGATGGCAATAACGCCGCAGCGCATGTTTCCTATGCGTTTTCTGAGGTTGCTGCCATCTACCCCATCACGCCGTCCAGCCCCATGGCCGACTTTGTCGACCAGTGGAGCGCAAACGGCCTGAAGAACATCTTCGGCACCAAGGTCAAGGTGGTGGAGATGCAGTCCGAAGCCGGCGCTGCCGGCGCCGTTCACGGTTCTCTGGGCGCCGGTGCGCTGACCACCACCTACACCGCGTCTCAGGGCCTGCTGCTGATGATCCCCAACATGTACAAGATCGCGGCGGAGCAGCTGCCCTGCGTGTTCCACGTTTCCGCCCGTACCGTGTCCACCCACGCCCTGAACATCTTCGGCGATCACTCCGATGTTATGGCCTGCCGCCAGACCGGCTTTGCCATGCTGTGCGAGGGCAACGTGCAGGAGGTCATGGACCTGAGCCCCGTGGCACATCTGGCCGCCCTGACCGGCAAGGTGCCCTTCATCAACTTCTTCGACGGCTTCCGTACCAGCCATGAGATCCAGAAGATCGCCGTGTGGGACTACGAGGATCTGAAGGACATGTGCGACATGGACGCCGTGGCCGAGTTCCGCCGTCACGCCCTGAACCCCGAGCATCCCCATATGCGCGGCAGCCATGAGAACGGCGATATCTTCTTCCAGCACCGCGAGGCCTGCAACAAGTACTACGAGGCCCTGCCCGCCGTGGTGGAAAAGTACATGGACAAGGTCAACGCCAAGCTGGGCACCGACTATAAGCTGTTCAACTACTACGGCGCTGCCGATGCTGACCGCGTCATCGTGGCCATGGGCTCCATCTGCGATGTGGCCGAGGAGGTCATCGACTATCTGAACGCCCACGGCGAGAAGGTCGGCCTGGTGAAGGTCCGTCTGTTCCGCCCCTTCGCGCCCGAGAAGCTGATCGAGGCCATTCCCGCCACCGCCAAGAAGATCGCCGTTCTGGACCGCACCAAGGAGCCCGGCTCCCAGGGCGAGCCCCTGTATCAGGATGTTGTCACCGCACTGGCCAACGCCGGCATGAGCGATGTGCAGGTCATCGGCGGCCGTTACGGTCTGGGCAGCAAGGATACGCCTCCCGCCTCCGTGTTTGCTGTTTACAGCGAGCTGAAGAAGGACGAGATGAAGCGCCAGTTCACCATCGGCATCGTGGACGATGTGACCAACATGTCCCTGCCCGAGGATGAGAACTGTCCCAATACCGCTGCGGCCGGCACCATCGAGTGCAAGTTCTGGGGCCTGGGCGGCGACGGCACCGTGGGCGCCAACAAGAACTCCATCAAGATCATCGGCGACCACACCGACAAATACGTGCAGGCCTACTTCCAGTACGACTCCAAGAAGACCGGCGGCGTCACCATCAGCCATCTGCGCTTTGGCGACAAGCCCATC
>UQZR01000036.1 GCA_900545585.1 uncultured Eubacteriales bacterium
ATCTAACATACATCAAAAAGAGGTAAGATAACACCCTCTGCAAAAAAGGTTACGTTATCTTACCTCAACAAAATTCGTGCCGGTATAGCCATCGTCGGCATAGCATTCCGCCGTTACCAACTCAGGATGATTTTCGATATACGATTCCAGCAGCTTCCGCTGGTTGCCGATGGAATCGCTCTCCATGCGGTCTCCGTCCTCCCGGGAAAGGCGGCAGTACAGTGCGGTAGGCAGTGGCGGCTTCTCCATAAGCTCCCTCCTTTCCGTGGACTGCCCGCAGACTTTATACCGCCTGTGTGTGGGCGCGGATCAATTCCAACAGCAGCGCCTCTGCCGTCTGTTGGCCGAGAAAATTGCGAGTGACGGTGATTGCCGGAGTGGGTGCTTGCTGAACGGTTGGCATAAACAGACCTCCTCTTTGAGAATAGTCCATCGTATGCGCGCTGCGGAAACCGTATGTTTGTCGGTTGGACATAAGGACTGCCTCCTATTCGAATTGATAGGAAAACAAAACACCGTGCAGGATGTAAAATATCCTACACGGTGTCAAAATCATGATGACAAATCAAACGGATCCACAGGCTATTGTACCATCGATGTCTGCGATCCGTATCATGGACGCAATCTGCGGGGCGACCTTGTGAATCGTATTCGTGCAAATCAGGAGGAAATCCGCTCCGGCAGCCTCAATGCGCTTGGCAGCGTAACATACCCCGGCGAGCCGCTTGCAACCGCACAAGCGTCGGCAGACGCGGCCTTACAGCCGGAAGCACTTTTTCAGCGCCGTATACTCACCCAGCACCAGCAGCGTCAGGCCGCTGTCCAGCACGGTTTCCGGCGAGGTGGTCACATCGGTTTTGCCGTTCTGCTTCACGCCGAGGATGTTGACGCCATACTTTCGGCGGATGTCCAGATCACCGATGCTGTGACCCTGCCAGCTGTCCGGGACGGCGACCTCGATAATGGCGTGCTTCTCGTCCAACTCTATGTAATCGAAGATGTGGTTGGCGGTGTACCGGATGGCCGCCCACTTCGCCAGCTGCTTTTCCGGGTATGTCACCGCGTCCGCGCCGTTGCGCAGCAGAAATTTTGCCTGCACGTCACGCTCCGCGCGGGACACCACATATTTCGCCCCCAGCTCCTTGAGCAGGGACGTCGTTTCCAGCGAGTTCTGGAAGTCTCCGCTGATGGTAACGTAGCAGACATCATAGTTTCCAACGCCCAGCGAGCGCAGAAAATCCACGCGGGTGCTGTCACCGATCTGTGCGTTGGTGACAAAGGGCATACACTCGTTGACACGCTCCTCGTCCCGATCCACCGCCATCACCTGATGCCCCAGCTCGCTCAGCTGCATGGCAAGGTGCCGCCCGAAGCGGCCAAGTCCGATCAATAATACGTTTTTCATCGTGCGCTCCTTTCAGCCTACGGTGATCATTTCCTTCGGGTACCGGGCATAGGTCAGATCATGCCCGGAGAATGCGGCGTAGATCAGGGTCAGTCCCCCGACACGCCCGAAGAACATCAGCAGAATGAGAATGCCCTGCGACAGCGTACCCAGCTGCGGCGTCAGCCCCAGTGTCAGCCCTACCGTCCCGGCAGCGGATGCCGTTTCATAGAGACAGGCACCCAGCGGCAGTCCCTCCGCCGCACTGATGACCGCCGCGCCCGCGAAGGTCAGTCCCAGATACAGCAGCAGGATGGCGGCGGCGTTCCGCACAGCGGAGGGCTCCAGTCTGCGTTTGAAAAGCTGCGGATCCTCCCGCCTGCGGAAAGCGGCGACCGCGTTGGCGGCCAGCACAGCCAGTGTCGTTACCTTCATGCCGCCCGCCGTGGAGCCGGGCGCACCGCCGGTCAGCATCAGCAAAATCGTGACCGCCTGTGAGGTGTCGCTCATTTTCGTCAGGTCAGCGGTGTTGTAGCCCGCCGTTCGCGGCGTGACCGCCTGAAAGAGCGACGCCAGAACGCGCTGTCCCGCGGGAAGCTCAGCAAAGTCTGTCAGGAAGAAGAGCAATGCCGGAAGCGCGATCAGGATGACGGTTGCGCTCAGAATGACCTTGCTCTGCATCCGGTACCGCCGCAGGTGCAGCCGGTGGGTGCAGACATCGTCCCATGTCAGAAAACCGATACCGCCCACGACGATCAGCAGCATGATGACGATATTGACCAGCGGGTCGGCCATGTACGCCGTCAGGGAAGGGTAGAGGGCATCCGCCCGCCCCAGAATATCGAACCCCGCGTTGCAAAAGGCGGAAACGGAGTGAAATACCGCCATCCACACGCCCCGCAGTCCATAGTCCCGGCAGAACGCCGGCAGCAGCGCAAGAGCGCCGACCAATTCCACAAGGAACGTTCCCTTGAGAATAAACCGCGTCAGGCGCACGATGCCGCCCACCACCGGAGCGGAAATGGCATCCTGCATGGCACTGCGCTCCTTCAGCGAGATATTCTTGCCGGAGAGCATCAAGAACGTTACCGCCGCCGTGATGACGCCTAAGCCGCCGATCTGGATCAGCAGCAGGATGACGGACTGTCCGAACGCGGACCAGTAGCTGCCGGTGTCCTGCACCACCAGTCCCGTTACGCAGACGGCGGAGGTGGAGGTAAACAACGCCTCGTGAAACGGCGTCCACGCCCGCCCTGCCGCCGAGATCGGCAGCATCAGTACCAGCGCACCCAGCAGGATCACACCGGCAAAGCCGAGGATCATGATCTGGAAGGACGTCAGATGGCGTTTCAGATGGAAACCGGTTTCTGTCACAGGACTCACCTCCTAAAAACGACTGCGTTCCCAATTTCGCGTACAGTATAGCACGGTTTTCGCGTTTCGGCTATGCAGATTTTGCTAAATTTTCGGCTCAAAACGACGGGAGCGACTGTGAACCTTTCTTTAATTTTTACAGAAATCATTGCAATTTCTTTACATTTACAGTATGATATGCCCCGCGCCAATATTTTGACAGATTTCGCAGGCCTTCCCCTGAGGGAGACCTGCGGCAGGAGACATATATGCTGAAGACAAAACCCAATGAGATAGCGAATCAACCCCAGGCACCCCATGAGACATCTGCTGCGGTGCGAGCCCCGCGCCGCGGCCTGTGGCAGGCGTGGCTCCGCAGCCTGCTGCTGTTCTGCGGCGCCAGCGTCTATGTGGAGCTGTGCCTGCACCTGTGCGTCTATCGCTCGCTGGACAGGCGGGCGGTCTATCTGGTGCTGTTCGGACTGCTGGGTGGAACGGTCTGCACGCTGCTGACCACGCACCTGCCCAAGATCGCCCGACAGATCGTGGGCGTGCTTCTGGTCGCCGTGCAGGTGCTGTTTGCCGAGGTGCAGCTGATGTACCACGCCATTTTCGGCAACTTCATGCCCATCAGTCAGGTGAGCATGGGCGGGAACGTCATCACCAATTTCGACTCGCAGATCCTGTACAGCATCGGCAAGAACATCGTGCCCATCCTTCTGCTGCTGGTACCGCTGATCGTGACGATCCTCTGCCTTGCTCTGCGCAAGATCCGGGTGCTGACTGTGCGGCTCAAGTGGAGGCAGGCGCTGGCGACGCTGGGTATCCTGCTGACGCTGCTGCTGGCTACGATGGGCATTATGTACGCTGGGCGGGGTAAATCGTTCTCCGTCTACAAAACCTTCACCAATGTGAACACCTCTACCGACAGCAGCTATAAGAGCGTGGGCATGCTGGCCACCACCGTGCAGGAGCTTCGCTACATGGTCTTTGGCAGCAGCGGCAGCGTCATCATCACGCCGTCCCCGCTGGGCACAGACACCAGGCGGCTCTACAGCAGCAATTCCTATAATGTGATCGAGCGCATCGACTTTGCAAAGCTGGCGGAGTCTGCGGATGATGCCATGCGCAAAACCACGGACGAATACTTGGCGCAGGTGGTCCCCACCCGGAAGAACAACTACACCGGGCTTTTGCAGGACTACAACCTGATCACCATCTGTGCCGAGAGCTTCTGCCCCTGGTTCATCAGCGAGGAGCTGACGCCCACCCTGTACAAGCTGTCCCACACGGGCATTATCTTCGATAATTACTACGGCACGTTCCAATCCGTCACCACCAACGGCGAGTACACCATGTGCATGGGACTGTATCCCGACATGTCCCGCACTAAGACGGATTCCAGCTTCAACGTGGCGGGCACCAACTATCTGCCCTTCTGCCTGGGTAACGCCCTGAAGGAAAAGGGCTACCAGACCTGGGGCTATCACGACTATATCGGCGATTTCTACAACCGGAACATCACCCACGCCAACATGGGCTATACCTTCAAGGCGGCGGACTCCGGGCTGGATATAAAGATCGACTGGCCCTCCTCCGATCTGGAGATGATGGAGGCCTCCGTGGACGACTACCTCAGCAGCAGGGAGCCCTTCCACGCCTATTACATGACCTTCAGCGGCCACTATCAGTACAACTGGGACAACGCCATGAGCGCCAAGAACCACGACGCGGTGAAGGATCTGCCCTATTCCGAGCCGGTGAAGGCGTATATCGCCTGCAATCTGGAGCTGGAAAACGCGCTGACCTACCTGATGGATCGGCTGGAGCAGGCGGGCGTGGCTGATAAGACCTGCATCGTACTGACCAATGACCACTATCCCTACGGTCTGACGGAGGACGAGTACAACGAGCTGGCGGGGCAGGAAATGGATCTCACCTTTGAGAAGTACCGCAACAGCTTCATCTGCTATGTGCCCGGCCTGTCCGAGAACATCGTGGTGGATGAGTACTGCTCCACGGCGGACATCCTGCCCACGCTGTTGAACCTGTTCGGCGTGGACTACGACTCCCGGCTGCTGGCGGGCACCGACGCGCTGTCCAACGGCGTACACATAGCGGTGCTGTCGGACAAGTCCTTCCTGACGAAATCCTTCCGCTATGATGCCGGTACGGAGGCGGTGATCCCTGCTGACGAGAGCATCGTCATCTCTGACGAACAGCTGGAGGCCTACCGGCTGTATGTGGACAATAAGTTCCAGATGTCCAGCAACATCGTCAACAGTGACTACTACGCCCATGTTTTCGGTAAGGCGTCCAGCGGCGGCACGCTGGAGGATACGGTGGTGTTTACGGATATCACGGGCATTTTCAACCAGGCCAGCGTCCTCTATATGTACCGCAACGGGTATATCGACCCGGCGACGCCGGACACCTTCGGCGGGAAGGCCGCGGCAAAGGTGGGCGAATTCGTGGATGTGCTGTACCGCATCTCCCAAAGGCCGGAGACGGACAACACTGCCTTGCCGCCTGATTATGAAACCGAGGAATTCAACGGCTCCGCCTGCCCCTACTACGACGCCGTGTGCTGGGCGTATCAAGCGGGGCTGCTCCGTCAGGGCGATCTGCATACGGCCTATGACGACGACATGGATTATCAGACGGCCTGTCTGCTGATCTATCGCTACGCCGCCATGTCCGGCATTGACACCCGTGTAGATCAGGAGCTGGCGCGGCAGACCATGCGGGAAAATCCCCGGCTCAGCGGTGAGGTCGTCAAGGCCATGCTGTGGTGCGACCAGACGGACATCACCACCCGCGACAGCGAGATGGGTGAGCTGCTGGCAGCCTATGACACCCGCATCAACCGTTATCAGATGACCTCGTTCCTGTTCTATCTGTGTACCTATGAGCTGAATTCGAGAAACGAAGCATAATATAATGCAAGAGGTGCATGAAGGGCATTTCCCTTCACGCACCTCTTTTCATATATTCGGTGCGCCTGAAAGGTGCCTCAGGATTGCGCACTTTTTCCTCACCCCACGCGGCGTCGAAGCTGATGGCGCACACCTTCTGGTTCCGCTCCACCGAGTAGATAGGCAGCTGGCGGGAGCTGGCCGCCGTGCTGACGGAGGCAGGGTAATTCACCACGTAGAAGATGACCGCCGCCATAGCCAGCGCGGCGCCGCCTACCATGTACCACCGCCGCAGCAGGAAGATCCGCACCCGTTTCTCTTTCATACGATCCCCATCCTTTCTGGTGTCCAGCCTATGCGTATCCAAAGGGAAAAATGCCCGACAGCGAACCGCTGCTTCTCCGATCCTGTAAATAGAAAGAGGGACGCCGGATTATTCCGTGTTCCTCTTTCTATGATTACGCAAAAGAAAACATAAAGTTACAGCAGGAAGTCAGCGCTTTTTCGGCATGGAATTTGCAAGCGAAGGTATTGAATACATGGAGGAAAGGGCTTTATGCACACTCATGTGCGCGGCATACAGCCCGTTATACTCCGCCGCACATGCCCAATCCACCGGGAATGTGCCGGATATATCTGCGCTGCTCTCTGTTTTTTCAGGAACGATGCCGCATGCCCGCTGCGCCAGCCATAGAAACGGTGCGGTTCATGATATGGTGCAGCCACCACTCCAGAGCCCCGCCGTACATCCCCATGGGACCGCCAGCCAGATAGAGACCCGGGATCACATGAGGATTGACCACAAGGCTGCCAGTGGGATCGTCAATAATTTTATCAGATACCAGAAAGCAGGTATCTGTGGTTCCCATGACGCTGATCAACACGTTTGCTGTTGTACCGCCGGCTCCCAAAATACCGCAGGACCCATCCACACTGCCTACAGCTACAGGACAGGGCGCGTCCAGTCCAAGTGTTCCGGGGCCACCCTGCGCTGGCATTCTGAGCCTGCTGCTGCCGATCGTTTCTGCGATCCGTAAGAGCCGCAAGCCCGTTGCCGCGAATGTTGAACCTGAGGACTCCTCTGTTGAATAATCTGACAGTTCCTTCTTCAATAAGCTCGGACATATTCCCAAGGAGGTGTCTGTGCTGCAGATCAGAAAGTTCTACTACCCCTACTATCTGGAGACCGCTGAAGCGAAGCTTCTGCGGGCGGCGGGCCTGCCCACCCGCAGGGTGGTCTATACGGTGGCCATGGAGGGCGGCTTCGGCACCGTGCAGCAGATGAAGGGGCGTCCAGCGACCTCTTATGAGGAGGTGGATCCCTCCGCAGTGGTCGTGTGCAAGATCGACAAGGCGGGCGCCGATGCCAACGTAGCGAAATTCATCAAACGGCGAGCCTATAAGATCTTCCACCAATACCATCAGTTAACAAGGGCAGACACGCCTGTCACCGCGCCTTTTCGGCGATTTTTGCCCTTTTCGCCTTGGCGGGCACGCGCCCGCCTGCGTCTCAAAAACCAAAAATCCCTGGAAAATCCATCGCTGACAGGTGCGGAGCAGTTTTGCCGGAGCAGAAATGTGTCCAGACAAGAAAAGACCCGCAGGGAATACTTGCCGTATTGCCAAGGGGCTTGACGCAGTATGGGCGCATTTCTGCCCGTCAAAACCGTGTCTGCCCTTGTCAACTGATGGTATCCGCAGGTCAGCACACTGGAGGCGTATGTGGTCTATAAGCCCCATTACGCCTGCCTGTGCCAGAAGGGCGAGCGCCGCTTTTTCCGCATACTGGATGCGGAGATCAAGGATCGCAACTTTATGCTGGACATTAAATTTCGAGAGCTTACCTTCATGGACAAGGACGCCGCGAATGATCGGATCGATCCGGCCCTCTTTTTCCCCGAGAATTCTCCGGCGGCAGATGAGCTGTAAGGCTGCAAAACCGGCCGATGCCGATCGGCCGGAGCGTGCGCCCATTTTCCGTAATGGGATAAAAAGATAACAGAAGACAAAGAAAGCTGCAAAATCACCGGCAAGGTGATTTTGCAGCTTTTTTCTGATGTGCGTTCAATGAAGATAAGCGTATCCCGCAGGCATTTATCGCCCCGTCCCGCTCTCGGCCGCGGCACCCGTGCTGCGCTCTTTTTCGTAATTCAGAAGCTGTACGGCCTCACACGCGGATGTCTCCATCGGCGCCCTGCGCCTGACGCAGCAGCGGCGCACAGGCATCCAGAAACTGCCGCACCTGCTGGGGGCAGCGTCCGATGTAGCGCTGCGGCTCCATCAGCTGCTCCAGCTCCCCGCGGCTCAGGCCGAAGGCGGGATCTCCCGCCAGACGGTCCAGCAGATCGCAGGGCAGGCCCTCCTTCATGCGGGCCGTGGCGGCCATGGAGTGCCGCCGGATGATCTCGTGCAGCTGCTGGCGGTCGCCGCCGCGCTTTACAGCCTCCATCATCAGGTCCTCCGTGGCCAGAAACGGCAGGTACTCCCGCAGGGTGCGGTCCACGATGGCCTCGTTGATGTGCAGACCCGCCGTTACGTTCTGGCACAGGCGCAGTACCGCGTCGGCGCACAGGAAGCCCTCCGGCAGCGCGATACGGCGGTTGGCGGAATCGTCCAGCGTCCGCTCCATCCACTGCACGCTGGCGGTCATGGGCGCGTTCATGGCATCGGCCATCAGATAGCGGCTCAGGGAACAGATGCGCTCGCAGCGCATGGGATTGCGCTTATATGCCATGGCTGACGAGCCGATCTGGTCCGCTTCGAAGGGCTCCTCCAGCTGGCGGTCGTGCTGTAGCAGGCGGATGTCATTGGCCATGCGGTAGGCACTCTGGGCGATACCGCTGAGACAGGAGAGGATGCGGCTGTCCACCTTGCGGGGATAGGTCTGGCCGCACACCGGAAAGCACTCGTTGAAGCCGAAGCTGGCGGCCAGACGGCGGTTCATCTCATCGATCTTGGCCTCTCCGCCGTCAAACAGATCCATAAAGCTGGCCTCGGTGCCCGTGGTGCCGCGGCAGCCCAGGAATTTCAGCGTGGACAGCACGTGATCCAGCTCCTCCACGTCCGCCAGCAGGTCCTGCATCCACAGTGTGGCCCGCTTGCCCACGGTGACGGGCTGCGCCGGCTGATAGTGGGTGTAGCCCAATGTCGGCGTGGCGGCGTATTTTTCCGCGAAGGCCGCCAGATTCGCCAGCACCGCCAGCAGCTGTCTCCGCAGATAGACCAGCCCGTCCCGGTACAGGATCAGGTCGGCGTTATCCGTGACGTAGCAGCTGGTGGCGCCCAGATGGATGATGCCCGCCGCCGATGGGGCCGCCTTGCCGTAGGCGTACACGTGGGCCATCACGTCGTGGCGCACCTCCCGCTCCCGCTGGGCGGCGATATCGTAGTCGATGTCGGTGATGTGGGCCTCCAGCTCCGCGGCCTGCGCCTCTGTGATGGGGAGCCCCAGCTCGTGCTGCACGCGGGCCAGCGCCGCCCACAGCCGCCGCCAAGTCTGGTAGCGGCTGTCGTCCGAGAACAGCCGCAGCATATAGTCCGAGGCGTAGCGGGACGCCAGAGGGGACTGGTAGGTGTCATGGGCCATGGTATCCCTCCTTATTTTATCTGACGATCAGGCTCTCCCGCTCGGCGCCCACGGAGACGTAGCCGATATGGCAGCCGATGGCCTGCTCCACATATTCCACATAGTCCCGGGCCGCCGCAGGCATGTCCTCCCAGGTCCGCACACCGGAGATGTCGCAGCACCAGCCGGGGCGGTACTCCATCACGGGCTTGGCCTTCGCCAGCACAGAGGGGAAGGGGAACTCATGGGTGATTTCCCCGTCGATCTCATAGGCGGCGCAGACGGGGATCTCCTTCATATAGCTGAGGATGTCCAGCTTGGTCAGAGCGATGTTGGTGGCGCCCTGTACCTCCACGCCGTAGCGGGTGGCTACCAAATCGATGGGGCCCACGCGGCGGGGGCGTCCGGTCTTGGCACCGAACTCCGCGCCGGCCTGACGCAGCTCATCTGCCTCGGGGCCGAACCACTCGCAGGTGAACGGGCCCTCGCCCACGCAGGAGGAGTAGGCTTTCACCACACCTACCACCTCATCGATTTTGGCGGTAGGCAGCCCCGCGCCAATGGGGCCGTAAGCGGCGATGGTATTGGAGGACGTGGTATAGGGGTAGATGCCGTAGTCCAGGTCACGCAGCGCGCCCAGCTGGCCCTCAAACAGGATGGACTTGCCCTCCGCCTGGGCCTGCCGCAGATAGCGGCCTGTGTCCGTCACATAGGGACGCACCTGCTGGGCGTAGGTGTCCAGCCAGGCGGTCATCTCCTCCATGGTATAGCCCTTGGCGCCGTAGACCTTCTGCAGGATCAGGTTCTTCCATTCCAGCAGATCCTGAAGGTGGGCCTTCAGGTGCTCCGGATACAGCAGCTCACCGGCCTGGATGGTCTTTTTCTGGTATTTATCAGAGTAGAACGGCGCGATGCCCTGTTTGGTGGAGCCGTATTGCTTGTCCTTCAGCCGCGCCTCCTCCAGCGCGTCCAGCTCCCGATGCCACGGCAGCAGCAGCGACGCACGGTGGCTGACCAGCAGGTTTTCCGGCGAGATGCCGACGCCCGCCGCGCGGATGGACTCCATCTCCGACACCAGATTCTCACAGTCCAGCGCCACGCCGTTGCCCAGAATGTTCATCACACCGGCGCGGAAGATGCCGGAGGGCAGCAGGTGCAGGGCAAATTTGCCCATATCGTTGATGACGGTGTGTCCGGCGTTGCCGCCTCCCTGATACCGCACCACCACATCGTACTGTCCCGTCAGGTAGTCCACCATCCGGCCTTTTCCTTCGTCACCCCAGTTGATGCCTACGATCGCACAATTTGCCATGTCTGTATACCCTCCTGTTCTGCGTGTTTTCGTGTGTTTTTCGATACGTTTTTTCAAACGACGGTCTATTATACACACCGCGGCAGGGTAAGGGAAGTATGGATTTTATATGTGATGTATAAGCGCAGGTGATGAAAGCCGCTGCCTGCCCCTGCTCCTGAAAAGCGGCGGGGCGGGGAATGTGCAGGCATGCCAGATATTTTCTGCGGATATATATGCAATTTGTGCACAGTTACAAAAGCATTAAAATAGCGGATTTTCTCTTTACAAATTTGAAGAAGGGTGTATAATCATCCACATAAATTTGAATATAAAGAATATTTATTCTCCAAGTATACAAAGGCGGTGAGCGGGTATGGGAGAGAATATCATCGAGATCGCGGGCCTGCGCAAGAGCTTTGACCACGTGGAGGTGGTCAAGGGCGTAGACATGCAGGTTCATCAGGGGGAGTTCCTGACGCTGCTGGGGCCCTCCGGCTGCGGTAAGACCACCACACTGCGGATGATCGCGGGGTTTGAGGAGGCAGACAGCGGACACATCACCATCGACGGACAGGAGGTCACCGCGCTGCCGCCCTACAAGCGGGCAGTCAACACGGTGTTTCAGAGCTACGCGCTGTTCCCGCTGATGAATGTCTATGACAACGTGGCCTACGGACTGACAGTGAAGCGGCTGCCCAAGGCGGAGATACGGGAAAAGGTGACGCAGGCGCTGCGCACCGTGCAGCTGGAGGGCTTCGAAAAGCGGCGGGTCAGCCAGATGTCGGGCGGCCAGTGCCAGCGCGTGGCCATTGCCCGAGCGCTGGTGAACGGGCCGAAGGTGCTGTTGCTGGACGAGCCGCTGGGGGCCTTGGATCTGAAGCTGCGCAAGCAGATGCAGCTGGAGCTGAAGCGGCTGCAGAAGCAGCTGGGCATCACCTTTATTTATGTGACCCACGATCAGGAGGAGGCCATGACAATGTCCGACCGCATCGCCGTCATGTGCGCCGGCGAGATCCAGCAGATCGGCACGCCCTCCGAGAT
>UQZR01000037.1 GCA_900545585.1 uncultured Eubacteriales bacterium
ACGCTGGCGCAGATGTTACGCAATCCTGTCTATGTGCAGGCAGACCTTGATGTGTACGAATTTTTCAAAAGTCAAGGGACAGTCATTGTCAATGACGCTGCCGATTTTACCGGCATGAATGGCTGCTATCTGTATCAAGGGCGGGATGTGAAGCCCAGCAAAAAGAACGACTTGAAAGACCAAATGCTGGTGCTGGCTCCCCATGAGGGCATTGTCCCCTCCGACATCTGGCTGACCTGCCGTAAGAAGCTGATGAACAACATGAAAATCCAATCTGCCCGGAAAGCCACCCATACATGGCTGGCGGGAAAAATCAAATGCGGGAACTGCGGGTATGCCCTTATGAGCATCTTCAATCCCTCCGGCAAGCAATACCTTCGCTGTACGAAACGGCTGGATAACAAGAGTTGTCCGGGGTGCGGGAAAATCATCACTTCGGAGCTGGAAGCGGTTGTTTATCAGCAGATGGTGAAGAAGCTGGCAGGCTACAAAACGCTGACGGGCAGAAAAAAAGCGGCAAAGGCAAACCCGAAAATCGCCGCCCTGCAAGTGGAGCTTGCCCATGTGGACAGCGAGATTGAAAAGCTGGTGGACAGTCTGACGGGTGCAAACAATGTTCTGCTCTCCTATGTGAATGTAAAGATAGCGGAACTGGATGGGCGCAAACAGGAACTTGTGAAGCAGATAGCCGAGTTGACGGTGGAAACAATCAGCCCGGAACAGGTCAGCCAGATTTCCGGCTACCTCGATACTTGGGAGAATGTATCCTTTGACGACAAGCGGCGGGTGGTGGATTTGATGATTACCACCATAGCCGCCACAAGCGACAGCTTAAATATCACATGGAAAATCTGACGAGCGGAACCCCTCCCGTCAGATACCTACCCTGTGTAGTCCCTTGTAAACTGTACTTTCGTATGCGCTAAACTGTTTGTGTCATTCATTCTTGAGTGACCTCCCTTTGTTTTGTAGTTTGCAGTTGCCAGACCGCATCTCTACTATAACAGAGGGAGTTTTATTTTCCCTCATCGGCAGCAGCCTCTTTTGAACCACTCGCCCAGCGAGTGGTTTTCGGGATACAAAAACAGCACCTGCGGGCCCCGCAGGTGCTGTTTTTATGTAAACATATTGGTGTTACGCGTCAATGCCGCGGCTGGTCAGGTACTTCTTGACCATCAGCGCCACCTTGAAGGTGATGGCATCGTCGAATTCCCGCAGATCCAGACCCGTCAGCTTCTTGATCTTCTCCAGACGGTACACCAGGGTGTTGCGGTGGACGAACAGCTTCCGCGCCGTCTCAGACACGTTCAGGTTGTTCTCGAAGAACTTGTAAATGGTGAACAGCGTCTCCTGATCCAGCGCGTCGATGGGGTTCTTCTTGAACACCTCCTGCAGGAACATCTCGCACAGGGTGGTGGGCAGCTGGTAGATCAGGCGGCCGATGCCCAGATTCTCGTAGTTGATGACGTAGCGTTCGGTGTCGAACACCTTGCCCACCTCGATGGCGATCTGGGCTTCCTTATAGCTCTTGGCCAGGTCCCGCAGGTGCAGAGCCAGCGTGCCGATGCCCACAAAGACGCAGCTCTCGCCGTCGATGCGCAGAGCCTCTTCAATGCGCTGGGCCACGGCCTCCAGATCCTTGGCGGTGGCGTTCTCGTCCATCTGGTGGATCAGGGCCACATCCTGCTCGCCCACACTGATGACGAAATCGTTCTGGCGGTCCGGGTACAGGCCCTGGATCACGTCCACAGGCACCGTCTCCAATCGCTCATCCACCGGTCGGACCACGAAGACGCCCCGGGCCGTCTCCGCCGCCACGTGCAGCTCCTTGGCCCGCATGTAAATATCACTGATCAGAATGTTGTCGGAGATGATGTTCTTGATGAAGGAACCCTTGTCGTGCTTCTCCTCATAATAGCTCTTGGCCGCGTTCAGGGACACCGCCGCCATGGAACATACCGTCCGGCTCATGCTGTCGTCGCCGCTGGCAAACACCGCGTAGTCAAAGTGACTGCTCCAGCTGGGCAGTGCCTTGAACGTCCGGCCCTCCAGCGTGATGCAGGCGCCCTCGGCGGCGGCGATGGGCTCCACGTATTTGGTCCACTTTTTGCCGATGCCCGTCAGCTCGCTGCATGCAATAACGGTACCCTCCGCGTCAAGGACGCCGATGGTGCGGTCCGTCGTCTCCTTGAACTGCAATACAACATTCTGAAAAATTCTTCCCGACATAACGACTCCTCCTGCGAGCCTCGCGTAGGTATTTTGTGCAATCTGTCAAGCCGATGCCCCTATTATATCGTCATAGTGACGATTTTGCAAGTGTTTTTTTCTCTTTTTAACAAAATATCTGTCGATATTTTTGCAGTTCTGTCTAAAAAATCACAATCCGGCGGTACACCGCAGCGATGCCGTCTCCTCCGCCGTCAGTTCTCTCCAACCTCCGATGGGCAGCTCCGCATCCAGCGTCAGCGGCCCCATAGACAGCCGCTTCAGGTACAGCACCGGTGCGCCCCTGGCCGCCAGCATCCGCTTCACCTGGTGGAACTTGCCCTCCCGCAGGGTCACAATGCACGTCCCCTCCGCCAGCGGCTCCAGTCCCGCCGGCAGGCACATCAGTCCATCGCCCAGGGTCATCCCCGCGGCAAAGGCGTCCACATCCGCCTGATCCAGCGGGCCATCCACGCGGGCGAAATAGCGTTTGTCCACGTGGTATTTGGGGCTCAGCAGCCGGTGGGCCAGCTCTCCATCGTCCGTCAGGAGCAGCAGGCCCTCCGTGTCCTTGTCCAGCCGCCCTACCGGCGCCAGTCCCCGTTTCCGCAGCTCCGGCGGAAGCAGATCCAGCACCGTCCGCTGCCGGCTGTCCTCGGTGGCGGTCAGCACGCCGGCAGGCTTGTGCAGCATCACGTAGGTATATTTTTGCAGCCGCACCGGCTCGCCGCCTACGGTGATGACCGCTGTCTCCGGCTCTACCTTCTCCTCGGCGGAGGCTGCGGCGGCGCCGTTGACCCGCACCTGCCCCTGCCGCACCAGCTGCTTGACCTCCCGCCGCGACCAGCGGCCCGTAGCCGCCAGCACCTTGTCCAAACGTTCCATGCCGCCCTCCTGTGGTCATTTTTCCGATTATATCATATCCGTGCCCAACCGCCAATATAAATTAGCAAGAGGTGATGAGCTTGTACGTCATTCATATGCGCTTTACACGCCGAAAAATTCTGCTGGCCGCGGCGGCGCTGGTACTTGTCACCGGCATGGCCCTGCTGCTGGCCGGCTGCTTCCGCAGCGCCGCGCCCTGTGAAGCGGCGACGCTTGCCACCAACGAGCAGCGGGTAGCCTATCTGGAAAGTCTGGGCTGGCAGGTGCTGCCGGAGCCGGTGGCCACCATGGACCTCCAGCTGCCGGAGGACCTGAAGGCGCAATGGGGCGACTACCTGAAGCTCCAGACACAGCAGGGCATGCCCATGGCTGACTGCGCCGGTCAGGTAGTGCGCCGCTTCACCTACACTGTTACCAACTACCCTGATGTACCGGACGGGGTGCAGGTGAATCTGTTCACCTGTGGAGACCGGCTGGTGGGCGGCGACATCATCGCCACCGGTGAAAACGGCTTCCAGACCGGGCTGACCTTCCCTGAGAAGTAGGTGCTTCCCAGCGGACGCGGGGCGGCACGGCGCAAACGCGGGCGGGGTACACAACGCGGATACGATGCGCGAAATGCAGATGCTGCGGCCGGCGCAAGCCTCCCCGTCCAAAGCAGGCTTCCTGCGTCCCAGATGCAAAAAGAGAGACACGCTTGCGCGTGTCTCTCTTCTTTAGATCATCTGATCCGTGACCCTCGGCGGGAAATTACTCCTCGATGGCGATGACGACGCCGGAACCGACGGTACGGCCACCCTCACGGATAGCGAAACGCAGACCGTTCTCGATAGCGATGGGGGTGATCAGCTCAACCTTCATGTCGACGTTATCGCCGGGCATGCACATCTCAACGCCCTCGGGCAGAGTGATGACGCCGGTCACGTCGGTGGTACGGAAGTAGAACTGGGGACGATAGTTGTTGAAGAAGGGGGTATGACGGCCACCCTCGTCCTTGGTCAGAACGTACACCTGACCGGTGAACTTGGTGTGGGGATGGATGGAACCGGGCTTGGACAGAACCTGGCCGCGCTCGATCTCGGTCTTCGCAACACCACGCAGCAGAGCGCCGATGTTGTCGCCGGCCTCAGCGTAGTCCAGCAGCTTGTGGAACATCTCGATACCGGTAACGGTGGTCTCACGCTTCTCATCGGACAGACCGACGATCTCGACCTTCTCGTTCAGGTTCAGAATGCCACGCTCCACACGGCCGGTAGCAACGGTACCACGGCCGGAGATGGTGAACACGTCCTCGACGGGCATCAGGAAGGGCATATCCTCCTTGCGGTCGGGGGTGGGGATCCAAGTGTCAACAGCGTCCATCAGCTCCTTGATGCACTGATACTCGGGAGCGTTGGGATCGGTGGACTCGGAAACCAGAGCGTTCAGAGCGGAACCGCGGATGATGGGGGTCTCGTCGCCAGGGAAGCCATAGAAGTCCAGCAGCTCGCGGACTTCCATCTCCACCAGCTCCAGCAGCTCCTCATCGTCGACCTGATCGCACTTGTTCAGGAAGACCAGCACGGAGGGCACGTTCACCTGACGGGCCAGCAGCAGGTGCTCACGAGTCTGAGCCATGGGGCCGTCGGAGGCGGCGATGACCAGGATGGCGCCGTCCATCTGGGCAGCACCGGTGATCATGTTCTTGATATAGTCGGCGTGGCCCGGGCAGTCAACGTGGGCATAGTGACGATTGGCGGTCTCGTACTCAACGTGAGCGGTGTTGATGGTGATACCACGCTCGCGCTCTTCGGGAGCCTTATCGATGGAAGAGTAATCGGTGTACTCAGCGCCGCCCTGCATCGCCAGATACTTGGTGATCGCAGCGGTCAGAGTGGTCTTACCATGGTCGATATGACCGATGGTACCGATGTTAACATGGGGCTTTGTTCTTTCAAATTTCTGCTTAGCCATTTGAAATGATCCTCCTTAACAGTTTTGTATCATGTGTTGGGCAGCACTAACAATCTAACACTGCCATTTTACAGTATTCACGCGGGAAAATCAATTGTAAATTACGGTTTTATAAATTTTCCCGGCCGGTGCGCTTGCTGATCAGCTTTTCCTGCAGGCTCTTGGGCAGCTCGATGTAGTGGCTGGGCTCCATGGTGTACTGGCCGCGGCCCTGAGTACGGGAGCGCAGGTCAGTGGCGTAGCCGAACATCTCTGCCAGAGGCACGAAGGCGTCGATCTGCTGTGCGCCGGAGCGCATCTCGTAGCCCTGGATCTGTCCGCGGCGGGAGTTGATATCGCCGATGACATCGCCCATATACTCGTCGGGCACGATGACGCAGACTTTCATGATGGGCTCCAGCAGCGTGGGATCGGCCTTGCGCATGGCCTCCTTGAAGGCCATGGAGCCGGCGATCTTAAACGCCATTTCGGAGGAGTCCACCTCGTGGTAGGAGCCGTCGAACAGCGTGACCTTCACGTCCACGACGGGATAGCCCGCCACGACACCGGCCAGCATGGCGCCCTGAATACCGGCATCGATGGCCGGAATATACTCCTTGGGAATGGCGCCGCCCACCACGGCGTTGACAAATTCGTAGCCCTTGCCGGACTCGTTGGGCTCCACATGGATCTTGACGTGACCATACTGGCCCTTACCGCCGGACTGGCGGGCATACTTGGTGTCCTGATCCACGGCCTTGCGGATGGTCTCCTTGTAGGCCACCTGAGGTGCGCCTACGTTGGCCTCCACCTTGAACTCGCGGAGCAGACGGTCCACGATGATCTCCAGGTGCAGCTCGCCCATACCGGCGATGATGGTCTGACCCGTCTCCTCGTCCGTGTAGGTACGGAAGGTGGGGTCCTCCTCGGCCAGCTTGGCCAGGGCAACGCCCATCTTCTCCTGGCCGGCCTTGGTCTTGGGCTCGATGGCCACGCGGATCACAGGCTCGGGGAACTCCATGGACTCCAGGATAATGGGATTCTTCTCATCGCACAGCGTGTCGCCGGTGGTGGTGTTCTTCAGACCCACCACGGCGGCGATGTCGCCGGAGTAGACGGACTCGATGTCCTCGCGGTGATTGGCGTGCATCTGCAGGATGCGGCCCATACGCTCGCGCTTGCCCTTGGTGGCATTGAGGACGGAGGAGCCCGTGGTCAGCGTACCGGAGTACACGCGGAAGAAGCTCAGACGGCCCACATAGGGGTCAGTCATGATCTTAAAGGCCAGCGCGGCGAAGGGCTCGTCGTCGGAAGACTTGCGCTCCTCCTCCTCGTCGGTCCTGGGGTTGACGCCCTTGATGGCAGGAACGTCGGTGGGTGCGGGCATGTAGTCCACGATGGCGTCCAGCAGCTTCTGTACGCCCTTGTTGCGATAGCTGGAGCCGCAGACCACGGGCACCATCTTCACGGCACAGGTGGCCTTGCGGATGGCGGCGCGGATCTTGGCGGTGGGGATCTCCTGACCCTCCAGATACATCTCCATGATCTCGTCATCGAACATGGAAACGGCATCCAGCAGCTTCTCGCGGTACTCGTTGGCCAGATCCATCATGTCCTCGGGGATGGGCTCCACGCGCATGTCCTTACCCAGCTGATCGTAGTAGATATCGGCATCCATCTCCACCAGGTCGATGATACCCTTGAAGGTATCCTCCTTCCCGATGGGGAGCTGGATGGGGACGGCGTTGGCCTTCAGACGGTCATGCACCATGTCCAGCACGTGGTAGAAGTCCGCGCCGGTGATATCCATCTTGTTGACGTAGATCATACGGGGAACATGGTAGTGATCGGCCTGACGCCACACCGTCTCGGACTGCGGCTCAACACCGCCCTTGGCGCACATTACGGTGACGGAACCGTCCAGCACGCGCAGAGAACGTTCCACCTCCACAGTAAAGTCCACGTGGCCCGGGGTGTCGATGATGTTGATGCGGGTCTGGGGGAACTGATCCTTGGAGCCCTTCCAGTAGCAGGTGGTAGCGGCGGAGGTGATGGTGATACCACGCTCCTGCTCCTGCTCCATCCAGTCCATGGTCGCGGTGCCCTCGTGCGTTTCGCCCAACTTGTAATTCACGCCCGTGTAGTACAGAATACGCTCTGTGGTAGTGGTCTTTCCTGCATCAATGTGGGCCATGATGCCGATATTTCTCGTATTCTCCAGTGTTACCTTTCTCGGCATACCGTTCTCCTTCTCAAATCGTAATTTGGGTTACCAACGGAAGTGGGCGAATGCCTTGTTGGATTCGGCCATCTTGTGGGTATCCTCGCGCTTCTTCACGGCGCTGCCGGTGTTGTTGGCAGCGTCCATGATCTCGCCTGCCAGGCGCTCAGCCATGGTGCGCTCGCCGCGGGCGCGGGAGTAGGCAGTCAGCCAGCGCAGACCCAGGGTCTGACGACGGGCGGGACGGACCTCCATGGGGACCTGATAGGTGGCGCCGCCGACACGGCGGGCCTTGACTTCCAGGCTGGGCATGATGTTTTCCATCGCCTGGGTGAACACTTCCAGAGGCTCTTTCTCGGTCTTTTCCTTGATAATATCAAAGGCGCCGTAGACGACCTTCTGGGCGACGCCCTTTTTACCGTCCAACATGATGCTGTTGACCAGCTTGGTCACCAGCACGGAGTTGTACATAGGATCGGGCAAGATCTCTCTCTTGGGAACATTACCTCTTCTGGGCACTATGCTTCCCTCCTTCATAAAAATATGATTTCATAGGTACTCAACAGCCGCGGTCCGGCTGTTGTACGGCCTGCCAAAGAGGTACATTATAAATATAATGAGAAACCTTTTGGCAAAGCTCAGAGATGCAAGGCTTACTTGCTCTTGGGGCGCTTTGCGCCGTACTTGGAGCGGGCCTGCATACGGCCGGAGACGCCCTGGGTATCCAGAGTACCGCGGATGATGTGGTAACGGACGCCGGGGAGGTCCTTGACACGGCCACCGCGGATCATGACGACGGAGTGCTCCTGCAGGGAGTGGCCCACGCCGGGGATGTAAGCGGTGACTTCGTAGCCGTTGGTCAGACGCACACGGGCGATCTTACGCAGAGCGGAGTTGGGCTTCTTGGGGGTCGCAGTTCTGACGGCAGTGCAGACGCCGCGCTTCTGAGGGGAGCTGAGGTCAGTCTCCTTGTTCTTCAGCGTGTTCAGGCCCTTCTGCATGGCGGGAGAATTGGACTTGTAGGTGCTCTTCTTGCGGCCCTGCTTGACCAGCTGGTTAAAAGTAGGCATTTGGTTTCTCCTTTCTCAAAAATTTCTTGGGATGCTTCCCTATATTTTCCACGGAACAAACGGAGTTTATTCCGGCTGGAAACTCATTGCGCCACAATGGCCACCGCGGCGGCGGCCACGGCGATGCCGCAGGCCCTGCCCAGCTGCTGCATGGTCAGGGAGCAGTCGGCGCTGACGCCTTTCTCGCGGCACAGCGCCAGCAGCGGCTCCGTCAGGGCGGGGTCCGCGTCGCAGGCCAGATAGACCTGTCGGGCCGTGCCCTGTGTGACGGCTCTCCGTGTCTGCTTGAGGCCTACTACCTTTTCCTTTGCAGTCAGCTCTCCGGCCACGGATGACGCCCTCCTGTCATGGCATAACAAATCCCGCGGACGATCCCGCGCAATTTGAAATTATAGCATAGGGCGGGGCAAGCGTCAAGTAGGATCGGCACAAAAATTTGTGTAGTTCACTGAAATTTTCCCGTGAAAATACGGCGTTTTCACGAAAGCACCCCTCCGCCGGCCGGCGGAGGGGCGCTTGGATGTGGTCAGGGGTGCTTACTCCTCGTCACTGCGGGGATCGCTGTCGGCGGGCTCTGCCGTCTGTGCAGGAGTCTCATCCTCCACGGGACCGGCGGACGCGGCGTAGACGTTCTCCACCGCCTCCTCCTCGGCCTCCACGTCGGGGACCAGCTCCTCCGCCAGCTTGCGGTAGGCCGTCAGGCCGGCACCGGCGGGGATGAGTTTACCGATGATGACGTTCTCCTTCAGACCCACCAGATGGTCCACCTTGCCCTTGATGGCGGCCTCGGTCAGGACCTTGGTGGTCTCCTGGAAGGACGCGGCGGACAGGAAGGAATCGGTGGCCAGAGACGCCTTGGTGATACCCATCAGCAGCTGGGTGCAGGTGGCCTCCTGCAGGGGCTCGCCGTCCTCGCGGACCTCGCCGTTGGCGATGCGCTGACGCACGGCGGCATTGGCATCCTCCACCTCCAGCACGTCGGCCATGGCGCCGGACAGCAGGGTGGTGTCCCCTGCCTCCTCCACGCGGACCTTGCGCATCATCTGGCGGACGATGACCTCGATATGCTTGTCGTTGATGTCCACGCCCTGCTGACGGTAGACCTTCAGGACCTCCTGGATCAGGTAGTTGTGGACCGCGGAAGCGCCGCGGATACGCAGCACATCGTGGGGGTTCAGGGCGCCCTCCTGGATCTGGCGGCCCTTCTCGATGACCTCGCCGTCCTTCACCAGCAGGCCGGTATGGGGCGTGGAGTAGGTGCGGGTATCACCGTCATCGGCGGTGACGATGATGTTCAGCAGGCTGCCCTTGGCAGCCTCCTCGAAGCGGACCTTACCGCTGATCTCGGACAGGGTGGCCATCTTCTTGGGCTTGCGGGCCTCGAACAGCTCCTCCACTCGGGGAAGACCCTGGGTGATGTCGCCGCCGGCCACGCCGCCGGTATGGAAGGTACGCATGGTCAGCTGGGTACCGGGCTCGCCGATGGACTGCGCCGCGATGATGCCGACGGCCTCGCCGGGGCCCACAGGCTTGCTGGTGGCCAGGTTCATGCCGTAGCATTTGGCGCAGATACCGCTGTGAGCGCGGCAGGTCAGCACGGTGCGGATCTCGGCGGAGTGGATGTCGAAGGATTCCAGCAGCGCCGCGTCGCTCTCGGTCATCATGTGATCCTTGGAGATCAGCACCTCGTCGGTGCCGGGCTTCAGGATGTCGTTGACCGGGAAGCGGCCCTTGATGCGCTCGGAGAACTTCTCGATGACCTGACCGCCCTCGCTGATCTCGGACACCAGGATGCCCTTGGCAGCGCCGCAGTCGGCCTCACGGATGATGACGTCCTGGCAGACGTCCACCATGCGGCGGGTCAGATAACCGGAGTCGGCGGTACGCAGAGCCGTATCGGCCAGACCCTTGCGGGCGCCTCGGCTGGAGGTAAAGTATTCCAGCACGCTCAGGCCCTCACGGAAGTTGGCCTTGATGGGGATCTCGATGGTCTTACCGGCGGTGTTGGCCATCAGGCCGCGCATACCGGTAAGCTGACGGATCTG
>UQZR01000038.1 GCA_900545585.1 uncultured Eubacteriales bacterium
CACCTTACCGGAGGTATCGGGAACCTGCTTCACAGTGACGATGATTTTCATTTTACCTTTTACCTCCTCAATTACTTGCCCAGCACGGCGCGGGAAATGACCACCTTGTGGATCTCGCTGGTGCCTTCGTAAATTTCCGTGATCTTTGCATCGCGGTACATCCGCTCCAGAGGATAGTCGTGCATATAGCCGTAGCCGCCGTGGATCTGCAGTGCCAGATTCGTGACGAACCGCGCGTTTTCAGAGGCGTTGAGCTTGCACATAGCCGCCTCCTTGCCGAAGGGCTTGCCGCTGTCATCCAGATACGCGGCGTAGTAGGTCAGCCACTTGGCCGCCTCAGTCTTGGTAGCCATATCCGCCACATACCACTGCAGACCCTGCAGCGTGGCGATGGGCTTACCGAACTGGACACGTTCGTGCATATATTTCACCGTCAGCTCCAGCGCGCCCTCGGCAAGGCCGATGCTCTGGGCGCCCACGCCGATGCGGGCGCCGTCCAGCGCCTGCATGGCGATCTTGAAGCCCTTGCCCTCCTGCCCCAGCAGGTTCTCCGCCGGTACGCGGCAATCCTCGAAGATCAGTTCCGCGGTCTCGCTGCCCCGCAGGCCCATCTTGTTCTCCACCTTGCCCACCGTGAAGCCGGGCGTACCGGCCTCCACAATGATGGCGGACATCCCCTTCAGCCCCGCAGCGGGGTTCGTCAGGGCGAACACCACCAGCACACCGGCGCGGCTGCCGCCGGAGATGAAGCATTTGGTGCCGTTGAGCACATACTCATTGGTCTCCGTATCCAGAATGGCCGTGGTCTGGGCCCGGGCCGCGTCGCTGCCGGCGCCGGGCTCCGTCAGGGCAAAGGCGCCCAGCTCGCCGCCCTTGGTCAGGCGGGGCAGGTACTTCTGCTTCTGGGCCTCGGTGCCGTACTTGGCGATGGCCTGGGGCGCGATGAGGTGGATGGACAGGGTGGCTGCGGAAGCCATGCACTTCTTGGCGAACTCGGACACCGCGATGACCTCCTCGGTCATGCCGCCGCCCACACCGCCGTACTCCTTGGGCACACCGATGCCGGTGAAGCCGTAACGTGCCATCTGCTTGAAGTTCTCCACGGGGAAAACGTGGGTCTCATCCAGCTCCGCCGCGGTGGGCTCCAGTGTATTTTCTGCAAACTGCTGTGCCGCCTTCTTCAGCAAAGCCTGCTCTTTTGTCAGTTCAAAATTCATGTCTTGCTCCTTTCTCTTCCGATCCTCTATTTCCATTCAAAAACGCCGCGGTTCAGCACGGGTTTTCCTGTTTTCAAATTCATCAGGCGGAAGTATGCCTGCTTCTCACCTGCATGCCACAGCTCCAGCCGCACCGGCGTATCCGGATACAGCACGCTGCTCATCTGGGCGGCCATGCGCGTCATGCGCTCCGGCTCCCCGGGGATCAGGGCCGCTATCGCCATCCGGCAGGCAAAGCCGAAGGAACAAAGGCCCTGCATAAAGGAGGACTCAAAGCCCATCTTCCGCGCATATTCCGGATCTACATGCACCAGATTGGTGTCCCCCGTCAGCCGGTACAGCAGATTCTGCACGGGGCTGATATAGTCGTCTGCTTCCACATCCGGCTTCCGCTCCGGAATGACCACGGGGCTCTTGGGCATGGGCTTTCCGCCAAAGCCGCCGGCCTCGTGGAAAAATGTGGTGGAATAATTGGTGCAGACCGCGTTGCCGGCCTCGTCCCGCACATCCACCCGCGTCTTGATCACCGCGCCCTTGCCTTCGCCCCGATCGTACACGTCGGTGATCACATCCTGATACTGAAACGTTCCCTTGATCGGATCGATGGGGCGGTGCATGATGATCTCATGATCCATGTTCAAAAAAGAAATGGTGGGCTTGATCAGTTCGTTGGCGATCATGGAGGCGGGCAGCGGCATCCATTGATACGGCTTTACATTCACCGTGCCCCAGTAGGGGATCGTCCCGTAGGTGGGCAGCGCTTTCAGAACCTTTTCATAGGTGTATTGCAGATCCTCCGCCTTGGCACCCACCGCCAGCGCGTACAGTGCGATGTCCCGCCAGTTGTACTCCATATAGCGGGGTTCCGTCCGCAGTCCTATCAGCTGTGTCAGATCGACCTTTTCCATGGTCAAGCTCCCTTCTCGTATTGTTTTACCTCAGAAACGGGCGCACCAACACGGAGTTGGTGCGCCCGTCTGTCGCAGGCGCAACGCTGCCTGGCTCTTTATTCCTTTTCGGCAGCCAGCTTCTTGTAGTAGGCCAGCCGCTCCATGGCGTCCTTCTCGGTCTTTTCCAGAAGGCCCTCCGCCTCATCGGGGAACGCCTTCAGCAGGGAGGCGTAGCGGACCTCGTTCATCAGGAACTCGCGGAAGGACATGGTGGGCTCCTTGGAATCCAGCGTGAAGGGATTCACGCCGGTACCCACCAGCTGGGGATTGTAGCGATACAGCGCCCAGTAGCCGCAGTCCACGGCGTGCTTGGCTTCCATCTGGCTCAGACCCATGCCGGTCTTGATGCCGTGGTTGATGCAGGGGCAGTAAGCGATGACGATGGAGGGGCCGGGATAAGCCTCGGCCTCGGCCAGCGCCTTCAGCGTCTGCGCCTTGTCGGCGCCGATGCACACCTGCGCCACGTAGATGTAGCCGTAGGTCATGAAGATGCGGCCCAGATCCTTCTTCTTGGTACGCTTGCCGCTGGCGGCAAACTTGGCGATCGCCGCGGTGGGGGTCGCCTTGGAAGCCTGTCCGCCGGTATTGGAATACACCTCGGTATCCAGCACCAGAACGTTGATGTTCTCGCCGGCCGCCAGAGCGTGGTCCAGTCCGCCGTAGCCGATGTCGTAAGACCAGCCGTCGCCGCCGATGAGCCACTGGGAACGCTTGGGCAGATAGTCCTTGTTCTCGTACAGCTCGGTCAGCAGTTCGCTGCTCTCCTTCACGGGCCCCAGAGCGGCGATCACGCGGTCCGCGCGCTCGCGGGTGCCCTCGGACACCATCTGGTTGTCCAGCCAGTCCGTCAGCGCCGCATCCAGCTCGCTGCTGGCGTGGAGCTCCAGGATCTTCTTGGCCAGAGAGGCCATCTCCTTCTGCACCTGACGGGTGCCCAGGAACATGCCCAGGCCGAATTCGCCGGTATCTTCAAACAGGGAGCTGTTCCACGCGGGGCCGCGGCCCTTTTCATTCTTGCAGTAAGGCGCGGAGGGCACGCTGCCGGAGAACACATGGGCGCAGCCGGCGGAGTTGGCGATCATCATGCGGTCGCCGAACAGCTGGGTGACCAGCTTGATGTAGGGCGTCTCGCCGCAGCCGGCGCAGGCGCCGGAGAACTCGAACAGGGGCTTTTCGAACTGGCTGCCCTTGACGGTGAGCTTGTTGAAGGGGTTCTTCTTCTCGGGCAGAGCGGCCACGTAGTCCCAGCGAGCGGCCTCGTCCTGCTCCTGCTCCAGCAGGCGCATATCCAGAGCCTTCTCCTTGGCGGGGCACACGTTGACGCAGTTGCCGCAGCCGGTGCAGTCGTTGGGGGAAATGGCGATGCGGAACTGATACTCCTTGGCGCCGTTGGCAGGCTTGGTCACATAGCCCTCGGGAGCCGCCGCAGTCTCTTCCGGTGTGGTCAGGATGGGACGGATGCAGCCGTGGGGGCACACAAAGGAGCACTGGTTGCACTGGATGCACTTCTCGGCGTCCCAGTGGGGCACGCGGATGGCAACGCCGCGCTTTTCGTAAGCGGAGGTGCCGGTAGGATACGCGCCGTCCTGCACGGGCAGCAGGCCGCTGACGGGGATGTTGTCGCCCTCCATGCGGTTCACGGGCTCCAGGAAGTTCCTGATGTAGTCAGGCACCTCTCTGGTCTCGGCCGCAGGCGCGTCCACAGCGTCCGCCCAAGACGCGGGCACAGCCACCTCGTGAAGGCCGGTGATGCCCTGATCCACGGCGGCACAGTTCATGGCCACCACATCGTCGCCCTTCTTGCCGTAGGTCACGGCGATGGAATCCTTCAGATACTTGACGGCATCCTGAATGGGGATGATGTCCGCCAGCTTGAAGAACGCGGACTGCATGATCATATTGGTGCGGTTGCCCAGACCCAGATTGCGGGCGATGTCCACAGCGTCGATGGTGTAGAACCGGATGTGGTGCTGCGCCAGATAGCGCTTCATCTCGGCGGGCAGGTTGTGCTCCAGCGCCGCATCGTCCCACATGGTGTTCAGCAGGAATGTGCCGCCATCCTTCAGACCGGCCAGAACGTCATACTTGCTGACATAGGACTGCTGGGAGCAGGAGATGAAGTCCGCCTTGTCGATCAGATAGGTGGAGCGGATGGGGGTGTCGCCAAAGCGCAGATGGGATACGGTGACGCCGCCGGACTTCTTGGAGTCGTAGGCGAAATAAGCCTGCGCATACTTGTCGGTGTTGTCGCCGATGATCTTCACGGCGCTCTTGTTGGCACCCACGGTGCCGTCGGAGCCCAGGCCCCAGAACTTGCAGGCGGTGGTGCCGGCATGGTCGATGGCGATCTCATCCACGGCAGGCAGATTGCTGTCGTACATGTCGTCGATGATGCCCACGGTGAAATGATCTTTGGGACACGCGGCCTTCATGTTCTCAAACACCTGATAGATGTGGTACGGACGAATGTCCTTGCCGCCCACGCCGATACGGCCGCCCACCACCACGGGCTGATGCTCTCTGCCGTAGAACGCGGTCTTGACATCCATGTACAGGGGCTCAGCCTGCGCATTGATCTCCTTGACGCGGTCCAGCGCGGTAATGACCTTCACGGTCTTGGGGATGTATTTGAAGAAGTGCTCCAGAGAGAACGGGCGGTACAGATGCACGGTCAGCAGGCCGACCTTCTCGCCCTTGGCGTTCAGCGCGTCCACCACTTCCTCGATGGTCTGGGTCATGGAGCCGATGGCCACGATCATGCGCTCCGCATCCGGCGCGCCGTAGTAGTTGAACAAGTGGTAATCCCGTCCGGTGAGCTTGTTGATCTCACCCATGTAGGATTCTACCACATCGGGCAGTTCTTTCCAATACTTATTGATGACCTCGCGCTGCTGGAAGTGGATATCGGCGTTCTGCACGGTGCCGCGGACGCTGGGATGATCGGGATTCATGGCGCTGCGGCGGAAGGCATTGATGGCGTCCTTGTCTACCAGCTGTGCCAGCTCGTCATACTCCAGCACCTCGATCTTCTGGATCTCGTGGCTGGTGCGGAAGCCGTCAAAGAAGTGCAGGAACGGCACGCGGCCCTTGATGGCGCTCAGGTGTGCCACGGCTGCCATGTCCATGGCCTGCTGCACGCTGGCAGAGGACAGCATGGCAAAGCCGGTGGTACGGATGGTCATCACATCGCTGTGGTCGCAGAAGATGCCCAGACCGTTGGAGGCCACCAGTCGGGAGGCCACATGGAACACGCCGGGCAGCAGCTCGCCTGCGATCTTGAACATATTGGGGATCATCAGCATCAGGCCCTGAGAGGAGGTGTAGGTGCTGGTGAGGGCGCCCGCCTGCAGGGAACCGTGAACGGCGCCGGAAGCGCCGCCCTCGGACTGCATCTCTACCACCTGCACGGTCTCGCCGAAGATATTCTTCTTGCCGGTGGCGGCCCACTCATCAATGTGCTGGGCCATGTCGGAGGAAGGGGTAATGGGGTAGATGGCGGCCACGTCGGTAAAGGCATAGGAAGCGTATGCCGCCGCGGTGTTGCCGTCCATGGATTTCATTCTGCGTTTCGTCATTTCTGCTGCTCCTTTCGATTACTTGCTCTGCTGAGCCAGTTTCTTCTCGATCAGCTTGCCCAGCTTCATCACGCCCTCGCGGATCTTCTCCGGAGAATTGTTGCCGAAGCTCATGCGCATGCAGTTGCGGCCCGCGCCGCTGCCGCCCACGAAGAAGCCCGCGCCGGCCACGAAGGCCACGCCCTCTTCCGGATCGGTGCTGGACTCCTTCAGCAGCTCCGCGGTGTCAATGTCGCCGGGCAGCTCCACCCAGGTGAACAGGCCGCCGTCGGGGAAGCTGTGCTTGGTGCCCTCGGGGAAATACTTGTCGATGCACTCCAGCATGGCGTCCCGACGCTGGCGGTACAGGTTGCACAGCATCTCGTGGTGTGCGGGATAGTAGCCGCGCTTGAAGAACTCGGCGCACAGCACCTGGGGCAGCATGGAGGTATGGGAGTTGGTGGCGGACTTGGCCTCCGTCAGATAGTGGATGGTCTCCGGCTCCGCCATCACATAGCCCAGGCGCACGCCGGGGGAGAAGATCTTGGAGAAGCTGTTGGCCACCACCACGTTGCCCACGGTGTCGAAGCACTTGATGGGAGGCAGGTCCTCTCCGCTGTATCGAATATCACGGTAGGGGTCGTCCTCCAGCACCAGCACATTGTACTTGGCGGACAGCTCCGCCACCTTCTTCCGGCGTTCCAGGCTCAGAGTCCGGCCGCTGGGATTCTGGAAGGTGGGGATCACGTAAATCATTTTGGGATGGTACTTCTGGATCTTCGCCTCCAGATCGTCCATCTTCATGCCGTCCTCGTCCATGTCCACGCCAATGCACTTGGCCTCGAACATCTCAAAAATCTCCACGGAGTGTACGAAGGTGGGGGATTCTACCAGGATCACGTCGCCCGGGTCAATATAGACCTGGCAGGTCAGGTTGATGCCCTCCAGGCCGCCGGCCACCACCATCACATTATCAGTGGTACACTTCACACCCTTGGGGAGCAGCAGCTCGTTGACAATGACCTCTTTCATGTCCTTGGTGCCGCTGAGAGGGCCGTACTGCAGAGCCTCCACGCCGCGCTTGTCCTTCCGGATGACCTCATCCGTCAGCTGGCGCAGGATGTCGATGGGCAGGGCCTCCTTGGCCGGCGCGCCGCCGCCGAAAGAAATAATATCGGGGTTTGTCATCGCGCCAAATAAGTTGCTGACCACGTTGGCCGTGTAGGCCATGGCGCCCATGCGTTTTGCGTATTGTATCATAAAATGCTCCTCCTTTTCCTTACCGCGGTGTTTTCTGCCGCGCCGACACATGGCGGTCATGCCGGTATGGTCGGTTGGCTGCATTGTAGCACTATGCGGCGCATCTGTCTCCGCAAGTAATTCACACCCCACTTGAATTTTCTTCAACGCAAAGCTGTGCAGAGTGTGCTATGATACCGGCATACAAGCGAAGCGCTTTGTGCGTTCTGTCTACCGTCTGAAAAGACGGCGTCGGCAGAAGGCCGATCTGACAAAACAGGACAAGGAGGAACCCCCCATATGAAAAAACGCATTGTCTGTTTCGGCGATTCCAATACCTGGGGCTATATTCCCATTACCGGTGAGCGGTATGACGAGAGCATCCGCTGGCCGGCCCGCCTGCAGGAAAAGCTGGGCTATCAGGACTACACCGTGGTCGAGGAAGGTCTCACCGGACGCACCACTGTCTTTGACGATCCCTTTGATCCGGAGCTGAACGGTCTGAAGACCATGCCCGCGGTCCTCCGCAGCGCGGCTCCTATTGATGTATTGGTCTTTATGCTGGGCACCAACGATTTTCAGTCCAATATTCCCGCCGGCAATCCCATCTCCACCGCCCGCGCCGTGCAGTATATGCTGGAAACGGCACGAAAGCTGGGGGTCGACCGTCCCGGCGAGAAGATGAAGATCCTGCTGATCTCTCCGGTAGAGATCACGGAGGATCGCCTGACCTTCAAGGAAAACGATGTGACGGATCAGACCAGCATCGACAACAGCCGCCAGCTGGGCAAGTGTCTGCGCACCGTGGCCGAGCAGCTGGATGTCGAGTTCATCGACGCGGCTCAGTTCATCAAGCCCGGCAAGGTGGACGGCGTCCATCTGGACGAGGAGGGCCACGCCAAAATGAGCGAGCTGGTCTATGAAATGGTACACACCATGCTTTCCTGAAGTTCCCCCTGTTGTAATTGGGCTGTCAGCCCTGTGTTACAAAATCAAATAGAAGAGGAGATCAAGAGAAAATGGAAGAAAAAAAAGTCAAACGCTCTAAATTCAGCTCCAACCTCGGCATGATGCTGGCCTGTATCGGCGGCGCTGTCGGCCTGGGCAATGTTTGGGGCTTCCCCTCCAAGCTGGGCCGCGGCGGCGGCTTCTACTTCCTGATCATCTACGTCGTGGTGGCGCTGCTGCTGGGCATTCCCATGACCCTGTCCGAGTACGCGATTGGCCGCAAGATGCGCAAGGGCCCCATCGCAGCCTGGACAGAGCTGAACCGGAAATGGAAGTTCGTCGGTATCCTGAACGCCATCGTCTGCGTAGGCGTTATGGGCTTCTACTGCCTGCTGTTCGGCTGGATCATCAAGTACATGGTGGAATTCGGCATCGCGATCTTTAATCCCGCCAGCACCTTCTGGACCATGGACAGCGCCGAATACTTCTCCATGTTCATCTCCAACCCTGTGGAGCCCCTGATCTGGACCTTCGTGGGCCTGCTTCTCGCCTATCTCTGCGTCCGCAAGAACATGGCCGGCGGTATTGAGAAGGCCTGCAAGTGGATGATCCCCGCGCTGGTCGTTCTGCTGATCGTTGTGGCCATCCGCGCCTGCACCCTGCCCGGCGCCGAGGCGGGCATCGAGTTCCTGTTCCAGCCCAGCACCGAGAATGTTATGAGCTCCGGCGGCTGGCTCACCGTGTTCGGCATCGCCCTGGCCCAGATGTTCTTCTCCCTGAACGTCGGCTTCGGTACCAACCTGATGTATGGCTCCTATGCCCCTGACGACAGTGACCTGGCCAAGAATGCCCTGCTGGTTCCTCTGGGTGACATGGTCGTCGCTCTGCTGGCCGCTCTGGCCACCATTCCCGCCGCTTTCGCATTTGGCTATTCCCCCTCTACCGGCGCAGGTATGCTGTTCATCACCATGAAAGCCGTCTTTGAGAGCATGCCCGGCGGCGCCATTTTCGGCTTCCTGTTCTTCGTTGCCGTGTTCTTTGCCGCTATCAGCTCCGTGATCGGTATGACCGCTGCCAACGCCGCCATCCCCTGCGAGCACTGGGGCTGGAGCAACAAGAAGGGCACCCTGCTGGCGCTGGCCTCCAACCTGATCATCGCCATCCCCGTTTCTCTGGGTTACAGCTCCCTCAGCGGCGTGCGCCTGCTGAGCTGGATGGGCAAGGATACCGACATTCTGGACTCCATCGACTACCTGTGCGAGAACTGCTTCGCCACTGTGGCAGCCCTGGCTCTGTGCATCTTCGTTGGCTGGATCTGGAAGCCCGCTGCCGTTATCGAGGAGGTAGAAAAGGGCGGCAAGTTCAAGTTCACCTGGAAGGGTATCTTCACCTTCCTCATCCGCTACATCTGCCCCATCATCACGCTCATCGTGGTGCTCAGCTCTATCGGTATTATCTCCCTGTGATTTTTCCGCCTCATCCCCCTTTTTTCTCTGCATTTTCCCGGCGCAATAAATATCCCCCGGCCTAGCCGGGGGTATTTCTTATGCGGGCGAAGCCCTATGTCACCAGCCACGCCTCATGCGG
>UQZR01000039.1 GCA_900545585.1 uncultured Eubacteriales bacterium
GCCTTGATGGGGATCTCGATGGTCTTACCGGCGGTGTTGGCCATCAGGCCGCGCATACCGGTAAGCTGACGGATCTGCTTCATGGAGCCGCGGGCGCCGGAATCCGCCATCATGAAGATGGGGTTGTACTTGTTCATGTTGGCCGTCAGGGCATCGGTGACATCGGCGGTGGTCTTTTCCCACTCGCGGACCACCAGCTTGTAGCGCTCCTCATCGGTGATGAAGCCCATGTTGTACTGGTCCTCGATGTCCACCACGCGCTGCTCCGTCTCGGCGATCAGCTCATACTTGGCCTTGGGCACCGTCATGTCCGCGATGGAGATGGTGATGGAGCCGCGGGTAGAGTACTTGTAGCCGGTGGCCTTGATGTTGTCCAGCACCTCGGCGGCGATGGTGAAGCCGTACTGGTTGATGGTGCGGTCCACGATCTTGCCCAGCAGCTTCTTGCCGCAGGTCTCAGTGATCTCGTAGTCGAAGAACTTGTCGGTAGGCTTGCCGTCCTCGTCGAGGCGCTTCACAAAGCCCAGATCCTGAGGGATGTTGCGGTTGAAGATGATGCGGCCCGCAGTGGCACGCACCACATGGGTCACTTTTTCGCCGCCCAGCTCCTTGGTGACGCGGACCCAGACGGGCTGGTGGATGCCGATGATGTGCTCGTTATGAGCCATCAGCACCTCGTCCTCATCGCGGTAGATGTTCAGATGGACATTGGCCCTCTCCTCGTCGGTGAGCTCGTCGTAGGTCCTGCCGGCCAGAGCGAAGTCGATACCCTCCGGCCAGTACTCGTCGTTGTCCATCTGGGACACGCCGTTTTCGAAGCGCTCAAAGGTCAGGTAGTAGGAGCCCAGCACCATATCCTGGGTAGGCACGGTGACGGGGCCGCCGTCCTGGGGACGCAGCAGGTTGTTGGCCGACAGCATCAGCAGACGGGCCTCGGCCTGGGCCTCGGCGGACAGGGGAACATGGATAGCCATCTGGTCGCCATCGAAGTCGGCGTTGAAGGCCGTGCAGTTCAGGGGGTGCAGCTTCAGGGCGCGGCCCTCCACCAGCACCGGCTCAAAGGCCTGAATGCCCAGACGGTGCAGCGTAGGCGCACGGTTCAGCATGACGGGATGGTCCTTGATGATCTCGTCCAGCGCGTCCCACACCTCGGTACGGCCCTTGTCCACCATCTTCTTGGCGGACTTGATGTTGTTGGCAGAGCCGTCCTCCACCAGCTTCTTCATGATGAAGGGCCGGAACAGCTCCAGTGCCATCTCCTTGGGCACACCGCACTGGTAGATCTTCAGCTCGGGGCCGACACAGATAACGGAACGGCCGGAGTAGTCCACGCGCTTGCCCAGCAGGTTCTGGCGGAAGCGTCCCTGCTTGCCCTTCAGCATATCGCTGAGGGACTTGAGGGCGCGGTTGTTGGCGCCGGTGACGGGGCGGCCGCGGCGGCCGTTGTCGATGAGGGCGTCCACCGCCTCCTGCAGCATGCGCTTCTCGTTGCGGACGATGATGTCGGGGGCATTCAGCTCCATCAGGCGCTTGAGGCGGTTGTTGCGGTTGATGACGCGGCGGTACAGGTCGTTCAGGTCGGATGTGGCGAAACGGCCGCCGTCCAGCTGGACCATGGGCCGGATCTCCGGCGGGATGACCGGCAGGACGTCAATGATCATCCACTCCGGCTTGTTGCCGCTGAGGCGGAAGGCGTCCACCACCTCCAGGCGCTTGACGATACGCGCCTTCTTCTGACCGGAGGTGGTCTTCAGCTCCGCATGGAGCTGCTCGCTCAGCTGCTCCAGATCAATTTGCTGCAGCAGCTTCTTCACGGCCTCGGCGCCCATGCCGGCGTCGAAATCGTCCTCGTACTTTTCCCGCATGTCGCGGTATTCCTTCTCAGACAGGATCTGGTTCTTGATGAGGGGCGTCTCGCCGGGATCGGTGACGATATAGGCGGCGAAGTACAGTACCTTCTCCAGAATGCGGGGGCTGATGTCCAGCAGCAGGCCCATGCGGGAGGGAATGCCCTTGAAATACCAGATATGGCTGACGGGGGTAGCCAGCTCGATATGGCCCATGCGCTCACGGCGCACCTTGGCCCGGGTGACCTCCACGCCGCAGCGGTCACAGATCTTGCCCTTGTAGCGGATCTTCTTATACTTACCGCAGTGGCACTCCCAGTCCTTCGTCGGCCCGAAAATGCGCTCGCAGAACAGGCCGTCCCGTTCCGGCTTCAGCGTGCGGTAGTTGATGGTCTCCGGCTTCTTGACCTCGCCGTAGGACCACTCACGGATCATCTCCGGAGAAGCGATGCCGATCTTAATGGCGTCAAATGTTGCGTAACTCATAATGCAGCTCCTCCTTTTCCTTAAAACTCATCGTCCCCGTCGTCATCGAAGGAAGCGTCCACTTCCTCGTCGGCGACGTAGTCAAAACCGGCATCGGCCAGCTCGTCCTCGTCAGCAAACCGCTTCTGCCGCTCGTCCTCGGCGTCCATGCGGGCCAGATTGAAGGTATCCAGCGCGTCCTCGTCCTCCTTCAGCTCGATCTGGTTGCCGTCGGCATCCAGCACCTGAATATCCAGGCACAGGGACTGCAGCTCCTTGACCAGCACCTTGAAGGATTCCGGTACGCCCGGGGTAGGCACGTTGTGGCCCTTGACGATGGACTCATAGGTGCGGACACGGCCCGTCACGTCATCGGACTTGACGGTCAGGATCTCCTGCAGGGTGTACGCCGCACCGTAGGCCTCCAGCGCCCACACTTCCATCTCGCCGAAGCGCTGGCCGCCGAACTGGGCCTTGCCGCCCAGAGGCTGCTGCGTCACCAGAGAGTAGGGGCCGGTGGAACGGGCATGGATCTTATCATCCACCAGATGGTGGAGCTTCAGGAAGTACACATAGCCCACCGTGACCTTATTGTCGAAGCGCTCGCCGGTGCGGCCATCATACAGCCAGCTCTTGCCCTCGGGATCGAGGCCGGCCAGCTGCAGCGCCTCGGAAATATCCTTGTCGGTGGCGCCGTCGAAGATGGGGGTGGCCACCTTCCAGCCAAGGGTCTTGGCGGCGTAGCCCAGATGGACCTCCAGCACCTGACCGATGTTCATACGGCTGGGCACGCCCAGGGGGTTCAGCACGATGTCCAGCGGGGTGCCGTCGGGCAGGAAGGGCATATCCTCCTGGGGCAGCACGCGGGACACAACGCCCTTGTTGCCGTGACGGCCGGCCATCTTGTCGCCGGGCTGGATCTTACGGCGCTGGGCGATATAGACGCGGACCACCTCGTTCACGCCCGGCCCCAGCTCGTCGCCGTTCTCGCGGGTGAATACCTTGGTATCAATGACGATGCCGCTCTCTCCGTGGGGCACCTTCAGGGAGGTGTCGCGGACCTCGCGGGCCTTCTCGCCGAAGATGGCGCGCAGCAGGCGCTCCTCGGCGGTGAGGTCGGTCTCGCCCTTGGGCGTGACCTTGCCCACCAGGATGTCGCCGGCGTGGACCTCGGCGCCCACGCGGATGATGCCGCGCTCGTCCAGATCCTTCAGAGCGTCCTCGCCCACGTTGGAGATGTCGCGGGTGATCTCCTCGGGTCCCAGCTTGGTATCGCGGGCGTCGATCTCATACTCCTCGATATGGATGGACGTGTACACGTCCTCCTTCACCAGCCGCTCGTTCAGCAGCACGGCGTCCTCGTAGTTGTAGCCTTCCCACGTCATAAAGCCCACCAGGATGTTGCGGCCCAGAGCGATCTCGCCCTGCTCGGTGGCGGGGCCATCGGCCAGCACGGTGGGATCATCGCCGCCGTGGACCCGCTCGCCCACGGAGACAATAGGCTTCTGGTTGACGCAGGTACCGTGGTTGGAGCGCAGGAACTTGATGAGCTTGTAGTCCTTGGTCTCACCGCTGTCGTAGCGGACGGAGACGTTGGTGGCGTCCACCTTGGTCACCACACCGTCTCCCTCGGCCAGCACGGCTACCTCGGAGTCCAGGCAGATCTTGTGCTCCATACCGGTACCCACGATGGGAGCCTCCGGCTTCAGCAGGGGCACGGCCTGACGCTGCATGTTGGCGCCCATCAGGGCACGGTTGGCATCGTCGTTGGGCAGGAAGGGGATCATGGCCGTGGCGATGGACACCATCATGCGGGGAGACACATCGATGAAGTCCACGCTGTCGCGGGGGACCTCCACGATCTCGTCGCGGTGGCGGCAGGTGATACGCTCGCGGGTGAGGCACCCATTCTCGTCCACCGGCTCCGCCGCCTGACCCACCACGTACTGATCCTCCACGTCGGCGGTCATATAGGTGATGTCGTTGGAGACCTTGCACGTCTCGTGATCCACGGCGCGGAACGGCGCCTCGATAAAGCCGTACTCGTTGATGCGTGCGTAGGTGGCCAGATAGGAGATCAGGCCGATGTTGGGGCCTTCAGGCGTCTCGATGGGGCACATACGGCCGTAGTGGCTGTAGTGTACGTCTCGGACCTCCATGTTGGCGCGCTCGCGGCTCAGACCGCCGGGGCCCAGAGCGGACAGACGGCGCTTGTGGGTCAGCTCGGCCAGAGGATTGGTCTGGTCCATGAACTGGCTCAGGGGGCTGGAGCCAAAGAACTCCTTAATGGCTGCGGTGACGGGCCGGATGTTGATAAGGCTCTGGGGCGTCACCACGTCCAGATCCTGGATGGTCATACGCTCGCGGATGACGCGCTCCATGCGGGAAAAGCCGATACGGAACTGGTTCTGCAGCAGCTCGCCCACGCAGCGCAGGCGGCGGTTGCCCAGATGGTCGATATCGTCCTTGGCTACAAGACCGTGGGCCAGTGCGTTCATATAGTTGATGGACGCGAAGATGTCCTCCACGATGATGTGCTTGGGCACCAGATCGTCGGCGTGCAGACGGCACTGGGTGATGAGCTCGTCGCCGCTGTACTGGCTCAGCAGATCCTGCAGCACGTCGAAGCGGACGCGCTCCTTGATGCCGCACTTCTCACGGGGATCGAAGTCCACGTAGCGGGACATATCGCACATCTTATTGGTAAAGATCTTCAGTGTCTCGCCGGACTCCAGCGCCACGGTGATCTCGTACACGCCGATGGCGTCCAGCTCGGCGCAGTCGGCGGCGGTCAGCACGTGGCCGTCCTCAAAGACGATCTCACCGGTGGTGGGATCTGCCACCGGCATGGCCAGCTTCTGGCCCTTGGCGCGGGACCAGATGGTCAGCTTCTTATTGAACTTGTACCGGCCCACCATGGACAGGTCGTACCGGCGGGGATCGAAGAACAGGCCCTGCAGCAGGGTCTCGGCGGAATCCACCGTGGGGGGCTCGCCGGGGCGCAGCTTGCGGTAGATCTCCAGCAGCGCTTCCTCATAGGTCTTGCAGGTGTCCTTCTCCAGGGTGGCCACGATGCGGCGGTCATCGCCGAAGCGCTCCAGGATCTCGCCATCGGTCTTGAGCCCCAGCGCGCGGATCAGGCAGGTGATGGGCAGCTTGCGGTTCTTGTCGATACGGACCCAGAACACCTCGCTGGTGTCGGTCTCGTACTCCAGCCACGCGCCGCGGTAGGGGATGACGGTGCTGGTCAGCAGGGGCAGGTCGGTCTTGAGATCGATCTCCTTGCCGTAGTACACGCCGGGGGAGCGGACGATCTGGCTGACCACCACGCGCTCAGCGCCGTTGATGACGAAGGTGCCGCCATGGGTCATCAGCGGGAAATCACCCATGAAGATCTCCTGCTCCTTGATCTCGCCGGTCTCCTTGTTGTGCAGGCGCACCCGCACCTTCACGGGAGCGGCATACGTGGCGTCCCGCGCTTTGCACTCCTCCACATCGTACTTGGGCTTCTCATCCATGCTGTAATCAATGAAGCTCAGCTCCAGATTGCCGGCATAGTCCGTGATGGAAGCCACGTCGGCGAACACCTCACGCAGGCCGGTCTCCAGGAACCACTTGTAGGACTTCTTCTGGATCTCCAGCAGGTTGGGCATCGCCATGACTTCTTCGTGTCGGGCAAAATTCTTGCGCAGGGTCTTGCCGTAGTATTTGTCCTTGGCCATTCAACGATCACGCCTTTCTATTGTTTCTTCATTTCCGACCCCGTCCGGCCTCGCCAAAGCCGTTCAGGGCCTCTGAGGGGCGGCTCCGCGGCGACACGCACGGGCTTGTTGGCGATTTTTACATCGCTGCCCTTGTATTCCGCCGCCAGAGATGGTATACTATGGTCAGATGAAAGTGGGGGTGTTTGCGCCCATCTTCCCAATATAAGCGCCTTATTATATCAAAATTTGGATGGACTGTCAAGCCTGTATCGCGCCCCGGGGCGCTTTTTTTCTGCTCAAAGCCGGTGTCCCATCGGTAAAACGCGTGAAAAACAGGGTACACCGCTCAGGTGTACCCTGTTTTTTGTCAGACTATGTCCGTGCCATCCCCTCCGGGACTGCTCCGGCGCATACGCAGGACCTCCGCCTCGCCGGAGGGTCTGCGTACACGCCGGAGGGTCGCCAGCATACGCAGGCGTCCCTCCGGAGAGGGGTGTGTACGTCTCTATTAAAAGGGGGGGGATAGAGTCAGACAGCCAAAAAACGCCGTGATGGGTGCAAAAAAACCAGCTGCAAAGCAACACACATCGTGTCGATTGCAGCCGGTCGATCATGCGGATAACTCCGTTTGGACACCTGGCTTTGCGTCCCGATCTTTCGACCGGTTTGCCCAACGTTCTTCGGTTGTCCTCACTTTACCACGCGGCTAAGCATTTGTCAAGAACATTCTATCGCTGTTGTAAGTAATTTCTTTACACCTTCTTAACGCTCTCTGTCGCATAAAGCCTCCCGCAAGAGCGCTCCCGCGAGAGTCCCCGTCTGCTTATCACACCGCAGCGCGCCGCTGATACAGATACCCGTCAAAGATGCGTCTCTCAGTGCAAGAAAAGCCCCGCCCCCCGTCAATGATGGGGAGCAGGGCCTTCGCCATGTATCTATGCCGCTCCGCTGCGTCCGGCTTCTGCGCCCGTCCGGCTCCGCCGTCAGCATGTCTGTCCCGGCTCCAGCAAGACTACCGTCTCAACTTGTGTATCGTTGTCCAAACTTATTTCCATATCTTCCTCTATGATCGGGAGCTTGAATTTGATGGATTTCAGCCATTGTCCGTTCGGCTTCCGTTCCTCAAAGATATGGATTTCGGAGATCAGCGACTCCATAAGCTGTCGGCGTTCCTGTTCATCCATCACGGCGTACAGCTTATCAAAGTAAATCAAAACTTTGTAGATATTATCGGCAGTCAGCTTTTCAGCTTCGATTGCCATTTTCTTTGCTCTGGCTTCAATCAGCAGAGACTCCGTATCCTCGATTTTATCATACATCTTGTAAAGACGATCATCAAGGTCTGCCTTGCGTTTGATGTAATGTTTATCATCGGGGTCAAGTGTATCAATTTCCTCTATCAATCGGGACTTGATGGAATAGCTCTGGCGAAGCTGTTTTTCGTAGTTTGCAATCTCCTGTTCGATAGCGGAAGTATCCACTTTCATGCTGATTTTCTGCTGCATCAAAGCGGCAAACTTCGGATTGCTGACCAACTTGGTAATCACCTCTGCGACAGCGGTTTCCAAGAGTTCTTCGTGGATTTGCTTCTTATAGTCGCACTTGTGACCACGGGTCATGGTGCGGTGTTTGCAGCCGTAGTAGTAGAAATCCTTGTACTTCGTGCCGTCTGCCTTGTGCTTGACACTCTTATTGCCGTACATACCGGCTCCGCAGATCGGGCATTTGAGCAAGCCTGTCAGCAGATGCACCTTGTTATCCTTACCATGGTTGACCTTCTCGTATTTCTTTGCCTGGGCAACCAATTTCACCTGTGCATCATGCCAGAGTTCTTCGGAAACAAGTGCTTCGTGCAGACCATCGACCAACAGATAGTTGTCCTGTTCAATAAGACGGTAATCGTTTCTTGTGCCATGCACCTTTTCCGTCCTGCGTCTGCCATAGGCGATCTTGCCGCAGTAAACAGGATTTTTCAGTATCCTGCGGATAAGCGCCGCATCAAACAGAGGATTCTTGCCGTTCTGTCTTTGGATTTTTCCAATGCCATGATTGGCGAGGTATCGGGCAAGACCGTTTGCGCCCATGTCGGTATGCACGTACTTGTCAAAGATGATGCGGATTGCTTCTGCTTCTTCCTCATTCACATACAGCTTGCCTTTTTCAAGCGTATATCCATAAGGAGCAAAGCCGCCGTTCCATTTGCCCTCACGGGCTTTCTGGATTCTGCCCTCCATCGTCTGAACACGGATATTCTCACGCTCGATCTCGGCAACCGCTGACAGAACGGAGATCATCAGTTTTCCTGC
>UQZR01000040.1 GCA_900545585.1 uncultured Eubacteriales bacterium
AACATTCGTTTTGGTCATTGTACCTCCTGTCTGTTCGATAACTCCTCGGTGAAGTTATGTAAGCACGACACGCCGTTGCTGTTCGCACCGTCAGGTGCGAACCATGAGCAGGGTTTGGGGCAGGCACGCCCCAACAAGATCACTTCGGAAATGCAGGTGCATTGAAGAAGTGAAGTCCCGATGGAGCACAACATTTTCAAGAATTGAAAATTTGTGGCCACGGGACGGTTCTTGCCCTCTACCGCTGCGCTCAAAACCGTTTCTGGGTAATTGTTTCCGAATTGTTAAGACGCAAAAAATAAGTAGAGGTGATTCTGCTCATGTAATGGGGTCACCGTTTGCTCCGAACGCAGTTCCTGCCCCTGTTTGCGCAGCGGCGTTGTCCGGCTCGCCCACGGAAAGTGTGAGGTCATGGCACAGTATCACGTTCAGACGGCTCATACAATTTTCAAGGTTCGGGTATGAAGAATTGCAGGCCGGTCGCCCGGCTGCAAATTCTCTCGGGAAATAAAGAAAACCGCCCCGCAAAGGACCAAAGGATTTTGTCGGAGGAAAGCGGCGGCAAAATGGTTCGGTGCGGTTGCGGGGCGGCTGTTTAGCATACTAAAGTGGCCGGGATGGGTAAGAGAATACCATGAGAGGTGGTATTCTGTCAAGCAGGTAACTTGCAATTTAACAGAGACCACAAAGTGTAATCTTTTCTATTGTTAAAGATGCACGAAGATTTTCTGGACCTGTTACAAAAAGCAGCCACCTAGGCAACGCACAGCATTGCTCGCATGGCTGCGGAAACGGGAGGTTTTTACTTATTTTCCAGCTGATCCAGCTTTTTGTAGAGGGCGATCATCTCCTCAACCATCGTCTTGGTCAGCTCGGCGCTCATCAGTTGGTCCTCAGCGTGGGCCAATACCAGGCGAATAGTGGTCTCGACGCCCTGCCCTTCGGCCTCAATCATGGCCGTGTGGGCATGGTGCCCTTCGACAAAGTAGCCGTCGGCTTCTTTGAAGAGCTTTTCGGCTTCGTCGTATTTGCCCTCTTTGGCCTTATAAAGGGCCTCCATGAAGGTGCTCTTGGCGCTGCCCGCCGCAGTGATCAGTTGAAAAACCTGCAGTTCTTCCTGTTCCGTCATTTCTGCCATAGTGATATCTCC
This sequence comes from uncultured Eubacteriales bacterium, assembly GCA_900545585.1. GTDB lineage: Bacteria > Bacillota > Clostridia > Oscillospirales > Oscillospiraceae > Vescimonas. Next base: position 1,151 of record UQZR01000040.1, read on the forward strand.
TTTGTGCTGTTTTTACGTATTGTTTATATGAGGTCTTCGCCGTTGGAAGTGATTACCTTTTTATACCAATAGAAACTATCCTTGCGGCTGCGGGCTAGGGTGCCATGGCCCTCATCGTCCCGGTCTACATAGATGAAGCCGTAGCGCTTTTTCATCTCGCCGGTGCCGGCCGAGACCAGATCGATGCAGCCCCAAGGGGTATAACCCATCAGAGGGATGCCGTCTTCCTCCACCGCGGCTTTGAAGGCCCGAATGTGCTCTCGCAGGTATTCGATGCGGTAACTGTCGTGAATGGAACCGTCCGTCTCAACGGTGTCCGTTGCGCCCAGGCCATTCTCCACAATGAACAGCGGCTTCTGGTAGCGGCCGTAGAGCAGCCGCAGCGTCAGCCGCAGGCCCATCGGATCCACCTGCCAGCCCCACTCGCTGGAGGGCAGGTAGGGGTTGACCACGCCAGCCACCACATTGCCTTTGGCCTGGCCTGCCTCGGTGGGACGGCCTGCCTGCACCATCGACATATAGTAGCTGAAGCCGATGTAATCCACCGTACCGCGGCGCAGCAGGTCGAGATCGCCCGGCTCCATCTGGATAGCTATGCCGTGGCGCTCCAGATTTTTCAGCAGGTGGGGCGGATATTCGCCGCGGGACTGCACGTCGGCGAAGGCCAGCATGGTGGACATCATGTCGTCAGCGGCCTTAGCGTCCAGTGGGTGACAGGTTTCGGGGTAGACCACGCCGAACAGGGTCATGCAGCCGATTTTGTTCTCCGGATCGATCTGGTGGCCCAGCAGCACCGCTTTGGCGCTGGCTACAAACTGGTGATGGGCTGCCTGGTAGATGACTTGCTCCCGATTTTCGCCGGGAGTGATCAATAGGCCGGCCGGGTTCCAGGGGCCAAATTCGATGGCGTTGATCTCGTTGAAGGTCATCCAGTATTTGACCTTGCCTTTGTATTCGGTGAAGATGGTGCGGCAGTAGCGCTCGAAGAAATCCACCAGCTTGCGGCTGCGCCATGCGCCGTATTTCTGCACGAGGCCGAGGGGCATCTCGTAGTGGCTGATGGTCACCACCGGCTCAATGCCGTACTTATGACACTCGTCAAACAGGTCATGGTAGAATCGGAGGCCGGCGGGGTTGGGAGAGGGTTCGTCCCCCTGAGGGAAGATGCGGCTCCACGCAATAGAAGTACGGAAGCACTTGAATCCCATCTCGGCAAAGAGCTTGATATCCTCCTTGTAGCGGTGGTAGAAGTCGATCCCTTCGTGGTTAGGGTAGTAGAGGCCATCCACCACACCGTCGGTGATCTGGCGCTTTTTGTCCTTGCTGCCGACGGTCATCACGTCGGCGATATTTAGACCCTTTCCGTCCTCGCGGTAAGCGCCCTCGCACTGGTTGGCGGCCACCGCGCCGCCCCACAAAAAGTCTTTGGGAAGGCTCATGGATTTTGCTCTCCTTTCGTTTTTCGGCTTATTCTTGGAACAGTTTCATAAAGTGGGGATACTGCCGCCGGCTGATGATCCGCTTGACCCGCACTTCGTCGGTGATCAGGGCGGTGGTCAGCTGGTAAAACTTCTGGGTTTGGGCCGAGGTGGAGTCATAGATAGCCACTAGGATCACAAGCTGGACCTTGTTGACCGACCAGAGGACGGGCTTGTCCAGAATGCCGACGCAGACCACGTTCTCATTGACTAGGTTGTCAGCCGGGTGTGGGATGGCCACCAGGTGGCCGAAGTCGGTGCCGCCCATCGCCTCCCGCTCCAGCACCGAGTCACAGAAGCCCTCAGGCAGGGGGTAAACTTTGCCCATCAGCTGACACATCTGCCGGATGACTTCCTCCCGTGTGTTTCCCTGCACATGCGGGAAGAACAGATCGGGCCGATAGTAGTCTTTCAGGAAGTTGACGCTGCCCAGTTCCAGCTGCCTGCGGACCTGCGGCACATCGCTGGCGTCGAGGAAGTTGCCGATCTGGTAGATAGGGACGGCGGCCGCGGTCTGCAGCGGCACGGTAGTAAAGACGTAGTCCACCCGGCTCAAGTCATATCGCTCGAATTCGTACATGCTACACACATCCAGTCGGTCGATGTAGACTCCGAACTCGTTGCGAAAACGGAAGGCCAGCAGTCGGCTGCTGGCCTTGCCTGTCATACAGACCAGAAGGATGTTCTTTTTCTCAATCTGCGCTTTAAGAGATTCCAGTGCCATTTCCAGAATAATGGCAAAGTATCCCGTCTCGGATTCGGGCACTGGCCTGCCATAGAATTTTTCGTACTCAGCCATAGCACGCTGGGCCATCGCAAAGGCGAAGGGGTAGTTCTGCTTGATCTCTTCCAGGATGGGGTTCTCCATCTGGATGCCGTACTTCATCCGTATGTTGAAGGTGACGATGTGGTTGTACAGCGAGATGCGGACGTTGAGATTATCGCGAAAATTAAGGTTGTAGACCCGCTGCACGCAATCCAGCAAGATGGTGGTCAGCCGGTTGACGTTTTCCTGGACCACTGGACTGGACTGGGGATGGTAGCCCTCGCCCAAGCTGCGCCGTCCTGCGATGTAAATGGCAATGTACATCGTCTCGGCCGGTTCCGGCGCAATTTCGATGCCCGCCTGACACAGCCTGTCGGCCAGCATCAGAGCGGCCTGGTATTCAGGCATGGCCTGCACCTGGGCCAGCTCGCCGGGCTTGGCGGCAGCTAGGTGGCCCGCGCCGCTGCGCAGGAAGGCTACATACAGATAGATGACGATGTTCTGAAAAGCTGCCTCCGTAAATTTGATCCGCTGGCGTATCATCATGTCCAGCAGAACCTCGCCGATCCTGGGCAGCATCTCGGCCTGGTCACGCTGGTCAGCAAAGAGGGAGTTTTGAGACTGGACCAGGTAGTCCATATAACAGCGGCGGCGGTCAAATTCACTGCCATGCGCACGCACACCGTAGTGAGGTTTACGCTTCAAGGTAATGTTATACTGCCCCAGAACGAACTCCACCTGCCTCAGCTCGGCCGACAGGGTCTTGCTGGATACATACAACTCCTCGCTGAGGTCATCGAGCTTGAAGTATTCCTCGCCGTCCAAAAAGCAGGCCAGCAGGAAGCGGAAGCGATCCTCTACTGTATTGGGGACGGCGGAGGCCAAAGAGTGCCGGTTTTCGTTGTACCATGTCTCGTAGGCGTTGCGGTCCTCCACTCGGAGGCGGTAGCCGTGGCGTTGGCGCGACTCAACAGTTGCACCGTGACCTTCCAGTTCCGCGCGCAGTTGCCCGATGCGGGTCTGCACAGTACGGCTGCTGGCGCCACTTTTGACAGCCAATGTTTGGGCTGTGAGATAGTCGTTCTCCGACAAAAGAGTGAGCAGGCTCATGAGGTTGCTGTCAAGCATGGCGTTCTTCCTGTTCTTTTTTCACTTCGGCAGCCCGGCGGGCGAAAGTGGTCCGTTCCACGTAGTTGGCAGCCAGCCAATCTTTCAGTTCCTGGCTGCACAGAAAATCGGTCTCCATCGGGCGGATGAAGGTATAGGAAGAATGTTCCAGCAGATACTGGTCCAGCCACCCTGGATGAAAAACCAGCACCGAACACTCTTTGCCGCGCAGCCCGGCCTCGTCCTCAAAAACAAACTTGCGCACATCGTAGAGGCCGCGCTCGTCGAGTCGATAGAAAGCAGAGCACTGGATGCCGTGTTCGACCGACCACTGCGGATCCACCGGGTCGCAGTAGAGCAGGCCATTACGGGCAGCCACATTCTTCAACCCCTGGAAAAAGTTGGGCGACATGACCGCGTGTCCTTCGAAGTAAGCGGGATCCCGCCCGGTGATGGCGCGGAAGCGGTCGAGCTGCGCCTGAATCTCCAGTTCCACTTCTTCCAGGACGATGGTATCCTGTTTTCGGGCGCGTATTTCGCGGCTGGTACAGAATTCGCCGCTGGGCTGTACCAGGGAAGGAATACGGGCCGAATCGGTCAGTGGTCGGCCTACGCAGATATTGGTGTGTTGGCCCACCTCGACGCCGGTGTCCTTTACTAGCGCATAACCAGCGGCTGCATACGGCATATTGGGCATCAGACCGGTACAGGTGATGACCCCGTCTACGATGGCCTTGCGGATGCCATAATTGACCGCCTCACTGAAACCCAGGTCGTCGGCCCGGAAAATAATCTTCATTTTTCCCTACTCCTTTCGATCACGCACACTCTTTTCTGACACTACCAGTGTACCAGTTCCGCGCCGGTTTTTCCACGAAGTTTTTTGCCGCCGTCAAAAACGATAGCCGGCCCTGCACGTCCTTGGCTTCGTCATTTTTGACAGGAAACAGGAACAGGATTTGTCAGTTTGCACCCAAGCGGCGCGGCTTCACGCTTTGTTTGTCCTCGGCCCATAGCAGAGAGCGAGCTTTGCAAAAAAGTCCTCCAGCAAAAAGCGCACGTCCACTGAATCGTAGACCCGGATAGCCCGCCCACTCCCAGGCAGATAGCGCCCACCGTCCGCGAGGACGGGGGCGGGTTCCATGTGGAAATTCTGCCGCAAGTCGCAGCCCAGCAGGGCCGCCACCACCGGCGAATCACCAAAATTCCAGCTCTCCCCCTTGCGCAGAGTATACGGTTCGTCGGTAGTGAGGTTATATTGTTCCATCAGGTCGTATAAGTAGCGCCCCGCCGTGCCGCAAGGGCGGATTTTGAGGGCCATTTCGGCCATCGTTACCTCCACCGTGCCGTAAACATTGACCGGGAGTTGCCAGAGTGCCACCTTGCTGCCAAAGACGGCGCGTGCGGCTGCCAGATCCTGCTTCATGTTGAAGTCGCAGCCCCCCTTGGGGTAAGGCATACCGCCGATCCAGACCACCGTCATCTTCCCGGCAATGGCCGGGCAGCGGTTGAGAGCGGCGGCCACGTCGGTCAGCGCGCCCTGTACTGTCACATATAGGGGACGGGGATCGTCACGCTGTGCTTCCTCAATCAGGAAGCGGACCCCTTCTGCGTCCGGAACGTCAAGCTCACCGGCAAGCGGTACCGCACAGCCGCGCAGCATGGGCACGTCAGTCATCCCGGTGGCTGCCATTAGGGCGGTCAGCATCCGGTAGCTGTTCTCCATCGACCGCCGGTCGCCGCGGGTCTTGCCCTCGTAGTGGGTGGCAATTACCCCGCGTACATCGAAGATGGGGGTCAAAAGCTGATGGACAATAGCGAATGGGTCATCCGCCTCATTGCTGACGTCGCTGGAGATGACAACGCGAATCTGTTTATCTGGCGGCAGGCACAGCCCCATCCGGTCCAAAATTTCTTTGCGTTTCATTGTAATAAGCCCTCACTTTTCAAAAAATGATGTTTTACAAGTTGCTGCCGTTCCCGGCGATCACATCTCTATACCACCAGCCGGAATCCTTGACAGTGCGCTGCAAGGTGGGATAATATCCCCAAACTTCTCCCTGGCCCATTCGGGGTAGCGGCCCCAAAATACAGGGTCAGCCCACCAAGTATTGGACATGATGTAGCCGGGGTAGTGCGAAAGGGACTTGGCTTGCGCCTTTTCCACTTCTTCCGGGCTGCCATCCTTGGGCAGGCAGCAGTCTCCGGTGGGGGCAATGCCGACTTTCGCATCGGGACAGTTTTTCCGCAGCACTTGTACCGTCCGACCATGGGCCAGCAGGATGTTTTTAGTCACCGTCATCATGGTAGTATCGTCGTTGTGCTCAAATGGCGCATCCATTACGCCAGCTGGCGTCTCCCGCAGTGGCACATCTGGTGCAACCGCCAGCATTAGGGCATACTTGATTTTCTGCACCCAGTCCTACAGCCTGTTTTCCTGAGCCACCACATCCGAATCGGCTTCCGGCGCGGCCGCGACGGAAGTCGGCACAAGGATTCCGCTTGCCAGAGTCGTTAATGCTAGTGTTGCAGCAAATACTTTTTTCGTAAACTTCTCCTTTGATTTTTAGCTTTCTCATGCAGAAAATCATGCAAATCTTACCGATACAGAAATTCCATTAGTGCTCTGGCCGATGCCTTGGCCCCGCCCAGGCTCCGCATATCCTCGCTGAAGGCGTGGGCCGTCTCCTTATAAGAAGGTTCGGTCAGCAACTTGACGATAGCTGCTTTCAGTCCCTCGCTGGTGATGGCGTTTTTATCCAGAAAGGCGCAGCCAAGGCCCAGCTTTTTGATTTGGCGGGCGGTGATGGCCTGCTCCTCCATCTGGGGAATGGCGATCATGGGCACGCCATAATAAATGGCCTCGCCGGTGCCGCCCATGCCGGCGTGGGTGATGAACACCGACGCCTGGGACAGGATATCCAGCTGGGGCACCATCTGGCCGAATTCCACGTTGGCGGGGATGTCCTTCAGGCTGGCGGGGTCGATGGAGCCGAGCGCGGCAAAGACGTTGATGTCCAGGT
>UQZR01000041.1 GCA_900545585.1 uncultured Eubacteriales bacterium
CCGGCGTACTCCAGCCGCGCAGGAAGTCTTGAAACCTGCGGTTTCAAGCAGACCTTTTGGTCACTTTTGGGGCTGTGGCCAAAAGTGACCCGCGCTCGGGGACGCGGAACCCTCTCCTGCCGCTGTTGGAAGAAATGGGGCCGCCGGAGGCAAAAGCCCGAAAAAAGTGACCCGCGCTCGGAAGCGCGGAATATTCCTTTTGCCGCCGGAGGCATAAATCGCAAAATCGGCGGGGCAGGGCCCCGCCGATTTACCTCCTATTTCTCCCGCATGGCCGCGAAAAACGCACTCAGCAGAGCGCGGCTCTCCTGCCCGCAGATGCCGCCCACCAACTGGGGTCGGTGGGGGAATGCCTCCATAAAGAGGTTCAGCACCCCGCCGCAGGCGCCCATGGCCGCGTCCCGTGCGCCGTAGAACACCCGCGCCACCCGCGCGTTGATAATGGCCCCCGCGCACATGGGGCAGGGCTCCAGCGTCACGTACAGGTCGCACCCCTCCAGCCGCCAGGAGCCCAGCGCCGCGTTGGCCTGGGCCATGGCCTCCATCTCCGCGTGGGAGTACACGGCCTGCTTTTCTTCCCGCCGGTTCCGGCCCCGTCCGATAACCTCACCGTCCTTCACAATGACGCAGCCCACCGGCACCTCGCCGTGGGCCGCCGCCTCCCGTGCCAGGGCCAACGCCTGCTCCATATAGTCCCGATGCTCCATGTCTGTCCTTTCCGGGGGAACGCTGTCGCCCCTGATTAACGCCGGTCATATTTGTCCAAACTATCCGTACACTGTATATGACGGGAGGAATCACCATGGCCAAACGACCCACCACCGATCCTGCGCTCCGCGATCTGAAGCAGGAGCTGCTCCGCACTACCGACGCTCTGAAGGACGCCTACACCCGCTTCAACTGTGTCTGCGACTCGGAGCTCATCGAAGCCAGTATCTACGAGATCAGCGCCCTGAAGGCCCGCTGCAACTACCTGCTGCGCCGCATCAAGGAGCTCAGCGGTGAGGCGGTGCCCTCCGCCATTCCCCGCGCCCGACCGGTACAGGCTGCTGCGGCGGCCGCCTCCGCGCCGGAGGAGACCCCCTGCATGGCTGCCGGCGCCATGAAAGGAGGGGACACATGTCGCTCATAGAGAAATGCGCGCTGGGGCTGGTGCTGCTGTTTCTGCTGGTGGCCTGCCTGCGCCTGCTGCGTCAGCCGCTGAAGCTGGCGCTGCGTGTACTTATCAACAGCGCCCTGGGCTTCTGCGCTCTGTGGCTGCTGAATCTCACCACCGCCGTCACCGGCATGTCCCTGGGCCTGAACCTGTTCAACGCCCTGACCATCGGCGTGCTGGGCGTCCCCGGACTGGGCCTGCTGCTGCTTTTGAAGTGGGTGCTGGTATAGCGTCCCCGTCAGAGTCTCAGCTTCCCGTTGATCCGCCGCATGCGGTCCGCATCGGGCTTGCACACCCGCCGGTCGAACGTCAGAAGCCCGTTGACCTCATCCTCCACATCGCTGACCTGGGTATAGACTGCCGCTGACAGCCCCTGGGACGCGATGAGGGGGATGACTTCGTTTTCGTACAGCTTTTCCACCGCGTCCATCCAGCTGTCCGCATCCTTGTACGCCCGATAGCCGAAGGACTTCTCCGTGGTATAGTGCCCCGCCACCGGCAGGCTGTACCCGCCGAACTCCGTCAGCGCCAGGGCCCGACGCCCATCGTGCTTCATCCGCACAGGCTTGTAGTACACGTGATAGGATCGCAGGTCCCCCGCGCCCTGATCGTGCCAGCCGGAGGCGTGGTCGATGAGCCGCGTGGGGTCCAGTGCGCGCACCTTCTCCGCCATCCGCGCCGCGTTGAACTGGCCCCAGCCCTCGTTGAACGGTACCCACAGGCAAAGGCTCACGCAGTTTCGCAGCAGCTCCACGGTGCCCTCCAGCTCCCGCTCGTACTGCCTCCGCCCCGCTTCACCGGCCCTGCCGAACCGGCGGGAGGGCGCGTCCTTAAGATGGACGCCGAGAAACGGCAGCACCTGGGTGTACAGCGGCTCAAAGCTCTCGAAGCCGGACACCATGTCCTGCCACACCAGCATCCCCAGCCGGTCGCAGTGGTAGTACCACCGCAGCGGCTCGATCTTGATGTGCTTGCGCAGCATGTTGAAGCCCAACTCCTTCATGGTGCGGATGTCGTAGACCATGGCCTCGTCCGATGGCGGGGTGTACAGTCCGTCGGACCAGTACCCCTGATCCAGCAGCCCCGTCTGGAAATACGGCTCGTTGTTCAGGGCCAGCACCTGCCGCCCCTGATGCTCCACGAGGGAGAATTTCCGCATGCCGAAATAGCTGGCGACGCGGTCCTCTCCCAGCGTGATGTTCACGTCGTACAAAAACGGGTCCTCCGGCGACCAGGGCCGCAGGTGCGCCGCCGGAATGACGGACACGCCATCGCCGTTTTCATCGGCCCGGCCCTCCGCGATCACCGTATCGCCGGCCCGCACCGTGACGCAGGCGCCCTCCGCCGCGTCCGCCTCGATGTGCCAGCGCAGCACTCCCGCGTCCAGATCCGGCGTCAGCCGGATGTTTTTCACGTAGTTCCCCGGCACGCTCTCCAGCCACACCGTCTGCCAGATGCCGCTGGTGGCGGTGTACCAGATGCCGCCCCGCTGATAGCGCTGCTTGCCCATACCGTACACGCCGCCTGCGGCGTCGTCGGTGACGGCCGCCGTCAGCCGGTTCTCGCCGTTATTCAGCAGCGCCGTCACGTCCAGGCAGAACGGCAGATAGCCGCCCTCATGGCGGCCCGCCTCCTGCCCGTTCACCAGCACGCGGCAGCACTGATCCACCGCGCCGAAGTGCAGCAGCACCCGCTCCCGCCGGAAGCCCTGCGGCAGGGTAAACGTCCGCTCGTACCGCAGCGTCTCGCCGCTTCGCAGCTGGAAGCCGCAGCCGGATAACAGGCTCTCCGGCGCAAAGGGCACCAGTATCTTTCCGGTGCTGCGGCGGGTCTGCCCGTCCCCGTCCTCCACCGCATAGTCCCACAGGCCGTTGAGGCACAGATAGCTGTCCCTCACCAGCTGGGGCCGCGGGTACTCCGGCAGGGGGCACGTCTTATCCACCGCCTCGCCCCAGGGCGTATAGAGCCGCTTCATGTCACCGCTCCTCCTTCGTCAGATCCCAGCCGTACAGCGGATAGCGCTGCACCGCACCGAACAGCTTCTTCTTCAGATCGGGGTACCGCTCCTCCAGCGATGCGATAAGCTCCTTCACCTCCTGGCGACGGCTGTGCCCGTCCATAGGGCAGGTATTTTTCACCACCGGCAGACAGAGCTTTGCCGCCATGCGCCGGATGTCCGCCTCCTGGCAGTACAGCAGGGGCCGGATCTGGGTGATGCCCGTCCGGTCCAGATACGTCACCGGCTGGAAGCACCCCAGCCGTCCCTCGAACAGCAGGTTCATCAACAGGGTCTCCACCGCATCGTCGTAGTGATGGCCCAGCGCGATCTTATGGATGCCCCGTTCCGTCAGGGCCGTATTCAGGCTGCCCCGCCGCAGCTTGGCGCACAGGGAGCAGGGGTTCTTCTCCTGCCGCTCTTGAAACACAATGTCGTACACCGGCACCGCGATGCGGATGTACGGCACGTGCAGCTTTTCGCAGTAATCCGCCACCGGCTCAAAGCTCATGCCCGGCATCCCCGTCTCCAGCGTGATGGCCTGCACCTCAAACGGCTTGGGGTAGAATTCCCGCAGCCGCGCCAGCGCCGCCAGCGTCAGCAGGCTGTCCTTGCCGCCGGATACGCCCACGGCCACGGTCTCTCCCGCCTCGATCATGTTGTAGTCCTCCACACAGCGCCGGACCAGGCCCAGGATATGCTGCACGCGGCATCCCTCCCGTAAAAAATGAATTTGCGTTTTAAGAAAACAAGAGAAAAACAGAGCTATAAAGAGAAAACAGCAGATGTTCTTGCCGTAAATCAAATCAATGTTGACATTCTCTCCGCGCTATGCTATAAATATCATTGCGCGTTCAGTGCGCTTTCTCTGTCCCGATTTTAGCAAGGGCACACGGAAATGTAAAGCATACATTATAATAAATTGGAGGAAGAAAACCATGTCCACTTTCATGGCAAACAAGGCCAACATCGAGCGCAAGTGGTACGTCGTTGACGCCGCCGGCAAGCCTCTGGGCAAGACCGCCGTCATCGTGGCCGACCTGCTGCGCGGTAAGGGCAAAGTCACCTATACCCCCCATGCCGACTGCGGCGACAACGTCATCGTCATCAACGCCGGCAAGGCCATCCTGACCGGCAACAAGATGGAGCAGAAGTACTATCGTACCCACTCCGGCTGGGTGGGCGGTCTGAAGGAGACCAAGTACCGCATCCTGATGCAGGACAAGCCCGAGCTGGCCATGCGCGTGGCCGTCCGCGGCATGATGCCCCGCAACATCGTCACCAAGGACTCTCTGAAGCGTCTGCACATCTATGCCGGCGAGCAGCACGATCATGCCGCTCAGAAGCCCGAGCTGGTCAAGTAAGGAGGAGAAAGAGAATGTATCAGTCCAAGAACCCCTACAAGTACGGCACTGGCCGCCGCAAGTCCTCCGTTGCCCGCGTGCACCTGTTTGAGAACGGCACCGGCTCCATCACCATCAACGGCCGCGACATCGACGAGTACTTCGGTCTGGAGACTCTGAAGATGGTGGTCCGTCAGCCCCTGAACGCCACCAACACCCTGGGCAAGGTGGACATCGTTGCCACCGTCGAGGGCGGCGGCGTGTCCGGCCAGGCCGGCGCTCTGCGTCACGGCATCAGCCGCGCCCTGCTGCTGGTGAATCCCGAGTACCGCGCCATCCTGAAGAAGGCCGGTTTCCTGACCCGCGATCCTCGTATGAAGGAGCGCAAGAAGTACGGCCTCAAAGCCGCTCGTCGCGCGCCTCAGTTCTCCAAGAGATAACAGGCCCGACAAACCAATTCAAAAATGCTCAAAAAGCCCGGAACCATGCGGTTTTCCGGGCTTTTTCCTTTCCAAAAAGTCTGTTGTCCTTTGTCTGGTTTTGGCAGGATTTGACCTCGCCTGACCCGGTTTTTCTTGATTAATAATGGGGCAACAGGCCCTTTTTGACCCCGTTATGATTAAAAAATGGGGCAACTGCGAGCCGAAATCGGGGTGTTTTAGAGGGCATTTTCCCCTTCATTTTTTCGATCCCATGACGGCCTGTGTGAGAGGTTTTTCTTTTGAAGGGGATGTCCTGATTTGTCAGGATTTGACCAAACCGAATCCAGTTTATCTTGTCCTTCTGAGTTGCCGCTGCTGTGTTTCAAGTGGATGAACTCTCGCACATTTGCGGCGTAGCGTTCCTTCCATATATACTGAAAGCGTAAAGGAGGAACGCCCTATGAAAAAACGGAAATTTAAGATAACCCTCACCCCCGCCGAGAACAGCATTGTGATCCAGAGCCTGAATCACCTGCGCAATACCATGCTCCGTGAAAACCGGGACACCGGCTGCCTGGATGAACTTCTGCTCAAAGCCATGTGCGCCCCGGTGAAGAAGATGTAAAATTACATATCGCTGCTTGATGAGCCGCTTATTCTTTTCAGCAAGAGTAAGCGGCTTTTTTCATGCCCATCTTTCAGACTCCCCCATACATAGCCGTTCGTCTTGCCAACGGGCGGCTAAATCTACGAAGAAGGAGGACATGAAAATGCCGGAACAAAGAAGCCGCCCCAGGGATGGCCGCGTGATCGCGCTGGCCAACCAGAAAGGCGGCACAGGCAAAACCACCACGACGGTGAACCTGGGCATTGGTTTAGCCCGTCTGGGGAAAAAGGTGCTGCTCATTGACGCAGACCCCCAGGGCGACCTCACTACCTGCCTGGGCTGGCAAAACCAGGACAGCCTGTCCACCACCCTGGCCACCGCCATGGAAAAAGTGATCCGGGATGAGCCATTCACCACGGATGAGGGCATTTTGCACCACAGCGAGGGTGTAGACCTTATGCCCGCCAACATTGAGCTGTCCGCACTGGAAATGAGCCTGGTCAACGCCATGAGCCGGGAGTTTACGCTTAGAACCTATGTCAATGAAGCCAAGAAGCACTATGATGTGGTTCTCATCGACTGTATGCCTTCCCTGGGCATGATTACGATCAACGCCCTGGCAGCGGCAGACAGCGTGATTATCCCGGTGCAGGCCCACTATCTCCCCGCCAAGGGCATGACCCAGCTTATGAAAACCATAGGCAAGGTGAAGCGGCAGATCAACCCGGCCCTGAAGGTGGACGGGGTGCTGCTCACTCTGGTGGATGGGCGCACAAACCTTGCCAGACAGACAGCGGATACCCTGCGGCAGAGTTACGGGAACGTATTGAAAATTTATCGTTCCGAGATTCCCGTAGCCATCAAAGCCGCAGAAATCAGCGCCGCAGGCAAGAGCATTTACGCCTACGACAAGGGGAGCAAGGTGGCCCAGGCTTACGCGGATTTTTCAAAGGAGGTGCTGGCGGATGGCGAAAAGCAGCGGGCTAAACTTCAATCTTCCCTCAGTCGATGACCTGTTTTCCACGGAGGAAGAACGAGCCGAGGCGCGGCTTGAAAAGATTGTCAATCTTTCGCCTGCGGAGATCAGCGACTTTCCGAATCACCCCTTTAAGGTCCGTATGGATGAAGCCATGCAGGAAATGACGGAAAGCGTGAAGCAGTACGGCGTTTTGGTCCCCACCCTGGTGCGCCCCAAGCCAGAGGGCGGCTATGAGATGGTGGCCGGACACCGTAGGAAAAAGGCGGCGGATTTAGCGGGGCTTGCGGAAATCCCCTGTATTGTGCGGCAGCTCACTGATGATGAAGCCACGATTATCATGGTGGACTCCAACTTGCAGCGGGAGCAGATTTTGCCCTCGGAAAAGGCGTTTGCCTACAAGATGAAGCTGGACGCTATCAGAACCCGGAGGCTGAGTTTGAGGGAAACTACTGCGCCGAGTATGGTTTTAAGGTGCGGACGCCGCAGCACACCTATATGCTCCGGTGCAATCCCAATTATGGAGACTACAACTTTTACCTCTACGCCTACGTTTCCCGATTCCTGGAACACCACATGGAAAAGGCCAAACAGGGTATCCGGTTTATCACGCCCGGCTACAAGGAGCTGTTCCGCATTCCCGACGGCGACCACATCCGCATTTTCACTGGCGG
>UQZR01000042.1 GCA_900545585.1 uncultured Eubacteriales bacterium
GGGATAGGCGCGGAGGCGATTCCTTATGGGCCATTTTGCGTCGTATTACGTTCGGCGTAAAGGAATTCCAAAGACCACGGGTCTTTGGCGGCGTTTTTGCATCCTTTTGCCGCCGCGGGCAAAAGGATGTCGCGCCGGAGCGCGAAATATCCCTGCCAGAGGCATGAAAGGAACGAGCAACGGGCCGTCGGGAACGCCGGCTCCTACGCAGCAAGGCACTGCCGCGCGGAACATGGAAGCGGCAGCGGCTCTTATCGCCGAGTCCCGGAGCCTGTCATAGCACGCCACCCGCGCGGTGCGTGGGAGCGGCAGCGGGGAGAGGAGCGGAGGCGATTCCTTATGGGCCTTTTTGCGTCGTATCACGTTCGGCGTAAAGGAATTCCAAAGACCATGGGTCTTTGGCGGCGTTTTTGCATCCTTTTGCCGCCGCGGGCAAAAGGATGTCGCGCCGGAGCGCGAAATATCCCTGCCAGAGGCATGAAAGGAACGAGCAACGGGCCGTCGGGAACGCCGGCTCCTACGCAGTAAGGCACTGCCGCGCGGAACACGGGAGCGGCAGCGGCTCTTATCGCCGAGTCCCGGAGCCTGTCATAGCACGCCACCCGCGCGGAAGATGGAAGCGGCAGCGGGGAGAGACGTACACGCGATTCGATGCGGAACCTTTTTATACCGCAGTCGTAATCGGACAAGGGAAATCCAAAACCATTGGTTTTGGGCGGCGTTCTTTTCCATATTTCTTTCGCTGTTGAAAGAAATATGGCCGCCGGAGGCATAAAACATCGAAGCAGAAACGGAGTTTTCAGGATGAGAGTTATTTTCACCTGCGGGGGCACCGCAGGACATGTGAACCCGGCGCTGGCGCTGGCGGGGCTCATGCGGCAGCGTGACCCCCAGACCGCCGTGCTGTTCGTGGGCACCCCCGACGGCATGGAGCGGGAGCTGGTGGCCAAGGCGGGCTACGACTACGCCGCCGTGGAGGTGGACAGCTTCCGCCGGTCCATGCGGCCGGAGGCCATGCGCCACAATCTTCACGCCGCAGGGGCGCTGGCCCGTTCGGGGCCTGCGGCCAAGGCCATCCTGCGGGAGTTCAGGCCCGATCTGGTGGTGGGCACCGGCGGCTACGCCAGCTTTCCCATGGTGAAGGCGGCGGCTCGGGCCCACATCCCCACGGCGGTACACGAGAGCAACTCGGTGCCCGGGCTCACCACCCGCATGCTGGAGGAGTATGCCGATGTGATCATGGTGGGATTTGAGGACTGCCGCCAGCATTACCGGCACCCTGAGCGCATCATGGTGACGGGTACGCCGGTGCGGGGCGACTTCTTCGAGAAAACGCCTCTGGAGGCACGGCAGAATCTGGCCTTTGACGACGGGCGGCCGGTTGTGGTATCCTTTTGGGGAAGTCTGGGCGCCAGCCACATGAACGAGGCCATGCTGGATATGTTCGAAAAGGAACGGGAGAACGGCTTCCCCTTCCACCACGTCCACGCGGTGGGCAAGAGCGGCTGGGAGACCATGGAAACGGCCCTGCGGCAGCGGGAGCTGGCGCTGTGCCCCGATCTGGATGTGCGGCAGTACATCTACAACATGGCCACGGTGATGCGGGCGGCGGATCTGGTCATCTGCCGCGCGGGCGCGTCCACCATCAGTGAGCTGACGGCGCTGGGGATGCCGGCCATCATGGTGCCCTCCCCCTACGTCACCAACAACCATCAGGAGAAGAACGCACGGCTGCTGGAGGCCCACGGCGGAGCCAGGGTCCTGCTGGAGAGCGAGGCCAATGGCGCGGCGCTGTACGACGCGGCGGCGGACATCCTCCGCAGCCCCGAGACGCAGGCGCGGATGAAGCAGGGCATGGCCCAGCTGGGCATCCCTGACGCCGCGGAGCGTATTTATGACACGGTGATGGCCCTGGTCCGGTAGGGCATGCACACCCGCAGCCCGTCCTTTCATACAATGGCGTATCAAAGGGCGGGAGGGGTTTTATGGGGTCGATCACCATTGAGGGCGGCCACCGGCTCAGCGGCGAGACGGTGGTGCAGGGAGCCAAGAACAGCGTACTGCCTGTTCTGGCGGCCACGCTGCTGTGCGGCGGGGCATGCCGCATCCGGCGGTGTCCGCGTCTGAGCGACGTGGACGCGGCGGCGGATATCCTGCGGTACTTAGGATGCAGCGCGGACTGGGAGGACGGGGATCTGCTGGTGGACAGCAGCGTGCTGACCCGATGCGACATCCCCCAGACGCTGATGCGGCGGATGCGGTCATCCGTCATCTTTCTGGGGGCCATTCTGGCCCGATGCGGCTGGGCGGAGCTCAGCTATCCCGGGGGCTGTGAGCTGGGGCCGCGGCCCATCGACCTGCACCTGGCGGCGCTCAGGACGCTGGGCGCGTCCATCGAGGAAAGCGGCGGTAAGCTGTACTGTCAGGGCAGGCATCTCAGGGGCGGACAGATCGTGCTGGCCATCCCCAGCGTGGGCGCCACGGAGAACGCCATACTGGCGGCCTGCGGCGCCGAGGGCGTCACGGTCATCACCAACGCAGCGCGGGAGCCGGAGATCGCGGATCTGCAGGACTTCCTGTGTGCCTGCGGCGCGGAGGTGCGCGGCGCGGGTGGATCCGTCATTACGGTGGAGGGGCGCAGGCCTCTGCACGGGTGCGTCCATCGGGTCATACCCGACCGGATCGTGACGGCCACCTATCTATGCGCGGCGGCGGCCTGCGGCGGGGACATCCTGCTGCGGGGGACGGACTACCGGCATCTGGCCACGGTGACCACCGCCTTACAGCAGGCGGGGTGCCGGATCGACTGCGGCGAGACGGACATCCGGCTGCGCAGCGAGGGGCGGTTACAGGCGGTGACACCGGTGCGGACCGCGCCCTATCCGGGGTTCCCCACCGACTGCCAGGCCGTCCTGATGGCGGCGCTGCTGCGGAGCCGGGGCACCACGGTATTTGTGGAAAACATTTTCGAGAGCCGCTACCGCCACGCGGCGGAGATGCAGCGCATGGGCGCCGATATCCGCGTGGAGGGGCGGGTGGCCGTGGTATGCGGGGTGGAGCGGCTCCACGCCGCCGATGTGTTTGCCGCCGACCTGCGGGGCGGGGCGGCGCTGGTCATCGCGGCCTTACAGGCGGAGGGGCGCTCCGCCGTCCATCAGTGCAGGCATATACAGCGGGGCTACGCGGACCTGGCCGGCGATCTGGCAGGGCTGGGCGCAAGGGTCCGGCAGAATACGGAGTAAGGAGTTTCAGGCATGGCGCGACGCAGACGGTACAATCGCAAACGGCGGAAAGGGAGCTTCGCTTTCCTCTATAAGCTGCTGGCCTTCGTGCTGATCTGCGGCGCCATCGGCCTTGCGCTGGCCATGTTCTTCAGGATCGATGACATTGAGATCAGCGGCAACAGCCGCTATTCCAACGAGCAGATCGCCGCGGCGGCCCAGATCAAGGCGGGCGACAACCTGTTTTTCCTGAACAAGTACGATGCGGCGGCGCGCATCCGCCAGCAGCTGCCCTACGTGGAAACGGTGCAGTTCCGGCGGGTGCTGCCCAGCAAGCTGGTGGTGCAGGTCACGGAGTGCCGCGACCCTGTGGCCATCAAGCAGGACGGCACGGTGTACCTCCTGTGCGACAGGGGCAACATCGTGGATACCGTCAGCGCTGCCAAATGGAGCCAGTACATCCAGATCGAGGGGCTGACGCTGCTGAATCCCCAGGTAGGCAGCGAAGCACGGGCCTCCGCCACGCAGCAGGCCGTGCTGGACCAGCTGCTGAGCATGCTGGTGCTGCTGGACGATAAGGGGATGCTGCACGAAGTGCAGGTCATCGATCTGTCCGATGCGGCGCGCATCACCATGCAGTACATGGGGCGGTTCCAGGTGGAATTCCTGTGGAATGCCGACTTCGACTACAAGCTGGACTATCTGGCGGCAGTGGTGGAGAAGCTGGAGGCCAATGAAAAGGGCACCATCGATATGACGCAGGACGGGAAGGCCAGCTTTATCCCCTCCTGACGGGAAAAAGATGGACAAATTCCGCAGGAACACTTGACGGGTCTATCATTCCGTAATAGAATATAAGTTATAGCACAAGATATAGAATTACGCACAGAGAAACTGTCTTTTCGATACAAATTGTGGCAGGAGGAACCAACATGGCTTTTGGATTGGAGACCGGTCCGGAAAACGTCGTCAGCATCAAAGTGGTCGGCGTCGGCGGCGGCGGCAATAACGTGGTCAACCGCATGGTGCGCTCCGGCGCCCAGGGCGTGGACTTTGTGGCAGTGAATACGGACAAGCAGGCGCTGAACGCTTCCAGCGCGAACTATAAGATCCAGATCGGAGAGAAGCTCACCGGCGGCAAGGGCGCAGGCTCCAACCCTGAGGTGGGCCGCAAGGCCGCGGAGGAGAGCCGCAACCAGATGGCCAAGGCGCTGGAGAGCACCGACATGGTGTTCATCACCGCCGGTATGGGCGGCGGCACCGGCACCGGTGCGGCTCCCGTGGTGGCGGAGATCGCCCGGGAGGCGGGCGTCCTCACCGTGGGCGTGGTGACCAAGCCCTTCGGCTTTGAGGGGCGGAAGCGCATGGCCCAGGCCGAGCAGGGCATCGAGGAGCTGCGCAGCAAGGTGGACTCGCTGGTCATCATCCCCAACGAGCGGCTGAAGTACGCCACCGACCAGAAGATCACGTTCGCCAACGCGTTTGCGATCGCCGACGACGTGCTGCGCCAGGCGGTGCAGTCCATCTCCGATCTGATCCGCGACACCGGCTTCATCAACCTGGACTTCGCCGATGTGACGGCCATCATGAAGGATGCGGGTCTGGCCCACATGGGCGTGGGACGTGCGGCCGGCAAGGGCAAGGCCGAGGAGGCCGCGCGTATGGCGATTTCCTCCCCCCTGCTGGAGACCTCCATCAACGGCGCCAAGGGCGTGCTCATCAACGTCACCGGTTCCATGGACATCGGTCTGGAGGAGGTGGAGCAGGCGGCCACGCTGGTGCAGCAGGCCGTGCATCCCGACGCGCTCACCATCTTCGGCGCCACGTTTGACGAAACGCTGGACGACGAGATCCGCGTCACCGTCATCGCCACCGGCTTCGACGAGGAGCAGCAGGAGGCGCGCATCACCTCCAATGGCGGGACTGCGCAGGCACAGGCGGAGAAGAAGCCTGTGCTGCAGCCGCTGGATGAGGTGAAGGGCGAGCAGGCCCAGGACGAGATGGATAAGTCCTTCGACGAGATCCTGCGCATCTTCAACAAGGACAAGTTTTGAGATCATGTGAATTGCGATACCTCTCCGGCTCTGCCGGAGGGGTATCGTTTTGTGCGGAGGCGCGGGGCGGGGACATTTCGCTCTCCGGAGCGACCCGCTTTTGCCAACAGCGGCATAGGTGCGGCCCTTCGGGCCGCAGAATATAAAAGTATGTAGGATGTAAAGCACTTCCTCTGTACGGCGCGAGAGAAGAAAGTTTTCGCGCGGTACGCAGGAGCGGCAGCGGGGATAGGAGTGCAGGCGATCCG